>CAINCU010000014.1 GCA_903847155.1 uncultured Gallionellaceae bacterium | reverse complement strand
GTTCCACGCTGGAAAATTTCTTCGCCGACCGCAAAACCGGCGATTTCAAATTACGCAGCGGCGATCTGGAACCGCCCGTGCGCAAGTGAATAGCCCCTCTCCCGCAGGCGGGAGAGGGGTTGGGGTGAGGGCTGTCAAACTTTGCGAATATTTTTAAACCCTCATCCCCAGCCCTTCTCCCGCCTGCGGGAGAAGGGAGCAAAGACCTACGCTTTGTTGCGCATGAAATCGGCGACCTTGCCGATGGCTTCAATCAATTCCTTGCGCAATGCTTCATCCTCGACCACATCCTGCAGCGCCTGTTTCATGCACAGCATCCACTGATCGCGCTCGGCATCACCAATCGCAAACGGCAAGTGACGCTGGCGCAAGCGGGGATGTCCGAACTTCTGCACAAACAACTGCGGCCCGTTCATCCAGCCGGAAAGGAACATGAATAGTTTATCTTCCGAACCTTTCAGGCTGGCAGCATGCATCTTGCGCACACCGTGCGCTTCCGGCAGTTCGTCCATCAGTTGGTAAAAGCGTTGCACGAGGGCGCGCACTTTCGGTTCGCCGCCGATACGCTCGTAGTGTGAGCCTGATTCTTTACTGATTTGCATAGAATTCCCTTCCCAGAGTTGCTAATTATTATTTTACCTGGCTCGCAAGCCAGCAAACACGGTCATCTCCACACACATATCATGTAAATCACCGATTGACGGCGCTCTGCAAGCAGGTGGCTATTGAAAATATTATATTTTCACTTCTGCGAGCAAGCCGGAGTCCACAAAAAACCGCGCATTCATTTCCTCCAGCCCCACGCTGTGCAGCACCTCGCCCAGCCGCTGCGCCGCCCGCTGGCGCGGCAGGTTCTTGTAGCTGGCAATGATAAGCTCGTTCTTCATCGAATGCTCCCAGCCCACCAACTCGGTGACCGTGACTTGATAGCCGTGCGCCTCCAATTGCAAACAGCGCAACACATTGGTCAGGTGGCTGCCGAATTCGCGCGTATGGATGGGATGCCGCCACAACTCGGTGAGCGCATCCTTCGCCAGTTGCTTGCCCTTGTTCTTGCGCAACACCGCCGCCACTTCCGCCTGGCAACAGGGCACCAGCACAATGTGGCTGGCCTGCTTCTTGAAGGCAAAATGAATCGCATCATCGGTCGCCGTATCGCAGGCATGCAACGCGGTCACCACGTCTACTCTGTTGGGCAACTGGTCTGACACGATGGATTCCGCCACCGACAGATTCAGGAAAGACATGCCGCCGAAATCCAAATGCTGCGCCAGCTCGCGCGAATGTGTGACCAGTTCCTCGCGCGTTTCGATGCCGTAGATATGCGAGGTATCCTTCAGTGCCTTGAAGAACAAATCGTACAGAATAAAACCCAGATACGACTTGCCCGCGCCGTGATCCACCAGCGTGATTTCGTTACGCTCGTTGCGCACTTCTTGCAGCAACGGCTCGATGAATTGATACAAGTGATACACCTGCTTCAACTTGCGCCGCGAATCCTGATTCATCTTGCCGTCGCGCGTCAGAATGTGCAGTGCTTTCAGCAACTCGATGGATTGGCCTGCGCGTATTTCCGGGTATTCGGAGGGCGGTGGTTTTTTCATGTTTGATACAGAATTAATTGGCTTGTTTTCATAAAATGTGCAGCTGGCCGTTTTTCCAGGCTAGCATCGAGCCGGTCCCGCAAAAAATTCCGGCGGGATTTACCCGCCGGAACAATTCAATACAAACTAAACCAAATTATTTCTTGGCATCCGCTTCGCACTTCTTGATGGATGCGGCTTTGGCGGCGCCAGCCAAAGGCTTGCCGTCTTTGCTCACTGCCTTGGATTCACAAGAGGGCGCAGTAGGAGCAGTTTCTTTTTCGCATTTTTTGATGGACGCAGCCTTGGCAGCACCAGCCAGAGGTTTGCCATCCTTGCTGACGGCTTTTGATTCGCAGGAAGCATCAGCGAAAGCAACATTGGCAACAAACAACGAGGCAAAAATAACAACGAGCAGATTACGCATTTTCTTTCTCTCCAGAATTAATTGAACGGTATAGCGAGCATTCCCGCTGTTGGGATTATATCTTTTCCGCAATTCACCTAATATCCAATATCTATAACTTTCATGGCAAATGCCTAGACTCTGAAACGCCATCCACAGCAGCCGCGCCAAAAAGACTCCATTGAATTTGGCTATAATCCCGCCAGATTACCAATTTACCCTACCGCCTGAAAGGTGATGTCATGAGCTTTATTTTCAAGTTGCTACTAGCAATTGCTTTGTTATTTCTTGCCGTTAGTGCGCATGCGCTGTCTGACGAAGCAACGCCAGACACAACACCACCAGAAGAGCCTGCCAAATTTGTGCTCATTCCCACCAAGCCCGGATTGCATCTCGTATTGAACGGCGGCTTAACTTATGGCGGGGATACGATTGCTACAGGCGTTTATTCAAACGGTAACACAACAAAAATCAAGGCGGGTGCGCTTGAACAAGTCGGAGTGGGTGGACTATATCAATTTGAAAACGAACCACTCGCGTTGATGTTAAGCATCAACTACCATCTGGATTACGCAATAGGAAGCAATGGCGACCTCACGTTCAGCCGCTTCCCGATTGAGGCGCTAGCCTACTACACAGGGAAGGATCGTTTCCGTATCGGCGGTGGGATGCGCTTCGTCAATTCTCCCGAATACAGCGGACTGACCGATAAAATCACCTTTGACAATACCACTGGCATTGTGGCGGAAATTGGTTACCACATAGCCCAGCAAGGCTGGCTCAATTTCCGCTTTGTATCGGAAAAATACCAGCCCAAAACCTATACTAGCGGGGGTAGTTCATATTCTGTTGCTGGGGCTGCGCCTATCAACGGCTCGCACCTCGGCGTGAATTTCACCTACGAGTTTTAATTCTGCTTCTCCGTCAGTGCCATCTTGGCTTATTGGAGATGCAACAGGCACAGACTGCAACCACGGCCACAGGACGTGGTTATTTTGTTTTCAAATAACTTATTTCTGTAATATTCATGTAACAAACCTCGCATAGGATGCATATCGCTGGCAAACGGCACACATCACTCGGCAATTATTGGAGGAATCAAAATGAATTTATTGAACAAACTTCTGCGCGGTATCGGCCTGTCTGTGGCGTTGCTGTCTGCTGGCACGGCATTCGCCATGGACATCACCGGTGCGGGCGCTACCTTCCCCTACCCTGTTTACGCAAAGTGGGCTGAAGCCTACAAAGCCCAAACCGGCACGGGCATGAATTATCAATCCATCGGCTCCGGTGGCGGTATCAAGCAAATCAAAAACAAGACTGTGGACTTCGGCGCTTCGGATATGCCATTGAAACCGGAAGAATTGGGACTCGGCGGCCTGACACAATTCCCGACCGTGATCGGCGGTGTGGTGCCGGTAATCAATGTTGAAGGCATCGCACCCGGACAATTGAAAATGAGTGGCGAAGTTCTGGCTGCCGTCTACATGGGCAAGATCAAAAAATGGAACGATTCACGGATTGCTGCCGAAAACAGCGGCGTGAATCTGCCGGATAGCGCTATCACCGTGGTGCACCGTTCTGACGGCTCCGGCACCTCTTTCATCTTCACCACCTATCTCTCCCAAGTCAGTCTGGACTGGATGCGCGGAGTGGGTGCAGGTACGGCAGTGGAATGGCCTGCCGGTACCGGTGGCAAAGGTAATGAAGGTGTTGCCTCGTATGTACAGCGCATCAAGAACTCCATCGGTTACGTCGAGTATGCCTATGCGTTGCAGAACAAGATGAATTACGTGCAGATGAAAAACCACGATGGATTGTTCGTCAAACCGGAAGCGGAAAACTTCAAGGCTGCCGCTGCCAATGCCAAGTGGGATGCAGACAAAGGCTTCTACATGGTGCTGACCAACCAACCCGGCAAGAATAGCTGGCCTATCACCGGTGCGACGTTCATCCTGATCTACAAATCACAAGAGAAAGCGGCGAACGCTGTAGAAGTGATGAAGTTCTTCGACTGGGCATACACCAACGGCGACAATATGGCTGCCAGCCTGGACTATGTTCCGCTGCCGGACAATGTCACCAAGATGATTCGTGCCGCGTGGAAAGCTCAAGTTAAGGACGCTTCCGGCAAGGCGCTGTGGAAGTAAGTTACACGTTCTAAGTTATAATCGCGGGGGCTATAAACGCCCCCGTAATTTTTCCAAACACCAAAACAAAAGCTCAACTATGCCGACGTTCCTCCAAGAAGCGAGCCATAAACGACAAGCCTTGCTCGACGTGTTGTTCCGCAATCTGACACGTCTGGCCGCATTCGGTGTGCTGGCTTTGCTTGTCGCCATTATCGGCTCGCTGATCGTAGGCAGCATGCCTGCTATTCACGCCTACGGCTTCGGCTTCATCACTAGTTCCCAGTGGAACCCTGTTACCGACCAGTTCGGCGCGTGGATACCCATCGTCGGCACTTTGGTCACCTCCGGCATCGCGCTGTTGATCGCGATTCCGGTCAGCTTCGGCATCGCCATTTTTCTGACCGAGCTTTCGCCGCGCTGGATGCGCCGTCCGCTCGGCATCGCGGTCGAACTGCTGGCGGGCATTCCCAGCATCATCTACGGCATGTGGGGATTGTTCGTATTCGCTCCGCTGTTTGGCGACCATGTCGAGCCTTGGCTCAACGACCATATCGGCACTTGGCCTTTGCTCGGCCCGTTCTTCTCCGGCCCGCCGATGGGCATCGGCATCCTCACCGCCAGCATCATCTTATCCATCATGGTCATCCCGTTCATCGCCTCGGTGATGCGCGACGTGTTCGATGTCGTCCCCGCCATGCTCAAGGAATCCGCCTACGGCTTGGGCGCAACCACTTGGGAAGTGATGCGCAATGTGGTGTTGCCTTACACCAAGATCGGTGTGGTCGGCGGCATCATGCTCGGCTTGGGGCGCGCGCTGGGCGAGACGATGGCGGTCACTTTCGTCATCGGCAATGCGCATGAACTCAACCAATCGCTGCTGATGCCCGGCAACAGCATCTCATCGGCATTGGCTAACGAATTCACCGAAGCCGTCGGCGAGTTGTACACCTCGTCGCTGATCGAGCTCGGCCTGATCCTGTTCTTCATCACGTTCGTGGTGCTCTCGCTTGCCCGCCTCATGCTGTACAAGCTGGCGCAAGGCGAAGGACGCGGAGCCTGATATGTTTGATCTTTACACGCGTCGCCGCATCATCAACCTGGCCAGCCTGAGCATCTCGGTGCTCACCATGGCGTTCGGCCTGTTCTGGCTGGGCTGGATACTATGGACACTGCTGGCGAACGGCCTACCCCATCTTCACTTGAGTGTGTTCAGCCAAACCACCCCGCCGCCCGGCAGCACTGGCGGCCTCATCAACGCCATCTTCGGCAGCGTGATGATGACCGGATTGGGTGTGTTGATTGGCACGCCCATCGGCATTCTGGCCGGAACTTATCTGGCCGAATTCGGCCAGCGCGGCTGGCTGGCACCGCTGACCCGCTTCATCAACGACGTGCTGTTGTCCGCGCCCTCCATCGTCATCGGCATGTTTGTATATGAGGTCTATGTGGTCAAAGTCGGCCACTTCGCAGGATGGGGCGGCACCTTGGCGCTGGCCATCATCGTCATCCCCGTGGTGATCCGCACCACCGAGAACATGCTGCGCCTGGTCCCCAACAGCCTGCGCGAAGCCGCCGCCGCACTGGGTGCGCCGCAATGGAAGATCATCAACTTCGTCACCCTGCGTGCAGCCCGTGCCGGGATATTGACCGGCGTGCTGCTGGCCGTGGCGCGCGTCAGCGGCGAAACCGCGCCGCTGCTGTTCACCGCGCTGAACAACCAGTTCTACAGCAACATGAACCAACCGATGGCCAACCTGCCGGTGGTTATTTTCCAATTCGCCATGAGTCCTTACGACGATTGGCAAAACCTCGCTTGGGCTGGCGCACTGCTGATTACCGCGAGCGTGCTCACCCTGAACATCTTGGCGCGTGTACTGTTCCGCCAACAAACTACCCATCATTGAGGATATCCCGATGCATGCCGAAACTGTAATCCCAAACCCGAAGCTGATCGTCAAGGATTTGAATTTCTACTACGGCAAAGATCGCGCGCTGAAGGACATCAACCTGACCATTCCGGAAAAAATGGTCACCGCTTTCATCGGTCCCTCCGGCTGCGGCAAATCCACGCTGCTGCGCGCCTTCAACCGCATGTACCAGTTATATCCCAAGCAAAGCGCGACCGGAGAAGTGCTGCTCGACGGGCAGAACCTGCTCGACAAAAAGCAGGATCTCAACATGCTGCGCGCCAAGATCGGCATGGTGTTCCAGAAACCCACGCCGTTCCCGATGTCCATCTACGACAACATCGCCTTCGGTGTGAAATTGTACGAACGGCTCAGCCGCAACGAGATGGACGAGCGCGTGGAATGGACGCTGAAAAAAGCCGCACTGTGGAACGAAGTGAAAGACAAGTTGAAACAAAGCGGCACCGGCCTCTCCGGCGGCCAGCAACAGCGCCTGTGCATCGCCCGCGCCATCGCCGTCAAACCGCAAGTGCTGCTGCTGGATGAACCGACCTCCGCCCTCGACCCGATCTCCACTGCGAATATCGAAAAACTGATCGACGAACTGAAGCAGGATTTCACCATCGTCATCGTCACCCACAACATGCAACAAGCAGCGCGTATCTCCGACTTCACTGCTTACATGTATCTGGGTGAACTCATCGAGTTTGGCGACACCAGCACAGTGTTTACCAATCCGAAGCGGAAAGAGACGGAAGACTACATCACCGGACGATTTGGTTAATCGTCATCAAAACTGATTAGTCCACTTGCCCGCGAGGCAGTAAATACGGGCATCTTCACGCATCGCATCATGCGGATTACCTATTGACGGGCGTTGCGAAGGAGTGGGCAAAATAAATTCCTTAATTCCGTTCGTGCTGAGCCTGTCGAAGCATGAATGGAATTTCTCAATTTAATAACAACACCGTCGGGGGTAGCCCGACAGCTAGTTACTTTTTCTTGCTTCGCCAAGAAAAAGTAACCAAAAAGAAGGCGACCCCAATCCGCCATCCCTTCGGGATTCCCTGCGTTGCTCGACTGGTCAGGCGGCTGCGGAACTCGCGCTGCGCGCTCAGACAGTCCTCGCCGAAAGCCCCTGACCAGCCTGCGCTACTCGGTGGCGGAACAGGGGAAGGCAAAGCGAAAAACCAACGTCAAAATCAAAACCCAACCTGATTAGCCACAAAGATCAACAGTCCCCTCTCCCGCAGGCGGGAGAAGGGAGTAAAACGGTGGCTTGCAACTTAATGAGCTTCGTGGCTAATCAGGAAACCCAAAACCAAACCCGTGTAGGTGGGCACAAAGCGCCCACCTATCCCAAAAAGAAACGTGGGCACTTGTGCCCACACAAAACCGGATTTGATTTTGACTTACCCTCCCCTGTGCGCCGCCTCGATAGTTCGCAAACAAGCGGAGGTTTAGGCGAGGACTGTCTGAGCGCGTAGCGCGAGTTCCGCAGCCCCGCTTATTTGCGAACTATCGAGGGAACCGCGAAGCGGCGGCAAACCGGGGTCGCCTTTTCTTTGGTTCCTTTCTTTTGGCGAAGCAAAAGAAAGGAACTTGCCGCCGGGCAACCCCCGGCAATCTTTGCATCTGCGCAACTCTATTATTCGGAGCAGCGTCACCATGTTAGGATGCTCGCAGACTTGAAGAGCAAAGGAGAAAATATGGAACAGTCTTGGGCAGTATTTCTCGGGGGTTTGGGTATTGGCTCGGCGATAACCTCAGCCATAACCGCCTTTGTTCAGCACTCGTTATCTCGTCGCGCAAAACAGCAAGACCTTCGTATGACCGAACTCAAAGAAGCATTCACTGGCTTCTTAGCCGCATATGCAAAAATAAACGAAAACGATACTTCTCGTGAAAACCAAGTAAATTTTGGTCTATGGGTAGCCAGAATTCAGTTGGTTGCTTCTTCAAAAGTCAGCGCCTCTATTGAGGCAGTTAAGCAAACAAAAGCAAACTCGGAAGCGCGAGGTGCTGCCATTGATGCAATGCTATTAGCAATGCGCAAAGACCTCGGTATAGGACAATAAGTCTACCCCGCCACTTCCCTCACCACCCCCGCAATCCTCTCCGCCCACTGCTTCACCTGCCCCCCATCCTCCCCTTCCACCATCACCCGCAACAGTGGCTCGGTGCCGGAAGGACGCAGCAGTACGCGGCCTTTACCATCCAAAGCCCGCTCCGCTTCCCCCACCACCATCTTGACCGCCTGCCGCTCCAATAACTCAGCCGCCTTGCCCGTCACTTTCACGTTGATAAGAATCTGCGGATACATCACCAGATCATGCGCGGCTTGCGCCAAGGTCTGCTGCTTCATGCTCAGGGCGCACAGCACTTGCAGTGCGGAGACAATGCCGTCGCCAGTGCTGTGCTTGTCCAAACAGATGATGTGGCCGGAATTTTCGCCGCCGAGTTGCCAGCCTTTTTGTTGCAGCAATTCCATCACGTAGCGGTCGCCCACTTTGGCGCGCATGAAGGGGATGCCCAGCTTTTGCATGACGTGTTCGAAGGCGAGGTTAGTCATCAGTGTGCCGACCACGCCGCCGTGCAATGTGCCTTGTGCTTGGCGATGTTTGGCGATGATGTAGAGCAGTTGGTCGCCGTCGTAGAGTTTGCCTGCGGCATCCACCATGATCAGGCGGTCGCCGTCGCCGTCGAGCGCGATGCCAATTTGCGCCTTGTGTTCTACTACGGCCTTTTGCAGGTTCTGCGGTTTGGTCGCGCCGTAACCGTCGTTAATGTTCTTGCCGTTGGGTTCAGCGCCGATGGCGATCACGTCGGCGCCGAGTTCGTGGAATACGTTACGCGCGATATGGTAAGTCGCGCCGTGCGCGCTATCGACCACGATCTTCATGCCGCGCAGATTCATATCCGGCGGAAAGGTGCTCTTGCAAAATTCGATGTAGCGCCCGACCACATCATCGATGCGTTTGGCTTTGCCCAGACTTTCCGAGGGATTGGTCTGCATCGGGTTAGCCAGCTCGGCCTCAATGGCAAGCTCCACTTCGTCCGGCAGTTTGGTGCCGCTGCCGGAGAAGAATTTGATGCCGTTGTCTTCAAACGGGTTGTGCGAAGCGGAGATAACCACGCCTGCCTGCAGGCGCAATGCGCGGGTGAGATAAGCCACGGCAGGTGTCGGGATCGGCCCGGCCAGATACACGTCGATGCCCGCCGCGATGAGTCCGGCTTCCAGCGCGGATTCCAGCATGTAGCCGGAGATGCGCGTGTCTTTGCCGATCAATACAGCGGGACGTTCGCTCTGCGAGTGTTCGGCTTTCGCCAACACCTTGCCAGCGGCATAACCCAAATGCATCACGAATTGCGGCGTGATGGGATGCTCGCCCACTTTGCCGCGCACGCCGTCGGTGCCGAAATATTTTCTGCTCATCTCATTCCCCGTTTATTGCATTCCAAATCTTCAACGCATCCACCGTCTCGCGCACATCATGCACACGCACGATGGCTGCGCCGCGTTGTACTGCCAGCAAAGCTGCTGCCACACTCGCCGCCATGCGCTCGTCCACCTCGCGCCCGGTGATCGCACCCAGCATGGATTTGCGCGACAAGCCCACCAACACCGGCAAGCCCAAAGCACGGAACGTTTGCAGCCCGCATAACAAGTCGAGATTATGCTCGACTGTTTTACCGAAACCAAATCCGGGATCGATCATGATGCGTTCGCGCGCAATGCCCGCCGCTTCTGCGGCTGCGATGCGCTCGCGCAAGAACGCTGTCACTTCATCCAGCACATTTTGATAAGCGGGACGTTGTTGCATGGTCTGCGGCGTGCCTTGTTTGTGCATCAGACATACCGCCACATCGCTCTGTGCCACCGTTTGCAACGCACCCTCCGCCTGCAAGGCATTCACATCGTTGACCATGACAGCACCTGCGCGAATCGCTGCGCGCATCACTTCGGGTTTATAGGTGTCAATAGAGATTGGAACAGAAATGTCGCGCAAACCTTCGATCACCGGCAGCACACGCTCCAGCTCTTGCTGCTCGCTTACTGTTGCTGCACCGGGACGCGTGGATTCGCCGCCGATGTCGAGGATGTCCGCACCGTCTGCAATCAGTTGCCGGGCATGGGCAATGGCGGCAATGGTCGATGCGTGACGCCCGCCGTCCGAGAATGAATCAGGCGTGACGTTGATGATACCCATCACGAGTGGGCGCGATAGGTCGAGCTGGAATTTGCCGCAATGGAAAATCATGTGAAAAGTGAAGCGTGAAAGGCGAAATGTGAAATGTGAAACCGATTCCATTTCACATTTCACATTTCACAACGTCAAGTTTCCTGCGCAGGTTGTGTTGGAGTAGCGGGTGCAGTCGGTGCTTCATCCTTCGGCGGTTCAGGCATTTTGCTGGTGCTGGGCTTGGGCGCACGCGGCGGGTTGCCTGCCATGATGTCGTCGATTTGATCAGCATCAATGGTTTCCCACTCCAACAAGGCCTTGGTCATCGCTTCGATCTTGTCGCGGTTGGCTTCGATCAGCTTGCGTGCCAATGCATATTGCTCATCAATGATGCGGCGTATTTCGGCATCCACTTGCTGCATGGTGGTCTCGGAAATATTTTTGTGCGTGGTGACCGAGCGGCCGAGGAAAACTTCACCTTCGTTTTCGCCATATACCATCGGTCCCAGCGCGTCTGACATGCCCCACTGGGTGACCATCTTGCGTGCCATGTCGGTGGCGCGTTCAAAGTCGTTGGATGCACCAGTGGTCATCTGATTCATGAACAACTCTTCCGCGATGCGTCCGCCGAACAGCACGGTGATGGTGGAAAGAATGCGAATCTTGTCCATGCTGTAGCGATCTTCCGACGGCAGTTGCATGGTCAAACCAAGCGCACGACCGCGCGGGATGATGGTCACTTTGTGCACCGGATCGGTCTTGGGCATCAGCTTCGCCACCACCGCGTGACCGGACTCGTGGTACGCCGTGTTGCGGCGTTCTTCTTCAGGCATCACCATGGAGCGGCGCTCTGCGCCCATGAATATCTTGTCTTTGGCTGCTTCGAAATCATCCATCTCGACGAAACGTTTGCTGCGGCGCGCTGCGAACAGTGCCGCCTCATTCACCAGATTGGCGAGGTCGGCACCGGACATGCCGGGCGTACCGCGCGCCAACACATTGGCATTCACGTCGGGCGCGCACGGCACTTTACGCATATGCACCATCAAAATTTGTTCGCGTCCGCGAATGTCCGGCAACGGCACTACCACTTGACGATCAAAACGACCGGGGCGCAACAGCGCGGAATCCAGCACATCGGGACGGTTGGTGGCGGCGATGACGATCACGCCGGAAGCACCCTCGAAACCGTCCATTTCCACCAGCAAGGCATTCAGCGTTTGCTCGCGCTCATCATTGCCGCCGCCCAACCCTGCACCGCGCTGACGACCAACGGCATCAATCTCATCGATGAAAATAATGCAAGGCGCCTGTTTCTTGGCCTGCTCGAACATGTCGCGCACGCGCGCCGCGCCGACACCGACAAACATCTCGACGAAATCGGAACCGGAAATGGAGAAGAACGGAACTTTGGCTTCGCCGGCAATGGCTTTGGCCAGCAAAGTCTTACCGGTGCCGGGACTACCCACCATCAGCACGCCGCGCGGAATGCGCCCGCCCAGATTCTGGAACTTGGTCGGGTCACGCAAGAAGTCCACCAACTCGGACACTTCCTCCTTGGCTTCATCGCAACCTGCCACATCGGCGAAGGTGAAGCGTTCTTTGGCTTCATCCAGCATGCGCGCACGCGACTTGCCGAACGAGAATGCGCCGCCCTTGCCGCCGCCCTGCATCTGGCGCATGAAGAATATCCAAACGCCGATCAGCAGCAACATGGGGAACCAGGAAACAAACAACTGCATGAGGAACCCTTGTTCCTCTTCCGGCTTGGCTTCGATCTTTACGCCATTTTTCAGCAGATCGGAAACCATCCAGATATCGTTGGGCGCAAAACTGGTGACACGCTTGCCATCCGTGGTGGTCGCCTTCAAATTGCGGCCTTCGATCGTCACCTTTTCGATGTGGCCTGCCTTCACCTCATCCAGAAATTGCGAATAGTCCAACTGCGCTTGTGCAGTTTGTTGCTGGCGCGTATTGAATTGATTGAACACAGTCATCAGCACCAAAGCCACAACCAGCCAGATTCCAACACTTTTAAACAGATTATTCACAAATAGCCTCTACATTGAGCATTACGTTATGTTCTTGCATTAGACACTTTCCGCCACTTTTACTCAAGCTTGCCGAGCCCAACCAGATATTGTTCGCTGCTGCGGTCACGCGACGCTTTCGGCTTGCGTGCGACCACTTTGGTAAAGTGGCTACGCAGCAGCTTCAGATACTCCTCAAAACCCACACCCTGAAACACCTTGACCACAAACGATCCACCGGGCGCCAGATGCTTAGCCGCGAAGTCCAGAGCCAACTCCGCCAGATACATGGCTCGCGCTTGATCCGACATGCCCACGCCGCTGATATTGGGTGCCATATCGGAAATTACAAGGCCGATCTTTCTGCCATCCAGTTTCTCTTCAAGTTGCGCCAGTACGCTGTCCTCGCGAAAATCGCCCTGAATGAACTCCACACGCGGCAATGGCTGCAGCGGCAGCAAGTCGAGCGCGATGATGCGCCCCTGCTGTCCCAGCTTGCCCGCCACCACCTGACACCAACCGCCGGGAGTTGCGCCCAGATCAACTACCACCATGCCGGGCTTGATGAGATGGTCGCGCTCGTCGATCTCCAGCAACTTATAAGCGGCACGCGAACGATAGCCGTCCTTTTGCGCCATTTGCACAAAAGGGTCATTCACATGCTCACGCATCCATTGTTTGCTGGTTTTAGAAGGCTTCATCGTGTTCAGTTATTGCAAAAATTGTTGAGCGAGATGAGATGCAAGGCGCAAGGCGCGCAGCGACCGAAACATACCTCACTGGTAGGCGAGGAAGCGAGCACCATGCAACGCCGCAGATCGCTCGCTCAGCGATTTTGGCGGTAACCTGATAGAATCCGTGCCTTAAATCTGGAATACCTATCATGCTATCTCTCTCCGTTGCACAGCGTACCGAACTTAAAGCGCGCGCCCATGCCCTTAAACCCGTCATCATCATCGGTAACGCGGGATTGACGCCTGCGGTGCTGGATGAAATCGAGCGCAGCCTGAAAAGCCACGACTTGCTGAAAATCCGCGTGATGAACGATGACCGCGAAGCACGCGCAGCCATGCTGCAAGAAATATGCGAACTACTGAAAGCAGGATCAGTGCAACACATCGGTAAAACGCTGGTGATATATCGTCCGCTGGAAATCCCTATCGCCAAAGCACCCAAACACCGCTCTGGAAAGTCGCTTACCAAGAAGCAACTCGGCAGCAAGACCTAAACCCAACCCCTGACAATGGGATGAGGTTGGAGAGGCTAGATATACTGCACCTCCACTACTTCATATTCCCGAATACCGCCCGGTGCCTTCACTTCCGCAATATCGCCTTCACTCTTGCCGATCAGCGCACGCGCGATCGGTGAACTGATGGAAATCTTGCGGTGCTTGATGTCGGCTTCATCTTCACCGACGATCTGATATGTCACCACGTCACCGTTGATGGTGTCTTCCAGAATCACCGTCGAACCAAACACGCAGCGGCCATCCGCATTGAGCGTCTTGGGATCGATGATCTGCGCGCTGCCCAGCTTGAACTCCAATTCGACGATACGCCCTTCGACAAACGACTGTTTTTCCTTCGCCGCATCGTATTCGGCATTCTCCGACAGATCGCCTTGAGCGCGCGCTTCCGAGATCGCGTTGATGACTGAAGGTCTTTCCACCGTCTTCAGGCGGTGCAATTCGTTGCGCAACCGCTCTGCGCCGACAACGGTTAATGGAATCTTGCTCATGCTGTACTTCCCTTCTTCTATTTTTCCACGGGCATGGCTTGCCATGCCCGTTTCCCTCACCGCAATCCTCTCCCGCAAGCGGGCGAGGAAGCAAACGAATCGCTACGCGAATTTATTTAACTAAACGACGGTGCAGAGACTGCACGTCATAGACTTGCAATTCGACCAGATGCTGCATGCCGAGACAGGCAGCACGCGCACCGGCAAGCGTGGTGTAATACGTCACACGACCTTGCAGCGCCGCATGGCGCATGGAGTACGAGTCGCGCATCACCGTCGGCCTGCTATCCACCGAATTGATGATGAGATTGACTTCGCCATTCTTGATCATGTCCACGATATGAGGGCGGCCTTCGGCCACCTTGTTCACCATGGTCACTTCCACACCTGATGCAGAAATAACTGCGGCCGTGCCGCGTGTCGCCAGCAGGGTAAAGCCCAATTGCTTCAAGGTGCGCGCGACTTCCAATGTACCTGGCTTGTCCTCATCGCGCACGCTGATGAACACCTTGCCGTTCTTCGGCAATTTCACGCTGGCGGCGAGTTGCGATTTGACGAAAGCTTCGGCAAAAGTTTCGCCCACGCCCATCACTTCGCCGGTCGATTTCATCTCGGGGCCGAGGATGGTATCCACGCCGGGGAATTTGATGAAGGGGAACACCGCTTCCTTCACCGCGTAATAAGGCGGAATGACTTCTTTGGTGAAGTTTTGGGAAACCAATGTCTGACCTGCCATGCAGCGTGCGGCGATCTTCGCCAGCGGTACGCCGGTGGCTTTGGACACGAACGGCACGGTACGCGAAGCACGCGGATTCACTTCCAGCACATACACCGTCTCGCCTTGAATCGCGAACTGAACGTTCATCAGGCCCACCACATTGAGCGACTTGGCCATCGCCACGGTCTGACGGCGCAATTCGTCTTGCAGCTTGCAGGATAAGGAATACGGAGGCAACGAACAGGCCGAGTCGCCGGAGTGAACGCCTGCCTGCTCAATGTGCTCCATGATACCGCCGATGATGACTTGCGTGCCGTCGGACACCGCATCCACATCCACTTCAATCGCGTCGTTGAGGAAGCGATCCAGCAGGATAGGCATACGCTCGGGATAAGTCTTGGACATCTCCTCGGCAGCGCGCATGTAGCGTTCGAGGTCGGGTTGCGCATGGATGATCTCCATGGCTCGACCGCCCAGCACGTTGGATGGACGCATCACCAAGGGATAGCCGATCTCGGCTGCACCCGCCACGCCGTCGGCCACATTGCTGGCGGTACGGTTTGGCGGTTGTTTTAGATTCAATTCGCGCAACATGGCCTGGAAGCGCGCGCGATCTTCCGCCATATCTATCATGTCCGGTGTAGTGCCGATGATGGGCACGCCGTTCTTGGCCAAACCTTGCGCCAGCTTCAACGGCGTCTGTCCGCCGTATTGCACGATCACGCCGATGGGCTTCTCCACCGCAACCACTTCCAGCACGTCTTCCAGCGTCAGCGGCTCGAAGTACAAACGATCCGAGGTGTCGTAGTCTGTGGAAACCGTTTCTGGGTTGCAGTTGACCATGATGGTCTCGTAACCATCCTCGCGCATCGCCAGCGCGGCATGCACGCAGCAATAGTCGAACTCGATACCTTGACCGATACGGTTCGGCCCGCCGCCCAGCACCATGATCTTTTTGTTGTTGGTCGGCTGCGATTCACACTCTTCTTCATAAGTGGAATACATGTAGGCGGTATTGGTGGCGAATTCGGCCGCGCAAGTATCCACGCGCTTGAACACCGGACGAATACCCAGCGCATGACGGTAAGCACGCACCGACTCATCATCAATACCCAGCAGCGCCGCCAGACGCGCATCGGCGAAACCACTGCGTTTCAAGGCGCGCAGATGATCAGCAGTTATGCTTTCCAGCGTGTGGCCTGACAACTCCTGCTCCTGACGGATCAGGTCTTCGATCTGCACCAAAAACCACGGGTCGATCTTGCTGACGTTGAACACTTCTTGCACGCTCATGCCAAGGCGGAAGGCATCCCCCACCGCCCAGATACGATCCGGCCCGGGCGTACCCATTTCGGACACGATGGCTTCGCGGTCGCTGTACTTGATGTCCAGCCCGTTCACGCCGACTTCCAGACCGCGCAAGGCTTTCTGGAACGACTCCTGGAAGGTGCGGCCAATCGCCATCACTTCACCCACCGATTTCATCTGCGTGGTCAGGCGGTCATTGGCTTGCGGGAATTTCTCAAAGGCGAAACGCGGAATCTTGGTCACCACGTAGTCTATGGTCGGCTCGAACGAGGCGGGTGTCGCGCCGCCGGTGATGTCGTTCTTCAACTCGTCCAGCGTGTAACCGACGGCCAGCTTGGCCGCGACTTTGGCAATCGGGAAACCCGTGGCTTTGGAAGCCAATGCCGAGGAACGCGACACGCGCGGATTCATCTCGATCACCACCATGCGCCCGTCGTCCGGGTTGATGGAGAACTGCACATTGGAGCCGCCGGTCTCCACGCCGATCTCGCGCAGCACAGCCAGGCTGGCATCACGCATGATCTGGTATTCCTTGTCGGTCAGCGTCTGCGCGGGAGCGACAGTAATCGAGTCGCCGGTATGCACGCCCATCGGGTCGAGGTTTTCGATGGAGCAGATGATGATGCAATTGTCATTGCGGTCACGCACCACTTCCATCTCGAATTCTTTCCAGCCGAGCAGCGATTCTTCGATCAGCAACTCTTTGGTCGGCGACGCTTCCAGCCCGCGCTCGCAAATCTCCACAAACTCTTCGCGGTTGTAAGCGATACCGCCGCCGCTGCCGCCCATGGTGAACGACGGGCGGATGACCGTGGGGAAGCCCATCACCTGCTGCACTTGCAGCGCTTCTTCCATACTGTGCGCGATGGCGGAACGCGCCGAGGCCAGCCCGATGCGCGTCATCGCCTGTTTGAATTTCTCGCGGTCTTCCGCCATATCGATGGCTTCGCGCGACGCACCGATCATCTCCACATTGTATTTTTCCAGCACGCCGTGCTTGGCCAGATCGAGCGCGCAGTTCAGCGCAGTCTGCCCGCCCATAGTCGGCAGGATCGCATCGGGACGTTCCTTCTCGATGATCTTTTCCACCATCCTCCAGGTGATCGGCTCGATGTACGTCGCATCCGCCATCTCCGGGTCGGTCATGATGGTGGCGGGATTCGAGTTCACCAGAATGACGCGGTAACCTTCCTCCTTCAGCGCCTTGCACGCCTGCGCGCCGGAGTAGTCGAACTCGCACGCCTGCCCGATGACGATGGGGCCGGCGCCGATAATCAAGATGCTTTTAATGTCACTGCGTTTTGGCATAAATCATTCACCATTGAGACACAGAGACACAGAGGAAAAGCACAGAGTTCTGCTCTGCGTCTCTGTGTCGCTGCGGTTAGGTTTTACTTTTCTCCATCATTCCCACGAAGCGGTCGAACAACCCATCCACATCATGCGGACCGGGGCTGGCTTCGGGGTGTCCCTGAAAACAGAATGCAGGTTTATCGGTCAGCTCAAAACCTTGCAGCGTGCCGTCGAACAACGAGATGTGCGTGACGCGCGCATTCGCTGGCAGCGTCGCCGCATCCACCGCAAAACCGTGGTTCTGGCTGGTAATCATCACGCGTTTGGTTTGTGTATCCTGCACCGGATGATTCGCGCCGCGATGGCCGAATTTCATCTTCACTGTCTTCGCACCTGAAGCCAAACCGAGTATCTGGTGACCCAGACAAATGCCGAACAGCGGTATGCCGACTTCAAGGAATTTCTGCGTCGCGGCAATCGCATAGTCACACGGCTCGGGATCGCCGGGGCCGTTGGACAGGAACACGCCGTCCGGCTTAAGCGCCAGCACATCGGCGGCATTGGTCTTGGCGGGAACCACGGTGATCTTGCAACCGCGCTCGGCCAGCATGCGCAGGATGTTGCGCTTCACACCGAAGTCGTAAGCCACCACATGAAACTTTGTCTCGGCCACATCGCCAAAACCTTTGCCCAATTTCCACTCGCGCTGCGTCCATGGGTAAGACTTGTCGCAAGTCACCACTTGCGCCAGATCCATGCCCGCCAGTCCGGCGAAACCGCGTGCCGCAGCCAGTGCCGCTTCCACGTTGTCGCCGGTGGCGATGCAGCCGTTCTGCGCGCCCTTGCTGCGCAGGATGCGCGTCAGCTTGCGCGTGTCGATGCCGGCGATGGCGACCACATTGTTGGCTTTGAGATATTCGGGAAGAGACTGCGTGCTGCGGAAATTGCTCACCGTCATGGAAAGATCGCGGATGATGAGGCCGCTGGCGAACACCTGGCGCGACTCCACATCTTCCGGGTTGCAGCCGACGTTGCCGATGTGCGGATACGTCAGCGTGACGATCTGCTTGCAATACGACGGGTCGGTAAGAATTTCCTGATAGCCGGTGATGGACGTGTTGAACACCACCTCGCCGGCGCTGCTGCCCGACGCGCCGATGGCAGTTCCGCGAAACACTGTCCCATCGGCTAAAACTAGAATGGCAGGACTTGTTTGCGACACCGGATGCTCCTTGAACTGGACATAAAGAAGCGGGAGAACCGTGTGTTCATCCCGCTTTTGAATTGGCGCGCATTATAGCCGAAACGAGCTATCCCATCAAATCCGGCGGCGAGTCCCAGCTTCTACGAGCATGCAAGCAAAGCTGCGCTGAAACAACACAGACCATAAAACGGGAAAATTGCAGAACGTACCTTGATGCAAAGCCAATAAAAACGGCAATCTCCATCAATCGACTAACGTAGATCGCCTATTGACGGGCGTTCCCGTGATGATGTGTTTTGAAAAATGAAATTCCGCCGCCAAAACCAAGCTGACGACGACACCGCAAATGCAAATGTGGGTGCCCTATAATGCGCCGCCTCTGCGCGACCCTGTCAAACAGGGAGCAATTTTGAATAGCTAAATAGAAAGTCCCGATATGTTCGAAGTAATCGTTTTGGCTATAGCACTGAGCATGGATGCCTTTGCCGTTTCCATCGGCCTCGGCTCGAAAGGAGGCCACCGTGGCTTGGGTTTGAAGTCCGGGTTGTTCTTCGGTTCGTTTCAGGCGCTGATGCCGTTCATCGGTTACCTGGGTGGTAAGGGAGTACTGGCTTGGGTCGATGCCTACGCGCACTGGATCGCTTTCGGCTTGCTGGCGCTGATCGGTGCCAAGATGATTTACGAAGGATTGCAGGAAGGCATTGAAGAGAACATCACGGCGATCACCAACAAGATGATGCTGCTGCTCGCCATCGCCACCAGCATCGATGCCATGGCCGCCGGTTTCAGTCTGACGTTACTGAACATCAACGCCTATCTGGCCTGCCTGATCATCGGCGTGACCACTTTCGCGTTCAGCTGGGCGGGGGTCGTTATCGGCAAGCGCAGCGGCACGTGGCTGGAAAGCAAGGCGGAAATTTTCGGCGGGATAGTGTTGATCCTGATCGGCATCAAGATGCTCGCCGTTTAACGGCTACTCTATGCGGCAGCAGCCAGCTTATGACCGCAGGACTTGCAGAACTTGGCTCCTGCCTCGCAGTTGGCACCGCATTCCGGGCACGCGTTGCTTTTGCCGGATGAGGTGAACGCCTCAGTCAACATGGACGATTGATTCAATACCGCCATCACCAGCCATGCCGCTGCGGCAAGAATGGCCGCGATAAACAGCCAGTTGTAGAGGTTGTGCAGACCAGCATCCATGAATGGTTTGAGCAACAGCAGCAGCACCGAATAGGCGGAGGCGACAAAGATCAGGCTCACCACTGGCAGGATCAAATGCTGCAAGGATGACCAGCGTCCGCCTTGTTGCCGCAATGAGATCGCCGTGCGCTGTCCCAACAACCAGAACGCCACCAATGCAGTGGCATATCCCAGGAAGCGCACCAGATGCGCAGCCGTCAATTTGCCGCCAAAAACCGTGGTCTTCTCAAACAGGTCCATGCTGCCCAAAGCAGCGGCCAATACCAGCGTCACCACAATGACCGCCACGTAGCGACCGGCCCAATTCCAGGAATTATTCATAGCTGTCCTCCAAATTAAAATCTGCGACGCAATGCGGATCACTTCAGCGCAAGCACGTCCTGCATGTCGTACAGCCCGGCCTTGTTCTCTTGCAGAAAGCGTGCGGCGCGCAGCGCGCCCAGTGCAAAGGTGGCGCGGCTGCTGGCTTTGTGCGTGATCTCGATGCGTTCGCCGATGCCCGCGTACAACACGGTGTGGTCGCCGACGATGTCGCCGCCGCGCACGGTGGCAAAACCAATCGTGGAAGGATCGCGTTCGCCGGTTACGCCTTCGCGCCCGTACACCGCGCATTGCGCCAGGTCGCGTCCCAGTGTGCGCGCCACCACTTCGCCCATGCCCAGCGCAGTGCCGGAAGGCGCATCCACTTTGTGACGGTGGTGCGCTTCGATGATCTCAATGTCGTAGCCGTGATCCAGCACACGCGAAGCGGTCTCCAATAATTTAAATACCAGATTCACGCCCACGCTCATGTTGGGCGCGAACACGATGCCGATGTCTTGTGCCGCTGCGCCGAGCTGCGCCTTTTGCTGGGCATTGAAACCGGTGGTGCCGATCACCATGTTGACCTTCAATCTGCGACAGATTTCCAGATGGCGCAACGTGCCTTCGGGGCGGGTGAAGTCGATCAACACATCCGCGCCTTTTAACGCGGATTCAATATCGGCGCTGATCTTCACGCCTTCGGCGACCACGTTACCGAGCAGCGGGCTGCCGTCGTATTCCAGCGCGGCGTGCAGCACCAAGTCATCGGCTTGCGCCACACAATCCAGCAACACTTTACCCATGCGTCCGCCGCATCCGGCGATGGCGACCTTAACTCTTGTCATTGTTGATCTCCGGTGTCGGCACCACAGGCGCTTTGAGCGGCGTGGCATCGTCGATGCGCGCCAGTGAGCCATTTTCAAAATACAGGGTGAGCCGCTGGTTCTCTACCAGTTTGCCGTGTTGCTGCAATTCATACGCATAATCCCAGCGGTTGGCATGGTAAGGATCGTTGATCAGCGGCGCGCCCAGCGCTGCCCTGACTTGCGTCGGGCTCATTCCGACTCTGATCTTGTCGCGCATATCCTGCGTAATCAGATTGCCCTGGCGAATCTCGATCTTGTACGGCGTGAAAGTGGGAATGTAACGGGAAAAGTTGCTGCACGAGGCGAGCAACACGGAAACTAGAATAAGCAGGGTACGCATTGGGGTTTATATCTCGATATGGCTGTTACAAAAATGTGCTGCATGATACCTCAAGCCGCGCTGCCCAACATTTCCGCCGCGTGCTTGCGCGTGGTTTCGGTGATCTTGGCACCACCCAGCATGCGCGCGATTTCTTCGGTGCGCTGCTCGCTGTTCAGCACCTGAATATGGCTCAGGGTGGTGCCTTTTACCACCGCCTTGCTCACTTGCCATTGATGGTCGGCCTGCGCCGCCACTTGCGGCAGATGGGTGACGCACAGCACTTGATGGCGCTTGCCCAGTTGTTTGAGCAAACTGCCGACGATCTCCGCCACGCGCCCGCCGATGCCGCTGTCCACTTCGTCGAAGATCAGCGTCGGCACACTGGCGGCGCTGCTGGCGGCGACCTGAATCGCCAAACTGATGCGCGACAATTCGCCGCCGGAAGCCACTTTCGCCAGGCTGCGCATGGGCGACCCCTGATTGGCGGCGACCTGCAATTCCACGCTTTCCAAACCGTGTACATTGCCTTCGGCCAGCGGCAACAACGCCACGGCGAACTGCCCGCCCTGCATCGCCAGCGTTTGCATGGCACTGGTAATTTCAGCCGATAACTTCTTGGCGGCGACCGTGCGCGCGGCGCTGAGTTTTTTCGCTGCCGCCTGATAGGCGCTGTGCGCTGCCGTTTCCTGCTTGGACAGCTCGGCCATGTCGGCGCTGCCGCCCAATTCATCCAGACGCGCCACAATGTCCGCCAGCGTTTGAGGCAACTGCTCCGGCTTGACGCGGTATTTGCGTACGGCTTCCATCACGTCGGCGATGCGCTGTTCCTGCGCGCGCATCTGCTGCGGGTCGGCATCCAGTTTTTCCTGATAGTGGCGCAAGGCGTACACCGCTTCCTGCAATTCGTTTTGTGCGCTTTGCAGAATGGCCAGCGTGTCTTGCAGCGAGGTATCGAATTCCAGCCCGGCGTGCAAGCGCGCCACCAGCGCATTCAGTTGCGCCAGACAGGCGCTGTCCGACTCGCTCAAGATTTCCACGCCGAACTGCGCCGTCTCCAGCAGACTCGCTGCATGCGACAAACGCGCGTGGTCGGCCTGCAAACTTTCCCACTCGGCCAAGACAAAATTCAGCGTCTCCAGTTCGCGCCGCTGGAAAGCCAGCAACTCGCGTTCGGCGGCGACAGCTTCGGCATTCTGTTGTAACTGGCTGCGGCGGCGGTGCAATGTCTGCCATGCCTTGTAGTGTTCGGCGACTTGATCGCTGTCCTTGGTAAGTCCGGCATGGCTGTCCAGCAATTCGCGTTGCGCATCGGCGCGCAACAGGGATTGGTGCGCGTGCTGACCGTGGATATCCAGTAGAAAATCTGCAGCGGCGCGCAGTTGTTGCAGCGTGGCGCTGCTGCCGTTGATGAAGCCGCGCGAGCGTCCGCCCGCATCCAGCGTGCGGCGCAACAGGCACACGCCTTCATCAGCCTCCAGCTCCTGTTCGCGCAACCAGCTTTTCACTTGCGGCAATGCGGCAATATCGAATTCGGCAGCGATCTCGGCGCGCTCGCAACCGCTGCGCACCATGCCCGCGTCGCCGCGTTCGCCCAAGGCCAGCGACAGTGCGTCGATCAGGATGGATTTGCCCGCGCCGGTTTCGCCGGTCAGCGCGGTGAAGCCGGAGGTGAAGTCGAGTTCAAGAGACTCAACAATGACGAAATCTCGGATGGAAAGATACTTGAGCATAAAAAATCTAAACTTTCGTCATTCCGGCGCAGGCCGGAATCCAGTCGAAAATAGAAGCCCTTGCACAGCAAGGACAAATATCAAAAAGCATATCGAATAGAAACGCTGGATTCCGGCCTGCGCCGGAATGACGGGCTAATGAATGTTGCGGGTTCATCACAGCGTCTGGTTCCACAGCAGCTTTTCGCGCAGGGTGTGATAGTAACTATGCCCTTCTGGATGCAGCAGACAGGCAGGTTGCACATAGCGCGTGACGAGGATCTTGTCGTGCAGTTGCAGATCGAAATTGGTATGGCTGTCGTAGCGCACGCAGATGTCGCCGGAACGGTGCATCAGCAACTCCACCTCGGAACTGCCCTTGACCACGATGGGGCGATTGCTCAGGGAGTGCGGGCACACCGGCACCAGTTGCAATACATCCAGACCGGGATGCAGAATCGAGCCACCGGCGGACATGGCATACGCCGTGGAGCCGGTCGGGGTGGAAATGATGAGGCCGTCGGCACGCTGGTTGTAGAGATATTCGCCGTCGATGCGCACTTCGAATTCGACCATGCTGCTGATGTTGCTGCGATGCACCACCACTTCGTTGAACGCCAGCCCGCTGAATATTTCCTCGCCCTCACGCATCACGCGTGCCGACAGCAACAGGCGTTGTTCGGTGACGTACTTGCCCTCCAGCATGGCGGCCAGACTTTGCTGCATATTGTCCAGCGTCAGGTCGGTCAAAAATCCCAACCGCCCCTGATTCACCCCGACCAGCGGTACCCCGTGCGGAGCCAGCGTGCGCGCGATATTGAGCATGGTGCCGTCGCCGCCGATGACCACGGCCAGGTCGACGGTTTGCGCGATCTCCTCCAGCGTGAGTGCTTCGAACGAGTGGCCTTTGATGTGCTCGGCGGACAACCCGTCCACCACTACGCGCACGCCGCGTTCAGCCAGAAAATCGCCAAGGCGCTGCATAGGCTCGGCCACGTCCACAGACTTCTGCTTGCCGATAATGGCGACGGTTTGGAATGGACATTTCATGGGAGGCGATTAAACCATATCGGACGCACGCCCGCCATGTCACACCGTAGCGTCCTCTTTCACCCGATACCAAGCCGCATACAGCGCGGGCAGAAACAGGCAAGTCAGCAGCGTCGCCACAACCAGTCCGCCCATGATGGACACCGCCATTGGCCCCCAGAATACCTGGCGGGTGAGCGGGATCATGGCGAGTATCGCAGCCGAGGCGGTGAGCACAATGGGACGGAAACGGCGCACGGTGGAGCCGATGATAGCTTCCCATTGCGGCTTGCCCGCGTCTTCGTCCTGTCTGATCTGATCCACCAGAATCACCGAGTTGCGCATGATCATGCCCGCCAGCGCGATGAAGCCGAGGTTGGCGACGAAGCCGAACGGCACATGAAACACCAGCAGCGCCAACGCCACGCCGATCAAGCCCAGCGGGGCGGTGAGCAGCACGATCACGGTGCGGCTGATGCTGTGCAACTGCATCATCAGCAGGGTAATCACGCCGACCAGCATCAACGGTATCACCGCCATGAGCGCGGTTTCACCCTTGGCCGATTCCTCGATACTGCCGCCCATTTCGATGCGGAATCCGGCGGGCAGTTTGGCGCGCACCTCATCCAGTTGCGCGTTTAGCTGCTTCGATGCGGTGGCCGGTTGCATCGCACCTTCCATATCGGCACGCACGGTCATGGTCGGCAGGCGGTTGCGCCGCCAGATGATGCCTTCTTCCAGCACCGGCACCAATTTGGCGACTTGTGCCAGCGGCACATGGCGACCGCCTGCCAGCGGAATATCTAGATCGGGCAGGCTATTCAGCGATCTTGTATCCGTTCCGCCACCGCGCCACACCACGTCGATCAACTGGTCGCCCTCGCGGTATTGGGTGAGCGCGATGCCGTTAAGCCAGCCTTGCATTGCCTGCGCGATTTCCTGACTGGAGGTGCCGAGTTGGCGCACCTTGTCCTGATCGACTTCGACGCGCACACTTTTCACTTTTTCGTTCCAGTCGTAGTTGACGTTTTGCAGATTCGGGTTGGCGCGCATCATGTCGGCCACCTGCCCCGAGACGTCGCGCAGCTTGCTCAGGTCGTCGCCCATCACGCGGAATTGCACCGGATAGCCGATGGGCGGGCCGTTCTCCAGGCGCACTACGCGCACGCGGATGTCGGCGAAATCAGGCGAGGCGAATTTCTGTTCGAGGCGGTGTTTTAAATCTTCGCGCGCCTTCAGGTCTTTGGTAACGATGACGAACTGCCCGAAGTTGTCGGCGAACAATTGCTGGTCCAGCGACAGGAAGAAACGCGGTGCGCCGTTGCCGACGTAGGACGAATAGGTTTCCACCGCCGCATCGTCTTTCAGCAATTTCTCGATGCGCTGCACTTCAGCTGCCGTCGCCTTGAGCGAGGCTCCCTGCGGCAACCACACATCCACCATCAATTCCAGACGGCTGGCCGAGGGGAAGAATTGTTTCTGCACGAACTTGCTGAAAGCGGCCATGGACAGAATGAAGATCAACACAGTGGCACCAATCACTTTCCAGCGATTGCGCAGACACCAGGTCAGCAAGGTACGAAAGCGGCGATAGAACGGCGTGTCGTAAATATCCTCGCCGTGCTTCTGCGCCTTGGCGATGAGCGCTTTCGGGTCGAGCAATTTGTAGCCGAGATACGGCGTGAACACCACGGCCACTACCCACGAGGTGAGTAGCGCGATGGTTACCACCTGAAAAATCGAGATGGTGTATTCACTGGCCGCCGACTTGGAAAAACCCACCGGCGTGAATGCCACGGCGGTAATCAGCGTGCCGGTCAGCATCGGGAATGCGGTCGAGGTATAGGCGAAAGTCGCCGCCTTGAAGCGGTCCCAGCCCTGCTCCATTTTCACCACCATCATCTCCACCGCGATGATGGCATCGTCCACCAGCAAGCCCAGCGCGATGACCAGCGCGCCCAGCGAAATGCGCTGCAAGTCGATGCCGAACACTTTCATGGCGAAGAAGGTGATTGCCAGCACCAGCGGTATCGACAGCGCCACCACCATGCCGGTGCGCATGCCCAGACTCAGGAACGACACCGCCAGCACGATCAGCACGGCCTCGGTGAGCGAACTCTCGAACAAATGGATGGAACCATCCACCACTTGCGGTTGGTCGGCCACGGTATGGACATCGACACCGACCGGCAATTCCTTGCTGATGCGTGCCATTTCATGGCGCAGGTTTTCGCCCAGATGGATCACATCGCCGCCTTTATCCATCACTACGCCGACACCAATGGCGGGTTGCCCGGCATAGCGCATCTGCGGGCTGGGCGGATCGGTCAGGCCGCGACTCACTTTGGCGATATCGCCGAGGCGGAAATGCTGGCCGTTCACCATTAAATCGGTGTTGCGCACGCGCTCCACGCTGTCGAAGCTGCCGCTCACGCGCATGCGGATGCGGTCGCTATCGGTCTCGATGAATCCGGCGGGATTAACGGTATTTTGCTTTTGCAGCGCATCGGCCACTTGCAGGGGCGAGATGCCCAACGATGCCATCTTGTTGGGCGCGACATCAATGTAAATTTTCTCATCCTGCACTCCGATCAACTCGACGCGCTTCACATCTTTCACGCGGCGCAGTTCCAGCGCCATACGCTCGGCATAGCGGCGCAACGAGGCGAGGTCGTAGCCGTCGCCGGTGAGCGCGAAGATGTTGATCTGCACATCGCCGAATTCGTCATTAGGGAACGGACCCTGCACACCGGTGGGTAGTGTGTAATGGATGTCGTCCAGTTTTTTGCGCACCTGGCGCCACGACTCAGGCACTTCTGCTTTCGGCGTGTAATCCTTGAGTACGACGAACACCAGCGACTCGCCCGGCTTGGAGGCGGAGCGCAGCACGTCCACCCACGGCGTTTCCTGCAACTTCTTTTCGATGCGCTCGGTCAGCTCGCGCTCGACCTCCTGCGCTGTCGCGCCCGGCCACAAGGTGCGCACCACCATCACTTTGAACGTGAAATTGGGGTCTTCCGCGCGACCGAGATTGAGATAGGACAGCACCCCGGCAATGCTCAGCGTGATGATCAGGTACACCACCATCGACTGGTGCTTCAGCGCCCATTCGGAAAGATTGGGCAACTTCATAGCGCTTTACCGTTGTCGATGATTTGGATCTTTTCGCCCGCCGTGAGCTTGTGCACGCCCGCGCTGACGATGCGCTCGCCTGCCGCGATGCCGCTGCTGATCAGCGCGCCATCGTCGCGGTAGGCTGCCAGCACGACCGGACGCAGCGACACGCTGCGATCCGCTGCCACGACCCATACCGCCGCCTTGTCGCCTTGCTGAAAAATGGCGGTTAGCGGCACGCGGAATACGCTGGATTGTTTGGCTTCCGCTTTCGCACCGGAGTTGAGGCGCACGCGCGCCGTCATGCCCAAAGCGACCAGCGAATGCTGGGTGTCGAACGCCACACGCGCCGCATAGGTGCGGCTTGCCGGATCGGCGGCGGGCGAAATCTCGCGCACATGCCCGGCAAGCTGGCGCAGCTTGCCGCCGTCCGTATCCATTTCGATCTGCGCCGGCATGCCGACTTTAACGGTGTTATAGCGCGACTCGGGAATAGCGATCAACACCTCGCGTTCGCCGTTCTGCGCCACGCGCAGCACCGGCTGCCCGGCGCTGACCACCTGCCCCACCTCGGCCAGTGTGGCCGACACCACACCGCTGCGATCCGACAACAGGCTGGTGTAATCCGCCTGATTACGCGCCAGACCGGCCTGCGCGGCAGCAGATTTCAGCGCGGTTTCCTTGGCATCCAGCGCGGACTGGCTGACGAAACCCTGGTCGCGCAACTCGCGGTAGCGTTTTACTTCATCTTCGGCCAGACGCAACTGCGCGCTCGCGGCGCTTTCCTGCAAACCGGTATCGGCGGCATCCAGACGTGCCAGCAATTGTCCTGCCTTCACCTTGGCACCAACATCCATCCTGCGTTCGATGATTTTTCCGCCGATGCGGAAGCCCAGCACCGTTTCAAAACGCGCACGCACCTCGCCGCTATACACGTTGCTTTGTTCGCCGCCCAATGCGCCCACCACGATGGTGGCAGCCGGACGCTCGATGTCGGCGGGCGGTGGTGCTTCCTTGCTGCAAGCGACAAGCACCAGCGGTAGTGCAAAAAGGATTGGGGAATATTTCATTTGGTCACCTCTAGAAATTCAAAGTTCTAAGCAAGACAAGGCGCGAGCAAAAAATTGCGACGCAGCATATATGCGGTCATGACACGGTGCGGCGGAGCCGTCTGGTGCGGGAATGACCGCTTGCGCCATCTCCCGCAAACGGCTGCTTTGCAGTAACGTGTCGATGGCGCATATGTAAGGAGTAATTTTTAGTGAGCAACGCAGTATTGCGACGAAATTTGGATTTATAGAGGTGGCCATTACTTTTTCTCCGCAGCCATCAGGCCGTTCAATAACAAATCAATATGGGTACGCAAATAGGTTTGCGGGTCTTGCTTGCCGCAATCGCACGACCCCAGCGAATAGCGCCAGATGGCAAGCATCATCTGCGGTGCCAGAATCACATCTATCGCCGCTTCAACATCCACTGCACGGAATTGCCCGGACGCGATGCCGCGCTGTAGCACCTCGCGGATCAGCCCGCGCCCGCGCACCATGACGTTCTCGTAGTAGTACTGCGCCACCTCGGGGAAATTGCCCGCCTCGGAAATCATCAGCTTGGGAATGCCCGCCAGATGCGTGGTGCCGACCAACTCCCACCAGCGCATCAGCATCACTTGCAGCAGCGCGCGCGCATCGCCGTCAAATTGCGTGAGCATCTCTTCGCCCTGCGCCAGCACCGGTAAAATACCCTGCTGGATCACCGCCTTGAATAACTCTTCCTTGTTGGCGAAATACAGATACAGCGTACCTTTCGACACACCGGCGCGCGCGGCCACATCGTCCAGCTTGGTCGCCGCAAAACCGCGCTCGACAAACAGATCCAGCGCAGCGGCCATCAATTCGGCAGGCCGCGCCTCCTTGCGCCGTTGACGCACGGGAACCTCGGATATTGTTTTTTCTTGCATGATGAATAATTACTGACTGGCCAGTCAGTAATGTAATCGACAGCCATCCAGCCTGTCAATATTGGAGGCCAACAATAGCGATCCGGCTATGATTTATTGCATTGCAACGCACACTTTATTGCGCCCGGAATTTTTGGCTTCGTAAAGCGCTTTATCGGACCGATTCAGCAATACGTCCATGTTTTCATCTTTGGATAGCAACGAAGTCACGCCAATAGAAACAGTGAAATTTATTGGCAGGCCGTCCTCAAGCGGAACGTTTGCATTTGCAATGTCCTGCCTTAATCGTTCGGCAACTTCAGCTGATTTTTCCGTATCTGTTTCCGGCAACAAAATGGCAAACTCTTCACCGCCCACGCGACCGATGACATCAACCTCACGCAAGGTTTTCTTGCAAACTTCTGCCAGCTTCTTAAGTACGAAGTCACCAACCTTGTGTCCGTGTGAATCATTGACCTGCTTGAAGAAGTCGATATCCAGCATAAGAATGGAAAGTGGATTACCGTAACGTGCCGCACGGCTGAACTCTTGTTCGGCCTTCTCCATAAAGTGACCTCGATTGCAAACCCCAGTCAGGTAATCAATGTGGGCTTGGCGCTCAAGCTCAAGCTCCAGCAATTTGCGATCATTAATGTTGGTATGAATACCGATCATCCTGAGTGGCTGGTGCTGTGGCCCCCACTCGGTAATCTTGCCAATCGAACTTAACCAGATCCAGCCTCCATCTTTTTTTCGCCTCCGATATTCCATGGTCGCCGGACCACCACTCCGCAGACCTTCACGAAATACTGTTAGGACAGCTTCTTTATCATCAGGGTGCAAATTGTCTTGCCAATCCTGCAAGCTGGCGTGGAATTCATCAGGATCATAGCCCAGCATTTTTGGAAATTCCGGGCTGATGGAAACTTCTCCAGTCGGAACAGTGAGGTCAAACCAGGCTTGGTTAGCTGCACTAAGTGCAAGGCGGAGACGTTCCTCACTCTTCCCTAGCGTGTTTTGGGCGCTTGCAAGGTGGCGATTCAACCGCTGCAAGTAATATGTAAAAAATGAAACGGCAATAAGTACGGTGGCTACCGCAACCAGAATATCCAGCACCCAGTCAGGCAAGTGTCTGGGTGTAGGGTCATAGATGAATCCGTCAAGTGAGTAGTCCGCCTTGCTCAAGCCCACCTTCACGAAGGTGTCCGCCATATGCTGCCAGCGCCCGGGATTCATGTGGCCAATTTCGACCAGGTCGGGAAAGATCAGCTTCCGCATCTCAGCCGCTTCAAATTCCAAATGCTCCCTGGTCTTTTCGACATGATATTTATTGATCAGCAGATCGATGATTTCATTCGGGTGATCCATGGCATAGCGCCAACCCTTAAGCGTGGCACGGCGTAAAGCTGCGACACGTTTCGGGTTGTCTCTCAGTTCAGCCTCGGAGGTGAACAAAATATCGCTGTAAAAATCTATCCGGTAGTTGCTCGGGTCGATTACGTTATAGGCGATTTTGCGCTGCGTAAGAAAGTACGGCTCATTGGTGAGATAGGAATTGAAAGCATCGACTTTTCCTGAGGTAAGATCATTCAGGTCATAACTGCTGGGCAAAACGTGCAGCTGTGAGAGCGATACGCCTTCGCTCAGGAACATACTCAGAAAGTCTGCATCTTCTGTCACGTTCATCAGCATTACTTTCTTGCCGATGAGGTCTTGCACCGAATTGATTCCAGAATCCTTAAGTGTCAGCAGTACCGAAGGAGAATGCTGAAATATTGCTGCGAGTGCTACAAGAGGCTTGCCCTGCAGTCGCTGATAAAGAACTTCACTGTTGCCTTCGGCATACTGCGCACGGCCGGACAACACTTCTGGAACAGGTTGATGTGCCGGGTCGCCCGCATGCAGTCGGACGGTCAGTCCCTCTTCTTGATAGAAGCCCTTTTCCACGGCCGCGTAGTAGCCCGCAAACTGAAATTGGTGATGCCAGCGAAGTTGGAGATCGATCAGGTTTTCTTGCTGTGCCGTACCCGCAATGGCCGAGGTAAACCAGCCAAGGAAAATGAATGCAAATCCATAAACGCTGAAAAATTTCATAGGTGCGTATTTAGTCAATTTGGTTCAAAGGACTGTGCAATCGAACGTTTCCCCATAAATTGACGCGGAAAGCTACCCCCAATGTATTGCTGGTGTATAACTTAGTCAATGATTAGATTCCCATAATTATGCTTGCGGACTGCGACTTGCGAACCGGATAGCAAATCAATGCGGCGTTGCGGCGAAAATAAACTCATTTTACAAAACACCACTTGCCTGCAAGCCAATTAATTCGGGCATCTCCATCGCACCTATGGCGTAGATTGCCAATTGACGGGCGTTGCGGAGCAGGCGACTTTAAAAATCACGTTTTGCGGCTATTCAACAATGCGGATTTATTCTGGATGCTAGAATCCACGCCATGCTCAATGATCGCGCACAAATCCTGCTGAAAACTCTGGTGGAACGCTATGTCAGCGACGGTCAGCCGGTGGGCTCGCGCGCTTTGCAGCAGTTCTCCGGTCTGGAAGTCAGCCCGGCCACCATCCGCAATGTGATGGCCGATCTGGAAGCAATGGGACTAGTCGCCAGTCCGCATACTTCTGCCGGGCGCGTGCCGACGGCGTTGGGCTACCGCCTGTTCATCGACACCTTGATGGTGGTGCAGCCGCTGTCCGAAGCGCGTGTACAACAACTGGAAAACCAGTTGCAGCCGAGCAACCCGACGCGTTTGCTGACCCAAGCTTCCAATCTGTTATCCGAACTCACCCAGTTCGCCGGAGTGGTCGCCACCCCCAAACGCGCCGCCATCACCGTGCGCCAGATCGAGTTTCTGCGCCTGTCGGAAAAACGGGTGCTGCTTATCATCGTGATGCCGGACGGCGAGGTGGAGAACCGCGTGCTGGTGACACACAAGGAATACAGCCAGACGCAACTCACTGAGGCAGGAAACTTCCTGAGCCAGCATTACGCCGACCTCGGGTTCGGCGATATCCATCGGCGCATGCAAAACGAGCTGCGCCAGCTGCAGCACGATATGACCGCGCTGATGAGTGCGGCGATGGCGGCCAGCGACGAAGCCATCGCGCGCAAGAGCGAGGATTACGTCATCAGCGGCGAGCGCAACCTGTTGCACATCAACGACCTTTCCGCCAACATGAATCAGTTGCGTAATCTGTTCAATATGTTCGAGCAGAAGACCGAATTACTGCAATTGCTGGATGCCGGAAGGCATGCCCCGGGTGTGCATATCTTCGTCGGCAACGAATCCGGTTTGATCGGGCTGGACGAATGCAGCGTGGTGAGTGCGCCTTATACATCCGACGGCAAGATCATCGGTACACTCGCCGTAGTCGGCCCGAAACGCATGAACTACGAGCGCGTGGTGCCGATTGTGGATATCACCGCAAAACTGTTGAGCAATGCGCTCTCACAATACTGAATCGATAATGCGCTATCTGACTGAACCTACCCATTCCCACGACACACTAGCGAAAACCGGTATCCTGCTGATCAACCTCGGCACACCGGATGCGCCCACGCCGCAAGCGGTGCGCGCTTATCTGAAAGAATTCCTCAGCGACCCGCGCGTGGTGGAAATTCCGCGCGCCATCTGGTGGCTGATCCTCAACGGCATCATCCTCAATACGCGCCCGAAGAAATCCGCCGCAAAATATGCCACTATTTGGCTGCCGGAAGGTTCGCCGTTGCGCGTCCATACCGAGCAGCAAACCGCGTTGCTGCGAAGCGCGCTCAGTCAGCGCACGCAAGCGCCGCTGGTGATCGAGTACGCCATGCGTTACGGTAATCCGTCGATACCCAGCGTGTTGCGCAAGTTAAAAGAACAGAACTGCCAGCGCATCCTCGTCGTGCCGCTATATCCGCAATACGCCGCCAGCGCCACCGCCACGGTGAATGACATCGTGTTCAGTGAAATGCAGCAGATGCGCAACACACCCGCGCTGCGCACCATCAAGCACTTTCACGATCACCCCGGCTACATCAAGGCGCTGGCGAACAACATCAGCGATTACTGGACGCAGCATGGCAGACCAGAAAAGCTGCTGCTGAGCTTTCACGGTCTGCCGCAATTCACGCTGGACAAAGGCGACCCCTACCATTGCGAATGTCTAAAAACGGGACGCTTGCTGACGCAGGCATTGGGCTTGGACGAAACACAATTCGGCATCAGCTTTCAATCACGCTTCGGCAAGGCCGAATGGCTGAAACCCTATACCACCGCCACGCTCAAGGCATGGGGCGCGCAGAAAGTTAAACGTGTGGATGTGGTGTGCCCCGGCTTCGTGGCCGATTGTCTGGAAACGCTGGAAGAGATTGCAATGGAAGGCCGCGAAGATTTTCAGCACGCGGGCGGCGGCGAGTATCGCTACATCCCCTGCCTCAACCAGCGTGCCGACTGGATACACGCACTGACCGATCTGGTGATGGACAATCTGCACGGCTGGCTAATCGAGTCGGATGCGACGGAGTCGGAGCAAGGCAGATTGCGTGCGCTGGCGTTGGGCGCAAAGCGCTAGCTACGCAATAATTACAAATATTTGGCAATGATCGCGGCTGCCTCGGCAGCGCCACTCGCATCCGGCACTTGCGGCTTGGGCTGGTTCCACAACAGCCTTAACGCCTCCGTCAAATCACCGTTCATGAACTGTTCATTCGTCACTTCGCGGCACACACCATGCTGCTGCAACCACGCCACCAGATACGGCTGTTCCGGCCATTCGCCGCGCGATACATACAACACGGGAATGCCGCCACAGGCGGCTTCGGCAAACGTGCCGTAACCAGGCTTGGTTAGCACGGCATCGGCAGATGCCAGCACATCGCTGAAACTCATATCCAGCGACTCGAACGCAATCATGTCTTCGCGCTGAGTGTGCCACGCTTGCGGTATCAGCCAACGTACGCCGGGAAGGCGCGGCCAGTGCTGCATTGGCAAGCGGAATTCGATGCCACCCAGTGCAATCAATACCAATCTTTCGCCAGCGTTCAATCCGCATTGCACTTCGATCTGCTCGCGCCGATTGCATCCCAACTGGGCAATCGGCACGATCTCCTGCGTATTGCCCAGTTCAGGCATAGGCATGGTCGGTTGCACTTTGAGGAAAGTTTGCGCGCTACGGTAGGCAGTCAGCATTTGACCATGAATGGTGCGGCTCTCGGCATCCTGCGGCGCATAGTGTCGGTAGATGTCCGCCCAGTTCAGGCAGCACATCGCCACGGCGGGAATTTGCGCGGCATGCGCCGCCGCCAGCGAAAGATAAGGCACGTTGGCAAGCAGCAGATCGGGTTGCAGCGTGCTCATCTGCTCTGCTGCACGAGCCACTTTGGTTTGCCAATCGGTATGATATTCGCGGTAAGCCGCGATGCTGCGCGGCACATCGACTTCCACCGCATTGACCATCGCCATGCCGAAATCGAGTGCGAGCGGAACGTGATCGAATTCGCAGGTGAAACGTTGCTTAAGGAGCGCAATCGGTGCGGCGGAGCGCAGCGTGATGCGCAGATCGGGATTCGCGTGCGCCACTATATTTACCACTGGCGCGGTCTGCGCGACATGACCGAAACCGTGCGCGGAAATATCGACTAGCAGATGTTTCAAGATGCGACGCGCTGATACAATCTGAAGGTGTTGCGCCCGCTTTCCTTGGCCTGATACATGGCCTCGTCCGCCATTTCGTAAGCACGTTGCTCGGCATGCGCGATAATCTGTTTTTCGAAACGACCAATCACCCAGTTGGTGGAAACCACGAAGATAACGATCAGCGAACCCTGAATCAGGATATGCAGTTTTTCCTGCACGCCCAAGTGATTCCAGCGCTTGAGCAAAATTCGTTTCATCTGGCGGTGATCGGCAAAGTGGTGGGTTACTGAAATTAAAGTTTAAGAAAGTTATCGCGGTAATGCTTCATCTCGGCGATCGATTCGTAGATGTCAGCCAAAGCCTCGTGCTTGCCGTGTTTTTTCAGCGCGCTTGCCACTTCCGGTTTCCAGCGTTTCGCCAATTCCTTGAGCGTACTCACATCCAGATTGCGGTAGTGGAAATAATCCTCCAGCTTCGGCATCCAGCGCGCAAGGAAGCGTCGATCCTGACAGATGGAATTGCCGCACATCGGCGAGGTGCGGATCGGCACATACTCTTTAAGGAATTCCAGCATTTGCGCTTCCACTATCACATCATCCAGCGTGGAAGCTTTAACCTTGTCGATCAGACCGGATTTACCATGGGTGGATTTATTCCAGTTATCCATGCCGTCGAGCACGTTGTCGGGCTGATGCACCACCAGCACCGGCGCTTCGGCAACAGTGTTGAGGTCGCCATCGGTAATCACCAGCGCCACTTCGATGATGCGATCCGTGTCGGGCAAAAGCCCTGTCATCTCCATGTCTATCCAGACGAGGTTGTTTTGATTTTGTGCCATAATCTGCGCTAGTTCTCAATTAAAAGTGGGGCGCATTGTCGCACAGCCACGCCGGGTAACCAACGACCATGACCACATCCCAATTCACCATCTTGTTTGTCGCCACCCTGCTCTCAAACACGACTCTCAAACTCTGGTTGGCATACCGCCAACTCGACCATGTCGCTGCACATCGTGCCGAAGTGCCCGCCGCTTTCCGCGATCAGATCAACCTTGCCGCCCACCAGAAAGCTGCAGACTACACCCGCGCCCTGCTCCATCTCGGCATTTTGACGATAATATTCAACGCTGCGCTGTTGCTGGCTTTCACGCTGGGCGGTGGTATCCAGTGGTTGAGCAACTGGTCATTCGCCACGTTCAACGGCGCGCTACTGCAGGGTACGATCCTGATCGTCGCGGTACTGCTTCTGCAATCGGTATTGGAAATGCCATTCGATCTTTATCGCACTTTTAACATCGAAGTGCGCTTCGGCTTCAACAAAATGACGCTCAAGCTGTACGCGCTCGATGCGCTCAAAGGCCTGCTGCTCGGCATTGTGCTCGGTTTGCCGCTGCTGCTTGGCGTACTGTGGCTGATGGGACGCATGGGCGATTGGTGGTGGCTGTATGTATGGGGCGTGTGGGTCACCTTCAATTTATTGCTGCTGTTCATTTACCCCACATACATCGCGCCGCTGTTCAACAAGTTCGAACCGATGCAGGACGAAGCGCAAAAATCACGTATCGAAGCGCTGCTGAAGAAATGCGGCTTTGCCGCCAGCGGTTTGTTCGTGATGGACGGCAGCAAACGCAGCACGCACGGCAACGCCTATTTCACCGGCTTCGGCAAAACCAAACGCATCGTATTTTTCGATACCTTGCTGCAACGCCTGACCCCGGGCGAAGTCGATGCTGTTCTCGCGCACGAACTGGGCCATTTCAAGCGCCGCCATGTAGTCAAGCGCATCGCTTACACTTTTGTAATCAGCTTGGGCTTTCTGTGGCTGCTGGCGCAGTTGCTGCACACCGACTGGTTCTTCGTCGGCTTGGGTGTTACCACCCTCTCAACCGCAATAGCGCTGCTGCTGTTCTTCATGGTACTGCCGGTATTCACCTTCCTGCTGCAACCCATCGTCTCCGCCTATTCGCGCAAACACGAGTTCGAGGCTGATGAATATGCAGCGCAACAAACCGATGCCAACGAACTGGTGAGCGCGCTGGTCAAGCTGTTTCAGGACAACGCCAAGACACTGACCCCCGACCCCCTGTACGCCACCTTCTACGAATCTCATCCGCCCGCACCGATCCGCATTGCGCATCTGCAACAACTGGGAACGAGCAAATGAGAAAATATTTTTTCTGTTGCTGGTCGCCGCCAGCACCGCACAGGCAACCCCCTTCGCCAGCGGCAATGCCAACCACGGCAAGAAACTGTTCGCCCAATACGAATGCGATAGCTGCCACAAAGGCAAAGTGGGCGGTGACGGCAGTGCCATTTTCACCCGCCCGGATCGCATCGTGCGTAGTGCTGGCGAACTCATACCCCGCATCAAATTCTGCTCCGGTGCTGTGGGAGCACACCTTTCCGCGCAGGAAGAGCAAGACCTCGCGGCACATCTGAACCAAACCTACTACCACTTCAAGTGAGGCTATCATGGCAACTGTCTGCGATCTGACCAACAAGAACTGTAAACCCTGCGAAGGCGGCGTGCCGCCACTATCTCAGGATGAAGCGAAAAACCTGCTGCAACAACTCGATAGCTGGACGCTGAGCGACAACCGCATCAGCAAGACTTTCGAGTTCAAGAATTATTATCAGGTACTCGCCTTCGTCAACGCCGTGGCCTGGATGACCCACCAGGAAGACCACCACCCCGATATGTCCGTCAGCTATAACCAATGCCGCGTGGAATATTCCACCCACGCCATCGGCGGTCTGTCCGAAAACGATTTCATCTGCGCCGCGAAAGTGGACGCGCTGTTCAAGCTTTGAGTGAAAAACTGCAAGGCCAAATCATCGCCGCCTTCGGGCGACACTATTTGGCAGAACTGCCCGGCGGCGAGATTCTGGAATGCGTGCCGCGCGGCAAGAAGAGCGAAGTCGCTTGCGGTGATAACGTAGAAATTGCACGTACCGGAACGGATCAAGGGGTCATCGACCGCATCGCGCCGCGAAAGACACTGCTCTATCGCTCCGATGCTTTCAAACAAAAACTCATTGCCGCCAACGTTACGCAAATCATCGTCGTTGTCGCCACCGAGCCTTCTTTCAATGACGAATTATTGGCGCGCTGCCTGCTCGCCGCGCACGATCAAAATCTGGATACGCTCATCGTGTTGAATAAATGCGACCTGCCGCAAACTGCCGCCGCACGCGCGCAACTCGCACCCTATAGCAAGATCGGCTACCGCCTGCTGGAACTTTCTGCTAAGCAAGACGTAGCACCGTTGCTGCCCTATTTGCAAGGCCACACCAGCGTACTTGTCGGCCAATCCGGCATGGGCAAATCCACCCTCATCAACGCTCTCATCCCCGAAGCACATGCCGCCACGCGCGAAATCTCCACCGTACTCGATTCCGGCAAACACACTACCACCCACGCCAAGCTGTATCACCTCAACAGCAACAGCCACCTGATCGACTGTCCCGGCGTACAACTGTTCGGCCTGCACCATCTGGATTTTGCCGCCATCGAAAGAAGCTTCCCCGAATTCCTGCCCTACCTCGGCCACTGTCGCTTCGCCAATTGCAGCCACTCGCACGAACCGGACTGCGCGATACGCAAAGCGACGGCTGATGGAAATATAGACGAACGAAGATTGAAATTATTTCAGCAGATCACAGGACATTAGACAAATTGCTGATTAGCCTTTAGACGCCACTTCCCCTTTTTTCAATCATACATTCAACAGCAGTAGAGCCAGAACTAATTTCAAGCTCAAAATGAGCGTCCGTTTTCGAGAAGCTCAAACCCCTGAGTCATGCGGCCATAGCAATGTCACGAAACCGGACATTGAAATCTACTTAACGCTGCAGGTCCACTTCACCGAAATGACAGACCGCTTCACATTGTTAGCAATCATCCAAAACAGAATCCAGCCTGACAAATACCGTATCCACATTAAAAATAATATAAAGACCTATTTGTCGCTTTCGCCACAAGCCTCTTTTATTTCCTTGTGCTGTTTGCAACAGCAGAGCGCAACAAAATAAATTCTCGCACAACTAAACAATGAGTTAACAACCCTCATTGGTCGGGCACACAGTTTGCTCATTCCTAGGCATACCAAAGCCGGAGGATAAAACTGTGCCAATTCCCGTCATCACTATCGCAGCAGCCGATGCACCGAAATCAGGCTGCGCTGCCGGTTCGTGCGGGTCGACCGACAAGCAGATGAGCCATTTGCCGGAGCATATCCGGCAGAAGGTGTTCAACCATCCGTGTTATTCCGAAGAGGCGCACCACTACTTCGCGCGCATGCATGTGGCGGTGGCACCTGCCTGCAATATCCAGTGCAACTACTGCAACCGCAAATACGATTGTGCCAACGAGTCGCGTCCCGGCGTGGTGTCGGAGCTGCATCATCCACTGCAGGCGGTGAAGAAGGTATTGGCGGTGGCGGCGAATATTCCGCAGATGACGGTGCTGGGCATCGCCGGGCCGGGCGATCCTTTGGCTAATCCTTCGCGCACATTCGAGACGTTCCGCATGTTGTCCGAGCAAGCGCCGGACATCAAGCTGTGCGTTTCGACCAACGGTTTATCGCTGCCCGAAAACATTGAAGAATTGACCAAGTACAACATCGACCACGTGACCATCACCATCAATTGTGTGGACCCCGACGTGGGCGCACAAATCTATCCGTGGATTTTCTGGAAGAACAAGCGCATCAAGGGGCGCGAAGCCGCAGCCATCCTCATTGAGCAGCAACAAAAAGGGCTGGAGATGCTGGTGGCCAAGGGCATTCTGGTCAAGGTGAATTCGGTGATGATCCCCGGCGTGAACGACAAGCATCTGGAAGAAGTGTCGAAGATCGTCAAGGCCAAAGGCGCGTTTTTGCACAACGTGATGCCGCTGATTTCCGAGGCCGAACATGGCACGTATTACGGACTCACCGGACAGCGCGGGCCGACGCATGAAGAACTGCAAACCTTGCAGGATGCCTGTGCGGGCGACATGAACATGATGCGCCATTGCCGCCAGTGCCGCGCCGATGCGGTGGGCATGCTGGGCGAAGATCGCGGCGCGGAATTCACCATGGACAAGATCGAGGCAATGGACATTAACTATCCCGAGGCGATGAAGATGCGCGCCGGGGTGCATGCGGCGATCAACGCGGAGCTGGAAGCTAAGCGTCTGGCTAAGGAAAACAAGGTGCAGGTGGTCAGCATTCAGGGGCTGAAGAAGAAAAAAAGCGCCCGTCCAGTATTGATGGCCGTCGCCACCAAAGGCAGCGGACTCATTAACGAACACTTCGGCCACGCCAGCGAGTTTCTGATTTACGAAGCTTCATCGGAAGGCGTGCGCTTCATCGGTCACCGCAAGACCAAGCCTTATTGCGAAGGCGGCGACACCTGCGGCGACGGTGAGAGCGCGCTGGATACCACGCTACGCGTGCTGGCCGGTTGCGAAGTGGTGTTGTGCAGCAAGGTCGGCTACGAACCGTGGGGGCCGCTGCAAGCCGCAGGCATCCAGCCAAACGGCGAACATGCAATGGAAACCATCGAAGACGCCATTCTCAAGGTTTATGAAGAAATGCGCGAAGCTGGCAAGCTGGATACCAAAGCAGACGAACAACAGAAGGTCGCTTAAGGAGATATCGCCATGGCACTGGAAATCATCGAATCCTGCACCAACTGCTGGGCATGCATGTCGCTTTGCCCGAGCAAGGCGATCTACGAGGCGAAACCGCATTTTCTGATCGATCCGAACAAATGCAACGAATGCTCCGGCGATTTCGAAGATTCGCAATGCGCCAGCATCTGCCCGATCGAAGGCGCAATCCTCAACGAAGACGGCGTGCCGTTGAATCCGCCCGGTTCGCTCACCTGCATTCCTGTGCACAGATTGGCAGCCTGATATGGCAACGATTTTCTTTTACGAAAAGCCCGGCTGCGTTAACAACACCAAACAGAAGATTTGGCTGGCGGCATCAGGACACACTGTGCTGGCGAAGAACCTGCTCACCGAAAAATGGAGTGCGGAAAACTTGCGCGCATTCTTCTGCGAATTGGCGGTAGCTCAGTGGTTCAATCCTGCCGCGCCGCGCATCAAATCCGGCGAGGTAAACCCTGCTGCATTTGATGCACAAACTGCACTCGCCATGATGCTTGCCGATCCTTTGCTGGTTCGCCGCCCGCTGATGGAAGTGGATGGCGTGCGCCGCGTCGGCTTCGATGCCGCTGCGGTACGCGCATGGATCGGCCTCAACCATGCCATACCGGATGGCGACCTCGAAGCCTGTCCGAACGGTCATCATTCCAACTCCTGCTCGTCGCTGGAAGCAGCAACATGAATCGCTCACCTGACGCTATCGAGATCGCACCAGGCACCCACTGGATAGGTGCACTTGATCCGGATTTGCGCGAATTCGACATCATCCTCAAGACGGCCAATGGCACAACCTACAATTCGTACTGTGTGCGCGGCAGCGATGGCGTGGCGGTGATCGACACCGTGAAAGCATCACACGCAGATGAGTTCTTCAAGCGACTCGAACAAGTCGCCCGCTACGATGAGATCAGCACTATCGTACTGAACCACCTGGAGCCAGACCATAGCGGCGCATTGCCGGAATTGATGCGGCGCGCACCACAAGCGAAGCTATATATTTCACCCAAAGCGCAATTAATGCTGAAGGCTTTGGTCAAAAGTACCGATCTGAATTTCAACATCGTCAAGACCGGTGATACCGTCGATCTGGGTGGACGCACATTGCGCTTCTTCAACACACCGTTCCTGCACTGGCCGGACACGCAATGCACGTTAGTCGAAGAGCAAAGCATCCTGTTCAGTGGTGACGTATTCGGTTGCCACTTCTGCGATGCGCGCCTGTTCAACGACCAGGTCGGCGATTTCCGTTTCTCGTTCGATTATTACTACGCGCACATCATGCGCCCGTTTCGAGAGCATGTGCTGGACGCACTGGAATTGCTCGAACCGCTGCCGCTCAAGCTCATTGCACCGGCGCACGGCCCTGTCCTGCGCGAAGCGCCGCACAGCTACATGCAACGCTATCGCCAACTGGCCTCCCCGCTGCTGCATAACGAAGTCGGCGCCAACAATAAATCGCTGCTGGTTTTTTACATTTCCTCGTACGGCAACACCACGCTGATGGCTCAAGCCGTGGTGGAAGGTGCCGAGAGCATAGCCGGCGTACGCGTATCGTTGTATGACTTACAGGTGTGTAGCGACCTACCCTTCGTGGACCTGATCGAGGAGGCTGACGGACTGGCCATCGGCTCGCCGACCATCAACGGCGATGCGGTGAAGCCGGTGTGGGATCTGCTGTCCTCGCTGGTCGCCATCAAGGTTAGCGACAAGCTGGGTGCCGCGTTCGGCTCCTACGGCTGGAGCGGCGAAGCCATCAACATGATCGAAGACCGTTTGCGCGGACTCAAGTTGCGGGTGCCGATCAAAGGCGTGCGCGCACGATTGATACCCACCGAGGATGAGCTTGACCGTTGCCGCGACCTCGGCAAACAGCTCGCCCAACACCTGACCGGCACTATCGAGAACCGTGTCATTCCCATGTCTGAACTACTCGCACAGGAGCAATCTCATGCCTAAGGCAAACGTCACCTTTGAAAAACTTGGCATCACCATTTCCGTACCGGCCGGCACTCGCCTGATCGAGATATCGGAAAAGGTCGGCGCCAGCATCACTTACGGCTGCCGCGAAGGCGAATGCGGCACCTGCATGATGAAGATCAGATCAGGCATGGAGAACATGAGCGAACGTTCGGTGCTGGAAGACAAAGTACTGCAAGAGAACATGGCGGGAAGCAGCGACCGTCTCGCCTGCCAGGCGCAGGTTCTCGGCGGCGACATCACCGTCAAGGCTTAAGGATTTTATTAATCACTGTAGGAGTCATCGCAATGCCTAACATCACTTTTTCCAGCCCGATGCACAAAGACAAGACGGTGTATGCCGTCGCCGGCAGTCACAAGATGACCGTGCTTGCGCTCGCCAAGGAGAACCATATCCCCATCGACTTCGGCTGCCAGAACGGCGAATGCTCGACCTGTCTGGTGAAGATCACCAACCTCTCCAACAAAGGCCCAATGGGCGGTCCGCTGACCGACCGCGAGATCACGGTACTCAAAGACTCCGGCAAGATCACTGCGGCGCAGATCGAAGCGATGAAAGTGAACGATGTCGTCACCACCGAATGGCGCTTGGCCTGCCAGATGGTGTTGCGCGATGAAGACCTGCTGATCGAGTACCCAAGCAAATAGAGTGCATCATGCAAACCGACGTCATGCATCAGCAGAAATCTCTGGTACAGCCAAACGGCTTGCATGGCGAGTTGATGGAGCATGCCGCCGGGCTGCCCAACGATGAACTGTTCGCGCAGATGATCGCTAGCCAGATCGACGGCACAGGTGCGCTGCCGCCCGGGCTGGGGTTGGACGAGAACGATTTCTCTGTATTGCTGGCACGACACTTCCCGGGTGTCGTGCTGTTTATACGCTGCACCAGCGACAATGACGATCCGCGCACACTCGAGCGCGACGACGTGTTCGGATTGCTGATTGAACATCGCGCAAACATGGACGTTTCCGAAGTTTGGATGGCCGGCATCGTCACTGCCGCCTGCATGGCTAACGACCACTTGTGGCAAGACCTTGGCCTGTGGTCGCGCCAATATCTCAGCCGCCTGATGACCGAAAACTTCCCCTCGCTTGCGGCCAGAAACGTAAAAGACATGAAGTGGAAGAAATTCCTCTACAAGCAATTGTGCGAGAAAGAAGACATCAAGACGTGCCGCGCACCAAGCTGCGAGGTATGCATCGATTACCAGAAATGCTTCGGGCCTGAAGACTAACCACCTCATGATCACCACCGACCACGCCATCGCCGCCTACCTCGGCCTCGCTATTGGCGACGCGCTCGGTGCGACGGTGGAATTCATGACTCCGCGCGAGATCGCTGTGAAATATGGCACACACGACACCTTGTGCGGCGGCGGCTGGCTGCACCTGAAACTAGGGCAAGTCACCGACGACACCACTATGTCGCTCGCGTTAGGCAATGCCATTCTCACGCAAGGCAAGGTCGATGCACTCTCCTCAGCGCAGGCATTTGATGGCTGGATGCGCGCCAAGCCCATCGATATTGGCAACACCGTGCGCCGCAACTTGCTGCAATTCCGCAAGACCGGCAACCCGGAATCGCCTTATTCCGACCACGATGCGGGCAACGGTGCAGCGATGCGCGTGCTGCCGGTGGCGCTCGCCACACTGGATCAATCCGAAGATGCGGTGCGCGCAGCCTGCCGCGCACAGGCTCATGTCACCCACCACAGTACGCTCTCCGATGCCGCTTGCGAATGTCTGGTGTTCATGGTGCAGGATGCACTGCGCGGCGTGAACAAGAACCAACTGCTGCACCAGTATGCCCACCCGCTTGCGGTACGTTACCCGGTATTCAAGTTCCGCGCAGTACGCCAGAACAGCAACCCCAGCGGCTATGTCGTCGACACGCTGCAGGCCGTGTTCCAGAGCTTTTTCGATACCGACAATTTCAGTAGCTGCCTGATCGACGTGGTCAATCGCGGCGGCGATGCCGATACGACTGGCGCGATTGCAGGCATGCTGGCGGGTGCGTTATATGGATTGGAAGAGATTCCGGAGGCGTGGCTGAACAAGCTTGATGCAAGAACGAGCCTTGCATGTACAGTTCAGGCAAGAGCGCTGATCAAATTGGCAAGCCAACCAAATTGCCAGAATCGACTCCGCACTACTTCCCCGCTAACAACTGCTTGACCCACGCCTGCTTGTCAACGCGCTTGCGTTTTTGTTCCAGCAGTTTTCGGATGTACGGTTTGGCTTGTTCGTAGCTGAGTACCTCAGCCTCGGTGATCACGTCACAGCGCAGCACATGGAAACCGAGCTCAGATTCCAACACCCCGCTGACCTCGCCCGCTTTCAATTCGAACAACACTTTATCCAGTTGTGGAAACAGCTTGCCGCGCGGCAGGTCGCCCAGTTTGCCGCCATCCAGCGCGGTGGGGCATTCGGAATGTTTGAGTGCCTGCTCCTCGAATCGTTGCGGCTCTTTCGCCAATCTTGCCCGGATGGTTTCTATGCGCTTGCTCGCTTCTGAACGCGTGTTGTCGGCGATGGTGTCGTTGATAGTGATGAGGATGTGGCGTGACAGCCTCGTCTCGGGGCGGCGAAATTGTTCGGGGTGGTATTGATAATACAGTTCCACGTCCATGTCGCTGACGCGCTCTGCGCGCGTGCCGACTTTTTCGAGGATGGCTTCAACTTTCATTTCGCGCTCCAGCGCGCTGACATAGCTGGTTTCGTCCAATCCATTGCGCGCCAGATCTTCAATAAATTCTTCTTCGCTCGGATAACGACCACGTATCTCCTGCATCGCGGCTTCAAGTGTCGCGGGTGGCACGATGGCATCGCGCGCTTCGGCTGTGGAAAGGATGCGCGCTTCGAGATCAAGCTGGTGCTGCGCCAGATTTTGCACGCGCTCAAATTCTTCCGGCTGCAAGGCGGCTGTGGCTTTGCTGTAAAGTTTTTGCGCGGCTTTGAGCGCGAGGTAGGCCGCGTTTGCTTCAATAAGTTGTGGCATCGCTGTTCTCCTCGTCGAGATAAACATGTACCGCTTCCAGCGCCGACTCCGGCACTTGCAGCACGTGGTCGTGGAAGATGACTTGGTATTGCACGCCGTCATTTTCATCGCGCAACACTTTCAAAATTTCGCCGTCCATGCCCGGCGTGACGCGCACTTCGCCGCGTACGGTCAACGTGATCCTGCTGCGCACTTTTTCGCGGCTTTCAAATTTGCTGGGGATCCACGGCTCGTTGATGCCGATGAGTTCTTCCTCGCGAAAGCCGACGATTTTGTTCTGCTCCAGAAAGTTGACGCTGTAGATCAGCTGGTCTTGCAGGAAGGTGCCGACGTTCATCACGAAGCCGGTGCAGCCGCGCCGGATCAGCAACTGCCCGGTGGGCAAGCCCGGATAGGTGCCATCGTTGCGCACGTTACGGATGATGCGCACTTCTTCGCCGAATTGAAATTTAGGCAGCATCTCTCTTGGTCACCGTGATAGCACTGATCGGCACGAACTTCACTTGCGGTTCGTGCATGTGAAAAACCTTGAACACTTTTTCAGTCTGCGCGTCGGACTTTACGAAATCCTGATACGCCTGTTGCAGCAACGTGGCGTACAGCATGCGCCGCGCGGTTTCCACGTCGGGTAGGGTGGCCTTGCCCAAATAGTTGTGGAAGCGCTGCAAGATGTGTAGGCGGTTCACATGCACCACCGCAGGCTCGTATTCGATGCCGAAGTAGTTCAGAAAATCCTCGGCGGATTCCAGTTCTTCCAGCGCCTCATCTAGGGTTAGTGTGTCCATCTTGTGTTCCTTTCTTCAGTGTCTTCATGGGGCATCGTCTGTTGCAGCACGTCGAGCAGCGCCTTGCCGCCCATGCGGTCGTGGCTGTCCAGCTCGATGAGTTTTTCCAGCATGGCGCGTCCGCTCTCGAAATGGCCGAGGCGCAAGTTGAGGTAGCCGCACGACTTCAACACCATCAGGTAGAAGCGCGCCAGCCCCATCGAACGCATCACGCCAGCACCGAGATTGGCCACGCGCAGATAAGTCCAGCTATCGGGAAAGCCCAGCCGCCGCCCGGCCACCGCCAGCGCACTTTCGCCGACCAGTAGCGCATCTTCCAGACGGTGCTGGTAAAAGTAGTAGCGGTACAGCGCGACCAGCACCATCAGGTGTTGCGGCGCCATGAAACTGGCGCGAAGCAGCAGCTTTTCGGCTTCGTCGCTGCCGTAGTTGTCCGCCGCAGACAGAAGCAGGCGCGCAATCGCGGGATCAAGTGCTTCCTCGAAGTACAGTTCCGACTGGTCGAAATCGAGCATGTCCATGTTCATTCCTTTCCCGTTATTTGCTTCTTGCCATGCGCGCCACTTCCGTGCCGCATAGTTCGTCCGCGTCGCAGAGGCGGCATTGTCCGTCCACCGGCACGCCCTGCTTACTCAACTGCGCTTCCAGAATTTCGATGCGCTCCATCAGGCAGGCGATGGCGCGACCTACCGGGTCGGGGATCAGGTGATGGTCAAGGTTGATGCCGTAGATGTTGTCGGCGCCCGCCTCCTCGCTGAGCAGCACGACCTTGGCCGGGATGCCGACCACGGTGCGGTGCGACGGCACATCTTTCACCACTACCGAATTCGCGCCGACGCGCACTTGGTTGCCGAGAGTGATCGCGCCCAGAATCTTGGCGCCCGCGCCGACCACTACACCATCGCCCAGCGTGGGATGGCGCTTGCCTTTGTTCCAGGTGGTGCCGCCCAGCGTCACGCCGTGATACAGCGTCACGTCGTCGCCGATCTCTGCTGTTTCGCCGATCACCACACCTGCGCCGTGGTCAATAAAGAAACGTCTGCCGATGGTGGCGCCGGGATGGATATCGATGTTGGTGAGCAGGCGCGCGAACCATGAGAGCAAGCGTGCCAGATAGCGTAGCCTGAATTTCCACAGCCTATGCGCGATGCGTTGCAGCAGGATGGCATGCACGCCGGGATAGGTGGTCAGCACTTCAAAATGGGAACGTGCGGCGGGGTCGCGCTGGAACACGCAGTTCACGTCTTCGCGCAGCAAGCGCAACAGCGAGGGTTGCGCCGGTTTGCTGATCACGGTTTCGGTAGCCATCACGTTTTCCATGATGCACTCCTAGTGCGCAGCACCAGGCTGGATGCGCCCGATGTAGCGTTGATAAAGGAACAGCAGCTCCTGGTCGGCGGGCGAACGTTTGGCGCGCTCGGCGAAGCTGCGGATATCGGGCAGCAGCGCGCGCGCTTCGGCCTGACTCAGGCTGAGTCCCATGGTGGCGTAAGCGGCGATGATGCCGTGCGCGCCGGAATGTTTGCCGACCACCAGTTTGTTGCGGCGGCCGACTTCGGCGGGATCGAAACCTTGATAGGTGTTGGGGTCCTTGAGCAGACCATCGACGTGAATGCCCGCTTCGTGCGTGAATACTCCAGCGCCGCCTATGCTTTTCTGCCACGGCACGGGACGGCCCGAAGCGGAGGCAACCAGCTTGGACAGCACGGGGAAATGCGCGAGATCAACGCCGGTGTGCATGCTGTAAAGTTTTTTCAAACCATGCGCGACTTCTTCCAGCGGTGCGTTGCCCGCGCGCTCGCCCAGACCATTCACCGTAGTGTTGATGTGCGTCGCCCCGGCCACGGCAGCAGCGAGGCTGTTGGCGGTGGCTAATCCCATGTCATCGTGCGCGTGCATTTCGATCTCGATGTCCACCGCGCCGCGCAGTGCGCTGATCGCCTTGTGAACACCGAACGGTTCCATCACGCCCAACGTGTCGGCATAGCGTATGCGGCGTGCGCCGGCGGCTTGCACCGCCTCGGCCACTTGCAACAGGAATTCGGGATCGGCGCGCGATGAGTCCTCGCAACCGACGCTGACTTCAAGACCGTGATCGCAGGCATACGGCACCATTTCGAAAATGGTATCCAGAACCCAAGCGCGGTCGCGTTTCAATTTTTTGGCGAGATGAATATCCGACACCGGAATGGATAGGTTGACCATAGAAACATCGAGTTGCTCACTGGCCGCAATGTCCGCTTTGCACATACGCCCCCACACGATGAGCTTGGCATTCAAACCCAGCGCAGCCACGGCGTTAATGCTTTCACATTCCACCGGCCCCATCGCCGGAATGCCAATTTCCATTTCCGGCACACCCAGCGCGTCGATCTGGCGAGCGATCTCCAGCTTCTCCTCCAACGAAAATGCCACCCCGGCGGTCTGCTCGCCGTCGCGCAGGGTGGTATCGTTGATGGTGATATTGCAAGTCATGATGGTTGCCTTAGTTCAAAATTATCAATACGGCACACAGCATCCACAGTGAATACCAGACGATTGCGACTAGGGTCAAATCGGAAGCAGCAACAAAATTTTTGGCGGCGGCTTTCATGCGTATGTCGGCGCGAACGCCTTCTCCGGTTCAGCCTTCGGTGCATCGCCATCCCAGTACGGCGACAGTTTGCGCAGTTGCGCGATGATCTCCGGCACAACCTGGATCACGCGCTCCACTTCGGCTTCGGTGCTGTAACGCGACAGCGAGAAACGCACGGTGCCGTGTGCGGCGGTGTAGGGAATGCCCATTGCGCGCATCACGTGCGACGGTTCCAGCGAGCCTGAAGTGCAGGCGGAACCCGAGCTGGCAGCGATACCGAACTTGTTCAGCAGCAACAGTATCGCTTCGCCCTCGATGAACTCGAACGCGATGTTGCTGGTGTTGGGCAGACGGTTACTCGGGTCGCCGGTAACGAATGCGCGTGGCACTTTAGCCAGGATGCCAGCTTCCAGTTTGTTGCGTAACCGCGCCACTTCAGTATTCTCAAAAGTCATCGCCTCCATCGCCATCTCGGCGGCTTTACCGAGACCAACGATTGACGTGCTGTTCTCGGTGCCCGCGCGCCGCCCGCGTTCCTGATGTCCGCCGCGCAAAAGCGGACGGAAACGGGTGCCGCGTTTCAGGTACAGCACGCCGATGCCTTTGGGGGCATGCAGCTTGTGGCCGGACACCGACAGCATGTCGATCATGGTGTCCTTTAGATTCATCGGTACTTTACCCACGGCTTGCACCGCGTCGGTGTGGAACATCGCGCCGACCGCGTGCGCCATCTCTGCCATTTCCACCACCGGGAAAAATGTGCCCGTCTCGTTGTTGGCCCACATAACCGATACCACGGCCACTTGGTCAGTCAGCAGTTTTTTGTATTCGCTTAGATCGAGGCGGCCTTTGCCATCCACCTTGAGGTAATGCACTTTATAGCCATCCTTTTCCAGCCAGGAGCACAGCGTGAGAATGGCCGGATGCTCGACGTTGGTGGTGATGATCTCCTTGCGCTCCGGTTGTGCTTTCAGCGCGGAAAGGATGGCGGTGGAATCGGACTCGGTGCCACAGGAAGTGAAGATCACCTCGGAATCGAGTTCCGCACCGAGCAACTCCTGCACTTGCATGCGCGCCTTCTTGATCGCCAGGCCAACCTTGTTGCCAAAGCTGTGCATAGACGACGGATTGCCGAACTGCTCGGTGAAATACGGCAGCATAACCTCCACTACCGCTTCATCCACGCGGGTGGTTGCGTTGTTGTCGAAATAGATGCCTTGCATGTTCATCTCCTCAGGGGTGGCAAGATGCGCGGCTCAACGCACCCGCCTTGGTCGGCACGATCTTGATGAATTCTTTCAACTCGTCCATCAGCTTTTGCTGGATGCCTTGCAGCGTGAGCGCTTCCATCTGACAACCGGAGCACGCGCCTTTCATGTTGACGTAGATGGTCTTGCCTTCAACATCCACCAGCTCGATGTCACCGCCGTCGCGTTTCAGTTGCGGGCGCACCGCATCCAGCACGGCTTCGATCTTGCGGATGCGTTGCAGGTTGGTCATGCCTGCCGGTTTGGCTTCCTCTTGCTCTTGCGCGGCCGCGCTAGGTTTGAACGTCTCGCCGCGCTCAACCATAACCTTCACCAGAATCTCTTCGATGCCTTCGTGGCAAGACGAACAGCCGCCGCCGGCCTTGGTGTAATTGGTCACGTCCTGCACCGTGGTCAGGTTGTTGGCACGAATGGTGTCTTCGATCAGCACCGCGTCGATGGCGAAACACTTGCACACCAGCGCGCCTTCTTCGTGGTCGTCGCTCCACACTTCGCCGCGATAATTGGCCACGGCGGCTTGCAACGCTTCACGCCCCATCACCGAGCAGTGCATCTTTTCCGGCGGCAGACCGTCGAGGTAATCGGCGATGTCCTGATTGCTCACCTTCAGCGCCTCATCCAGTGTTTTGCCGATAACCATCTCGGTCAGCGCGGAACTTGATGCGATGGCCGAACCGCAGCCGAAGGTCTGGAAGTTGGCGGCGAGGATGACGTCGGTGTCCGGTTCGACCTTGAGCATCAGCCGTAGCGCGTCACCACAGGAGATCGAGCCGACATCGCCCACGCCGTTCGCGCCTTCCAGCACGCCCGCGTTGCGCGGCTGAAAGAAATGTTCCTTAACTTTTTCCGAGTAGTCCCACATGGTGTTGCTCCTTATGCTGAGAAAGATAAACCGCACGCACAGCTGGAGCTAGCGTTCGAGTTTTCGAATTTAAAGCCACTGCCGGTGAGTCTGTCGACGAAATCGACGGAGACGCCTTCCGGTAGCGGAGCGAACAAAGGATTGACAAGCAAGGTCACTGCACTGTATTTCAGCACGATGCTGTCATCGTTCTTCACTTCCTCCAGAGACATGCCGTACTGGAAGCCGAAATAGCCGCCGCTTGCAATTGCGATGCGCAGCTCGGCAGGCGTGTCTACTCCTTTGATAAATTTCTCCACGGCGGAGATCGCGTTGAGTGTCATGATGATCATGGTTCGCTCCTATGAGGGTATCTGTGCCTGTATATTTGCAAACTGCATGCCAGCCCTGATAGCAGACTCAAGCTGATGTTTAATTAGAAGCTTGTAGAAACACCACGCTCAACTCGCGTGTGTGGAACAAGACGGCCAAAGAGTGTTGTAAGGATTGTGACAATGAATAATGCTTCATCATCGAAACACAAAGAGGCAAAGATGATTGAGTATGTATTCCCCTGTCCAAGGGCGCCGGATTGAAACCATGAACAACAGCGCATAGCAACGGGCGAGAAAGAAGGCCGGAATTCCAGACCTTCACATTCACGATCTGCGTCATACGGTGGGAATGCGATTACGGGAGACTGAAGCACATGAAGAAACGATTGCTGACATTTTGTGGCTCACGGCGCCAAGGTATGATGGCTCATTACTCAGTAGTACAGATTGATGAGCTAGTGGGGGCGTTAAATCACACCACAGACAAAGGCCGTCGAGTGAATCGCAGTCTTGCAATGATTCGGCGAGAACAGCTTGGTGAGAAAAGTCACCCAAAAGTCCCCATCAAAAAAATTGGTTAGACCAATTACGATCTAACCAATTGTTTTATTAGTGCAATGTTAAGGCCATTTTTCCTAAACCCTTCTTGGGCCTAAGAAGTTGCAGCTGCGGTTGTTGATTTTGGACAGTTCTGTTGGATTAATGGTCTACCACACCGCTGGATAGCTCAATCCCATATCTCGGCTCATTTATTTTTTTGACCCTCGCTTGTTGGCTCGAATCACCTGGTTGCGCCTCTCTTTTAATTCCAGCACAGTGAGCTTTCTTCCATCGTCTTTTTACATGCATTTTCAGACAGCAAACTATACATTGAACCTATACTTTATTCGTGTCGAATCTATAGTCATGGATGACGCTACCTGCGCGACATCATTCGTGAAACTCGTGCCAGAGTGCGTTGACCACGGCAAACAGGATGGCCATGGCCAGTCCCAACATCCAGGTGAAATACCACATGCGAATCTCCTTATGTATTTTAGTAAGCGGAATGGTCGTTGGACTCGATGTACGCGTTGGTGATCTTGCCCGCCATCATTTTGTACGCCCAACCAGTATAAGTAATGACGATAGGCGTGAAAATCAACGCCGCCCAGAACATCACTTCCAGCGTCAGGTGACTGGACACGCTGTCCCACACCGTCAGGCTTGAGCGCGGATCGCTGGACGAAGGCATGATGAAGGGGAACATGGCGACACCCGCAGTGCCGATGACGCCAAATTCAGCCACGCCGCTGGCTATGAAAGCCAGCACCGGCTTTTTCGCCCAAGCGAACAGCAATGCCAGCAGGCCGCCAACGAAGGCTGCGCCCGGCACTGCCCAAAGCATCGGATGTCTGGCGAAATTACCCATCCATGCACCCGCCTGAATCTCGACTGTCTTGTCCAGTGGATTGGGCAAGGCGCCGGGATCGACCACCGAAGTGATGATATAACCCGGCATGTCTGAAGAAACCCAAACACCAGCACCCGCAAATGCCACCAGCATCAGCGTTCCAAAGATCAGCGAAGCAGTTCTGGCACGTGCATAGACGTCACCTTCGGTGCGAATCATCAGATAGTTGGCGCCGTGAAACGTGAGCATGGACAGGCTCACGACACCGGCCAGCAACGCGAACGGATTGAGCAGTCCCCAGAAAGTGCCCGTGTAGACCGGCATCATGTTGTCTTCGAAGTGGAAGGGTACCCCCAGCAGCAGGTTACCGAATGCGACGCCGAAGATTAGCGCCGGCACTGTTCCTCCGACGAACAAGCCCCAGTCCCAGATTTCACGCCAAGTGGGATTTGACACCTTGGAACGATAGTCGAAGCCTACCGGCCGAAAGAACAGTGCCCACAGTACCACCAGCATGGCCCAGTAGAAGCCGGAGAAAGCTGCCGCATAAACGATCGGCCAAGCGGCGAAGATAGCGCCGCCAGCAGTAACGAACCAGACCTGGTTGCCGTCCCAGTGCGGGCCGACGGTGTTGATGACGACTCGGCGCTCCACGTCGTTTTTGCCGACGAAAGGCAGCAGCGTGCCGACGCCCATATCGTGGCCGTCCATGACGGCAAAGCCGAGCAACAGAACACCGATTAGCAGCCACCAGATGATTTTCAGGGTTTCATAATCGAGCATGGTATTTTCCTCAATGTGCAGTTTTCAAAGCGGGAGCAGCTTCACCCGCATAACGACCGGTACCCAAGCTGGAGGGGCCAAGGCGTGCGTACTTGAACATCAGGTACATTTCCACCACCAGCAGGCCGGTATAGAAGAACATGAAGCCCGCGATCGAACCGTACAGGTTGTTGACCGACAAGGTCGAGGTGGAAAGATGCGTCGGCAGGATGCCGAATATGGTCCACGGCTGGCGGCCGTATTCCGCTACGAACCACCCCATCTCCGAAGCGATCCACGGTAGCGGGATAAACCACAGCGCCCAGCGCAAAAGCCAGCGCTTCTCGTGGAAGGTGTTCTTGGCCGAGTACCAGAAGGAGACTGCTAACAGGAGCGCGAAGGAGAAGCCCAGAAGCACCATGACGCGGAATGTCCAGAACATCGGGGCAACCTTGGGAATCGAATCTCTTGCCGCCTGCGCAATCATTTTCGGTGTCGCCAGAGAGACGTCGGCCGTGTATTTCTTTAGCAGCAAGCCAAAGCCCAGATCGTCCTTATGCGCTTCGAAGGCGGCTTTGGTCGCATCGTCGGCCGTCTTGGCGCGCAATTGTTCGAGTGCCTTGACAGCGATGATGCCGCTAGTAATACGTTCAGCAGCGCGCGCTTCGAGCTGGTCGATACCGGGAATCTCCTTGTTCGCAGAGCGGGTCGCGATTAGGCCAAGGGCGTAAGGAATCTTGATCTCGGCATGATTCTCGCGCTTCTCATCGTCGGGTATGGCGAACAAGGTGAAAGATGCAGGTGCTGGCTCAGTCTTCCACATACCTTCCAACGCGGCGAGCTTGGTTTGCTGGTGCTCCGTGACGGCATAGCCGGATTCGTCGCCTAAAACAATAACTGACATGGCCGAGGCAAAACCAAATGCGGCAGCAATGCGGAAGGAGCGTTTGGCGAACTCCATATCCCTGCCCTTCAGCATATACCAAGCGCTGATGCCGAGGACGAACATGGAGCCGGTGACATAACCGGCCGACACGGTGTGTACGAACTTGGCCTGGGCTGCCGGGTTGAATACCACATCCCAGAACGACGTCATCTCCATACGCATGGTCACGTAGCTGAAGTGGGAACCCACCGGGTTCTGCATCCAGCCGTTGGCGACGAGAATCCACACCGCCGACAGGTTGGAGCCGATGGCGGTGAGATAGGTAATCAACAAATGCCTGCGCTTGGAAAGTTTGTCCCAGCCGAAAAAGAACAGGCCGATGAAAGTGGACTCGAGGAAGAACGCCATCAATCCCTCGATGGCCAGCGGTGCGCCGAAGATGTCACCAACATAGTGCGAGTAATATGCCCAGTTGGTACCGAATTGAAACTCCATGGTGAGGCCGGTGGTGACACCCAGTGCAAAGTTGATACCGAACAACTTTCCCCAGAACTTGGTCATGTCCCGGTATATTTCCTTGCCAGTTATGACAAACACCGTCTCCATGATGGCCAGCAGGAAAGAAAGGCCCAGTGTCAGCGGCACAAACAGGAAATGATAGAAAGCTGTGGCGGCGAACTGCAGCCGCGACAGGTCAACGACTTCTTGGGTAATCATCAGTGTTTCTCCTCATGACGTTCAATTGTGTTTATTGGCGGCGGGGCGATGAGGGCGGCGGCTACGCGATCGGGATCCATGCCCTCAGTCATGCCGTGAATCGACGGATGGCTGAAGAAGACATACCAAAGGCCATAGAGCACCAGCAGTTTGATCGCCAAGGCAATGGTGATCTCGCGGCGTAGCGTCTTTCTCGCGCCGCCAGCGTTGCGTTTCAGCCGTGGCAGCTGCATGTGTGACCTTGTTCGTCGCCGAGATTGCTATGGTCGTGATTGCAACCTTCGCTGGCCGATTTCACACGGCCTGCGATAAACGCTTCCACCGCCATGCAGGGATCGCTCTCTTCAGTTGCAACCACCAATACGTCGCGTGCAGCCAAGTGGCGGATAAAGCCTTCACCGGCTCCGCCGGTTATTAGTACGTTCACGCTGTCGAGGGGGTGGCCGGCGCGATGATCGAAGCCGTGGATGGCCATGTTGGCATCAAGATCGAATCGCTCAATTTCCCGTGGCTGATCTTGAACAGTGGCTTCAAATACGATGAAACGGCGCGCCTTTCCGGCGTGGCCGGTGACAGCACGATAATTCTGGCTGGTGACTGCTATACGCATGAAAATCTCCTGACTATTTAGTTGGGAGGAAGCGACGAGCGTTGAAGCAGCGGGCAAGTACTGTTTGCGAGAGGAGCGCACCCTGACTGTTTCTGGTAGCAAAGACTACGCCGCTTCCAAGCGTTATGCAATGCAAGGCTTATGCCATGCCTGGAGTTAAAAACGTAACAGCTTAAGTCCGTTGTCGTTTCCAGAGTCGCTTGCGGCGAAATGTCACAGGTCGGTGTTGACGAAAGAAGTTAGCTTCTCTGCCAGAAGTGGCAGAGTATGCGCCATGTTGGCAGAACGCTCTATTCTTCAAGCTGTTTGAGTTTATGATAAAGCGTTCTTTCGCTAATACCGAGCTCAGCCGCCAATTTTTTCCGACTGCCGCGATGATGCGCAAGCCGAGTTTCTAGAGTTTGGCGATCTTGTTCTTCCAAACTTGCCGGTTTACCAGTGCTGGTTGTTCGCATCTCGTGACCGTTGCGAACCTCCTCGGGCAGATGCATAGGCTGGATCGTTCCGCCATCGCATAACAGGCAGGCACGCTCAATGATATTCGCAACTCACGCACATTGCCTGGATAGTCGTAGCGGCGCAGCAAACCGATGGCATCGTCGGAAATAACTAGATTCCGATCCGCTGCAACATGAGACAAGAGGGATTTCGCCAGCAGCTGGATGTCGGACAATCGCACCCGCAAGGCTGGCAACTCGACCGGAAATGTATTGAGCCGGAAGTAAAGATCCTGCCGGAAGCTACCGTTTTTCACCTGCAAGGGGGCGATTGTGTGAATTCGCCAATGTCCGCTGTCTGGCAGCTCAGTTTTTGCGCTTAAGTAAATTTACATTGCTCGAAAGCTGACGGTCGCCACTCGTCACTATCTATGGCCGAAGAAAAGTCGGTCATTGCAGTCGCACCGACCATCTTCAGATTATCGAGGTTGTGTGAAAACTCAGCCTCGCCCCATTTTCAATGGGTGGTAAAACTATACCCACCTAGTTTAAAAATGACACAAAACGAATATTTTGATATTGCAGCGTATTTTTTGACAAAAAAACGGGGAAACCGAAGCTTCCCCGTGCTTTTCACAACTTTATTCTAACGAAACAACAATCGTAATCAAGCGAAGTTCTTTGCCACAAAATCCCAATTCACCAGATGATTCATGAATACTTCAACGTACTTGGGACGCATGTTGCGATAATCGATGTAGTAAGCGTGTTCCCACACGTCCACACACAGCAAGGCTTTGTCGGCAGTGGTCAACGGTGTACCGGCTGCACCCATGTTAACGATGTCGAGCGAACCGTCGGCCTTCTTCACCAGCCAGGTCCAGCCGGAACCGAAATTTCCCACGGCGGAAGTCTGGAAGGCTTTCTTGAAGTCATCGAGCGAACCCCATTTTTTGTTGATGGCACTAGCCAGCGCGCCGGCCGGTTCTCCACCGCCTTGTGGCTTCATGCAGCTCCAGAAGAAAGTGTGATTGGAAACTTGTGCCGCGTTGTTGTAGATACCACCGGTAGATTTCTTGATGATGTCTTCCAGACTGGCGTTCTCGTATTCCGTGCCCTTGATCAGGTTATTCAGGTTGGTGATGTATGCCTGATGATGTTTGGCGTAGTGGTAATCGAAAGTCTCGGCAGACATGTGCGGCGCGAGCGCCTCCCTCGGATAAGGCAGCGCGGGCAATTTGTGTTCCATAGCAGTCTCCTAATGTATTGTTCGTAACGGTGGAAATGGCGTAACCATTGGTGCGTAATATACCATAGCTTTCTGGTTGGGTATTATTTATCCTTGCGACTCGCGTGGCTTTTGGAGTTTTTGAACCGGGCAACGCCAGCGGATGTTTTACAATTCAGACATGGACGATACCAGCAAACAAACCGGCGCTGCCAAAACTGCACGCAATCCCATCAAGATCATCCCCTTGACTGAGCGTTTGCGCAAGCCGCAATGGATACGCGTCAAACCCGGCAGCGGCGCGGGTTACCACGAAGTGAAACGCATGTTGCGCGAGAACCAGTTGCACACCGTATGCGAGGAAGCCTCCTGTCCCAACATCGGTGAATGCTTCGGCAAAGGCACGGCCAGCTTCATGATTCTGGGCGATGTTTGCACGCGGCGCTGCCCGTTCTGCGACGTGGCGCACGGCAAACCGTTGCCGCCCGATGCCGACGAGCCGCAAAATCTGGCACGCTCCATCGGCATTCTCAAACTCAAGTATGTGGTCATCACCAGCGTGGACCGCGACGACCTGCGCGACGGTGGCGCGCAACATTTCGCCGATTGCCTCGCCGCTATCCGCGTCGATTCACCTGCCACCAAGCTGGAGATACTGGTGCCGGATTTTCGCGGGCGCCTCGACATTGCGCTGGGTGCTTTAGGCAGTAGCTTGCCCGACGTGCTCAACCATAATCTGGAAACCGTGCCGCGCCTGTACCCGTTGGCGCGCCCCGGCGCCGACTATGTGCACTCGCTCAAACTGCTCAAGCAATTCAAGACGCGCTTCCCGCAAGTCACCACCAAATCCGGGCTGATGCTGGGCTTGGGTGAAACTGACGAAGAAGTGCTGCAAGTGATGCGTGATCTGCGCGCGCACAATGTCGAAATGCTCACCATCGGCCAATACCTGCAACCCTCCGACGGCCACCTGCCGGTGCTGCGTTACGTGCCGCTGGAAACCTTCAAGATGTTCGAGGATGCCGCGAAGGAAATGGGCTTTTCGCATGCGGCGTGCGCACCGCTTGTGCGATCAAGTTATTTCGCAGATGAGCAGGCGCAACAAGCCGGTGTTTAGTTGCGGATAAAATTTCCACAGCAAAAAAATTACCACACCGCCTGTAGAAGCTCGTATTTACTGGCTTAGTCACATAGATTTCCGAAGATTGCCGTCTTTGCTTTGTCTTCAAGCACATACTTTGCACATCCAGCATGAACGCGCCTTGCGGGCCAATGTTATTTTTATTTCTAAATATTTCCATGCCAGGTTGAAATGCAAACGGGCGCGGTCTGTAACCGCGCCCGTTTGTTTTGCCATGCAATGACGCGGCTGTGCGAATTATCCGCGCCGACTGCGGGTGCGGGTATGCCCGCCTTCCATCCACTGTTTGATGCGATTGGCATCGCCCACCCGGGTGTGTTTACCCCAGGAATCCAGCAGCACGATGACCACCGGACGATTGGAAATATTGGCTTGCATCACCAGACAACGTCCTGCCTCGCTGATGTAGCCGGTCTTGCTCAGACCGATATCCCATGAGGCGTTGCGCACCAGCGGATTGGTATTGACGTAGTGCAGGGAGCGTCTGGCGGAAACATTGACGGTATAAGAGCGCGAAGTGGTAATGCGCTGGATGTCTTCATAGCCCCGTGCCGCCTGCACCATCTTCACCAGATCCTGCGCCGTCGACACATTAGAGCAGTGCAATCCGGTGGGATCGTCGAAGCGCGTGGCATCCATACCCAGTTCGTGCGCCTTGGCGTTCATCATCGATAGCATCACCTGAGTGCCGCCCGGATAAGTGCGCGCCAATGCGGCGGCGGCGGAATTTTCCGAAGCCATCAGTGCCAGTTGCAACAGTTCGCCACGGGTCAGCAGCATGCCCTTGCGCATGCGCGTATGGCTGCGCTTGTACAGATCTCTATCCTCAGCGGTGATGGTGATCGGCTCATCCAGCGGCAGGTGCGCATCCAGAATCACCATGGCCGTCATCAGTTTGGTGATCGAGGCAATCGGCACCACATTGTCGATATTCTTGGCATACAGCGGGCGCTGCGTTTGTTCGTCGTAGATCAACGCGATGGCCGAACTCAATCTGGGTGAGTGCGCCATATTGATGGCACCGAATCCTTCGCCCTGACTGAACGCGGCAATTTGTTCATTGCCAGCCGCTTGTGCGAATAGCACGTAGCTTGCCAATAGCACCGCAAAAACTGTGTTACGCATAATTTCCCCTGACCGCAATCAAACTACAAACAATAAAACGGGCGCAAGAATACCCCAAAAAAATCAAAATAATCAAAGATTATGTTGTTCGTAGCAAAAATACTAATGTTCTTCCTGTTGCTGCAACGCCCACATCTGCGCATACACCCCTTGCTGCGCCAGCAATTCGCGGTGCGTGCCGCGTTCGATAATGCGGCCTTGGTCCATTACCAGTATCTGTTGCGCATCCACCACGGTCGATAGCCGGTGCGCAATGACCAGCGTTGAGCGGTTCTGCGCGATGCTGTGCAATTCGTCCTGGATGGTTTTTTCCGATTTGGAATCCAGCGCCGAGGTGGCCTCGTCGAAAATCAGCAAAGCAGGATTTTTCAGGATGGCACGCGCGATGGCCACGCGCTGTTTCTCGCCGCCGGACAGTTTCAGGCCGCGCTCGCCCACCATGGTGTCGTAGCCGAGCGGCAAGGAAGCGATGAAATGGTGAATGTGCGCCGACTGCGCGGCGCGCAGCACTTCATCGCGCGTGGCACCAGGCCTGCCGTAGGCGATGTTGTAATAGATGGTGTCATTGAACAGCACTGTATCCTGCGGCACGATGCCGATGGCGGCGCGCAGGCTGGCTTGCGTGACGCTGCGAATATCCTGCCCATCGATAAAAATACCGCCCGCATTCACGTCATAGAAACGGAACAGCAAACGCGACAAAGTGGACTTGCCCGCGCCGCTCGCACCGACCACTGCCACGGTGTGCCCGCTTGGAATCTCGAAGCTCACCTCGTGCAAAATCTCGCGCGCCGGATCGTAGGAAAACTTCACCTTATCGAAACGCACCGCTGCTCTATCCAACTGTAGCGGCTGGGCATTTGGCGCATCTTCCACTTCACGGTGCGCATCCAGCAGGCGGAACATCCGTTCCATATCGGCCAGCGCATTCTTGATCTCGCGATAAACGAAACCCAGAAAATGCAGCGGCATATACAACTGGATCATGTACACGTTGACCAGCACCAGATCGCCCACGGTCATCGTGCCTTTCGCCACGCCGTCCGCCGCCAGCAGCATCAGCAAGGTTACGCCGATGGCGATGATCACGCTCTGCCCGGCGTTGAGCGCGGCCAGCGAGGTCTGGTTGCGCACCGCAGACACTTCCCAGCCCTGCATTTGATCGTCATAGCGCTCGACTTCATAGCACTCGTTGCCGAAGTATTTCACCGTCTCGTAATTGATCAGGCTGTCGATGGCGCGCGTGTTGGCCTTGGAATCCATCTCGTTCATGGTGCGCCGGAACACCATGCGCCATTCGGTAATCATCAGTGTGAACGCGATGTACAGCACCAGCGTGGCGAAAGTGATGATGGCGAACCACGGGTTGTATTTGACGAACAGGATCGCCGCCACCAGGCCGATCTCCAGCAGTGTCGGCAGAATATTGAACAGTAAAAAAGTCAGCAGAAAACTGATGCCGCGCGTGCCGCGCTCGATGTCGCGCGACACGCCGCCGGTCTGCCGCTCCAGATGAAAACGCAAACTCAGATTGTGCAAATGCTCGAACACCTGCAACGCCACGCGGCGAATGGCGCGCTGCGTCACCTTGGCAAACAACGCATCGCGCAACTCGCCGAACAAAGTGCTGAACAAACGCAGCAAACCGTAACCCGCAATCAGAAACGCCGGAATCACCAGCATCGCCTTCGGCTTGCTCATCGCATCCACAATTTCCTTGAGCACCAGCGGAACGGCCACGTTGGTCAGCTTCGCCAGAATCAGCAACACCACCACCGCCGCCACACGCCATTTGAATTCAAGCAGATAGGGAACCAGACTTTTGATTACGCGCCAGTCGGTGCGTGTAATGGCAGAAGGAGAATGATCGGAATGCGAGTGACGCATGGTGTAGTCAGTGAAATTTAACGAGGGCGCATTATAGCCGCAACGCCTGATGCCACTTGGTAAAGCCCGGCTAGCCGCGCGGACACAGAAGTGTGCGCACAGCCCAAATTTATAAATACATACCTCATGGAGATGCCCGTCAATAGGCGCTCTGTGCAATGCACATTATGTATATCGCCTATTGACGGGCGTTGCGCGGCAGTTGATGCAGCGCATCCGCTTCGCTAAGGCTCTCTGGAAATCCCCAGCACCCCGACTAGCAACCTTACCAATCCGTAACTGATGCGCGCCAACAACAGGGTGAATGGCGGCACGCCGGAAGGCTCGACGCGATGTCCGCCGGATTTGATGGCGCGCATTAGGCTGTTGCGCAGCGCTTCGGCAAATTGTTCGTCGCGCACCACGAGGTTGGCTTCGCGCGCCAACAACATGCTGAACGGCTCCAGGTTGGACGATCCCACCGTCGCCCACTCGCCATCCACCACGCCGACTTTGGCGTGCAGATAGCTGTCGCGGTATTCGTAGATTTCGATGCCCGCTTCCAGCATCTGTCCGTACAATGCCAGCGTGGCGTAATGCTGCATGAGGTATTCCACTTTGCCCTGCAACAGCAGCACCACGCGCACGCCGCGCTTGGCGGCATCTTTCAGCGCCTGACGAAACACGCGTCCGGGAAGAAAGTAGGCATTGGCGATGATGATCTGGCGTTGCGCATTGGCAATAGCTTGCAGATATTCGTACTCGATGTCGTGCCGATGGCGCAGGTTGTCGCGCAACATGAGTTGAACTTGAGAGGTGCCGGCTTTCTTCTTGCGCAGACGGCGCAAACGCGCACGCCACCGACCGATACGCTTGCGCAGGGTCGCCCATTTGACGGTCTCCCACAGTTGCCGCGTTTCTTCCAGCACTTGATGCGCAAGCGGGCCCTGCACGCGCACCGCATAGTCCAGACGCGGCGCATCAAAATCTTCATCTACCGGAATATCGTTGATGATGTTGATGCCGCTGACGAAAGCGACCTCGCCATCCATCACCGCCATTTTGCGATGCATGCGATAGAGGCGGCGCTTGCGGCTGGGGCTCATGGTAAACGGAGAAATCTCGCGCCGGAACCACTGCACGTCCACCCCAGCCTTTTGCAACTCATCCACCCACGACTGCGGCAACTCTGCCGAGCCGAAGCCGTCCAGCAACAGATGCACTGCCACACCGCGCAAAGCGGCGCGCTGCAAGGCTTGCGACACCATGCGCCCAGTTTCGTCCACGGCGAAGATATAGGTTTCCAGATAAACCGTATGCTGCGCCGCATCAATGGCTGCACACAGCAGCGGAAAATAACGCGTGCCGTTTCTCAGCAGCATCAGTTTGTTGCGGCCGATCTGGAAAGTGCGGCTCATGTTTTTTTCAACTCCGCCAACAGCGCCGCATGATCGGACATGCGCCGCCCGCCATGCACCTGACAACTCACCACATCAAAACCGCGCACGTAGATGCGGTCAAGTTTAAATAGCGGGAACGACGCCGGAAAACTGCGCGCGGGCTTGCCTTCATGCATATCGAATACGTCTTGCACGCCCAACTTATTCTCCAGCGTATGACTCAACTTATTGCGCCAATCGTTGAAATCGCCCGCGATAATCAGCGGTGTGTCCAGAGGTATCTCGCTCAATACATGTTCGACCAAGGCAAGAGCCTGCGCACGCCTGCCCTTGGCGAACAAACCAAAATGCGCGCACAAACAATGCACCCGTTGCCCGGCAATCTCCACCTCACTGTGCAACAGTCCGCGACTTTCAAAGCGGTGTGCGGAGACATCTTTATTATTCGACTCCACGATAGGAAAACGACTGAGAATGGCATTACCGTGATGCCCTTCTTCGTACACCGCGTTCTTGCCATAAGCTTGGTGCGCCCAATATTCTTCAGCAAGAAATTCATACTGCGGCGCAAGGGGATAGTTGGCATGATTATCCGCATGAGTCATATGCGCGCCTTGCACTTCCTGTAAAAAAACTATGTCTGCATCCAGTCCGCGCAAATGTTCGCGCAATTCGTGCAACACCACGCGCCGGTTGAACTGCGAGAAACCTTTGTGGATGTTGTAGGTGGCGATCTTGAGGGTAGTCATAGCTGGCATTCTACCCAATTGGCGGGGCGGGATGATGCTGCGTCAAACGGCAACAAGCTAACTTCTGCTAATAACCCCAATCAGACGAACCTCATCAAGCATTCCCAATACCCCGCGTCGGTAATTTGATTTGTTTGGCAAAGTCGAGCATGCGCTGGATCGGCAGCACGGCGCGCGGGATGATGGCCGGATCGACATGGATCTCGTTGTTGCCAGTTTCCAGCACTTCCGCCAGATTGAGCAAACCGTTCATCGCCATCCACGGGCAGTGGCTGCAACTGGTGCAGTTTGCACCAGCTCCGGCGGTGGGCGCTTCGAGGAAAATCTTGTCCGGGCACAAGGTGCGCATCTTGTGCAGGATGCCGTTGTCGGTAGCGACGATGAACACTTTCGCAGCCGATTTTTGCGCGGCAGTAATGAGCTGCGTGGTAGAGCCGACTGCGTCCGCCAGTTGAATGATGGCGCGCGGCGATTCCGGGTGCACCAGCACCATCGCGCCTGGATATTGCGCTTTCAGCGCGATGAGTTCCTTGGCCTTGTATTCGTCATGCACGATGCACGAGCCTTGCCACAGCAGCATGTCCGCGCCGCTCTGCTCCTGCACATAATTGCCCAGATGGCGATCCGGCGCCCACAGGATTTTCTGGCCCAGCTCTTTCAGATGTTTGACCACCGGCAAGGCGATGGAACTGGTCACCACCCAGTCGGCACGCGCCTTCACTTCCGCGCTGGTGTTGGCATACACCACCACGGTACGGTCGGGATGCGCGTCGCAGAACGGAATGAATTCACGCGCCGGACACGCCAGATCGAGCGAACATTCCGCTTCCAGATCGGGCATCAGAATCCGTTTTTCAGGATTCAGAATCTTCGCCGTCTCGCCCATGAAACGCACGCCCGCCACCACGATAGTCGTGGCCGCATGCTGGTGACCATAGTTGGCCATGTCCAGCGAATCAGAAACGATGCCGCCGGTCTGCTCCGCCAAATCCTGCAAGTCCGGGTGCACGTAATAATGCGCCACCAGCAACGCATCCTGCTCTTTCAGCAAACGCTTGATACGCGCAATCAACTCGGCCTTCTCGCCCGCCTCCGGCTCGCGCGGCTTCTTCGCCCAGGCATGCGCCGTGCTGCAACTTGTCTGAGTCGCATCGGGTTGGTCGTAGTCGATCTGGATCCTTACTTGTGACATCAAATTCTCTCCGTTTTCGTCCGCTGACTTTACCAGAATCTCGCACAAACTTGGCCTGATGCCACATGTGCTTTACTAGTATTTTGGATGCATTTCCGGCAATACCACCATGCGCGCAAGCCAGTAAATACAGGCATCTCCATGATGCACTGTTTGTAGATCGCCTATTGGCGCGGCTTTCGGGGCAGACGATTATTTAGAATCGGGTGATACTTGAAGGCGAACTGGATTCAGGCTTTCACCCGTTGCGGCAGCTGCAAGATCGCCGCGCGGTTGCTCGGTGAAAACACTTTTTCCGCCGCCTCTTGCCAAGGCAGCCACAGATATTTCACATGTTCGCGCGGCGCAAGTTTGACTGGCATTTGTTGTGGAAGTTGCAGGCCGAACACGTGCTCGGTGTTGTGGATAGTGCCGGGAGGAAAACGGTGAATCCATTTGTGATAGATGTTGTAAACATTCTGCTGCTGCCAATCGCTGAGCGGGTAGCGCGTCGCATCCAGCCCGGTTTCTTCGGCCACTTCGCGGATCGCAGTCTCGCGCAGGGTCTCGTTGCCTTCGCGGCTGCCGGTGACCGATTGCCACGCGTCGGGAGAATCGGCGCGCTCCATCACCAGCACGTCAAGCGCGGCAGTGTAAATGACGACAAGCGCGGAGATCGGCTGCTTGAAGGATTGCATCAGGCGTAGAACACCCAGAACGGTTTGCCCTGCAAGCGCCAGAATTTGACCGTGGCGTCGAGAATATCATCCAGCACCCCTTCACGCGGATGTTCTCCGCGCAACAACAAGACGTAGCCCGGCACTTTGCACCAGGAAAGGTCGCCCAGCGCGTCGGCCAGCGCATCCCAATTGTGGCCGAACCAATCTGGCGCTTTGATCGCGCGCGCCAGCTCGGCCAGCACTTCGCCCTTGCCGTGCGCGGTCGCCATGTCCACCTCGAACAAAGCAAAGCCCGCACGCTGCACCGATTCATGCAACGCTTCCAGCGAACAGTTCAAGCGATACTCGCCCGCGCCATTCACATCTTTCAGCAGATAGCACAGATCTTCCATCAACGTCCTTCCCGGATACGGAAAAAACTGCGGTAATGATCGGCGCTGTAATAACACTCCGGCACCACGCCGCACACGATGCGCCGCGCGCCGCGATTGCGTGCACCCGGCGTCTTCACCGTGTATTCGTGGTAATAGCCGCGCGTTTGTTGCGGCAGGGCATGTTCGTAGTTGCCGAACACCACACCGTCGCGCGAAAACGGAAACGGGCCGTTGCGTTTGATGAGCTGCAGAGTGTCGCGCGCTTCAGGCGGCAACTCGGCAACGGCGATGGTTGAAACGGTGGCAGCAGCATGCGCGTGATGGCTGCGTGCCTGGGCGAGTGGCAAGCACAGCAGCAAGCCAACCAACAGCCACCACCGTGCTTGAGTAATGCGCCGCATATTATTCCTTCGGTGCCTCGACCGCTGCCGGTTGACGCAAACGGATATGCAGTTCGCGCAACTGCTTCTCATCCACCGGGCTAGGCGCTTGCGTCAACAGACATTGTGCGCGCTGGGTCTTGGGGAAAGCGATCACGTCGCGGATGGATTCGGAGCCGGTCATCATGGCGACGATGCGATCCAGACCGAAGGCCAACCCGCCGTGCGGCGGTGCGCCGTATTGCAGCGCGTCGAGCAGGAAGCCGAATTTGAGTTGCGCTTCTTCCACGCCGATGTTGAGCGCGCGGAACACCTGGCTCTGCACTTCTTCCTTGTGGATACGCACCGAGCCGCCGCCGATTTCGGAGCCGTTCAAAGCGAGGTCGTAGGCTTTGGCCAGACACTTGCCGGGATCGCTTTCCAGCAGCGCGAGGTGTTCGTCTTTGGGCGCGGTGAACGGGTGATGGCAGGCGTTCCAGCGTTTGCCTTCTTCGTCGTACTCGAACATGGGGAAGTCCACTACCCACAGCGGCTCCCAAGCCTTGCCATTGAGGTAACCTTTTTCGTGACCGATCTTGCTGCGCAATGCGCCCAGTGCGTCGTTGACGATCTTGGTCTTGTCCGCGCCGAAGAAAATGATGTCGCCGTTTTGCGCACCAGTGCGTTCGATGATGATTTTCAATGCCGTTGCGTTCAGGTTCTTGACGATGGGCGATTGCAGGCCGGTCTCGTTCAGTTTCGTGATGTCGTTAACCTTGATGTAGGCCAAGCCCTTAGCGCCGTAGATGGTGACGAACTTGGTGTAGTCGTCGATCTCGCCGCGCGTAAACACGCCGCCGTTCGGCACGCGCAATGCGGCCACGCGGCCGTTTTCGGAATTGGCCACACCAGCGAACACCTTGAACGCCACGTCTTTCACGGCATCAGTAACATCGGTAATTTCCAGTGTGACGCGCATGTCCGGCTTGTCCGAACCGTAACGGCCCATCGCCTCAGCATAGCTCATGCGCGGGAACGGATTGGGCAGCGCCACATTGAGCACTTCCTTGAACACGACGCGGATCATTTCTTCCATCATCACCATGATCTTCTCTTCGCCCATGAACGAAGTTTCAATATCCACCTGGGTGAATTCGGGCTGGCGATCGGCGCGCAAATCTTCGTCGCGGAAACATTTGGTGATCTGGTAGTAACGGTCGAAGCCCGCCACCATCAGCATCTGCTTGAACAACTGCGGCGACTGCGGCAGCGCGAAGAATTCTCCGGCATGCACGCGCGACGGCACCAGGTAATCACGTGCACCTTCCGGCGTGGACTTGGTCAGCATCGGCGTTTCGATGTCGATGAAGCCCTTGTCGTCGAGGAAGCGGCGGAAAGCGCGTGTCGTCTTGTAGCGCAGCATCATGTTGTTTTGCATCTGCGGACGGCGCAGGTCTATCACGCGATGGGTCAGGCGCACGTTCTCGGACAGGTTCTCGTCGTCCAACTGGAACGGCGGTGTGACCGCGACGTTCAGCACTTCGATCTCGTGGCACAGGATTTCAATTTCGCCGCTGGGAAGGTTCTTGTTCTCGGTGCCTTCGGGACGGCGACGCACGCGCCCGGTGATCTTCAGCACGTATTCGTTGCGCACCGATTCGGCGACGGCAAACATGTCGGCGCGATCCGGGTCGCACACCACTTGTGCCAGACCTTCACGGTCGCGCAGGTCGATGAAGATCACCCCGCCGTGGTCGCGGCGGCGATGAGCCCAGCCGCACAAAGTAACGGTCTGGCCGAGGTTGGTAACGTTGAGTTGTCCGCAGTAATGAGTTCGCATAGTGAGATAGTGAAACAGAAAATTACAAAAAATAACTTAAATGGATTGGTTGAACTTGGCTACAGCTTCGGGCGTAACCACCACGCCCATGGAAATGATGGCCTTGAAAGCCGCGTCCACACTGATGTCCAGCTCGATGGTCTCGGATTTTTTCACGTAGAAATAAAATCCGTTCACCGGGCTGGGCGTGGTCGGCACGAACACGCCGACGTATTCGTCGCCGTGCAGCTTGCGTGTCACCTCGGACGGAGTGCTGGTTTGAAACGCCAGCGACCATGCATCCGCATGCGGATAACGCACCAGCAATACTTTACGAAAAGCATTGCCGCTTCCCGACAACAAGGTGTCGCTGACCTGCTTGACGCTGTTGTAGATGGCGTTGACGAACGGGATACGGCGCAATATTTCATCCCAGTAGCGCAGCAGACGCTGACCGAATACATTGCGCACCAGCAAGCCGGTAGTCAGCACCACCACCACAGTCAGAATGACGCCCAAACCGGGAATATGAATTCCCAACAAAACGTCCGGTTGCCACTGAGCAGGCAACAGACTCAGCGACATATCCAGCATGCCGATGATTAAATCGAGCACCCACAAAGTGATGCCCAACGGAACCCACACCAGCAAGCCGGTGATCAGGTATTTCTTCACGAATGCGTACCCGCCGACGGACAGCTTGCACAGGCCGATGGTTCGCATGCGGGTGCTGGTTTGTTCTTGAAATCAGTAGCGTAATAACCGTTACCTTTAAGCTGAAAACCCGCCGCGCTGATTTGCTTGGCAAACGTTTCTTTACTGCACTCGGGACAGACGGTCAGCGGCGCATCGCTGATTTTTTGCATCACGTCCTTTTGCGCACCACAACTGCTGCAACGATATTCATAGATAGGCATGATTTACTCTCAAATTCGGAAAGGGGCGCATTATACATTAGCCACCTTAACCTGATACTCGCGCCACTCGCCGGATGGTAGACCGAGTGATGTTTTTTGCGTTGCAGCGCTTGGTAATTGCCACGTTTTTCTATATCGTGACTGCTGCCGTCAACTGCGGCGCATTTCTTTTTCAAAATTGTCGCGATGAACTCTTCCTCTAATAGCAACTCCCTGCAAGCGAGCCCGAATAAGCCTTGCGTCGCCGTCATCGGCGGCGGCCCGGCGGGATTGATGGCAGCAGAGGTGATTGCACGTGGCGGTGTACGCGTCGCGGTATATGACGCGATGCCCAGCGTGGGGCGCAAATTTCTGATGGCGGGCAAAGGCGGCATGAACATCACCCACGCCGAAGCGTTTGATATTTTCCTCACGCGCTACGGCGCACGCCGCGACCGCATCGAACCGCTGTTGCGCGCCTTTCCGCCCGATGCTATGCGCGCATGGATACACAACCTCGGCATAGCAACTTTCGTCGGCACTTCCAACCGCGTCTTTCCCGCCGACATGAAAGCCGCTCCGCTGCTACGCGCCTGGCTGCATCGCTTGCGCGAAAGCGGCGTGCAATTCCATGCGCGGCATCGCTGGTGCGGATGGGATGAGCACGGCGCATTGCGCTTTGCTACGCCGGATGGCGAACACGCAGTGAATGCCGATGCGCTGGTGCTAGCGCTGGGCGGCGGCAGTTGGCCGCAATTGGGTTCGGACGGGGCATGGGTGCCGCTGCTCGCGCAGCGCGGCATAGACATCGCACCGTTGCGCCCGGCCAACTGCGGCTTCGACGTGGCATGGAGCGCGCACTTCCGCCAACGTTTCTCCGGTGAACCGTTGAAGTCAGTCGCCGCCACGTTCGGCGATGTGCGCAAATTAGGCGAATGCGTCATCACCGAACACGGCATCGAAGGTGGCTTGATCTACGCCCTCTCCGCCGTGCTGCGCGACGAGATCGAACGCAACGGCCACGCAACATTGCGGCTCGACCTGCTACCGGACTGGTCATTGCAACGCGTACAAAATGAAGTGGCGCATCCGCGCGGCGCACGCTCGCTGTCCAGCCATCTACACAGCCGCCTCGGCTTGCATGGCGTGAAAGCCAATTTGCTGCGTGAAGCGTTGACTACAGAGCAAATGCACGACCCGGAATTGCTGGCGCTCACCATCAAAGCCTTGCCGCTAAACCTCATCGCACCGCGCCCGTTGAGCGAAGCGATCAGCACCGCTGGCGGTGTGACGTTTGAAGCGCTGAATGCCAAGCTGATGCTGAAAGCCGCGCCCGGCATTTTCTGCGCAGGCGAGATGCTGGATTGGGAAGCTCCCACCGGCGGCTATCTGCTCAGCGCCTGTTTTGCCAGCGGGCACGCCGCTGGTAAAGGCGTGTTGGAATGGTTCAGTCCACCCGCTGAAGATGCCCGTCAATAGGCGATCTTCTTATTGCTGGTTGCGTTGCATTTTGTTGCCGCGCTATACCACCAGTTCGTGATCAAGGACGGCCTGCTGCGCCGCATCATGATCAAGCGTTTTATGGATTAGGGATCAAGGCGCGACAAACTGATGAAGATTCCGGCACGGTACTGCTCATCAGCCGGAGTTTTGGTGACGAATTTTTCGTGGCATGGTTCAAGGGTTTTGCTACGGCGTGGCCTGTCGCATTTCCCACGGTGCTGGTGGTCGCGCCTTTTGTGCGGCGCGTAGTGGCCAGGATTACCGAGTAATCAGCGTTTCTTCCAGCCAACCATTAGCGCAAACACACCCAGTAACACATAGCTGACCAGCGACCACTCGGGGATGCTCAACGTCAGAAATGTCCAGCCTTTGACGGCACATTCGCCGGAGCCGTGCATCAGTTCTTGCCACACGTCGGACATCGGGAAATTTTTCAGCATGAAATCCAGCCCGGGGCCGCAACCGGGTACCTGATCTTTGGGCAGGTGTTGCAGCCAGATGTGATGTGAGGCGACTGCCACACCCCCCGCTGCGAAGAGCGCAATCAATATGGAATATATCCTGGCGCCGATCAGTTTTGCATTATGCAGCGCCGCAACGGCGAACAGCACGCCGATGGCGATGAAAATGACGCGCTGGATCATGCATAGCGGACAGGGCTCCTGGTGCAGTATGTATTGCAGATACAGGGCCGAGCCAAACATGGCTGCTACCGCTAATGCGCCGATAAGATACAACCAGCGACGGGAAATGTTTTGCCATAGCTTCAACATATTATTCCACCTCATCTATCCAGGCCGCTTGAATAGCTTCCAGCACTTTCTCGCCGCCGTGGTGGTGATCGTCATCGAACCCGTCCAGTTCGACCACGTAGTTATGCAAATCGACAAACCGCACTGCGCGCGGATCAACGTCTGAATGTTTTTCGCTCAACGCAATCGCGATGTCGCGCACATCTATCCATTTCATTTGTTGTGTCCTTCCTTTGCCATGTTAATAGTGTACTTGGGTATCTCGATTACCAGCTCCTGCTCGCCGACAATAGCCTGACAACCCAAACGCGATCTGGATTCAAGTCCCCAAGCTTTGTCAAGCATATCCTCTTCCAGTTCCGTGGCTTCTTCCAGACTGTCAAACCCTTCGCGCACGATGACGTGGCAGGTGGTGCAGGCACAGGATTTCTCGCACGCATGTTCGATCTCGATGTCGTGCTCCAATAGCGCATTACAAATCGAAGTGCCGGGTGCCACATCGAACAACGCGCCCTTGGGGCACAACTCTTCGTGCGGCAACACAATAATCTGCGTCATCTCAACCCTCCAGTTCGGATAGTTTATGGCCCGCCAGCGCATGCTTCACGCTTTTATCCATGCGGCGTTGCGCGAAGTCGGTGGTGGCGAGGTTCAAAGCTTCCACTGCTCGCTTGATCGCCTGATGTTCGCTGCCGGTCAATACCGCGCGCAATGCATCCATGCTGCTGCGGATGCGCACCTGCGTTGCGGCATCCAGCAAGGCGTCGCCGTCCTGCTGCAAGGCATTCTCCACCGCCTCCAGCAATTGCCCCGCCTCGGTTTGTTGCTCGCGCAGTGCGCGCGCCAGCATGTCGTCTCGCGCATGTTGCGTGGATTCTTGCAGCATGCGCGTAATCTCTTCGTCGCTCAAACCGTATGAAGGTTTGACCACGATGTTCGCTTCTGTGCCGCTGACGGCCTCGCGTGCCGAGACGCTAAGCAATCCGTCGGCATCCACCTGGAAGGTAACGCGAATATGCGCCGAACCCGCCACCATGGCCGGAATGCCGCGCAACTCGAACTTGGCCAACGAACGGCAATCGCTCACCAGCTCGCGCTCGCCCTGCACCACGTGGATGCTCATCGCGGTCTGTCCGTCTTTGTAAGTGGTGAATTCCTGCGCGCGTGCACTGGGGATGGTGCTATTGCGCGGGATGATCTTTTCCACCAAGCCGCCCATGGTCTCGATGCCAAGACTGAGCGGAATGACATCAAGCAACAACCAGTCATCACTACTGCGGTTGCCCGCCAGCACATTGGCCTGTATCGCCGCGCCCAGTGCCACCACCTTGTCGGGATCGAGATTGTTCAGCGGGTTCTGCCCGAAGAAGTCGCCGACGGCCTGCTGGATGTGCGGCATGCGCGTTGCACCGCCCACCATCACCACGCCCTTGACCTCCTGCGCGGTGAGCTTGGCATCGCGCAATGCACGGCGCAGCGCCTGCACGGTGCGCTGTACCAGATTCTGCGACATGACGTGGAATTCGTCGCGCGTCAGCGTGTTGTCAATCAGCTCGCCGCCGGAAAGCACGGCGGTGATCTTCGTTTCACTATGTTCGCTCAACAGCTCCTTGCCTGCACGCGCATGGGTCAACAGGGTGCGAATGTCTTGTGCGGACAGTGCAGAGAGTTCGTTTTTTTCCAGCAGCCAGCAATAGACGCGATGGTCGAAATCGTCGCCGCCCAGTGCAGAGTCACCGTTGGTTGCCAGCACCTCGAACACGCCTTTGGAAAGGCGCAGGATAGACACATCGAACGTGCCGCCGCCAAGGTCGTACACGGCATAGACACCTTCGGCAGCGTTATCCAGCCCATAGGCAATGGCGGCGGCTGTCGGTTCGTTGAGCAGGCGCAGCACGTTGATGCCGGCCAGCTTCGCCGCATCCTTGGTGGCCTGGCGTTGCGCGTCGTCGAAATAAGCGGGAACAGTGATGACCGCACCGACCAGTTCACCGCCCAGGGAAAGTTCCGCACGTTCGCGCAGCACCTTGAGGATTTCTGCAGACACTTCAACCGGGCTCTTCACGCCAACCGCGGTGCGCAGTTGCAACATTCCCGGAGCATCCACAAAGCGGTACGGCAAATTACTTACATCGCCCACATCCTTGAGGCCGCGCCCCATGAAACGCTTCACCGAAACGATGGTGTTGTGCGGATCCTGGCTCTGTAACGCTTGCGCATCCTCGCCCACCTGCACGCTGCCTTCCTCAGCGTAACGCACTACCGAAGGCAGTAGCGCCCTGCCGTGTGCATCATTCAACACGGTGCTGACACCGTTGCGAACCGTGGCCACGAGTGAGTTGGTCGTTCCCAAGTCGATGCCGACTGCCAAGCGGTGTTGGTGGGGGGCGGCGCTAAGGCCGGGTTCTGCGATTTGGAGTAGAGCCATTTGATTTATTCGTTGGTAGGGTAAACCGTTTTGTGTGCCCTTGCGGGATAGTGCAACCACAAAATCAGCGATTCCCTTTAAGTATCGAGTTCGTCGAATGCGGAGCCAATTTCCTCCGCAATCTTTTCAAGAAATTTAAGTTTGCGCACTATACCGGAAGCGGCGGCGTAATCGTGCATCTCATCGAGATCGCGCGCGAGATCGTGCTGCAAAGCACGCATCTCATGCTGCACGCGCTGCTCCAACTCATCCAGCACTGCACTGTCTTTCGCCTGTCTAGCTTCTTCCAGTGCCTCGCGCCATTCCATTTGCTGCATCAAAAATTCAACAGGCATTGCGGTGTTGCTGTTTTCCTGCGTATCCACACCTTGCAGCGTCAACAGATAGCGCGCGCGGTTCAGTGGATTGCGCAACGTCTGGTAGCCCTCGTTAACGTGCGTCGCCCATTGCATGGATAGTCGGCGTTCAGCCTCGGAGAGGTGCACGAATTTATCGGGATGGACTTGCGCTTGCAATGAGCGGTAATTCTGCTCAAGCAAGGTGATATCGAATTGGAAACGATGAGGAAGCGAAAAGAGGGAGAAGAAATCCTGCTGAAGATCAAAGCTGATGGGTTGCATCAATAGATTCTTATCATAAGGTAAAACAATTTAGCCACAGATGAACACGAAATTTCACGGATGTTTTATCAGTGGTCATCGGTGTTCTTCCATGGCTAATGGTTTTTTCAAACCTTGAAGCTTTCGCCGCAGCCGCAGGAATCTTTCACGTTCGGATTATTGAACTTGAAACCTTCGTTTAAACCCTCGCGCGTGTAATCCAGTTCCATGCCGTCAATGTAGGGCAGGCTCTGCTGATCGACCAGCACCACCACACCGTTGCTGGTGAATTGCAAATCCTCGCAATCCACGGCATCGGCGAATTCCAGTTTGTACGCCATGCCGGAACAACCACTGGTGCGCACACCAACACGCAGCCCTACACCTTTGCCGCGTTTAGCCAAAAAATTTCGCACATGTTTCGCCGCATTTTCAGTCAATGAGATCGACACGCCTTCCTCCTATTTATTTCCGTTGCAGGCGGCGGTCTCCACCATCGCCCCGCTCTTCGCCTTGTAATCCGCAACTGCCGCCTTAATGGCATCTTCCGCCAGGATGGAACAGTGAATCTTCACCGGAGGCAAGGCCAGTTCTTCGGCGATATGCGTGTTCTTGATCGCCAGCGCCTGATCCACCGTCTTACCCTTTACCCATTCGGTAACGAGCGAACTGGACGCTATCGCGGAACCGCAGCCGTAGGTCTTGAACTTGGCATCTTCGATGATGCCGTCCTTGCCCACCTTGATCTGCAACTTCATCACGTCACCGCAAGCAGGTGCACCGACCATGCCGGTGCCAACAAATGCATCGTTCTTGTCCAGCGCCCCGACGTTGCGCGGATTCTCGTAATGATCCAAAACTTTTTCGCTATAAGCCATGATGTTCTCCTTAGTGGGCTGCCCACTGCACGCTATTCAAATCCACCCCCTCTTTGAACATATCCCATAAAGGAGAGAGCTCGCGCAATTTGGCAATTTTTTCATGCAATAGTTTCACTGCGTAATCCACTTCTTCAATGGTTGTGAAACGTCCAATGGTAAAACGAATCGAGCTGTGTGCCAATTCGTCGTTGCGTCCCAAAGCGCGCAACACGTAGGATGGCTCCAGACTGGCCGAGGTGCAGGCCGAGCCGCTGGATACCGCGATGTCTTTCACCGCCATGATCAACGATTCGCCTTCGACGAAGTTGAAGCTCACGTTCAGGTTGTGCGGCACACGATGTTCCAGGTCGCCATTCAGATACACCTCTTCCATGTTCGACAGCCCCGCCCACAGACGGTCGCGCAACATGCGGATGCGTTCGTTCTCGGTAGCCATTTCTTCCTTGGCGATGCGGAACGCTTCGCCCATGCCGACGATCTGATGTGTTGGCAGGGTGCCGGAGCGGAAGCCGCGCTCATGGCCGCCACCGTGCATCTGCGCTTCCAGACGCACACGCGGTTTGCGCCGCACGTACAGCGCGCCAATGCCTTTCGGGCCGTAGGTTTTGTGCGCGGAGAACGACATCAGGTCAACTTTGAGCTTTTGCAGGTCGATCACTACCTTGCCGGTGGCCTGCGCCGCATCTACATGGAACAGGATGCCTTTGGCACGGCAGATTTCGCCGATAGCCGCTATGTCCTGAATCACTCCAATCTCGTTGTTCACCAGCATCACCGAAACGATGGTGGTGTCGGGACGCAAGGCGGCTTTGAGTTTTTCAAGATCGATCAAACCATTCGGCTCGGGATCGAGGTAAGTCGCAGAGAAACCCTGACGTTCCAATTCACGCACGGTGTCGAGAATGGCTTTGTGTTCGGTTTGCACGGTGATGATGTGCTTACCTTTGTCGGCATAAAAATGCGCCGCGCCCTTCAACGCCAGATTGTTGGATTCAGTTGCGCCGGATGTCCACACGATCTCTTTCGGGTCGGCATTCACCAGCGCCGCCACTTGCTCTCGAGCGCGTTCCACCGCCTCATCTGCAGTCCAGCCAAATGAATGCGAACGCGAGGCGGGATTGCCGAATTTTTCGGTGAGATAGGGAATCATCATCTCGGCCACGCGCGGATCAACCGGAGTGGTCGCCGAGTAATCCAGATAAATAGGAAGATGGAGTGCCATATAAACTCTCGAGAATCAGACCGTAGCTTGCTGGAGGGAGTGGTGCATATTTTTCAGCATCGCGGAACTCAACTCGACGTTGTTTTTCTCGGCATTGCTTTGACCGTCCACCAGTTGCTGCAAATTGATCTTGCTCAGATGCTCATAGATCACCACGTTCAGACCGTACCACAGTTGATGCGTCATGCACGGCTTGCCATCCTGGCAATCGCCCTTACTGCTGCAATTGGTGACATCCAGCGGCTCATCCACTGCGGAAATGATTTCGACCACCGATATTTTGTTCGCTGGACGCGCCAAACAATAACCGCCGCCCGGACCACGCACACTTGCCACCACATTGCTCCTGCGCAACTTGCCGAACAACTGTTCCAGATATGACAACGAAATCTTCTGACGCTCGCTAATACCCGCCAGCGTCACCGGACCTTTTCCACCGCGCATCGCCAGATCGACCATCGCAGTCACCGCAAACCGTCCCTTAGTTGTAAGTCTCATAATATTTCTCCAATAAATTCAGACCGGCGTAACCGTAAACATCTGCCACACCCTTAAATAACACTATCGCTATGGAGATAATAGAATACTTGATTCTTTTAATCAACAATCTTATTCAAATGATTCGGGTCGAACTTGTCGGCAGTGGCACGTTCCTCTTCTACCGGCACGCCCATCTTCTCCAATTGTTGCAAGATAAAATTGATGCGCTGATCAACAGTAACGCTATGCCCCAACAGGCCGTGGATGGCCTTGGAGAGCGGATCATCCTTGTCGTTGCCGATACCGTAAGCATTGAAAATGGGGGCGGTTTTCTTCTCTTCATCGAGGATACGCGCCGGGATACCCGCTGCTGTCGCACCCGCCGGAACATCCTTCACCACCACCGCGTTGGAACCAATCTTCGCACCGTCGCCAATATGAATTGGCCCCAACACTTTCGCACCCGCGCCAACCACTACGCCGTTGCCCAAAGTCGGGTGGCGCTTGCCTTCGCGCCACGAAGTACCGCCCAAGGTCACACCGTGATACATGGTCACGTCGTCGCCGATCTCGGCAGTTTCGCCGATCACCACACCCATGCCGTGGTCAATGAAAAATCTTTTACCAATCGTCGCGCCAGGATGAATCTCGATGCCGGTGATCCAGCGCGCAAAATGCGAAGTAAATCGCGCCAGCCATTTAAAGTTAGCGTGCCACAGCGTATTTGACAGACGGTGCAGGATACGCGCGTGCAAACCGGGGTAGCAGGTCAGCACCTCGAACGTGGTGCGCGCCGCCGGGTCGCGGGCAAATACGCTGGCAATGTCTTCTCTAATGTTGTTGAACATCCGGGTGTTCTTCCAGATAACGTTTTTTGAGGCGCGCATTGTAACCGGTTGTCACAGTCAGGATACCGCGCAGGATATTGACCTCCTCATCCTCCAGCCGCGTGCGCGAGTACAAACGGCGCAAGCGCTGCATCAGCCGCGCCGGATTTTGCGTGTTGAAAAAGCCGATCTCGAACAGCGTCTTTTCCAGATGCGCGTACAAGCCCTCCAGTCGTTCGTGCGAGGCAGGCTGAGTTTCTGCGGCTACCCGCGTGAATGAAGCCGCCGCCACACTCAGTTCGTAAGCGATCACCTGCACCGATGCCGCAATGTTGAGCGAGGAGAAATCGGGATGCGACGGAATGTTCACACCCAGTTGCGCCTTGCCCATTTCCTCGTTGGTCAGGCCCGACATCTCGGTGCCGAACAGCAAGGCCACAGGCTGCGTAGCCGCTTGCTGCAACACCTCGGGCATCGCCTCGCGTGGTGTCTTCACCGCAATGGATATGTCGCGCAGCCGCGCCGTCATCGCCACGGTAAACACCACATCGCGCAGCGCCTCGTCGATGGAGCTGCACACCACCGCATTGGACAAAACATCGTCCGCCCCCGCCGCCATCGCCGTGGCCTGCGCATCTGGGAAATAGCGCGGATTGATGAGATAAAGATGGCGCAAGCCCATGGTCTTCATCGCCCGCGCCGCCGCGCCGATGTTGCCCGGATGGGTGGTGTGACTAAGGACTACCCGAATATGTTCGAAAGGATTTGGTTTATTCAAAACGCAATACCAACTAAAATGCACGCCGGATTTCCCCAGCTCATTAAAAAGGTCGTACTGATATGCACCCCATGCTCAACATCGCGGTGAAGGCCGCGCGTCGCGCCGGCAATCTGATTCACCGTGCCGCCGACAACCTCGACCACCTCACCGTGACCAAAAAATCCCACGCGGATTACGTCAGCGAAGTGGATCGCGCCGCCGAGCGCATCATCATCGAAGCCCTGAAGCAGGCCTATCCCGACCATGCGATTCTAGCAGAAGAGAGCGGCGCCCAAGGCGAGTCGGAATACGTGTGGATCATCGACCCGCTAGACGGCACCACCAACTTTCTGCATGGCGTGCCGCAATACGCCGTGTCCATCGGCCTGCAACACAACGGCATCCTGACCCAGGCCGTGGTGTACGACCCGACCAGTAACGACCTGTTCACCGCCACGCGCGGACGCGGCGCCTATCTCAACGACAAGCGCCTGCGCGTGAGCAAGCGCAAGGAAATGGCCGACAGCCTGATCGGCACCGGATTCCCCTATAGCAATTTCGATCACCTTGAACCCTACATGGACATCGTGCGCGATGTCATGCAAAAAAGCGCAGGCATACGCCGCCCCGGCGCCGCCTCGCTCGACCTCGCCTGGACTGCCGCAGGCCGTTACGATGCGTTCTTCGAGACCGGACTCAAGCCATGGGACATCGCGGCAGGAGCCTTGCTCATCACCGAGGCAGGCGGCATGGTCAGCGACCTGCACGGCACGGACACGTTCCTTAAGAGCGGCCACATCTGCGCGGGTAACCCCGACATCCACCAGCAACTGTTGCATATCATTTCGCCACATCTGACTCCGGGGCTAATAGGCTGATAGCAAGCAATGTCTGCCGACGCATCCAACAACGGAGTGGCCCAACAAGCTAACCACACGCCCATGATGCAGCAGTATCTGGCCATCAAAGCGCAGCATCCCGATATGCTGCTGTTCTACCGCATGGGCGATTTCTACGAACTGTTCCATGACGACGCGGTTCGCGCCGCCAAGCTGCTCGACATCACGCTCACCCAGCGCGGCGCATCCAACGGCAACCCGATCAAGATGGCGGGTGTGCCGTATCACGCGGCAGAGCAATATCTGGCGCGCCTGGTGAAGATGGGCGAATCCATCGCCATCTGCGAACAGATCGGCGACCCCGCCACCAGCAAAGGCCCTGTCGAACGCAAAGTGATGCGCATCGTCACGCCGGGCACCGTCACCGATTCCGCATTGCTGGAAGAGAAGCGCGACAACCTGTTGCTCGCCATCGCCTCCCCGGCCAAGGGCAGTTCGGGAGGAGTTGGTTTGGCTTGGTTGAACCTGGCCTCCGGCCAATTCGTCATCTGCGAAACCACCACCGAAAATCTGCCTGCCGAACTGGAACGACTGCAACCTTCCGAGATTCTGCACGCCGAAAGCACTGCCCCGCAAGCCAGTATTCATGCGGCTCTTCGGGCATTGCCCGATTGGCATTTCGATGTGGAAAGCGCGCGCCGCGCGCTATGCCAGCAGTTCGCCACCCTCGATCTCGCCGGATTCGGCTGCGACAATTTCAGCGTCGGCTTGGAAGCCGCAGGCGCATTACTCGGCTACGCCAAACTCACCCAAGGCCAAGCCATCAGCCACATCCGCAGCGTGCAGGTGTACAGCGCGGATCGCTATGTGCGCATGGATGCCAGCACGCGGCGCAACCTAGAGATCACCCAAACCCTGCGCGGCGAACCCGCGCCGACGCTGCTCTCGCTGCTCGACACTTGCGCCACCAACATGGGCAGCCGCTTGCTGGCGAACTGGTTGCATCATCCGTTGCGGGATCGAAATGTATTGAGTGCAAGGCTGGATGCGGTCTCCAAACTACTTCCCTCTCCCGCAGGCGGGAGAGGGGCTGGGGGTGAGGGGTTGCACAACAAAGCGCTCACCTCACAGACCCTCACCCCAACCCTCTCCCGCCTGCGGGAGAGGGAGCTATACAAAGACGTGCACGATCACCTGAAACCCTGCGTCGATGTAGAGCGTATCACCGCCCGCATCGCCCTGCGCAGTGCCAGGCCGCGCGACCTTTCCGGCTTGCGCGACACGCTGCTCACTTTGCCGCAACTGCATGCCTCGTTGGCGCAATGCGATGCGCCGCTCATCCAGCAACTGGCCGATGCACTCCAGACAATTGACTCTCTTGAACCTCACCAGCCCGTTCGTCCTGAACCTGTCGAAGGATCGTCGCGCAGCGACGTGCAGACCGGCGCGCCCGTTCACCCTTCGACAAGCTCAGGGCGAACGGGAATTAAGTTAGTAGAGTTGCTGCAAAAAACCCTCAAACCCGAACCCTCTTCAGTGCTGCGCGAAGGCAGCGTAATCGCCGACGGCTTCGATGCAGAGTTAGATGAGTTGCGCGGCATCCAAACCAACTGCGGCGATTTCCTGCTGGCATTGGAAACCCGCGAGCGCCAGCGCACCGGCATCACCACACTGAAAGTGGAATACAACCGCGTGCATGGTTTCTACATCGAAGTGAGCGCAGCGCAATCCGTCAACGTGCCGGACGATTACCGCCGCCGCCAGACGCTGAAGAATGCCGAGCGCTACATCACGCCGGAACTGAAAACCTTCGAGGACAAGGCGCTCTCCGCCAACGAGCGCGCACTGGCACGCGAGAAATTTCTGTACGAACAATTGCTCGACCAGCTCGCGCCGTTCATCCCGCAACTGCAAAACATCGCCGCCGCCATCGCCGAACTGGACGTGCTCGCCACCTTCGCCGAACGTGCCACCACGCTGAATTTCAGCGCGCCGCAATTCGCCGACGATGCGCAGATCAATATCATCAAAGGTCGGCATCCGGTAGTGGAAGCGCAAGTCGATCAGTTCACGCCGAACGACACCGCGCTCAACGACGCGCGCCGCACACTGCTCATCACCGGCCCCAACATGGGCGGTAAATCCACCTACATGCGCCAGGTCGCCATCATCGCGCTGCTCGCGCATGTCGGCTGCTTCGTCCCCACACAAGCGGCGGTGCTGGGCGAAATCGACCAGATCTTCACGCGCATCGGCGCATCGGACGACCTCGCCAGCGGACGTTCCACCTTCATGGTCGAGATGACCGAGGCCGCCAACATCCTGCACAACGCCACCGAAAAAAGTCTGGTGCTGGTGGACGAGATCGGGCGCGGCACCAGCACCTTCGACGGCCTCGCCCTCGCCTACGCCATCGCGCGCCACCTGCTGGAAAAGAACCGCAGCTACACGCTGTTCGCCACCCACTATTTCGAACTCACGCGGCTGGCCGAAGAATTCACCCAGCTCGCCAACGTCCACCTCGCCGCCATCGAACACCAGCACAGCATCGTGTTCCTGCACAGCGTCAACGAAGGCGCCGCCAGCCAAAGCTACGGCCTGCAAGTCGCCGCGTTGGCGGGCGTACCCAACGACGTCATCCGCACTGCCAAAAAACAACTGCTCAAACTCGAACAGAACAGCGCCGCACAGAATCCGCAGGGCGATCTGTTCGACCAGCGACCAGTGGTGATTGAGAAAGAACCGGAAGAGCATCCGCTATTGCAGGCGCTGCGTGAATTGCAGCCGGATGAGTTGAGTCCGAAGGAAGCGTTGGAGAAGATTTATAAGTTGAAGAAGCTGATGTAAGGAAAAAAACGTCTGATAGCCCGACAAACACAGTCACAAATACTTAAGGGGACACTATATGCAGAAGTACTATCCGCCAGTGTATAAGAGTCATCAGTTCCACTGCATTCAGTGTGCCGTTTATGCTACTCAATCGTGGCATAATTTTTATTATAGCTCTGGACATGGTGGCTTTACGGTGGCAGATGATTGGGATTTCTGCGTTTGTGGACATTGTCATAAATGGTCTTATTGGTACAAGAAACAGATGATAGTTCCCTCATCTGCTCCCGTCCCACCACCGCATGTTGATATGCCACAAGAGTGTCTTGCAGACTATGATGAAGCAAGAGATATTGTTGCAATATCGCCTAGGGCAGCATCAGCTTTGTTACGACTCGCTCTCCAAAAATTAATGACTGTCCTTGGGGAGAAAGGGAGAAATATTAATGATGATATTGGAGAGCTTGTTAAGAAGGGATTACCAGTTTTAGTACAACAGGCCCTTGATTTCTGTCGTGTCGTAGGAAACAACGCAGTTCATCCTGGTGAAATCGAAATAAACGACACTCCAGAAATTGCTCACAATTTGTTTGTCATGATGAATCTCATTGTTGAGGAAAGAATATCTAGACCGAAACATATTCAATCTTTGTACGACAAACTCCCTGAGGGCGCAAGAAAGGCCATCGAAAAACGTGATGGCGCCAGCTAAAGGAGTCAACTTCGCAGAACCAGCTAAAAGGGTCTGGTTCACATTAGTTTCCACAACCATACCTCATGGAAACGCCCGTCAATAGGCGATCTACAATATGCACAAGCTGGAGATAGCCGTATTTACTGGCTTGCACGCGAATTAAAGGGTCAGCATCGAAATACTTTGCGAAAAAAAGAAGCCCGCTCTCGCGGGCTTCTTCCTAATGAAAGCAAGCTGCGCGCACCCACGCGGATCAGTCGTCGCCGACTATCTTGCCCGCAGCGGCGATATTTGAAATCCTGTTGAGCGCTCCAGACAAGTCTTTTATCTTCGCTTCCAGCACGGCGAGTTCTTTTGTTTTAGCTTCCAACTCGGACGACTTGTTTTCTATCGCAGATTTTTTTGCATGATCCTGTTTGATGGTTTCCCTGAGCTGCTCGATCATCCGCATGTATTCAAGTAGCTAAAAGGGTCAGGTTCGCATTAGTTTTCACAAATAACCCCAGTGAAGATGCCCGTCAATAGGCAATCTACAGGCCACTGGCTTGCCCGCAAGAGCTGATCACTCAGGCTTCAACCCGTGCAATTCGTATGATCTCTTTGGCAATATCTTCCGGCGACAGGATGAAGTCAATGCAGCCGCTTTCGATTGCGCTTGCAGGCATGTCTGGCTGTTTTGCGGTACTGAGTTTTTGCGCGATGGTGATGCCGCCAACTTGTTGGATGCCGCACATTGCCGCTGCGCCATCGCCATCGTAGCCGGAGACGATCACGGCAACCAGTTTGCCGTCCCAGTAATGAGTGAGCGAGCGCAAAAAAACAGTAATGACATCAGGCCAGCCGCGTGGCTTTGATATCGGCTTGAGCAGGAACTCGCCATCGAGGACGTGCAGGTCGCGATTTTCGGGGATGATGAATACGCAGTTCGGTTCGATTTCCAATCTTTCCGTGATGAGCGTTACCGGCATGGTTGTGAAGCGAGGAAGCACTTCATGCAGGTGGGTAGGCATTTCTGTGATGTGGTTGACGATGACGATAGCCACTCCCATATCAGCCGGTAGATTTTGCAATAGGCGAATATAGGCATCAAGGCCACCCGCCGATCCGCCGACACAGACTATGGGGAAATCCTTTGCCCGGACATCTGTCTTTTCACTCATCTCCATCACCTTTCGCTTCAACAATTCTGTTGCTGATTTTGTGCATGCTGTTATTCATATTTCGAAGAGTAGTGAATGACTAGGAATCGTTCTGTCCGCTGGCGAACATACGTTCATTGTGGAACAGAACCCATCAATATCACTGCCAACAGGAGCATTCCGGCAGGTGTAGCATGTTCAAAATTACGGCATAAGATGGTGTAGTCGTGTTGAAGTTCTACACCTTGTTTCTTTGATGCAGCACATTGTGGATTTTGTTTCGGCGATCTCCATGAACTAAAGGGGCCAGGCTCGCATTAGTTTACACTACCATACCTCATGGAAACGCCTGTCAATAGGCGATCTACAACATGCACAAGCTGGAGATAGCCGTATTTACTGGCTTGTACAAGGATTAGGTCAACAGGAGCGGTTTCGTGTTTGCCTGTGCCGCCACATAGAAAGATGGCGGATAGTTGGAGATGTACCACGGTTTCCGCCTCGGGAATCTCAGACTCGATTGGCTATACCAAGTGAGCTCAAGTGCCCACGCGAATCAGTCGTCGCCGACTATCTTGCCCGTGGCGGCGATACTTGAAATTTTGTTGAGCACTCCAGACAAGTCTTTTAACTTCGCTTCCAGCACGGCGTGTTCTTTTGCTTTAGCTTCCAACACGGAGAGTTCTTTTGTTTTGGCTTCCAGCACGGCGAGTGCTTTTGTTTTAGCTTCCAACTCGACAGCGAGTTCTTTTGTTTTAGCTTCCAGCTCGGCCGACTTGTTTTCTATCGCAGATATTTTTGCCTGATCCTGTTTGATGGTTTCCCTGAGCTGCTCGATCGTCCGCATAAATTCCAGGGACTGTTTTCGCGCTTCTTCAAGCTGGACATTTTTTTGACCGCGCTGATTCTCTTCCAGCACATCCAGTTTGTTTAATTTGGCTTCCAGCTCTGCCGTTTTTGCCTTTTCCTGCTTGAGGCTTTCGCGTAGCTGCACGATCGTCTTCAAATGTTCGAGCGATCTGCTCTTCTCCTCTTCAAGCTGGGCAGCTTTTATTGCCATATCCTGAGTTGTATTTTTTTCTTCAACACGATTGTCTTGCACGACATCGCGTTTGGCGGCACCGGGATAGGCATGAAGTTTTAATGTTATATCTTCCATGATGCTTATTCTCGTGAATTAAGGCTTCCAGCGCAATACGGCGCGGCTATTCCTTGGCCGGCAACAAGAGTTCACGTTTCGCCAAGGCAATATGATTTTTCTTGAGGTAGGCAAGAAACTCCAGAGCCGTGACGTTTGCGTCCAGTCCAGCCGCAGCGTTAGGCAACACGAAAATAGAAATGTCGTGCTCAACAATCTGAAGGCCACTTACCGACGCAGCTTCAATGAGGTATTTAATTCTATCGACCAGCGTTTCCTCGTCAGGAGCAAATGGCACCAGAATCCAGAAGTCAGCACTAACGCGCGCCAACAAGTCCGTCTTGCGAAAAGATTTGCGCAAAATGTGCAAAACCTCGTTCAGCTTATGCGCTGTTTGTTGAGCCCCGTAAGTCTCAGCCAGGATTTTTGGCGAATCATAATCGATATGAGCCAGACCAAATTGCAGACCACCGGAGTAACGCTTTGTAACTGCCAGCAACCATTCCAGCGTGTAAATAAATTTCTCTCTCGCATCGAAGTCTTCGTTTGACATAGAACCTCCTGCTTGGGATATTGATTGAACTGAAGTATCGCTTCGCCAGCCATCTCCAATCACATTGCGACAACACATGCAGTGTGCTGTCATCCTGCTTTTGGTCACTAGGCCATGAAGCGAAAATTCATCCAATCTATTTACAAACAATATTGGGTTGGTCAGGGATATTCCAAGATCGCCAAAGTTTTTTCATGGCTATGAGAAAAGTTAACTCGAATAAACCATTAAGAGCCACCCTTATGCCGACCAGTACCAATCGAGTAAAAAATAGTTTTGACTGCAAAAAAACTATTGATTCAATATTTCATTCAGTTACAGCTGCCTTGAGCAAAGGATTGACGAGCGGGGAAACGCTCTCCTTACTGTTTGCCGAGTGCTGCGCGGCAGGTAATTCTACATTGATTACTACTGATTGGTTCGGTGGTAACGGTTTAGCGGGCAACTGGTTGTTCGTTTGGCTCTTCAATGCGTTTTGTGGAGCCAGTGGCTCTATCTGCGGTTTGCCTGGCATCAGCGGATTAAGCATTACCGGCTTTGCCTCCATTTGCACGGTGCCCTTCAAAATCTGGGGTTGATTTAGCGCGTTCTTCTGGATGGAAGTTGGGCTGTTGATTTTGGCTGGTAACGAGATGCCCGGCGAGCTCATCACTGCATAAGGAGTGGCGTGCGGGTGATCTTCAGGCTGAAAAGCCGCATCACTCACCTGCTGCTTTGCGCTTAATACGGATGCAAGTTCCACACTCTGCTGCGGCTCGGTTCGGTGCGGCGCGGTCAATTCCTGCCAAGCTGCGGCTGACATCACCAATAGCAGCATCGCCGTCAGCAACGAAGCGTTGCGTGTTTTGCTGTGTTGGTGGATGACGCGAACCTTTGCTCTACCGAAAATAGTTTCTATGATTTGCGCTTCGCCGATATCTGTCCACAACCCGGGGCTCTTCTGTGTTTTGGCTGGGCGCAGTTGACGCTGTTGAATTTCGTGTTGGTTGTTCTCGTGAGTCATTGTTCTGCTCCTTGAATATTAAACAAAGGGTCAGGTTCAAATTGATTTAGATCACGCCCAATCGCGTGACAGTAACTTCCCCGATATTCCAGTAATGCTGCTTTCTTCTTGAACAATTGCCGCAAGTTTATCACCTAACTGCTTGACCTAACTAGTAGAAAATATCTGTACAGTATAAAACTACTGCAGCTCTGTAACTAAAGGAATACGGGGAAATACATATTGGCTTTCTGGCTTGTTCTGTTTGTTCTGTCATTGTCGTTATGCCAGGCATAAAAAAACCCGCCTTGTCGGGCGGGTTGTGGATGTGCCGGCCTTGCTTCTTCAGCCTTTGGCAGCCATCAGTTTTTCGTATTTGGCTTGCAACTGTTCTTTGCTTTCCACGTGGTTCGGGTCGTGCGGGATGCAATCGACGGGGCAGACTTCCACGCATTGCGGGGTGTCGTAGTGACCCACGCATTCGGTGCATTTGGCCGGGTCGATGATGTAAATTTCTTCGCCTTGCGAGATGGCGCCGTTGGGGCATTCCGGTTCGCAGACATCGCAGTTGATACATTCATCAGTGATGATTAGTGACATTTTATTCTCTCCTTAGCGTTGATATTTTTCTTTCAATTTGGTCACCACTGAGGGCGATACAAACTTGCTCACGTCGCCGCCGAAGCGGGCGATCTCGCGCACCATGCTGGCCGAGATGAAAGTGTATTGCTCGGCAGGCGTAAGAAACACAGTTTCGACATCAGGATGCAGGCTGCGGTTCATGCCCGCCATCTGGAATTCGTATTCGAAATCCGAAACGGCACGCAAGCCGCGCAATACGACGCGCGCATTTTGTCTGCGCACATAGCTCATCAATAGTTCGTCAAAGCCTTCAACTTTGACATTGGCATATCCGGCGAAGGCTTCTTGCGCCATCGCGACCCGTTCATCCAGGCTGAACATGGTGACGGAGCGGCTGGCCGCCACTGCGACCACGATTTCGTCGAACAATCCTGCCGCGCGGCGCACCACATCTTCATGCCCGCGCGTGATGGGATCGAAAGTGCCGGGATAGATGACTCTAATCATGCTTGTTCACGTTTAATGAGTTGGTAGTGCACTGCACCGGCCCTGCCCTGTTTCAATACGTTCCATTCCGCACCAACTTCAAACAACTTGCCGCTCTCCAAATATATAACACCTTCCGCAGTCAGTTTGTCCGCCAGTTTTGGCAATAGCTGCGGCAGGAAGTCGCTTTGAAACGGGGGGTCGAGAAAGATGACATCGAAATTCGCGCCTGCTTGCGCCGCGAATTTTAGCCCATCATCGCAACGCAAGGCTACATTGCTCATCGCCATTTTTTTAAGATTGACCTGCAAAGCCTGATAAACAGCGCGGTTATTTTCCACCAGCAGCACCTGCTCTGCACCGCGCGAAGCGGCCTCGAATCCGAGCGCGCCGCTACCCGCAAACAAATCCAGGCAGCGCTTGCCGTACAGTGTTTGCCCCAGCCAATTGAACAGAGTTTCGCGCACGCGATCCGGCGTGGGGCGCAAGCCATCAGCATCGGGAAATTCGATGAAGCGGCTGCGGTGCGTACCGCCGATGATGCGAACTTTGTTTATTTCGTTGCCCCTGTTGTTTCTTCCGGCGCACCGACGATCACTGTCGCCATGGCATCCGGATTGACACGGCGTTTGAATGCGTCGTTTATCTGCTTGACGGTGACCTTGTCCACCTTTTTGGGGAAGTCATCCAGATAAGTCAGCGGCAATCCGTAGAAACCAATCATGCTCAGGTAATCCAGTATCTTTTTGTTGCTATCGATGCGCAGCGGGAAACCGCCAATAATGTTTTGTTTGGCCGCTCGCAACTCTTGCTCAGTTACACCCTTATCCACAAAGGTGCGCAATGTTTCGCGCACCAAGCGCAGCGATTCATCCGCCTGTTCCTTTTTGGTCTGCAAGCCGATCTCGAACGCGCCCAGCTGTTGCATCGGCATGAAATAGCTGTAGACGCTATAAGCCATGCCGCGCTTTTCGCGCACTTCATTCATCAGGCGAGATACGAAACCGCCACCACCCAGAATGTAATTACCAACATACAGCGGGATGTAATCCGGGTCATTGCGTGCGATGCCCGGCGCGCCGATCAAAATGTGGCTCTGGCTGGCGGGATGCGCGATGCGTTGTTCGCTAGCGACGATCTTGCTGTTCACCGGAGGCAGCAACGCCGATGCACCGCCGGGCGGTAGACTGGCAGTCAATTGCTGCGCAATGGCTTCCGCCTGCGGCCGCGTCACATCGCCCATCAACGCAACCACTATATTTTTCGCGCCATAATGTGCGCTATAGAAATTCACCAGATCGGCGCGCTGGATTTTTTCCACATCTTCCACTTTAATTCGCCAGCCGTAGGGATGCGTGCCAAATACCGCTTTGTTGAAAGCCTTTTCGGCCAAATATTCGGGTTTGGTTGCCGATTCTTTTAGACTGGCAATCATGCTGTTTTTTTCTCGTGCCAAGACGGCTTCCGGAAACAGCGGTTGCTGCAACACGCTCGCCATAATACCAAGCGCGACATCGCGCTCTGCTGCGCTGCTCAAGGTACGTAACGTGATTGCAGCACGATCCGCATCAAAGCTGCCGCCCATCTGCGCGCCGATGTCGGCCATCTTGCGCGCGATGTCATCCTCGTTCAAACCCTGAGATCCAGAATCCAGCAAGCCTTGCGTCAGCCCGGCCACTCCTGTTTTGTCAGCGACATCGTATCCGGCCCCTGCGGCGAAATTCACCGCCACATCCAGCATCGGTAGATCATGGTCTTCCACAAAATACACTTGCGCTCCGCTGGCGGCTTGCCAATGCTGGATATGCGGCGAGGCAAAAGCGCTGCCTGCAATGCAGCACAGCGCCATAATAGAAATCAGCTTAGTGCACATGAGTTGCATCTCCTTTTGCATGCTTGTTCTTTTCGGCAAGCGGTTGCGGATCGAGTATCGCCACCGTCAATTGATCGTCCTGTAATATCTCGCGCGCCACGTCCTGCACTTGTTGCGCGGTGACGGCTTGCAATTTTTTCAGCATTAGCGGAATGTCCTGATAGGTCAGACCGATGCTTTCCATTTGCCCGATCTGCATCGCCTGAAAGAACACCGAATCAAGTTTATAAACTTCGGCTGCGGTGACTTGTGCTCGCACCCGTTTCAGCTCTTCCTCGCTCACCCCGTTGCGCACCAAGAGCTGTAGTTGCTGACGGATAGCTGCTTCCAACTCGGCCACCGTTTTACCGGGAGCTGGCGTGCCTTCCACGGTAAACATTGACGGCCCGCGCGAGGTGCTGTCATAACCGGCGCCCACGTCCATCGCCACCTGTTGTTCGCGTACCAGGGATTTGTTCAGCCTCGCCGATTCGTTTCCGTCCAGTACGCCAGACAGTACGGATAATGCGTAGGGCTTCCAGTCTTTTTCCACATCGCGCAATCTCGGCGCATGGTAGGCCATGATGAGGTAAGGCAATTCGGCGGGCGCTTTGACCACGATGCGCTGGATGCCCAGTTGCGGTTGCTCGTCAAGCGTTTTACGTTGCGGCAACTTGACTGCGGGAATGCCGCCGTAATAGCGCTGCGCCAGCGCAAAGACTTCTTTTGCATTGACATCGCCAGCGATCACCAGTGTCGCATTGTTGGGTGCATACCAGGCTTTGTACCAATCCCGTGCATCGGCGGGGGTCATGTTTACCAGGTCATTCATCCAGCCGATCACCGGGTTATGGTATGGGTGTTCCTGAAATGCCGTTGCCATCAGGCGCTCGTCCATGAGCGAGTGCGCCTCGTCGTCCGTTCGCCAGCGACGTTCTTCCATCACCACCTTGATTTCTTTGTTGTATTCCTTATCGCTGATATCCAGATTGTGCATGCGGTCAGCTTCCAGCTTCATCGCCAGTGGCAGTTTGGATTTGTGCAATTGCTGAAAATAGGCAGTGTAGTCGTAACTGGTGAAGGCGTTCTCGCGCCCGCCTGCCGCTGCGATGCGGCGCGAGAACTCTCCTGCAGGCACCGACTTTGTGCCTTTGAACATCATGTGTTCCAGCAAATGTGCCACTCCGGTCGTTCCGGTTTTTTCGTCCATACTGCCAACGTGATACCAGATTTGTTGCACCACGGTGGGCGCACGGTGATCTTCCTTCACGATGACTTTCAAACCGTTGGATAGATCTTTCTCGAACACATCGGCTTGCGCTACGCCGATAGCTAACAAGCACAACAACAGCGAATAAAATCTCATCTGGATCATCCCAAAACGTTAAAATGCGCGCGCATTATCCGACATTCCTTAAAACATTTCCCGGCAGATATTTCGCACCTACATGTTCAGTTTCCTGAAAAAGAATTCAACCCCAACCAATGCTCCCGACACAAGCTGGATAGCCCGCCTGAAATCCGGCTTGGCGCGCACAGGTGGACAACTCACTGCCCTGCTGGTTCCCGGCGGCAAGATCGATGAAGAGCTTTATGAAGAATTGGAGACCATTCTCATAACTGCCGACGTGGGCATGGATGCCACGCGTTCGCTGCTTGCCGATGTGCGCCGTCACGTGAAAGAACAACACCTGACCGAAGCCGGTCAATTGAAAGATGCATTGGCGCAGGCACTACTCAAACTGTTGCAACCTCTCACCAAGCCGCTGGATGTTAGCTCGCACAAACCCTTCGTCATCATGCTGTGCGGCGTGAACGGCGCAGGCAAAACCACTTCCATCGGCAAGCTGGCCAAATATTTTCAGACTCAGGGCAAGTCAGTATTGCTGGCAGCAGGCGACACCTTCCGCGCCGCCGCGCGCGAACAATTGATGGAATGGGGCAAGCGCAACGATGTCACCGTCATCGCGCAACAAAGCGGCGATGCCGCTGCGGTGATCTATGACGCCGTACAAGCCGCCCAGGCGCGCAGCATTGATGTAGTGCTGGCGGATACTGCCGGTCGCCTGACCACGCAAGCGCACCTGATGGAAGAGATTAAAAAAATAAAGCGCGTTATCGCCAAAGCCTTGCCCGATGCACCGCATGAAGTACTGCTAGTGTTGGATGCCAACACCGGACAAAATGCGCTGTCGCAAGTCAAAGCCTTCGATGATGCGCTTGGCGTGACCGGTCTGGTGCTGACCAAACTCGACGGCACTGCCAAAGGCGGTGTCATCGCTGCCATCGCCAAGGCTCATCCGATTCCGGTGCGCTTCATCGGCGTGGGCGAAGGACTGGATGATCTGCGACCGTTTGCGGCGGAGGATTTTGTGGCGGCGTTGCTTGGGCTCGAACAATGATCAAGTTCAATCAGGTCTATAAACGTTATCCGGGCGGGCATGAAGCGCTGAAGAACCTGAGCTTCGACGTGGCCGAGGGCGACATGGTGTATCTCACCGGACACTCCGGTGCGGGCAAGAGCACATTGCTCAAGCTCATCGCTGCTATTGAACGCCCGACCAGCGGCACGGTACTGGTCAAAGGTCAGAACATCCGCTCCATCAAGCCCGCTGCAATTCCTCATTTGCGTCGCAACATCGGGTTGATCTTTCAGGATCACAAACTACTGTTCGACCGCAACGCTTTCGACAATGTGGTGCTGCCGTTGCAGATCTGCGGCTTCGATCATCGCGAGGCGGCCAAGCGTGTACGCGCCGCACTGGACAAGGTTGGTTTGCTCGACCGCGAAAAAGCTTACCCCATTGCGCTCTCTGGTGGCGAGCAGCAACGGCTGTGCATCGCGCGCGCCATAGTGAATCGTCCCACCATGCTGCTGGCGGACGAGCCTACCGGCAACCTCGACAGCGAGTATTCGAACGAGATCATGAACATCTTCAAATCGTTCCATCAGGTCGGCGTGACATTGCTCATTTCCACCCACGACGAATGCATCTTGCGCCAGTATCCGGCGCGCGCGCTGCACCTGAAAAGAGGGGAGTTGCTGGTATGAGATTCCTCATTGAACACCTGCGCGTGTTGCACCACACCCTGCGCCATCTGTTGCTCACGCCCAACGCATCGTTGCTTAACATTCTCATCATCGGCATCGCACTGAGTCTGCCGGTCGGCGGTTATGTGTTGTTGAAAAGCGTACAGTCACTTGGTTCGCAAATCGCAGGCACACCGCAGATCAGCGTGTTCCTTACTACCGGTACAAGTGACAGCGAGATCGGACGTATTGGTGAAAAACTCAAGCAGCACGCCGCAATCAAACGCATCGAATTCGTATCGCGCGAACTTGCCTTGAAGAAGTTACAGCAAACCACGGGGCTTTCAGACATGATTGACGGCCTGTCGCAAAACCCATTGCCTGATGCGTTTGTCATCTATCCCAAAGAAAATAACGTTGCCTCACTGGAAGTTTTGCGTGATGAACTAAAAACATGGCAACACCTCGAACATGTGCAACTTGATTCAGCCTGGGTACAAAAGTTGCAGGCTCTGCTGAATTTCGGACGCATGGCGGTAGCTATCCTCGCTACGTTATTGAGTTTCGCCCTCATCGCCATCACCTTTAATACCATTCGTTTGCAAATACTTACGCGCCGCGAAGAAATTGAAGTTGCGAAACTTATCGGTGCGACAGATGCTTTCATCCGCCGCCCTTTCCTCTATTTCGGCCTTATCCAAGGCCTACTGGGCGGCATCGCCGCTTGGCTATTAGTAGCAGGTAGCCTGCAATTGCTTAACTATCAGGTCAGTACACTTACCCAACTCTATGCCAGCAGCTTCAGCCTGCAACGCCTCTCACTCGGCGACAGTATGACGCTGCTGGGATTTTCGGCCTACTTGGGATGGATGGGTGCTTGGTTTTCGGTATCGCAACATCTGTGGCGGATCGAGCCACGCTAATTAGTAAATGCTGCGCAACTCGAAAAGAAATTTCCAATTTCATGCCATTTGACGCGACAATATGAGTTGGATAATTGGCACTAATTCAGGTATCTTCCACATGATGTTGGCTGCTGATCGTTACACTGCAGCTTGAACCAACAAGCACATATAAACAGGAGGTAATATGGCACACATAGAATGGATTCAAGAATATGAGACCGGTATCTCGATCCTCGATACTCAACAAAAACGGTTTGTAGAATTAATTAACGAACTGGATGATGCCAATCAATCTCTTGATAAGGACAAGGTAAATCACGTGATAGAGGGACTGCTCCACTACACGGTGACATATTTTGAACTTGAAGAAAGTTTGTTGGAAAAATCCGGTTATCCATACCTGAAAGCTCATCGAAGGATTCATGAAATATTCATGAAGAAGCTTTCCGAAATCAGAGCGCGCTCTATCAAAGGAGAGAACGTTGCGTCTGAACTTTTGGAATTTCTGAAAAACTGGCTACACACTCATATCCAAGGAGAGGATCGAGACTTTGTTGAGTCGGTAAAAATATTCACCGGCAACGAAAACGAAAACAAAGAAGCCTCCAGTTGGTTAGACTCGGCAATCAAGAAATTTATGTCCTGAATGACAGTTCCCGTGCTGCACGCGATGAGCGCGAGATAGATGCAAAGGCCAGAGCACCTGCACCGCAGACTTGGCTAATAGGCGATTTACAACACGCATGCGCTATTTTATTCTTGCGCTTTCGGCCTCGGGCGTTTGCCGACCTTCACTTGTATGGCAATCTCGGACTGATTGCGAAGCAGCTTAAGCAATGAGACTTTACCGGGCGGCAATGCCGAGATGGTTTCCAGCATGGCTGTCGAATCAGCCAGCGTTTTACCGTCAATGCTGATGAGAATATCTCCAGCCTTGATGCCAGCCCTGTCTGCCGGGCTGCCGCGCACCACTTCCGCGATCAGCACACCTTGCGTGTCTTTCAGTTTGAACGATTCAGCCAGTTCCGGTGTGAGTTCCTGTACTGCGATGCCCACCCATCCGCGCGTCACCGAGCCGCTCTGGATGATCTGTTCCATGACCTTCTTGGCAGTGCTGGTCGGAATGGCAAAGCCGATGCCGAGCGAGCCGCCGTTGGGCGAATAGATTGCACTATTGACGCCCAGCAGATTGCCTTCCACATCGACCAGAGCGCCGCCCGAATTTCCGGGATTGATAGCGGCATCGGTCTGAATAAAATTCTCGAAAGTGCTCAAACCCAGATGATTGCGTTTTAGAGCGCTGATGATACCCATGGTCACCGTCTGCCCAACGCCGAAGGGGTTGCCGACGGCGAGCACAATGTCACCAACATGCGCCTGATCGGATTGTCCAAAGGTGATGGCGGGCAGATTGTCGCCGAGATCCACCTTGATAACGGCAAGATCGGTGTCCGGATCGGAACCGACGATGTGCCCTTTGGCCGTGCGTCCATCGGCGAGTGCCACCTCGATCTCGTCGGCGGACTCCACCACATGATGGTTGGTGAGAATGTAGCCGTCATGGCTGACTATAACGCCGGAACCGAGGCTGGAGCTTTGCTGCGGGACGTTGTTGTCAAATTCATCGCCAAAGAAAAAACGGAAACGCGGGTCGTCCATGTAGGGCGCTGCCGGTGTCTTGACTACGTTGCTGGTGAAGACATTTACTACTGCCGGCATTACTTTCTGCGCTGCCTGGCTGAATCCGACTTTAGGCAAATTGCCGCTGCCGCTCGTATTGTTTTCATACAGCGTCACCACGCCGCTACGCGCCGCATTCGGCAGCAGTGACGGCCTGAGCGTATGGATAACGAATAACAATGCCAAACCGACCGTGGTGGCTTGGGCAAACAAGAGCCAGAATTTGCGCATGATATGATTTGGACCGCTAATTGTCAGGGATGAACACGATGCGATTGAACGAATTGCGCGATTATATCGAAAGCGAGCTTGCGGTCAGCCGTTTTCGTGATTACTGCCCGAACGGGGTGCAAGTGGAAGGCCGCTCTGAGGTACGTCGCATCGCTACCGGTGTCACCGCCTCGCAAGCCGTGCTGGAAGCTGCCTCCGCCTGGGGCGCGGATGCTGTCATCGTTCACCATGGCTATTTCTGGCGCAACGAAGATGCCGCCATCATCGGTATCAAGAAGAAACGTATCGCCCATTTATTGCATCACGACATTAGCCTGTTGGCCTATCACCTCCCCTTGGATGCCCACCCGGAATTCGGCAACAACGCCTTGCTGGGTGAGCGACTTGGCTTCATCACTCAAGGGCGCTTCGGCGATCAGGACATTGCATGTTATGGCGAACTGGAGCAAGCGCAGACCTTGCAACAACTCACTCAACACATTCAGCACACCTTGCAGCGTGCGCCGCAAGTCATCGGCCATGCCAATCCCAACATCGCCCGCATCGCATGGTGCAGCGGCGGCGGGCAGAGCTATTTCGAACAGGCGGTTGCGTTAGGCGTGGATGCTTTTGTAACGGGCGAAATTTCAGAACAGAACGTGCATGTCGCACAAGAAACCGGCGTTGTCTTCATCGCAGCAGGACACCATGCCACCGAACGCTACGGCGTGCAGGCACTGGGCGAGCACTTGTCCGCGCGCTTCGGTTTGGAACATCGTTTCTTCGATCAGGACAACCCTGTTTAGATGGATAGGGGAACCCTGCTTGCGGGGTGCCCTCTTCAAAGAAATTTTTGGCACAGTCACAGCAATGCCAATCTACTTGCAGATGACATTGAAGGCTACTTGATATTAGTCAATGTGCCTTTGTTTCGTGTTGTCGGATAATCGTTTCTAACAGTTATACCTTCGGTTGATTTTCTTGCTGCTTAGTCAAGTTATTGGTTGTTTTATCAGTCGATATTCAGGCTATTTCGCTACCTGCAGACTTGCTAGGTACTTACAGGTTTTGTTGTTTGCATTCTTGCAGCGGTTTGTGATACTGGGTAAAATTGCAAAGTTATATGCTGGCAGTTCGTTGCAAGTGAGTCTTTCTGGAAGATGCTTGCTTTTAAGGAGGTTCTGCTATCTGTCCCGATAGCAGCTATCACCAAAAATTTCGGTATGTGTGTATTGGCTTTGTGTCTTGGCTTTTTTTCGGCCAGAACCCACCTGCTCTGGGTAGCAACAACGGGTTTTTATCTTTATAAGAAGGGAATAAATGTCATGACTGACAATGTTGATCGCAGTAAGCGGCGACTATTGCTTGCCGCCACCACAGCTGCAGGTGGTGTTGCAGCAGCAGGTGTAGCTACGCCGTTTGTGTTGAGTTTTATGCCTAGCGAGCGAGCTAAGGCAGCTGGTGCGCCGGTTGAGGTGGACATCAGCGCCATCGCCCCCGGAACGATGAAGGTCATTGAATGGCAAGGCAAACCTGTTTGGGTTGTGCGTCGTACCCCGGAAATGCTCAGCTTGCTGTCCAAGCATGAAAGCGAATTGACTGACCCGACCTGTTCTGTCCCGCAACAACCCGAATATTGCCAAAACGCTAACCGATCCATCAAGCCAGAGATTTTTGTGGCGATCGGCATTTGTACCCATCTGGGCTGTTCCCCGAGTTTTCGCCCGGAAGTGGCTCCTGCCGATCTCGGCGCAAATTGGGGCGGCGGTTGGTTCTGCCCGTGCCACGGTTCGCGCTTCGATTTGGCGGCGCGCGTTTATCAGGGCTCTCCCGCTCCGACCAATTTGATCATTCCCCCGCACCAATATCTCAGCGACAACCTGCTGTTGATTGGTGATGACAAGAAAAAGGGAGTTGCATAATGAAACTATTGAATAATTTTGTTGGCTGGGTTGATGACCGCTTTCCATTGCTCGACACTTGGAAGGAACACCTCTCCGAGTATTACGCCCCGAAAAACTTCAACTTCTGGTATTTCTTCGGATCACTGTCACTGCTGGTTCTGGTAATTCAGATCGTGAGCGGCATTTTCCTGACCATGAGTTACAAGCCGGACGCGCTGTTGGCCTTTGCTTCCGTTGAATACATCATGCGCGATGTGCAATGGGGCTGGTTGCTGCGCTACGTACACTCCACCGGCGCTTCCATGTTCTTCGTAGTGGTGTATCTGCATATGTTCCGTGGCATGATTTACGGCTCTTATCGTAAACCGCGCGAATTGCTGTGGATTATCGGTGTGGTCATTTATCTGGCACTGATGGCCGAAGCGTTCATGGGTTACTTGTTACCGTGGGGTCAGATGTCGTTCTGGGGTGCGCAGGTGATTGTTAACCTGTTCTCTTCCGTGCCTTTCATCGGCAATGATCTGTCCGTGCTGATCCGTGGCGATTATGTGATTTCGGATGCGACGCTGAATCGCTTCTTTGCTTTGCACGTTGCCGCGATTCCGTTGGTCTTGGCGGGCATTGTTTTTGTGCATATCGTAGCTTTGCACAAAGTGGGCTCCAACAATCCTGACGGCATCGAAATCAAGAAGAACAAGGGAGCTGACGGTCATCCGCTAGACGGCATTCCGTTCCATCCTTACTACACCGTGAAGGATATTGTAGCCGTTGTGGTTTTCCTCATCATTTTCTGCGCGATTGTTTTCTTTTCGCCGGATATGGGCGGTTATTTCCTCGAAGCGAATAACTTTATTCCTGCCAACCCGATGCAGACACCGGCTCATATTTCGCCAGTTTGGTATTTCACTCCGTATTACGCCATTCTGCGTGCAGTGCCACCGATGTTTGGTTCGCAATTCCCCGGGGTAATAGCGATGGGTATTGGTGCAATCGCCGTTGTATTTTTGCCATGGCTGGATCGCGGCAAGGTCAAGTCGGTTCGTTATCGCGGGCCAATCTACAAGCTGTTTCTGGCATCGTTCGTAATCAGCTTCGTTGGTCTTGGCTACTTGGGCATGATGCCTGTAACACCTACTTACACACTGATGTCTAGAGTGCTTTCCGTGGTGTATTTTGCTTTCTTTATCCTGATGCCTTGGTACACCAAGATAGACAAGTGCAAGCCAGAGCCTGATCGCGTGACGTTCAAGTAGAATAACTGAGAGGGATTCACTGAAATGATACTAATCAAAAAACTAAGTATGATGGTACTGCTTATGCTGGTACCGGCGTTGGTGCTTGCCAACGAAGGCGGCGTTCATCTGGATAAAGCGCCAGGCAACCTGAATGACCAAGCTTCGCTACAACGAGGCGCACAGTTCTTTACCGCCAACTGTCTGGCTTGTCACAGTGCCAACTACATGCGCTATAACCGACTGCTGGACATCGGCATGAGTGAAGATGAGATCAAGAAAATGCTGCCGGAAGGAAGCAAGCTTGGCTCAACTATGAAAGCCATGATGGATGCTGAATCAGCGAAAACAGCTTTTGGTGTCGCTCCACCAGACCTGAGCGTGGAAGCACGTGCGCGCGGTGTCGATTGGGTGTACACCTATTTGCGCAGTTTTTACACTGATAGCAATCGTCCGTCCGGAGTAAATAATCTGGTGTTCCCGGGTGTTGGTATGCCGAACATTCTGGCCGCTTATCAGGGCGAGCAAGCGTTGCAGGTTGAAAACCATGATGGGCATGAAGTCAAAATGCTGAAGCTAGTTAATCCCGGTTCCATGACTGCTGCGCAGTACGATGCCACAGTAGGCGATTTGGTCAATTACTTAGATTTCATGAGCGAGCCCGCCAAGCTGGTACGCCACAAACTCGGGTACATCGTAATAGGATTTTTATTCTTACTGTTAATTCTGACTTACGCGTTGAAAAAAGAGTTCTGGAAGGATATCCACTAATAGCGGATTGAATTTACTGATGCGTTTGTGGTAACTTCCGCACCGCGTTTCACCAAGTGCCAAACGGCGGAGCAGTCAGCTCCGCCTTTTGGTTTTATGTCATAGCATTTTTTCGTGTAGGTGGTTCTTATGATGACACTTTATTCTGGGACAACTGATCCCTACAGCCACCGTTGTCGTTTCGTCCTGTTTGAAAAGGGCATGGATTTCCAAGTAATTGACGTGGATGTCTTTAACAAGCCGGAAGACTTGGCGGTAATGAATCCTTATAACACCGTACCGGTTTTGGTCGAACGCGACCTGATTCTGTACGAAGCCAACATCATCAATGAATATATTGATGAACGCTTCCCACATCCGCAACTGATGCCTCCCGATCCAGTGATGCGTGCCCGTGCGCGATTATTTTTGCATCGCTTTGAGCAAGAGCTGTTCTGTCATATCCCGGGGTTGGAGAGCAACAACGCCAAGTTGGTTGAGAAAGCACGTGCGGCAGTCCAGGCTAATCTGGCGCAGATTTCGCCTGTATTTGCCAAACAGAAATTCATGCTGGGTGATGAATTCTCCATGCTTGATGTGGCGATTGCACCGTTGCTCTGGCGCCTAGATCACTACGGCATTCACCTCGACAAAGAAGCTGCACCTCTAATGAAATATGCCGAGCGCTTGTTTTCGCGCCAAGGCTATATTGAGGCAATGACTCCGGCTGAAAAAGCCATGCGAAAGTAATCTTGGCATGGCAACAAGCGAAACCTCTACCAAGCCGTATTTGATTCGCGCCATCTTTGAGTGGTGCGCCGATGCCGGGTACACGCCGTATCTGGCAGTGCAAGTCGATGACTACACACAGGTTCCGCTGGCATACGTTAAGGATGGCAAGATCGTTCTCAATATCGGGGTTGATGCAGTAAAAAACCTGCATCTGGGCAACGAAGACATCACCTGCGGCGGACGTTTTGGCGGTGTGGCGCACCAACTCATCGTACCTATCTCTGCCGTGATCGGCATTTTTGCAAAAGAAACTGGGCAAGGACTGGTATTCCAGGGACAAGAATCTTCACCGCTTTCCGCGATGGAAGGAAATGGATCACCGGAAGAAACTCCGCCACCACTGCAAGGCAAGCCAAAATTGACTGTGGTGAAATGATTCGTACCAAGCAAAAAAGCCGCAGATAACATTCGCGGCTTTTTTGTTTGTGGCAGCAAGCTATAAACAAGCAGCAGGTAACGCCAACACTCCGTGCATCTTGCTTAACGCCTTTTGCTCAATCTGGCGTATACGTTCGGCGGATACGTTAAATTCAGCTGCCAAGTCATGCAGTGTTGCCGAGTTCTCTTCATTCAGCCAGCGTGCCTCCACAATGCGGCGACTACGCACATCTAAACTTTCCAACGCCTTGGCAAGGCCGGAAGTTTTCAGATGCTCCTGCTCAGATGTTTCGAGAATGTTCGAAGGCTCATGCTCAGCGCCATCTTCTAAATAATGAATCGGCGCATAGCCCTCATCATCCTCGGAATTTAACGGGTCAAGCGCCAACTCGTGCCCGGCAAAACGCGCCTCCATATCCACCACATCATGCTCACTCACATTCAGCTGTTGTGCGATCTCACTCACCTGCTGCGGCTTCATGGGCTCCAACCCTTTCTTCATGCTGCGCAAATTGAAAAAAAGCTTGCGTTGAGCCTTCGTCGTCGCAATTTTCACCATGCGCCAGTTGCGCACCACATATTCGTGAATTTCTGCGCGTATCCAATGCAAAGCGAACGATACCAAACGAACGCCGCGTTCCGGATCGTAACGTTTCACCGCCTTCATCAGTCCGACATTCCCTTCCTGAATCAAGTCGGCTTGCGGCAAACCATAGCCAGCGTAACCGCGCGCCACACTCACTACCACACGCAAGTGAGAAAGCACTAACTGACGTGCCGCATTCAGATCGTTCTCTTTTCTAAATCGTGTTGCAAATAACAACTCCTGCTCCTGCGAAAGTATGGGAAAGCGATTTACAGACTGTACATATGCCTCCAAACTACCTACGGCAGACGGCATTGGTAGATTCATTGTAGTGTTCATGGTATACCCTCCTTTTCTGCATTTTAGCACTCGCATCATGAGAGTGCCAAGATACAAATTAGTTCGCTATTCTGGGGAAAATTGCGTCGACTAGGATAGAAGAAAATGGCAGAACGGAAAAGTGCAATGCTGCGAGCGCACCATACCAGAGAGGCAGTAAATACAACCATCTTCAGCAAGCATGCGATGAAGAGGCCGTCAATAGGCGTTCTTCACGATATGCTGGAAAACTGCTGGCACGATCTAAACTTGACTGGTATCAAACAATTTTGAGACGCGGCTCCAAATAAGCAATACGCAGACTAATGCGTGTGTGTTGTGTCTTTAACTTCGCCTTCGATGGTCTTGCCATCTTGCTGCTTGTGCGATTCTTCCTCGCCCTTCATGCCTTCCTTGAAACCCCTGACTGCAGCACCCAAATCACTACCAACATCACGCAGCTTCTTGGTGCCAAATATCAGCACGACCACCAACAGCACGATCAACCAATGCCAGATACTGAATGAACCCATGTTGCGCTCCTTGTGGATTAACTGCGTTTGACCATAGGCGGGATATTGCCGCCGCCGATGACGTGAATATGTAAATGAAACACTTCCTGTCCGCCACCCTTACCACTATTGATGACCATACGGAAACCATTGTCGAGACCCTGTTCTTTAGCCAGTTTTGGCACCAACAGCAACATCTTGCCAAGCAAGGCTGCATGCGCTTCTTCAGCATCAATCAAGGAAACCAGATGCAGCTTGGGAACCAACATAAAATGCACTGGCGCGACCGGATTAATGTCGTGAAAGGCGAAAACTTCTTCATCCTCATACACCTTGCGGCTGGGTATTTCACCGCGCGCGATTTTGCAAAAAAGACAGTTATCGCTCATTTCCGGCTCGCTTTCTCAGCTATACCCGACACGCCTTCACGCCGCGCCAGTTCTTGCAACACATCATCTGCGCTCAAGCCTTTTTGCGCCAGCAACACCATACTGTGAAACCACAAGTCAGCAACTTCATACACCAGATGCACCTTATCTCCGTCCTTCGCGGCCAGCAACACTTCGCCCGCTTCTTCGATCACCTTCTTCAGGATGGCATCGTCACCCTTGCTGAACAGCTTGGCAACATATGAAGATTCTGGCGCGGCCTGCTTGCGCGCTTCCAACGTTTCAGTCAGCCGTTGCAAAATATCGTTGCTCATCGCTTGTATATCTCAACAGGAGATTTCAGCACAGGATCAGTTTCGACCCATTGTCCATGATCAAGCTTACTGAAAAAGCAACTTTCGCGGCCTGTATGACAAGCGATGCCGCCTTGTTGTTCCACTTGCAGCAAAATTACATCACCGTCGCAATCAATGCGCAACTCTTTTACCCTCTGGATATGACCGGACTCTTCGCCCTTGTGCCACAACTTTTTGCGCGAACGCGACCAGTAAATCGCCTCACCTTGTTGCCAAGTCAGCTTCAACGCCTCACGATCCATCCACGCCACCATCAGCACGCGCCCGGTCGCAGCGTCTTGCGCAATGGCAGGAACAAGGCCATCGGCGGACCAATTTATTTTATTCAGCCAAGTTTCGCTCATAAGCGCACCTCCGACACGTTACTGCTGTAACTACTAGACATTCGATTAAGCGAGCAAACAACGCTCGCCAAGTCGCTGGTTATGGCGCAGCCAGCCGTTTGCGGGAAGAGGTGCGATGCGGTTATTCCCGCACCCATCGCTTTCGCGCACCGTGTCATAACCGTACCTCTATGCCTTGTTGTGCCATAAATTGTTTTGCTTGTTGCACGGTGTATTCGCCGAAGTGAAAAATGCTGGCCGCCAGCACCGCATCCGCGCCACCGATTTTCACGCCGTCGGCAAGATGTTGCAGGTTACCCACACCGCCGCTGGCAATCACCGGAATTTCCAGTGCATCGGTCACGGCGCGGGTCAGTGCCAGATCGAAACCCTTCTTCTGCCCATCCTGATCCATGCTGGTCAGCAGGATTTCGCCCGCGCCCAAAAGTTGCATTTTCTTCGCCCATTCCACCGTATCCAAGCCGGTAGCTTTGCGTCCGCCGTGAGTAAATACTTCCCACTTGCCTGGCTGCACTTGTTTGGCATCAATGGCAACCACGATGCACTGCGAACCGTAACGCGATGCCGCATCCGCCACCAGTTGCGGATTGGTTACAGCCGATGTGTTGATGCTGACTTTGTCCGCGCCCGCGTTGAGCAGATTGCGTACATCCTGCACTTCGCGCACGCCACCGCCAACGGTGAGCGGGATGAATACTTGCGAAGCCACTTGCTCGATGATGCGGAAGATGATGCCACGGTCATCGGAGCTGGCGGTGATGTCGAGAAAGGTCAGTTCATCCGCGCCCTGATCGTCATAGCGGCGCGCAATTTCCACCGGATCTCCTGCATCGCGGAGTTTTACAAAGCTGACGCCTTTGACCACACGACCGGCGGTCACATCCAGACAGGGAATGATGCGTTTAGCGAGCATTATATTTTCGGCGACAGTTCGTCCGCCAAGGCTTGCGCCGCCTTGAAATCCAGCGTGCCTTCGTAGATAGCACGCCCGGTGATCGCACCGGTGATGCCTTCGGAACGCACCGCGCACAGTTTGCGCACATCATCCAGATTGGTGATACCACCGCTGGCGATGACCGGCACATGCAATGGGCGAGCCAGCTCGACGGTGGCTTCGATGTTCACGCCGGACATCATGCCGTCGCGCCCGATGTCAGTGTAAATGATCGCTTCCACGCCGTAACCCTCGAAACGCTTGGCCAAATCGGCCACGTCGTGACCGGTCAATTTCGACCAACCATCCACCGCGACCTTGCCGCCTTTGGCATCGAGGCCGACCATGATGTGTCCGGGGAAGGCGTCGCAGGCTTCGTGTAAAAAGCCCGGGACTTTAACCGCCGCTGTACCGATGATGACATAAGTCACGCCGAGGTCGAGATAGCGTTCAATGGTTTCCAGATCGCGGATGCCGCCGCCGAGTTGTATCGGAATCTCGCCCCCCACCGCCTCGATAATGCTGCGCACCACCGCTTCGTTCTTGGGTTTACCGGCGAAAGCACCGTTCAGATCCACCAGATGCATGCGGCGTGCGCCTTGTGCCAGCCAGTGTTTTGCCATGGCGGCAGGGTCTTCGGAAAAGACCGTTGCTCCTTCCATCACGCCTTGTTTGAGGCGCACACAGTGACCATCTTTCAGATCGATAGCAGGGATGATGAGAGTTTTAGTGTCCATGATTTAACAACAATTAAGCAGGATTCCAGTTGATAAAATTTTGCAGCAGATGCAAACCAGCCGCCGCACTCTTTTCAGGGTGAAACTGAACAGCAAATAAATTATCCCGCGCCGCCGCGCACACGAAAGGTTGTGGATAGTCGCTAGTCGCTTGCACCAAGCTCACATCACTCGGCCGCACATAATAGCTATGCACGAAATAGAAACGTGCGTCTTGAGCTATGCCGTTCCACAACACGTGATCGCCGTGATGCACCTGATTCCAGCCCATGTGCGGTACTTTGAGTTTATTGCCTTGAGCATCTCGCAGTTCGGAAGCAAAACGCACTACTTCACCCGGCAATACACCCAGTCCCGGCACATTGCCCTCGGCGCTGTGCTCGAACAACATTTGCAAGCCGATACAAATCCCAAGGAAAGGTTTGTTGCGTGCGGCATCCAGCACCGCTTGGCGCAAGCCGCGCGCATCCAGTTCGCGCATGCAATCCGGCATCGCACCTTGTCCGGGGAATATCACACGCTTGGCGTCACCGACAACTTGTGAGTCGTCGGTGACGCTGACTGATGCGTCAGGAGCGACCTTATGCACGGCCTGTTGCACCGAGCGCAAGTTGCCCATGCCGTAATCTACGATTGCGATATCAACCATAATGAAAAATTATAGAGTTCCCTTGGTGGAAGGCATCACGCCTGCCATGCGCGGATCAAGCTCCAGAGCTACGCGCATGGCACGACCGAATGCCTTAAAGATAGTCTCGGCTTGATGGTGGGCGTTGTCGCCCGCCAGATTGTCGATGTGCAAAGTGACCAAGGCGTGATTGACGAAGCCCTGAAAGAATTCGCGGATCAAATCGACCTCGAACTCACCGACACTGGCACGCACGAACTCGGCGTTGAACACCAAGCCCGGGCGACCGGAGATGTCCAGCACCACGCGCGACAGCGCCTCATCCAGCGGCACGTAAGCATGGCCGTAACGGCGCAAGCCTTTTTTGTCGCCCACCGCCTGATTGAACGCCTGACCCAGCGTGATGCCGAGGTCTTCCACAGTGTGATGCGCGTCGATGTGCAAATCGCCCTTGGCATTTATGTCCAAGTCGAGCAATCCGTGACGCGCGATTTGGTCCAGCATGTGTTCGAGGAATGGCAAGCCGGTATCCAGTTTGACTTTACCTGTGCCATCCAGATTCAGCTCAACGCTGATTCTGGTTTCCAGAGTGTTGCGTGTGACTTTTGCGCTACGCATGATTCGCCTTATGCGAGTTGGTTAATCGTGTCTTGCAATGCCGCAACAAATTTTATATTCTCTTCCGGCGTTCCCACCGTGACTCGCAAACAATCCACCAATGCCGGATGTCCGCCGTTCAAGTTCTTAATCAACACACTGCGTTGTTTCAGCCCTTCAAATATCTGCGTGGCTTTTGCCACGCGCAACAGGATGAAATTGGCTTCGCTAGGATAAACCTGCACACCGTTGATAATAGCCAATGCAGCAAACAACTTGGTTCGTTCCTGCTTGATGCTTTGTGCTTGTGCCAGCAGTACATCATGGTGCTCCAGCAATTTTGCCGCAACCAATTGCGGCAGAACGCCAACATTATACGGTAAGCGCAACTTTTCCAACTGCGCCAACCATGCCGACGAACCCGCCAGAAAACCCAGGCGCAAACCCGCCATCCCCAGCTTGGAAAAAGTGCGCATTACCAGCAAGTTTTCGTAATGCGCCAGATGCGGAATGAAGCTGTCGCTGGCAAAAGCGTAATAGGCTTCGTCCACCACCACCAATCCCGGCGCAGCCTGAATGATCTGCTTAATGGCTTCGGCATCGAATAGATTGCCGGTAGGATTATTGGGATAGGCGAGGAACACCAGCGCGGGCTGCTCGCGCTTAATGGCATCCAGCATCGCCGGCAAATCGAGCGAAAAATCTTGAGTCAGCGGCACGCCGACATATTTCATGCCGACGAACGTGGCAATCATCCTGTACATGACGAACGACGGCTCGACGCTCAACAAGGTCGCGCCGGGCTTGGCCACCGCCATTGCCAGCAACTGGATGATCTCGTCCGAACCGTTGCCCAGTAATATATCCATGCCGGAAGGCAAGTTGGTTACCTTACTTATACTCGCCTTGAGCTGATGTGCTGCCGCATCGGGATAGCGATTGATTGCCGCACCTGCCACCAGTCGCGCGATCTCGTCGCGCAAGGCTTGCGGCAATATATAAGGATTTTCCATCGCGTCCAGCTTAATCATGCCGCTGGCGGGAGGAACGTGATAAGCATGCAACGCCAATACATCGGGGCGAAGCAGGTTCTCTGGAGTAACGACAATACGAGCGGAATGCATGAGTGAATGGCTGTCTCTGACTGAGAACATTCTACCGTATTATGGCGATGAAGCGTGAACGGCGCTTATAATCCGCTCATTGCATAAAGGCAGAGCCATGACCACCAAGAGACTTCGTATACTACTCGTCGAAACTTGTGTCGAAGATGCGCAAAACATACTCGCCAAACTCCCCCCCGCAGGGTACGCACTTGAACACCAGATAGTAGACAATGCTCAAGCCATACAGGCTGCGCTCGAAAACTCCACGTTTGACGTAATCCTATGCAGTGACGATCCAGATGGTTTCGGCGGATTGGATGCATTAAAACTATTGCGACAGCCTTATCCGGACATTCCTTTTATCCTGCTTGCTCACCGCCTTCAAGAAGCAACCGTTATCCGCACCCTGCAAAAGGAAGCAGACGACTACATCCTTAAGGGAAACACAAACCGCCTGATTTCTTCCATTGAACACAACCTGCACGCCGCACGCATCCGTCAAGAACACCGGGAAATGCAACAGTCATTGCTGGAAAACCAGACCCGCCTACAGGCCTTTATCGCCGACCTGCCTGGCCTAGCCTGCCAGATACACTTAAACACCAATGGCCAAGTAACCTTCCTTTATGTCAGCGAAGGCTGCAACGACTTGCTTGGCCTGAGTTCTCAGGACTTGATCGACAATGCCAATCTGTTCGAGGCCATGCTGCACCCACAAGTTTTGAATTCATACCAACAAAGTATGCAGCATTCCGCAAAGCATCTTTCGTTCTGGAACTGGGAAGGCCGTGTAGTCTTATTGCCGAGCAACGAAATCAAATGGATCAATTTGCGTTGCACCCCCCGTCTTGCGAATGATGGAACGCAATGGGAAGGCATCATGCTCAACATCACACAGAGCAAACTCGCAAAAGTCGAGTTAAGACAGTCACAGGAACAACTGCGCGAATTGTCCGCGCATATACATGATGTACGCGAACAGGAACGCATCTCCATCGCACGCGAGGTACATGATGATCTGGGCAGCTTGCTCACAGCCACCAGACTTGAAATAGCATGGCTTGCCGGTCGCCTGAAAGACCAAACCGTGCTCGCGCAGAAAGCCCAGGAAATTGAAGATTTGGTCGCTAAATGTACCCGTGCCGCCGTCAATATCTCCCGCAACCTGCGCCCAAGCACTTTGGATACTTTCGGCATCATTGCCGCCATCGAGAACGAAGCCAACGAATTCTCGCGACGCACCGGCATCACCTGTAATTTGGATAATAATGACGAGGGCGCGCCTATTTCGCCAGATGTCGCCATCACCTTGTTCCGCATCTTTCAGGAAACGCTGAACAACATTACCAAACATGCCCAAGCCACCCAAGTTTCAATCTCTGTCGTCAACCGGGAAAGTTGTGTTGAGTTGGTGGTAAGCGACAATGGCCGGGGCATCCGCGATGCCGACCGCTCCAAGCTACATTCATTTGGCTTGCGTGGAATTTTCGAGCGCGTCGCGCATTTCGGCGGCGAAGTAAAACTTGAAAGCGCACTTAACAAGGGTACAACCGTGTCGATCAGTATCCCGCATCAAGATGCCAATTCCGCAGTGTCACAATTCGCGTCAGACAACCAGCAAGCATTGTTCGATTGAAGTAGAGGCGACCTAATGATTAAAGTGCTTATCGCAGACGACCATGCCTTGATTCGCAAGGGATTGAAGCAACTACTGGACGATACCGACGACATGCGCGTCACCGGCGAAGCAGAGACCGGGATTCAGGCCATCAAAATGGCAAAGGAAGGCGATTTCAATGTAATCCTGCTGGACATCAGCATGCCCGACAAACAGGGTGTTGAAGTACTCAAACAACTCAAGGACGACCACCCGCAGACACCTGTGCTGATGCTTAGCATGCACCCGGAAGAACAATATGCCCTGCGCTCGATGAAGTCTGGCGCGGCCGGCTACCTGAACAAACAAAGCGCACCGGCACAATTGGTCACCGCCATCCGTCAGGTTGCCAAAGGAAAAAAATACATCAGCAGCGAATTGGCAGAACAACTGGCCGACGGATTATCCCAAGGATACCAAGAGCTGGCGCACCAAACTTTGTCCAATCGGGAGTATCAGACCTTGTGTTTGCTGGCGCAGGGTAAAAAATTAAGTGAAATGGCTGAAATCATGTCGCTCAGCCCCAAAACCATCAGCGTTTATCGCTCGCGGCTTCTGGAAAAAATGAAACTCAAGACTAACGCCGAGGCTATCCATTACGCGATCAATAATCACTTGATCGAATGACTCACCCTAAATTAACCGCCATTTATGCCGCTATTCCATTCTTGAACGCCTATCCTTCAATGCATAATACGCAACATGCCTTTTTCAGTTTAGTCACACCATGAGCGACCTCAACACCCCTTCCGATATTGCGCGAGAAACGCTCAAGGCATTGGCTGCCCGCAAACTTACCCCGACACCGGAAAACTACTCCAGCGTTTACCGCGAGTTGAGCGGCGTTCCTGCATCCACCACGGATACACTCGAATCCAAGCCAGCACAAAATTGGTCCGGCCTGGTTCGCGACCTGCTGCGCCAACTGGAAACTCCGCACAAAGGCATCACCATTACTCGCAAAAAAGACGGATTGGAAACCGTTCTGGCACGCTTTGCCTCCGACCCCGCGGTGTTATTCGCCAAGTTGCAGGGTTTGGTACGCTCATGGTCCAGCACCCCGGAGGCCGGCAGCGAATTCGCTCCCGCTGTCATGCCGAACGAAGCTGCCACACACCCTGACAAACAGGCGGCTGTTGCCGCAGCAGCCTCTGCGGCAACAGCCAGCGGCAATGAATTACTCCAGCAATTGCGAGAACTGCTGGCCCAATCGCTGGAAAACACCCTTGCGTCCCACCCCGAGCTGGCTGAAGATATTCGGCGGCTGGTAGCGCAGGTACGCGCCACCAACGATGCCAACCGCATCAGCGACCTGACCAAGCAACTGCGTCAGTTCTGGCTCAAGATCGAATTACGCGGCAGCGACAAGGTCAAGGTACAGGAAGGCCTGCTGCGCTTGCTGCGCTTGATGGTGGAAAACGTCAGCGAACTGGTCTCCGACGATGAATGGTTGCAGGGTCAAGTTGCTGCACTGCAAGACATCATCGCCAAACCGATGGACAGGCACGCTATAGCCGATGCAGAACGCAACCTGCGCGATACGATCATCAAGCAAAGCACGCTCAAGCAAAGCCTGAACGATGCCAAAACAACACTCAAGAAGCTGATGACCACCTTCATTGACCGCTTGGGCAACCTCACCGAAAGCACCGGGGAATATCACAAAAAGATCGAAGGCTACAGCCAACGAATCAGCAAGACCGACGATCTGGCCCAACTGGGAAACATACTCGAAGACGTGATGCGAGATACCCGTGTCATCCAAGCCAGCGCACTGCGTTCTCACGAAGAACTGTTGACCACCAAAAAACAAGCCGACGAAGCCGACGCGCGCATCAAGGAACTGGAACATGAACTCATGCAAATCAGCGAACTGGTACGTGAAGACCAACTGACTGGTGCCTTGAACCGCCGCGGGCTGGATGAAACCATAGATCGGGAACTGAAACGCGCAGACCGCAACCATTCCCCGCTAAGTGTCGCCCTGCTCGACATTGATAATTTCAAAAAACTGAACGACGCGCTCGGACATCAAGCAGGTGACCGTGCACTCACTCACCTTATCAATGTCATTAAAGAGACATTGCGCCCTACCGATGCAGTGGGACGCTACGGCGGCGAAGAATTCGTCATCATCCTGCCGGATACCGATTTGGAGGCGGCAATCGAGGCCATGCAACGCCTGCAGCGCGATCTGACCAAGAAATTCTTCCTGCACAATAACGAACGCATACTGGTCACCTTCAGTGCCGGTGTCGCCCTGCGCGGCGAAAACGAAGATCAGGAAGACCTGGTCGGGCGTGCCGACAAAGCCATGTATCAAGCCAAACAGGCCGGCAAGAACCGCGTGATAGCCGCAGAAAACGACCTCTCCAGCCTCATTCGCTAATCAGCGCTAAAGTTTTCCCGTAATTCTCCGATAACAGATTCAACGGCGGTTGCTATGCCTCGCAATTCAAGGCAAACCAAAGTTGACGGCACAAAGCCGGACGCAGTATCCAGATAAAAAGTTTCAAGTTATTAAGGAGAACTAACATGCCCTCGATCATCAATACCAACATGGCGTCGCTGAATGCGCAACGCAATCTGTCCACCTCGCAAAGCGCATTGCAAGTGTCCTTGCAACGCTTGTCCTCCGGCTTGCGCATCAATAGCGCCATGGACGATGCTGCAGGTATGGCGATTGCCTCGCGCTTCACCACGCAAATCAACGGTCTGACACAGGCTTCGCGTAACGCCAATGACGGTATCTCGCTGGCTCAAACCGCTGACGGCGCACTGACCGAGATGACTAATAACTTGCAGCGTATCCGCCAACTGGCCGTGCAAGCCGCCAACTCGACCAATAGCGCATCCGACCGCGCCGCGTTGAACCTCGAAGTGCAACAACGCCTCTCGGAAATCGACCGCTCCGCTTCGCAAACCACCTTCAACGGCCAAAAAATTCTGGACGGCAGCTTCGGTAACGCCAGCTTCCAGGTCGGTGCCAATGCGGGTGAAACCATTAACTTGGCGCTGAGCGGCAACGTCAGAACTGCCGCGTTCGGTCAGATTGCAACGGCAAACTCCGGCGCTTTGGGTTCTGGTGCGGTAGATGGAAAGATTGCTGTCACCTCGTCCACTACGGCCTATGGCACTAGTGCCAGTCCAGCCACAGCGGGTCATGTTTCGGTCACCGCCAATACTTTCGACTTCAGTGCCTCCGTGCCTGCTGGCAATGGTACTTCCACTCCAGCCGCGCTCTCCAACTTCAACTTTGGCACTGCAGCCGCAGGTCAAGTGGACGGCAAGTCCACTGCGATGACCGTTACCCCGACTAATTTTAGCGGCGCAGGTAGCGCGGCCACTGCAGCCAAAAACACCAGCGCAGCCATTGCATTAGGTGCCAATCTTAACTTTTCTGCCAGTGGTACTGCTGCTCACTTCGATATTACCGATGCCTCGGTGACCAACCTTACCATCGCCTTGGACGGCAACAATTGGAGTGCTCTTGCCGATGCCAGCGGCGCTTCGATGGCAACCGCGATTAATACTCAACTCACAGCAGCTGGCTCTAGTACTGTTGCTTCGTGGGTTGTTGACACTACCAATGTGACTGGTCATCTCGTGTTCACCGCAGGCACCACAGGGGTGGGGTCAGTTGCGCCAACCCTAAGCAGTATTGGCGCTGATTTGACCGCTGCTGGCTTGACTGCAGGTACCACAGCCGCTGGTACAAATGCCACTGCCACCTCCAATGCCACCTTCTCGGTGAATGGTACGGCCATCACGCTGAATGGCAATGACACAACCACAGCTCTTGTGGCCGCTGATATCAATACCAAGATCCAAGCATCCGGTCTTACTGACAAAGCCAACTACAATGCAGCCGTTGTTGGTGGTCAGATCGTCATCACCCACGGCACCAACCTTGGTGCAGTTGCCATCACAGCCGCCGATGCCAATGCGGTCGCTGCTGGCATCACCAATTCGGCAGGTGTCGCCGGTACCGCAGCAGTGGCAACCACCAATGCCACCTTCTCGGTGAATGGCACTGCCATCACGCTAAATGGCAATGACTCAACCGCAGCAGGTGTCGCCGCTGAGATCAACACCAAGATCGCTGCATCGGCTCTTGCTGACAAAGCCAACTACAACGCCGCTATCGTTTCTGGTAACCTCGTTATCACTCACACAGGAACTACGACTGCTGTGGCCATTTCGGCTGCGGACGCTAACGCAGTTTCAGCAGGCGTCACCAACACCGCAGGCGTGGCAGGCTCGGCAGCAGTTGCGAATAACCCAGCCTCGCTCACCATCGGTGGTATCGCGGTGAACCTGAATTCGAACTACGGCAGCTTTGCCGGCTTGGCATCAGCGATTCAAACACAGCTTGGCGGTGCAGGTAGCTACACAGTGAGTAACACTGCTGGTGCTCTTACCATTACACGCGCCTCTACCGGTGCGGCTTCCACGGCAGTTGCCATCACGGGTGCGGATGCGGATGCCATTAGTTCAGGTCTTGTCAATGCGGCGGGCGTAGCCGGTACCAATGCGACTCCCACCACCAACGCCACCTTCTCTGTTGATGGTCACGCAGTCTCGCTGAATCAGAACTTTGCCGACCAGAACGCAGTCGCGGCAAACATTCAAACCCAATTGACCCCCTATGGCTACACAGCAGCTAATAACGCTGGCGTGATCAGCATTACCAAAACAGGGGCCGCTACTGCTGTTAACATCACCGCTGCAGATGCCAATGCACTTGCCGGAGGCTTCGGCGTTGCCAGTGGTACTGCGGGATCTTCAGGCGGAAGCGTGACGATCAGCAACTTCACGGTCAATGGTACGACGATTGCCAACGGCACTTATGCATCTGTGCAAGCACTGGCAGACAACATCAACAGCAACGTGAGCGGTGTGTATGCCACCCTAAGCGGCACTGGCTTGAATCTGTCCTCCGCCGCCGCTGTTACCTTGGGTGGTACCGATGCTACGGGGGCGTTAGGATTCGGAAGCACCACGATCGCTGCCTCCACGGGCTCACTCAGCACAGCCGCAGTCGATACTGTTGCCAACGCCAACAAGGCGATCCAACAAGTTGACTCGGCCATGCAAACCGTGAGCACCCTGAGCAGCACTTTCGGCGCTATCGAGAACCGTTTCACCTCGGCTATTGCCAGCATCGCGGCATCCAACGAGAATATGACTGCCTCGCGTAGCCGCATTCAGGATACTGACTATGCGGCAGAAACGGCGCAGTTGACTCGTAACCAGATCTTGCAACAAGCAGGTATTGCAATGCTGGCCCAAGCGAATCAGTTGCCAAACTCGGTACTGAGTCTGTTGAAGTAACAGGTAAGGTAATACCCGGCCGGAGCGATCCGGTCGGGGTTTATAGGTAAAGGAGAGGCAAAATGCTTATCCAAGATACAAGTAATCAGGTTCAGGTTCCACAACCTGTGAGGCTCGCCAGCGATGGCGCGCCTACAGTTGTTACTTCAACCTTACCCTCAACCGGGGTTGCCCCTCCATCGGCCGGGGGTGCCTCACCGTCTAATGTTGATGCAAACGCGTCGCTAGGATTGCCCAAAGACCCGACCAAACAGGCGACGGGACAACCTCCCACTGCCGAACAGTTGAAGACTGCACTGGACACTATTAACAAGACACTAAAACAGAACAACAAGAGCCTGGAATTCAGTGTGGATAAAGATACCCACAAGCAGGTCGTCAAGCTGGTGGATACGGAAACGGGTGATGTTGTGCGCCAATTCCCTTCGGAACAGATGTTGGCTATTTCTCAGTCGATAGATCAGTACCAACATGGCTTGTTGTTGAAACAAGAGGCTTAACTTCGTTCTATTCGACTGTTGGGTTTTGGGTGAAGGTCATATAGTGGATCGGATGTCGGAGTTTATCCCGACAAGCGGATTAGTGACTGACCTGCCACTGGCTGGCAATGCTTCCTACAGACGATATTAAGGAACAGATCATGACTATCATTTCAACCACATCGGCAACATCATCCGGATTGGATGTGAACGGCATCGTCAGTCAATTGATGGCGGTCGAGCAGTTGCCGATCACCCAAATGGATAACAAAGTTACGAGCTACCAGGCTCAGCTTTCCGCCTACGGTACGATTAAAGGCGCGGTGTCCAGTTTTCAGACTGCAGTGCAGGGTTTAAGCACAACAGCTCAGTTTGGGTCATTGCTTGCCACGCCATCCGATCCGACTGTGTTTACCGCCAATGCCAGCAGTATCGCAAAGCCCGGAAACTACACGCTGGAAGTGTCCAGTTTGGCGCAGTCGCAACAGTTGGTTGCCGCCGGCAAAGCGGACAGCACAACGGCCATCGGTACAGGTGTCACCACCACGATCAATTTCGATTTCGGTACGATCAGCGGCGGCAGTTTGACGGCTTTCGACCCGAATACCAACACTGGCGGAACTTACAGCGGAGCCAGCTTTACCAGCAGCGGCAACCCGGTCAACAGCATCACCATAGACAGCAGCAACAACACTCTGCAAGGCATACGCGATGCGATCAACGCAGCGAATGTGGGAGTGACCGCAACCATCGTCAATGATGGTAGCAGTAATCCTTATCGTCTCTCGCTGTCGTCGGACAATCTGGGCGTCGGCAACAGTATGAAAATTTCCGTCAGCGGCGATTCGGCTGTCAGCAATTTGCTGGCCAACGATCCCGCAGGCACTCAAAACCTGTCACAAACCATTACTGCGGCCAACGCCAATTTGAAAGTGAATGGCTTGGCAGTGAGCAAACCGTCCAATTCGATTTCCGACGTGATACAGGGTGTGACGCTGACGCTGACCAATAAGACGACCTCACCAGTCAGTCTGACTGTGGCCAACGACTCATCGTCCATGAGCACGGCGATAGGCAGTTTCGTTAAGGCCTATAACGATCTTTACACGAATTTAAAAACTCTCTCCGCTTATGACCCGGCCACACAACTTGGCGCAGTCTTGCAGGGAGATAGTACGGTACGCACGCTGCAAACGCAGTTGCGCAGCATGATGAGCGCGTCGACTGGCGATTCTTCCAACACATTGAGAACGCTTACCGACTTGGGGGTGACTTTCCAGTTGGACGGCACCCTGTCAGTCGATCAAACCAAGCTTGGTAGCGCGATGACCAATCACTTCGGCGATATCGCCACGATGTTTACTTCGGCTAATGGATACGCCACAAAACTCAACAGTTGGACAACATCAATACTGGCCTCTGATGGCGCATTAACAAGTCGCTCCGATAGCCTCAGCAAAACCATCACGGATATCGGCAATCAAAAAAGCGCCTTGCAAGCACGGCTGGTCAGTGTCCAGAAACGTTACCAAACCCAATATTCCGCGCTGGATGCCATGCTTACCAGCATGAACCAAACCAGCACTTATTTGACTCAGCAATTCGCTGCACTCAGCAATACTAAATAGGAGAGAGTCATCATGAACGCAACCGCAGGTGTTAATGCCTACGCCAAAATCGGACTCGAATCGAACGTCATCGCAGCCGATCCGCACAAATTGATTTCGATGTTGTATCAAGGCGCATTGCTCGCCATCGCCAACGCCAAGAATGCCATCTTGCGCAAGGATATCCCGACCAAGGGTTCGTCGATCTCGAATGCCATCATGATTATCGACGACGGTTTGAAAGCCAGTTTGAATAAGGACGTGGGCGGTGAACTGGCGCTCAATCTGGACGCGCTGTATGGCTATATGACCCAGCGCTTGCTGACCGCCAATTTGAAAAGCGACATGGAAGCGCTGGATGAGGTCGCGCGCCTGTTGAATGAACTGAAAGGCGCTTGGGACAGCATCCGTCCCAATGCTGCAAACGCAAATACTGCATCTTCAGCCGCTCCCGCAGCGCAAGCGGTAGCGCCAAAAAAACAACCCGCATTAGTCTATGGAAGGATGTGAGCAATGAGTCTGGTCATCGAAAATTATCAACACCTTTCCACCCTTACCGATTTGATGCGTGAGGCCGCCGCCTCTGGCGAATGGGACAGTCTGGTGGCGCTGGAAAAACGTTGCGCAAAAGAAATTGCAGCGTTCAAACCGCGCGATGTTGCACCAGTCAACGAGGACGAGCGCAAACAAAAAGCTGCTCTCATCAAAAAGATACTCGCCGATGACAAAGCCATCCGCGAGCGCACGGAACAGTGGATGCATCAGTTGCAGCAAATCATGCAAAACACCCGTACCGAGCAACGCTTGCAGCAAACTTATCTGTCGCAAGGCTAAAACAATTGCACGGGCAACTCATTTCATCAGTCATTCGACCATCTGATGTTGCCCGCTAACCTTCTCGCCGCCACGCTCAACAGACTCGCGGTACCCGATAAGCCGCTGATTACGGCGACACCGGACAAAAACAACAATCCCCAGTCCTCGCTTAAGCTGGCCATCGGCCAACAAGTTCAGGGCACGGTTCAAGCGCAAGTCGCACCCAATGTGTTTCAGGTACGCATCGCCGATCAGGTGATGCAGATGCAACTGCCTTCTTTCGTGCGCAGCGGCGATATGGTTACGCTGCAAGTCGTTTCGCTGTTACCGCGTCTCACCTTCTCGCTGTCCGCCACATCCAACCCGGTATCAACCTCGGAGCAACTCAGTTCCACCTCGCGCATGCTGTCATCCCTGTCGCAGCAGCCCATCGACCAGCACTATGTCAAACCCGTGCAACAGGCACCGTTGTGGGTATCCACCCAATCCAGACCCGACACTAGTTTGCTTGCCGACAAGCTGCACAACGCATTGAGCCATAGCGGGTTGTTTTATGAATCGCATCAAGCGCAATGGATCGCCGGCATGCGCAGCACACCGCAATTGATGCAGGAACCGCAAAACCAGTTGCCGAGCCAACAGACGAACTCTCTCATTTCAAATTCAGGCAGCAACCCTTCCAATGCTGTTACCTACAATACGGCGCTGGTGATCCCCGAACATTTGCAGAATTTGGTTCAGCAACAATTGCACACGCTGGAGACACGGCAGGTGCTGTGGCAGGGGCAGGCATGGCAGGGACAGGAGATGCGCTGGGAAGTGCGCGACGAATCGCCGCGCCACCACGCCAATGGCGAGCAGCAAGGCCAATGGGTCACCGAATTGCATCTGGATTTGCCGCATCTGGGCAGCGTAACGGCGCGTTTGAGCTTTAACGGCAACGCGGTGAATCTCGCCTTTGACGCGGGCGATGAGCAAACCTGCAACAAACTGGGAAATGCAAGCGCGCAACTGGTGTCCAGTTTGAACGAGCGCGGCATTCCGGTCGTGCAAACCCGTATCAACCGCACTGAGAAAGCTTAGCCATGACCGGGCCGAACAAACGCCAGATGGCAGTCGCTCTAGCCTATCAGAACGGCGATACCGCTCCCAAAGTCGTCGCCAGCGGCCGCGGCCTGATTGCGCAGGCCATTATTGAGCGCGCCAAGGAGAATGGCGTATATGTGCATGAATCCGAAGAATTGGTCAGCATGTTGATGCAGGTTGAACTGGATCAACACATCCCGCCACAGCTTTATCTGGCCGTTGCCGAGCTGCTGGCATGGCTATATCGCTTGGAACGGGGAGAAATACCCGCTATTCCACTTACCACACCCCCCGTCAACCGTTAGAATTGCAGCCTAGGTCAAACCAACATAGGCAGTGTCATGCACAGCAAAGAAGTGCCTCTCAAGATAGAGGAGTTCTCCCATAACGACGGCAGCGATTTTATCATTCACGGTCACAGGGAAATCTTGTCCATCCTGCACGATATCGCTGCCCATCGCAGCCGTGTCGCCCTCTATTACAACGACGATAACAGCATGGTGCTGACCCTGGTGCTGGCAGTGGATGAAAAGGGTTTGTGGATAGATGCCGCTGCCGATCCCCGCGAAAACAAGCAGATCGAGCGCAGCCAACGCATCGTCTTCGTGAGCATCCACAATCAGGCAAAAGTTCAGTGGGTTTCCACTGAAACAACGCTGGGCATCTATGAAAATGCCACCGCCTTCTTCGTGCCTTTGCCCAGAAAATTACTGCGTTTGCAACGCCGCGATTATTACCGTCTGCTGACGCGCGAATCGAATGCGCTCAAGTGTGTCATTCGCCCGCTCCCGGATCAGGAGCATGTACTCCACGAAGTGACCGTAATGGATATCAGCATCGGCGGCATGGCGCTGGTATGCGAGGAAAACGGGGTTGCCTTGCAACCGGGTTTGACCTACCGGAACTGCGTAATCGAATTACCGGACTTCGGAACTATCAATGCGGACATCGAGGTCAGAAATTCGATTGAAGTCACTATGAGAAATGGTGAAGTAAAACGTCGTGCCGGTTGCATATTCGTCAACACGGACCGTTCGACCCACATCATATTGCAACGCTATGTGGCGCGGATGCAACGAGAACAGGCAAGCAGTCGGTTCGAAGAAGAATAATGGCTCGTTTTGTTGCCCCCCGTGCGTCTATTGATTTGGCTATGTGATGATCTGACCCGATTGGCGGATTTCCAAAAAGACAATCGCCCCTCAAACCCCGTCAATCGGCAACCTACAGAGCATTGCCTTGAAGATTCCCGTATTTATTGGCTTGCAGCAACTCGGGTATATGGAAAATTGTCGCAATTCCCATAAAAACAACTTGGGTATGCCCGATGTAATCATGTATTCTTTATTCTGAATATTGCGCTACAAAGTTGAGCTGTCGATTCACAACACGAGCTAGCTGACGGTTGAAATTCCCATTGTCATTTCAGACAAATATTTTGAGGAGAATAATTATGAAAAAAATATCTTTGGCATTTATGTGCCTTCTTGCTTGTTCTTCGGTTGTATATACAGGAGTTTCAGTTGGGGCTGAGAGAGGAGTAGCCAAGGCAAAAGTGACTAACACGGCAACTGCGACTGACAAGGCAAAGGCAGCAGTAAACAAGGCGAATACCAAAGAGGCTGCAGCAAAGAGCAATCTGGCAAAGGCTCAGAAAACCTTGAAGAAATATCCCAAGTCGCATAAAGCAAAAAAAGCGGTACAAGCAGCTCAGGAAAAAGTGTCTGCTGCGGCAAGCGCCAAGGCCGAAGCTGAAGCAGCGTTAGCGGCGATTCAGGCAGCACCAGTAGCTGCTCCAGCGCCCATTGCAGCACCAGTTGCACCGGCGGTCGCTCCAGTGGTGGTGCCAGTTGCGCCGATAGTGACGACACCGGCCGTACCGGCAGGGCAGTTGTCTGACGTGGTCGGCGATGTGCAAGTGACAATGGACGGCGAGGTTGCGCAACCGGCCCTCAAGGGAGCACAGCTGAAGAGCGGCATGCGCTTTACGACGGGTGATAAGAGTTCTGCCACGTTGAAGTTCGATGACGGTGAAGTGGTAGCACTGACTCAGAATACTTCTTTCAAGATTGAAGATTATCGTTATAACCCCAAGCAAGTCGAAAAGAGCAATATATATTTCTCTATGTTGAAGGGCGGCTTGCGCGCCCTTACCGGCTTGATCGGCAGCACGAACCATGACGCATTTAAATTGTCGGGACCGGGCACAACCATAGGTATTCGCGGTACGGAATTCCTATTCTCGTTGGTGGATAATGTTTCGTATATGACGGTAACGCAAGGGAGTATTGCAGTTACCACGGTTACAGGTGAAGTGGTAACGCTGGGTGTAGGTCAAGTTGTGGCGGTTACAGCGGCTGGAGGTGTCACTACGGGTGCCGCTGCCGCAACAGCCGCAGCAAATGCCGGAGCTTTCTCTGGGTTGGATACAATTACGCTAGGGGCAGCAGGATCAGGTGCTGGTGCCGCTGCAGAAACAGGTGCAGCCGGAGCTGCAACCGGGGTAATCAGCGGAACCACTTTGGCCGCTGGAGCAGTTGGCGTGGCGGTAGTAGCAGCGGCAGCTTCGGGCGGTTCTAGTGGCACTGGTACTACTGGCTCCACTCCACTTCCTTAATTTATTCAATAGCGAAAAATCCTTGGCTTAGCCAAGGATTTTTTTTGCCTACTTTGCTCCTTTCTCCCACAGGCAGGAGAGAGTATTGGTAAAGCAACAGCTCCTTCCAAAACTACTCCAAACTCCGTCAATAGCCAATCCCCATAATGCACTACGTGAAGAACGCCTATTGACGGGCATCTTCAGGCTATATGTTTAAAACAAACGGCCGCGGATAACGCGCTGTTCGCGCGCAGCCGCCACCGATCGCTCTGCGCTCGCCGCGCACCGCACATACGCACAGCTCCAGCGATGCAGGTCGTGCCCAGACAAACTTGCGGTAGCACTTGCTCGTTATTCAGCGTGTGGCCTCGGCACTCGTGCAGATATCCCTGCGCACCCGCCTTCGCGCTTATACCTGTCGTATCTACGTCACGGCGTTCTGTGCAAGTTTCTGGCTTCGATGATATTGGCCCGCCTTACCCCACCGCGCCGCCTCGTATACGCTTCCTGTTCGTCAGACCAGCGCTTTGTCTTCAGATTCGCAGTCACCCGCAACACCTTCGCCGCTTAGCAAACTCTTCCCCTTGCCGGGCGCACCAAAAAAAACCCCGCCACTTGGGCGGGGTTAGATGACAGCGGCTGAGTTGAACCGGGGAGAATTATCGGGGCGAGAGGAGCAGCCCTTCCTTAATTTCTCTCCGAGTCACCTCCTCACGCTATCTAGTGAAGAAGCCGATTATCACCAGCACCAGTAGCAACAAGCCAAACGCGAGTAACGTCAACCCGAGTATTTTGGAAGCTCGCGTCATCATCGGTGCCGGAGCATCCACCAGGTTCTTCTCCAGTTCGCCCGAGTCTACCAGCCGTTGGTAGTAGGCCGGATGATCCTTGCGGAACTCTTCCAGCGACTGTCTGCCGGTAAACATCACTACATCCGGCGGAGGCAGCTTGTCCGGGCGGAAGTGATTGTTGAAGAAGTGCACCGTGAACAGGAACACGGCAGCCAGGAAACCTTCTTCACCGTGTACCAACGTGCCCACGTTGAACACCCAACCCGGCAGGTAAGTCGCCGTGATATGCGGGAAGGCCAACATCAGACCGCTCCAGCCGATGATGTTCACACCCCAGAACACTGCCCAGTAGTCGAACTTCTCGAAGTAAGTCCAGCGGTCGAATCTTGGCTTTTCACCCTTGCCGACGAACCACTTGAACATGCCCCAGCAATCGGCCAAGTCCTTCCAGTTAGGCATGAAGGAATCCGGGCCGAACCAGCGGAAGGTCTTGCTGCGGAATATCCCAACCATCACATAGACAAAGTGGATGGCAAAGATAGACACAAAGGTGGCGGCACAGATGCGGTGAATCAAGCCGGCTATGCGCGGGCCACCCAAGGCTTGCGCCACGAACGCAGCCCAGCTTGTATGAGCGAAGAGTGCAGTCATGCCCGTCAGGACCAACGTCATGGTAATGATGGCAAATACCAGGTGCGCCAGCCTCCAGCCCCACTTAAAGCGCTTGAAATATTTCTTCTCCTCGTCCAGCTTCAACCCCTTGAGGTCGATGTACGGTGCCGGCTTGCCAGCCTTGCGATCCTGCAATTCGCGGTAATACCAGAGTATCGAATGCGCCCAGAAGAACACGAACACGAAAATCAGTAGCCCGATCATAAATCTCGTGGCGATGTACATCTCCGGATACTTCGCGAAATCGTGGCTATTAGCATGAGGACCGAAAGTGGTAAAGCCAGCCGTAGCGTCATGCATGCCCGGTTTTTTGTCGTTATGACACTTCTGGCAGGTCTTCATCCGGTTCTTCGGCGAGACTTTGGATTTCGGGTCGTCGATAGCCATGATGTTGTGACTGCCATGGCAATCCATGCAACGAGCGGTATAGGTATATCCGAGACGATTGACCTGGCCGTGGTAGGTATCGGTGTAGCTCTTCAACTCTTCCTTGTGGCAACCGCCACAAGCATTGACGTTGGCCAGCTTGAATTCGTCCGAAGAGGTGTTCTTGATGCTGTGAGCCGTATGACAGTCGGAGCAAACCGCCGCCTTGGTGTTGTCCCTGTCCAGCACTGCTTCACCATGGACAGATGCGGCATAGGCCGTGTATTGATCTTCGTGGCATTTCTCGCCGCAGGTCTTCGGTATTTCCCTGTGCCATTCTGTACGCTTGGCACTACCCAAAGGCGGCACGTGAAACGCGTGAGAGTTGTGGCAGTCCTCACAATACGCCTTGGGGCGTGCGGGATTATCCTTGTCGGGAGTGGCATGGAAGGACTTCTGATAGGCCGCGATGTTCTGCACAACCAAGCCCAACCGGGTTTTAGTTTCAGTCAACTCATCTTTCTGTACAGTCGCCCAAAGCGCTTGGTGACAGGTCACGCAGTTGGGTTTTGCCACGGCAGCATTGATTTTGTGCAATGCGACGGCATCGGTGATCTCTTTGTGGCAGTCAAGGCACTTCATGTCGCCGTGTATACTTTTGGCGTACTTGACGGCATCAACCGTGTAAAGCTCACGCTTCGCGCCATCCGGTGCGGGAACTTCCAACTTCCCACGCTTTCCGTCGTGGCAGGTGTTGCAAGTGTCATTGTCGAGCTTGGCGTCTTCGGCTCTGGCCTGAGGTAGCCAGGCGAGTGTGAGCCCGATAAGAAACAAGCTCATGAGGCTGCTTGGAATTTTTTTTAGGTTCATGATTTCTGTCTTTTAGATAGCGAAGCGCCGGGGGGAAACCGACCAGAATTGAAGGCCCGGAAACCTTCATGCAACTATCACCGCAGACGGAATACCATCTGCGGGCCTTCGACTGAATTAGTTAGAGCGAGAGAATCCAGTGAATCAGATTCTTGGTTTCGGCTTCATCTTTGGATTCGATGATCTTGTGATCCACTGTGGAACCATCCTCAAGCTTGACTTTCGGACCTGTGGTAAGGTGTTTGAGCAGTTTGGCTTCAGCATCTGCCTTGCCTTTGTACTTCGCCGCGATTTTCTTGTACGAGGGCCCTTTCTTCGTTTTATCTATACTGTGGCACTTGGAGCATTCGTTATCATCAGCCAGAGTTTTCGCCGCTTCGGCATCAAAATTGGCCGCTTGTGCCACGTGTGTTGCCGAGAGCAATGCTGCACTGAAGAGAAGGCTTGCGGTTATGGACAATACTCGTTTCATTTTTTTCCCCTATTGCCTGTTTAATTGAAATTTCAAATGTGCAAGGGCATAGTGATACTGCCTCTTTCCAGCGTCAGCGTAATGCCCCTGACATTAATTCAACCTGTACGCTGACGCTACATACCCTAATTAATTATTGTGCAAGAATCCAGCGAATCAGATTCCTTATTTGCTCTGGATTCTTGTCCGCGAGTGACTTATGACTCTCCTTGTGGCCATCTGTAAATTTAACTTTGGGGCCGGTAGTCACATGCTCAATCAATACATCCTCTGCGTCCTTATTATTCGCGTAAAACGCCGCGATAACTTTGTAGGACGGGCCTTCTTTTTTCTTGTTCACGCCGTGGCAGCGCAGGCAACTCGAGCTACGAGCCAATTTGATCGCTGCATTGGCATCTATGGGCTCGGGCTCGGCGGCAACGGCCGAAAATGCAACCATCATGGGAATAACTCCGAACAACAAAGTAATGATGCTTGAACGACTTTTCATGGCTTCTCCAATAGTAATTATGTTTCAATTTTTACACTGACCAGACTGGCAAAAATCAGTATGGCAGGGACTTCAACATGGTTTCCAAACTGCGCAAATGAAAATTTGCTTGGTACCAAAAAAACCTGAGTCGCTGTATCAAAAATGACCCGTTCACAAATGGCATTTTCCTCAATCCGGTAAGGAACGCCATAGACCATAAGCTCGAAGTGAGCAAGACCATAGTGCCCAAATAATCAGACCAAAGTCAGACCCAATAAGCTCCGTTATCCAGCCTCGATAAAACCCTCCGCTCAGTCCTAAGCTGAATATCTATCGCCCCATTCGCCCTGAACTTGCCAAAGGGGACAGCCAAAAACAAACAGGCCACAGAAAGTTCTGCGGCCTGTTGAAAGTTACAACTGCAAAAACCAAACGCTAACTCCCCACACCACCCTGCACGCGATGCCATGCCTTACGCAGATTGGCGCAAGGCATGACGCGGAAACGGCAAATGAATTGAAAGTTATTCATGGCTGGATTGTCTGGTGATGGCGCGCGTTGTATCAGTGCGATTTTGAAAATTCAAATGAGTGCCATTCGTGCCCAACAGCATTAGCTTTCCAGCGCCTTGATCTTCTCCACCGCCCCGGCGATCACGTCTTCGCTCAAACCGAAAGCCTTGCAGATGAGGTCTTTGTGATTGTCGATGATGTTCAATACATCATCGATCGAGCTGCAGGATTGCAGCTCGGAGCGAATGCCCATGATCTTGGGGATGTCGAACATTCCCGGCAATTTGTCACCGCTCTTGAGCGTGTTTTCTATGATATTGATGACTTCTTCCTTGTTCATGCTGTTTCCTTTTCTGGTTGCTAAATTTAAAGACTGACTGCTGATAATTATTTCTTCGCTCCGTTACACAAGCTCTCGCACGGTACGCCATTATTGTTTCCGTCCAGTGACTTCACACCGCAGTGTGTGAGGTAAAAAACCGCTTCGTCGCAAGAAGACATTTCAGCGCAGAGGAGTTTCTTGCCGCAGGCTGCATCGTAAACCGGTTGCGGTGTGGCAGTGCTGAAAGCCTGGATTTGCCTGGCATTCGAGGCAGGCTGTGTTGAGGGATGCTGTTTGCGCCATGCCCACGGCGGTTGTGGATTAGCTTGCGACCATAGCCCGCGTCGCGCTTGTTGCGCATCACTTTGCAGGGCGAGGTAAGTCTTATCGCTGTGGAAATGCGAGTATTCCCACGCCATGCCGCGCTGCACTTGCTGCTGGTTGATGTTGCGTCCGTCCAGCGAAATGGTGCCGACAACGCGCCCGTATTGATCGATGGCTTGACTGTCGATCTGCACTTGTTTCTTGCCTATCATTTCCTGCAACGAGTCGCGCGCTTGCTGGCCGAAGGTTTGGGCTTTTTCCGGTGCGTCGATATTGGCCAAACGGATTTTTATTTTCTGCCCGTCGTGCAACACCATCACCGTATCGCCGTCCATCACCATGATGACTTGGGCGCTGAAAGTCTCGGCTTGAACACTCAGCGCAAGACAACACAACAATGCGATGAGCATCCTCATATCAGAACGCTTTTGATGAAGGCGAGACACAACAACGCGTAGCCCGCCGCCAGGATGTCGTCGAACATCACGCCGAGACCGCCGTGCCAGGTTTGGTCGAAATGGCGTATGGGTTGCGGTTTGATGATGTCGAAGAAGCGGAACAGCGAGAACGCCAGCACTTGCCACACCAATCCGTCCGGTGTGAAAAACAGCACCAGCAGGAAGGCCACGATCTCGTCCCACACGATGCCGCCATAATCCGCCACGCCCAGCGCCTTGCCGGTGATATCACATACCCATACGCCGAAAGCGAATGCCCAGATCAGCGCGAAAATGAACATGGCATCGCTCAGGCGCGGTGCGAGAAACCAGTACATAGGAAAGGCCACCAGCGTGCCCGCTGTGCCGGGTGCGCGCGGCGACAGCCCGGCGCCGAAACCGAAGGAAAGAAAATGCGCCGGATGACTGAATAAAAATCCCCAGGTCGGTTTTAGACGCAATTGGTCGTCACGCGAAGTGCTCATAGCCGCCTTTCTCGATTGTTATCACACTGCCGTTTCCCGCGCGCACTTTGCATCCGCTCCCGGACACGATCTTGCCGATACGGGTCAGCGGCAGATGCAGGCGGATTGCCAGCGTCTCGACCTCCGCACGCCGTGCAACCGGTACGGTAAAACATAATTCGTAATCGTCGCCGCCGGACAACACACAACGTTGGGTCAGTTCGATTCTATTTTCTACACAACACTCGAATATCGGCGATATTGGCAATCTGTCATAGCGCACTTCGGCGGCGACATGCGAGCATTCAAGGATGTGGCCGAGATCGGCCAGCAGTCCGTCAGAAATGTCGATGGCGCTGTGCGCGATGCCGCGCAACGCCAACCCCAAGGCCACGCGCGGCCTCGGTTGATGCAGGGCGGCAAGGCAGGAAATACGGGGTTCTTCAGCCAGTTCGATTTCGCTTTGCAGGTACGCCAGACCCAGCGCGGCTTCGCCCAATTCACCCGACACCCAGATGTCGTCGCCGGCTTGCGCGCCGTTGCGGCGCAATGCCTGGTCGCGCGGCACTTCGCCCATGATGGTAACGCACAAATTGAGCGGGCCGCGCGTGGTGTCGCCGCCGATGAGTTCGACTCTGTATTCATCGGCCAAGGCAAAGAATCCCGTGCTGAATTTTTGCAGCCAGGTTTCATTCACGTCCGGTAACGCTAGCGCCAGCGTCGCCCAGCGCGGTGTTGCGCCCATGGCAGCCATGTCGGAAAGGTTCACTGCCAGCGTTTTGTATCCCAACAGGAATGGATCGGCTTCGGGAAAGAAGTGCGTGCCGCTGACCAGCATGTCGGTGGAGACGGCCAACTCCATGCCTTCGCCCACGCGTAGCAGCGCCGCATCGTCGCCCACGCCGAGGATTGCGCTTGAGGCGGGCCGGGTGAAGTAGCGTTGGATGAGATCAAATTCAGACATGAATCAAAATCCTCAACATATAACCAGTGACTAGGCAGTCAAAAACATCTGCCAAATCGCTGGTTATTTGGTGAAATGTTTTAATTACTTCGCGTTCACTTCATCTGCGCGCACTTTGGCCGCCAGCTTGTCCAGCACGCCGTTGACGAATTTGTGGCCGTCGCTGCCGCCAAAGGTCTTGGCCAATTCCACTGCTTCGTTGATGACTACGCGATACGGCACTTCGGGATGCTGGGTCAATTCATAAGCGCCCAGCAACAACACGGAGAATTCGACCGGACTCAGTTCTTTCACGGCTCGATCCAGAAGCGGGGCGAACTGCGCAGACAATTCTTCTTGCTGCGCAATCGCACCGTTCAACAATTTGTTGAAAAATTCATGGTCGTAACGCCCCAGACTTTTTTCATCGCTTGTGCCTTTGGCGATCAGTGCCACACTCGTGCCGGAAACCCGCCATTCGTAGATGCCTTGCATCGCCAGTTCGCGCGCACGGTGACGCGCGCTCTTGGCCGGTGTTGCGCTTTTGCTTTCGCTCATGCAAGCGCCTTCAACAGATGCACCATTTCGATGGCAACCAGCGCGGCTTCTGCGCCTTTGACGCTCATGCGCACTTCGGCTTGCTCGTCGGTATCGGTGGTGAGGATGGCATTGGCGATTGGCACGCCGCATTGCAGTTGCACATTGCCCACACAGCGCGCCGACTCGTTGGACACTACTTCAAAGTGGTATGTGTCACCGCGTATCACCGCGCCCAGCGCGATCAGCGCGTCGAATTTTTTGCTCTGCGCCATCGCCTGCAACACCAGCGGGATCTCCAGCGCACCGGGCACCGTAGCCAGCGTGATGTCGTTTTCGCTCACGCCGCTTTGCACCAGTTGTGCGCGGCATGCGCCCAACAAACCTTCGCATACCGGCGTGTTGAAACGGCTTTGCACGATACCGAAGCGCAAGCCTTTGCCGTTCAGGTTTTGTTCGATCTCTTTCATTTTTTATCCTTGTTTTGACAGTAACGTACCACTTCCAAACCGAAGCCGGTCATGCTCGGCATCTTGCGCGGGGTGGCGATCAGACACATCTTGCCGACGTTGAGGTCGCGCAATATCTGCGCGCCGATGCCGTAGTTGCGCGGGTCCCATTTTGCATGTTGCGGTTCGGGCATGGCGGCGGCACGCGCCAATATATCTGCCGAGGTTTCGGTGTGATGCATCATTACCAGTACGCCCGCATCGGACTGACTGATTCTTTTCAGCACGTCATGCACACTGGTGGTATTGGGCAGGCTGACCTGTTCCAGGAAGTCCAGCGCCGACAGCGGCTCGTGCACACGCACCAGCGTTTCGTTCTGCGGCTGGATGTCGCCTTTCACCAAGGCCAAATGGGTGCGCTGCGAGGTCTTGTCGGTGTAGGTCACCAGATCGAGTTCGCCGTAGGCAGTCTGGACGGTACGCCGCGCTACGCGCTCGATCAGCGTCTCGTGGTGGCTGCGATATTCAATCAAGTCGGCGATGGTGCCGATCTTCAGACCGTGTTCTTTGGCGAAAGGGATTAGGTCGGGCAGGCGCGCCATTTCGCCGTCTTCCTTGAGAATCTCGCAGATCACCGAGGCCGGCACCACGCCCGCCAGTTGCGCCAGATCGCATCCCGCTTCGGTGTGTCCGGCGCGCACCAGCACACCGCCGGGTTGTGCACGCAGCGGAAAAATATGGCCGGGTTGCACGATGTCGGCGGGTTTGGCATTTTTGTCCGCCGCAACCTGAATGGTGCGCGAACGGTCGGCAGCGGAAATGCCGGTGGTCACACCCGTCGCGGCCTCAATGGAAACGGTGAAGTTGGTCGCCAGCGACAAACCATTGTCGCGCACCATCAGCGGTAGGTTGAGTTGCTGGCAATGCTCCTGCGTCAGTGTCATACAGATCAGGCCACGTCCGTGTTTGGCCATGAAGTTGATCTTTTCCGGTGTGGTAAATTCGGCGGCAAATAACAAGTCGCCCTCGTTTTCACGGTCTTCTTCGTCCACCAGCACTACCATGCGTCCGGCGCGTATCTCTTCAATAATTTCGGTGATTGGTGCAATATCAGTCATGTGTAACACTTTCAAATAATGGGTACTTCCAAAAATCCAAATTTCGTCGCAATACTGCGTTGCTCACAAAAAATTGCTCCTTACATATTTCGAATATGCCGCGTCGCAATTTTTTCTCGCGCCTTGTCTTGCTTAGAACTTTGAATTTTTAGAAGCACCCTAATGCGGCGCATCCGCCGTAAGGTTTGCAATTCTACCATCCCGGCACTGCCTGTTCCCTTTGAAATGCCCGCCGCACAGGTCTATGCTTGCGAGAAGCGGGCAAGAGGAGGCTGGTTTTTTGATTCCGCTAACTGATTAGCTGCGTATTCCCGCAAAGGCGGAAACAGGCGTGCTTACTGCGGCACGTTCGCTTCAATGAACGCTTTCAACTTCGTCACATCCGCATCCATCACTTCGCAGCGTTGCGGCAGATTCTCGATGCCTTCCATCGCAACCGGACGCTCCGGCTGACGACCCAGCGCTTCCTGAATCGTCTCGGCGAACTTGGCGGGCAGCGCGGTTTCCAGACAGATCAGCGGCAAGCTGGGGCGGCGTTGTTCGAGGCCGACTTTCAGGCCGTCTGCGGTGTGCGTGTCTATCATCACGCCGTATTCCTGCCACACTTCGCGGATCGTTTTCAGGCGATCCTGGTGCGAACTCTTGCCGGAAGCAAAATCGAACTTCGGCAGCGCGTGCCAGCACTCCGTGTCCTTGATGTCGAACGAGCCGCCCTTGTCCACCTTGCTCCAGAACTCGCGCACCTTCGCGCCGTCGCGTCCGACCAGATCGAACACGAAACGCTCGAAGTTGCTGGCCTTGGAGATGTCCATCGACGGACTGCTGGTTTCATAAGTGTGGTCGGTGCCACGCGGGCGATACACGCCGGTGCGGAAAAATTCGTCGAGCACGTCGTTCTCGTTGGTGGCGAGGATCAATTGTCCAATCGGCAAGCCCATCATGCGCGCGATGTGTCCGGCGCAGATGTTGCCGAAGTTGCCGGAAGGCACTGCGAACGCCACTTGCTCATCGTTGGATTTGGTCGCCGCGAAATAACCCTTGAAGTAATACACCACCTGCGCCGACACGCGCGCCCAGTTGATCGAATTCACCGTGCCGATCTTGTACTTGGCCTTGAATGCGTGGTCGTTGGACACCGCCTTCACCATATCCTGCGCGTCGTCGAACATACCGTTAACCGCGAGGTTGAAAATGTTCGGGTCTTGCAGCGAATACATCTGCGCGCGCTGGAACGCGCTCATCTTGCCGTTCGGCGACAACATGAACACGCGGATACCGCGCTTGCCGCGCATCGCATATTCGGCAGCGGAGCCGGTATCGCCGGAAGTCGCACCGAGAATATTCAACTCATCATGCTGCTTCGCCAGCGCGTACTCGAACAGATTGCCGATCAACTGCATCGCCATGTCCTTGAACGCCAGCGTCGGCCCGTTGGAAAGTTCGAGGATATGCACCCCTTCGCTCAGCGTGCGCAACGGCGTGATCTGCGTGGCATCGCTGTCGGCGCGACCATTGCAATACACCTCGGCAGTGTAAGTCTTGCTGATGATGGCCTTCAGATCAGCCGCCGGAATATCGGTAGCAAACTTGGACAGCACCGCAAAAGCGAGGTCAGCGTAAGACAGTGAACGCCACGCATCCAGCTCGGCGCGCGTCACTTGCGGATACTGCTCCGGCAGATACAAACCACCATCAGGCGCGAGACCGCCCAGCAGGATTTCAGTAAAAGTTTTGGCGGGCGTATTGCCGCGTGTAGAGATGTATTTCATGTTTTTACTTTCCCAATTCTTCCAAGCGCAACTTAGTCACCTTACCTGCCACCACGCCCAGCGCTTCGATCTTCACAATCGCCGCATTGATGCGCTTCTCGCGCGTCTGGTGGGTAAGCATAATGAGGTCGGTCTGGTCTTCTCCTTCACCGGGCTCTTTCTGGATCACGGCGTCGATGGAGATTTGTTCATCGGCGAGGATGCGCGTGATGTCGGCCAGTACACCGGGTTTGTCCTGCACGCGCAGGCGCAGGTAGTAACTGGTGACGACTTCGTCCATCGGCAAAATCTTCAGGTCGGCCATCGCGTTCGGCTGGAACGCCAGATGCGGCACACGGTTCAGCGGGTCGGCGGTGGCCATGCGTGCCACATCCACCAAGTCGGCGATCACGGCGCTGGCAGTGGGTTCTGCGCCTGCACCTTTGCCGTAATACAGCGTCGCGCCGACCGCGTCGCCTTGCACCACGACAGCGTTCATCGCGCCTTCGACGTTGGCGATCAGGCGCTTGGACGGAATCAGTGTCGGATGCACGCGCAACTCGACACCTTCTGGTGTGCGTTTGGTGATGCCCAGCAGCTTGATGCGGTAGCCCAGTTGTTCGGCGTATTTGATGTCGGTCGCATCCAACTTGGAAATGCCTTCGATGTAGGCTTTATCGAACTGCATCGGGATACCAAACGCCAGCGCGGACAGGATGGTGATCTTGTGCGCCGCATCCACACCTTCGATGTCGAAGGTCGGGTCGGCTTCGGCGTAACCCAGACGCTGAGCTTCTTTCAACACAGTGTCGAAGCTCAAGCCCTTGTCGCGCATCTCGGACAAAATAAAATTGGTGGTGCCGTTGATGATGCCCGCGATCCATTCAATGCGGTTGGCGGTGAGGCCTTCGCGCAATGCTTTGATGATGGGGATGCCACCTGCTACTGCCGCCTCGAACGCGACCATCACACCTTTGTCCTGCGCGGCTTTGAAAATCTCGTTGCCGTGCGTGGCGAGCAATGCCTTGTTGGCGGTGACCACATGTTTGCCGTTGGCGATGGCTTTCAGCACCAGCTCTTTCGCCACGCCATAGCCGCCGATGAGTTCGACCACGATGTCCACTTCTGGATCGCTCACCACGGAGAACGCATCGTCCGTCACACGACAGGCGCCGCCGGTGACTTTCTTCGCCAGCTCCACATTCTTGTCCGCCACCACCGTGATGCGAATGGGGCGACCGGCGCGGCGCGTGATTTCTTCCGCATTGCGTTGCAGCACGTTGAATGTACCGCCGCCGACTGTACCAATACCGAGGAGTCCTACGTTGATTGCTTTCATTTATTGCCTTTGGTTGTATGCCGTCATTCCGGCGCAGGCCGGAATCCAGCGGTTTAATTCAATATGTTTTTTGTGTTGTCCCGCTGTGCGGGGCTTTTTTTACTGGATTCCAGCCTGCGCCGGATAACCAGCGACTTGCCCGCTTGCGGGCTTAGTCGAATGGCTAGTAGTTCTATCAATGACGTTATTAAATCGTCCCGTGCTGCTTGCGATAGTGCTCCAGGAAACGCGCTATGCGTGTTATGGCTTCGGTCAGATCATCCGAATTGGGCAGGAACACGATGCGAAAATGATCCGGGTGTTTCCAGTTGAAACCGCTGCCCTGTACGATCAACACCTTCTCCGCCTCCAGCAACTCCAGAATGAATTGCTGATCGTTCTTGATCGGATACATCTTGTGGTCGAGCTTGGGGAACATGTACAACGCCGCCTTCGGCTTGACACAGGTCACGCCGGGAATGGCAGTAAGCAGCTGGTAAGCCAGCTCGCGTTGGCGGTACAGCCGTCCGCCGGGCGCAACCAGATCGTTGATGCTCTGGTAGCCACCGAGCGCGGTCTGGATCGCATATTGCCCCGGCACGTTGGAACACAGGCGCATCGAAGCGAGGATATTCAAGCCGTCCACATAATCCTGCGCGTTTTTCTTCGCGCCGGAAATCACCATCCAGCCGGAACGATAACCGCAGGCGCGATAGTTTTTCGACAAGCCGTTCATGGTGACGAACAACACGTCGTCCGCCAGCGAAGCCATCGAAGTATGCGTCACGCCGTCATACAACACCTTGTCGTAGATTTCGTCGGCGAAGATGATGAGCTGATGTTCGCGCGCCAGCTCGATGATCTCTTTCAGAATCTCGTCGGAATACACCGCACCCGTAGGGTTGTTGGGATTAATAACAACAATCGCCTTGGTGTCCGGCGTGATCTTGCTACGCATATCCTTGAGGTCGGGATTCCACTCATTCGCCTCGTCGCAAATGTAATGGCGCGGCGTACCGCCCGCCAGCGTCACCGCCGCTGTCCACAGCGGATAGTCGGGCGCGGGCACCAGCACTTCGTCGCCGGGATTGAGCAAGCCCTGCATCGACATGACGATCAGTTCGGACGCGCCATTGCCAAGGAAAATATCGTCGATGGTGACACCGGTGATCTTTTTCAACTGGGTGTAATGCATGATCGCCTTGCGCGCAGCGAACAGTCCTTTGGAATCAGAATAGCCGGAGGAATTCGGCAAATTGAGGATCACGTCCTGCTGCACTTCTTCCGGCGCGTCAAAGCCGAACGGCGCGAGATTGCCGATGTTCAGCTTGATGATGCGCTGCCCCTCTTCCTCCATCTGCTTCGCTCGCGCCATCACCGGACCGCGTATGTCGTAGCAGACATTGGCCAGCTTGGCGGATTTGAGTACGGGCTTCAGGGTATCTTTTTCGTGTTTCACTTGAGGGCACCTCTAAAAATCCAAATTTTAGTTGCGACATAACCTAAAGGTTAGTCTTCACTGAAACTACGTTTTGTCGCAATACGGCGTTGCTCATAAAAAATTCTCGCTTACATATCAAGACATATGCGGCGCTCGAATTTTTCACTCGCGCCTTGTCTTGCTTAGAACTTTGAATTTTTAGAGATGCCCTAAAACGCTTCCTAATCTGCCCTGTTGAAGCCAATGGTAGAATCCACCGCACACAGACAAGGCGTTGCAAAGGCTGCGATTCTACCGCGCCGCCACTACTCGCCGCAAATGGAGACCACGCTTTGGCATTGCATCTTCTTACAGGCAGCAACCGGAATTTATTCACCGGACACGGTGATGGGTATGTCGCCATCAACGACAGGCGTTTTCAGCAAGCGGTCGTGGTGATGGCCGGAGCAGTGCGCACCGACTGGACAGCCACGAATTTCGCCAGCCTCAACGCGACGCATTTTGATTACTTCCTCGAATTGAAACCGGACGTGCTGCTGTTCGGCACCGGTGCGCAACAACAGTTTGCTCATCCCGACCTGTACCGCGAACTGATCCGCGCGGGAATCGGCATCGAATTCATGACCACCCCGGCGGCCTGCCGCACCTACAACATCCTCGTTGCGGAAGAGCGCAAGGTGATTGCGGCGGTGTTGCTTTAACCATAAGAGCAAAACCAATTTGCCACAGAGATCACTGAGATCACTGAGAAAGGGGCGATATGGCTAGATTTTTTTGTTTTAATGTTTTGAGGAAAGCATCCCCATGACCCACCCCCTGCAGGCCGTCATCACCCAGACCGAACAAGTCATCCTCGGCAAGCCGCGCCAGATCAGGTTGGCGCTCACTTGCCTGCTGGCGCGCGGACACCTTTTGATCGAAGACCTGCCCGGCGTGGGCAAGACCATGTTGGCGCATGCACTGGCCAAGACGCTCGGCCTGCAATTCCAGCGCATCCAGTTCACCAGCGACATGTTGCCCGCCGACATCCTCGGCGTCTCGATCTATCAGCGTGACAGCGGCGAATTCAAGTTCCATGCGGGACCGATCTTCGCGCAAATGATTCTGGCCGACGAAGTGAACCGTGCCACGCCCAAGACGCAAAGCGCGCTGCTGGAAGCCATGGAAGAGCAACAGGTCACCAGCGAGGGCGAAACGCGCCCGCTGCCGGTGCCGTTCTTCGTCATCGCCACGCAGAACCCGACCAACCAGATCGGCACTTTCCCCTTGCCCGAATCGCAGCTCGACCGCTTCCTGATGCGCATCCAGCTGGGCTATCCCGATGCCCAGGCGGAACGCGGATTGCTGGCAGGCGTGGAACGGCGCGACCTCATCGCCAAGCTCACCCCGCAGATGGAAACCGCCGAACTGATGGCTTTGCAGCAACAAGTGCGGCAAGTGTTCGTCTCGCCCGCGCTGCTCGACTATGTGCAAGCCATCCTGCGCCACAGCCGCGAATCGGCGCGCTACGTGCATGGCCTCAGCCCGCGCGCCGGACTGTCGCTGCTCGCCGCCGCCCGCGCCTGGGCGCTGCTCGACGGACGCACCGCCGTCATGCCGGAAGACATCCAGGCCGTGTTGCCGGGTGTCGCCAGCCACCGTTTGCAATCCGTGCAGGATGTGCAAATTTCCGACGGCGACAAACTGGCGCGCGAACTGATCGAGGCGGTCGCCATTCCCTGACGTGTTCGCCACCTTCAAACGACTCTTCCGCAACTGGGCTTTCCGCCGCTCTGTCGAAAGTGGCACGCTGGTGCTGAACCAGCGCCGCATCTACATCGTCCCGTCCAGGCAGGGATTCGGTTTTGCTTTGGTGCTGTTGATGATGCTGCTGGGCGACATCAATTACAACTTGAGCCTAGGTTATGTGCTGACATTCCTGCTCGCCACGATGGCGGGGTTGACCATGCTGTATGCCTTTCGCAATCTGGCGCAGTTGGAGATTCACGCCGGATATGTCGAGCCGGTGTTTGCCGGTGAGCAGGCGCACTTTGTGTTTCACTTCAACAACCCCGGCACGTTGCCCCGCTACCAGATTCATCTGCACGATGACGACGGGCATCACACGGTGTTCGATCTGCCCGCACAACGTTCGACACCGATAGAACTCACCATCCCCGCCACACGACGCGGCTGGATGGATAGCGGTCGGCTGACGCTTTACACGCATTTCCCGCTGGGGCTGTTTTACGCGTGGACGTACATTCATTTCGAGGTGCGCTGCCTGGTGTATCCCAAACCCGCCGCGCCGCAACCGTTGCCCGCGTCCTCTGCACAGGATGGCATCGGCAAAGTGTTGGCAGCGGGCGATGAAGATTTCTCCGGCCTGCGCAACTATGTGGCGGGCGATGCCATGCCGCGCATCGCGTGGAAAGCCTTGGCACGCGAACAGGGATTGCAGGTGAAACAGTTCACCTCGCAACAGGGACGCGAATTGTGGCTGGATTGGTCGCAACTGCCCAACATCGCGCAGGAACGCAAACTGGAATTGCTGGCGCGCTGGGTGCTGGATGCCGATGCGCAAGGGCTGATGTATGGCTTGCGTTTGCCGGATGGCGAAGTCGCTCCGCAGAATAATCCGGCGCAACGGACGGAATGCCTGCGTCGGCTGGCATTGTTCGGATTGGAAGAAGCATGAAAAAACTTTCACCACAGAGACACAGAGACACAGAGAAAGTCAAAAACAGAACACACAAAGAATTATTGTGTGAGCGAACACGTTCAACCAGAGCCCAAGATTTTTTCTTCTCGAGTTGGTTTTCCTCTGTGCCTCTGTGTCTCTGTGGTGGGAGGTTTTAAGCACTATGAAACTCACCGCCCCGCTCGTCTATGGCCTCATCGCCTGCATCCTGCTGGTCAGCGCGCCGCATGCGGATCACTTGCCGTTGTGGGCGAGCGCGGTGGGCGCGGCGTTGCTGGCGTGGCGCACCTATCTCACCGCCAGCGGCAATCCGCTGCCCGCGCGCTGGCTGTTGCTGATTATCACCTTTGGCAGCGTACTTGCCATCGCCATCAGTTTTCACACGCTGTTCGGACGCGAGGCCGGGGTCACTTTGTTAATTTTGCTCGCCGCGCTCAAGTTGATGGAATTGCGTGCGCTACGCGATGCCACGGTGCTGGTCTATCTTTCCTGCTTCATCATCATCACCAATTTTTTCTATTCGCAGAGCATCCCCACCGCGTTGTTCATGCTGTTCACTTTGCTAGTCATCATGGCCACTTGGGTGCATCTGCAAACCGGAACGCTCGCGCTCAAGCCGCGTCTGCGCATCGCCGCCATCCTGTTGCTGCAAGCCATTCCGCTGGCACTGGTGCTGTTCGTATTATTTCCGCGTGTGCAAGGCCCGCTGTGGGGCATGCCGCAGGATGCTTACGCCACCAGCGGCTTGTCCGACACCATGTCGCCGGGCAGCATGAGCAAACTGTCGCTGTCCGACGCAGTGGCGTTCCGCGTCACCTTCAACGACCAAGTGCCGCGGCGCGATCAGCTGTATTGGCGCGGGCCGGTGCTGTGGGATTTCGACGGCACCACATGGACGCGCGGACGCAACGCCACCGTGCAGCGCCCCACGCTCAGCGATACCGGTTCGCCGGTGGATTACACGGTGACGCTGGAACCGCACAACAAGCGCTGGCTGTTCGCGCTGGACATGCCGTCCAAGCTTTCCATCGCCGCCGATTTTGCACCGGATTTTCAGTTGCTGAGCAAAGAACCAGTCAATGCGCGCATCCGTTACAACGCCACCTCACAACTTAGTTATCGTGCCAATCCGCTTGAAGCGCCGCTGCAACTTCGCCGCGCGCTAACCTTGCCGCGCGGGTTCAATCCCCAAACACGACAACTCGCCGCCGAGTGGCGCGCACGCGGCATTGGCGATGACGAACTGATTCGCACCGCACTCGCCAATTTCAGCCAGAACAATTTTTCCTATACGCTGGAACCGCCGCCGCTCGGTATCAACAGCGTGGATGATTTCCTGTTCACCACCAGGCAAGGCTTCTGCGAACACTATGCTTCCAGCTTCGTGTTTCTGATGCGCGCGGCGGGCATCCCGGCGCGCGTGGTGACCGGCTATCAGGGTGGCGAATACAACGACCTCGGCGGCTATTACATCCTGCGCCAGTCCGATGCACACGCCTGGACGGAAGTGTGGCTGCAAGATCGCGGCTGGGTGCGCATCGACCCGACCGCCGCCATTTCCCCGGCGCGCATCCAAAGCGGCTTGCGCGCCGCGTTGCCGAACGACACCGCACTTCCTTTTCTTATACGCACGCAATCGCCGTTGCTGCTCAAACTGCGTTTCAACTTTGACGCGCTGACCAACCAGTGGAACCAGTGGGTGCTGGGCTACAACAGCGAACGCCAGTTCGCTTTCCTCACCCGCCTGGGTATGGAAGATGTCAGTTGGCAGAATATGGCGCTCGACATGCTGGCTGGCGTTGCCCTATTGACGGGCATCTTCACGCTATTACTATTGCGCCGCATGCTGCCCAAACAAGCCGATGCGGTGCAAACCGCATGGTTGAAACTCTGCCGCAAACTGGCGAAAGTCGGATTACCGCGCGCGCCGCATGAAGGGGCGATGGACTATGCAAAACGTGTTGCCATTGCGCGACCGGAACTGCAACAAGCCATGCACGACCTCGCCACGTGCTACGTCGCACTGCGTTACGGCAGAGCAAACGAAAAACAGGACGTGGCGGCTTTCAAGGATGCCGTGCGCGCCTTCAAGTTATAATCCGCGCCGCCCAAACTGACACACACCATCATGCAAATTACCCGCCGCCTGGAATTCGATGCCGGACACCGCATCCCCAACCACAATAGCCAGTGCAAACACCTGCACGGTCACCGCTATGCCATCGAGATCACATTATCGGGCGAGGTCATCACCACCGAAGGCGTTTCCGAACAGGGCATGGTGATGGATTTTTCGGATGTGAAACGCATCGCCAAAGCACGCGTGGTGGATGCGTGGGATCATGCGTTTCTAGTGTATCGCGGCGACAAGGTAGTGCTGGATTTCCTGAATTCGCTGCCGGGTCACAAGACGGTGATATTGAATGTCATCCCCACGGCGGAGAATCTGGCGAAGGTGGCGTTCGACCTGCTGCTGGATGCCTACCGTGACACTTACGGCAATCACCTGCAACTGGAGCGCGTGCGCTTGTTTGAGACACCCAACAACTGGGCGGATCACACCCGCTAGAACTTGCCGTATTCCCCGGCCACCACACGGTCGCGCCCGCCACGTTTAGCCTGATACAGCGCGGCATCAGCCGATTTGACGAGTAGCTCCACGGTCAACTTAACGTCCGGAATGACTGAAACTACCCCGCAACTGGCGGCCACATGCTTGCTGTCCGTTGCGTAGTGTTGGATTTTTAATTCGCCGATCATCTGCCGCACACGCTCGGCCATCCACATCGCACCGTCCTGATCGGTCTCGCCCAGCACCAGCATGAACTCTTCGCCGCCGTAACGCGCGCACAGGTCGGTAGCGCGCGGAGCAGCACGGGCGATTTGTGCCGCCACCAGGCGCAGACAGTCGTCTCCGGCATGGTGTCCGTATTTATCGTTGAACAACTTGAAATAATCGATATCGAGCATCACCAGCGACAACGGTTTTTGCATGCGCATGCAGCGCCGCAATTCGCGCACTAAAAAATCGTCCAGCGCGCGGCGATTGGCAATGCCCGTCAAAGCATCGGTGGTGGATAGCCGCTTCAATTCGGCGTTCGCCACATCCAGCTCCTGCGTCACCATGACCAATTTGCGTTGCATCAGAATCAGCCGTTGCATGGCGCGGACTTTGGCATGAAACACCGTCTCGCTCACCGGCTTGGTCAGATAATCGTCGCCGCCTGCCGCGATGCCGCGCGCCAGATCCTCATCCTTGGTCAACGCAGTCAGAAAAATGATGGCCGCCCACTCGCCATCATGCTCTATCTCGCGAATTTTTTTTGCCACATCAAACCCGTCAATATCCGGCAGTCTCGCGTCCAGCAGCACGATGTCGGGACGTTCGCGCTTGAAGGCATCCACCGCCTGATTACCGGTTTCCACCAAAAGCGGAGCGGTGATACCCATGCTGGCCAGATAATTCGACAGCACCTTCAGGGTCACATTACTGTCCTCCACCACCATTATTTTTAGTGTATCTATCTCGCTATTCATATCCGGCCATTGGGAGGTTTTAGTTATTATAAAGCTGAAACGCCACGGGGAAGTTACAACAAGTTACAGAAACAATGCGACTGGCCAATCCGCTTCAACTGCGGCTACGCGCGGGGCTGCTGGTTCTCGCATCCGTTGTCGGAGAAGGCATTTATTGAGTGGCAGCAGGCGGGTGCTGGTCGTGGGGGGCGTAGCTATACACCCTACGTCAGCCCTGATCCCCAATCTTCGCTTCCATCTCTGCCAGCGGCACCGGTTTACTGAACAAATATCCCTGATAGGCCTTGCAATCGTGCTGCTTGAGAAAATCAAACTGTTCTTCGGTTTCGACCCCTTCGGCGATCACGTCCAGCTTGAAATTCTTCGCCATATCGATAATGGTCTGCACCATCACGGCATCGCCGGGATCGACGGTGATGCCGCGCACGAAACTCTGGTCGATCTTGACCTGGTCCAGCGGCAAGCGCTTGAGATACGACAACGACGAATAGCCGGTGCCGAAATCATCCATTGACAGCAGTACACCCAGCCCCTTCAACGCCAGCATCTTGGTCACCACATCTTCTATGTCGTCCACCACCACGCTTTCGGTCAACTCCAGTTTTAGATGCGAACAGTCGAAACGGTGGCGGCGCAATACGCCCTCCACTTTACCGACGAAATCATGCATGTGGAATTGATGCGCGCTGACGTTGATGGCCAGCGTCAATTCGCGCATGCGCTCATCCTTGCTCCATGTGGCCAGCTGCGCGCAGCCCGTTTCCAGCACCCAGTTGCCGATCTCCAGAATGAGCGAACTTTCCTCGGCGACGGGAATGAATTCGAGCGGAGAGATCATGCCTTGTTGCGGATGAATCCAGCGCAACAGCGCCTCGGCTCCAAGCGGGCGACGCTCATTGTCCACTTGCATCTGATAATACAAGTGCAACTCGTTATTCCCGATGGCATGACGCAGATCGCTTTCCAGAGTCGAGCGCAGCACCATCTCATGCTGCAAGCTCGGGTCATAGAAGCGCACGGCATTGCGCCCCGCGCTTTTGGCCTGATACATCGCGGCATCGGCATGTTTGAGCAACACATCCATATTCTCTGCATCGCCGTGATACAGGGTAATGCCAATGCTTGGAGAACTGAAATATTCATGTTCTTTGAGGAAATACGGGCGCGCCAATGTCTCGCGGATTTTTTCTGCCACCAGTCCGGCGTTGTGCGAAGCTTCTTCCTTATCGCCGCTAATACTCTCCAGCAACACCACGAACTCGTCGCCACCCAAACGCGCCACCGTATCCATTTCGCGCACGCACGACGTAATGCGCAACGCCACTTCGATCAGTAACAGATCGCCGTAGTCGTGTCCCAGCGTGTCGTTCAGCACCTTGAATCGATCCAAGTCGATGAACAGGATCGCGCCGAAATCGGCATAACGCGTCGAGGCGATCAGCGCCGCATGGAGACGCTCATGAAGCAGGCGGCGGTTGGGCAGTTGCGTCAATGCATCGTAAAACGCCAGATTGCGAATCTCTTCCTCCGCCTGTTTGAGGTCGGTAATGTCATTGAAGATCGCCACATATTGCGTGGTCTCGCCCTTCTCGTTTTTCACGGCGTTAATGGTCAACCACTTCGGATAGATTTCGCCGTTTTTGCGTCTATCCCAAATCTCGCCCGCCCATGAATTCGTCTTCAATATTTGCTGCCACATCGCAGTGTAGAAAGCCTTGTCCTGCCGCCCGGAACTCATGATGCGCGGGTTCTTGCCAAGCACTTCTTCGGCGGTATACCCGGTGATGCGGGTGAATGCGCGGTTGACGCGAATGATGTCGGCCTGCGCATCGGTGATCAGCGTGGCATTCTGCGTCTCGAACGTGGTGGCGGCCACGCGCAAATTTTCCTCATTGCGTTTGCGCCGGGTGATGTCATGGCTGAACACAAAGAAACTTTCGCTCGTCGGCATAAAGGTGATCGCTACCTCCATGTCGATGATTGTTCCATCCTTGCGCCGGTGGCGCGTCTCGAAACGGTCACCGCCCAGCTTCATGATTCTGGTGCCGCGCACCGCAACATCATCAGGACTGTCGTTCATATCCAGTTGGCTGATATGCATACCCACCAACTCCTCAATTGTATAGCCGGTCATCCGCGCGTAAGCCTGATTGACCTCCAGCAGCACGCCCTGCATATTGACCATCCAGAAACCGTCCATCGCGGTTTCAATCACTAGATTGTGGCGCTGCATCGCCGCTTCCGACTGCTTGCGCGCGCTGATGTCGATGCTGGAAGCAAACATGAGAACCTGACTGTCAAACTCGATACCGCTGGTGGTGATTTCGACCGGAAACAGTGAGCCGTCTTTGCGCCGGTGCACGGTATCGAACTGCGCACTGCGGCCGATCAGCGACTTGAACCTTTCCAGCAGTTGTTCCTTCGTCCACTGCGCATTCCAGTCCGCCACATTCAGTTGCAACGCCTCTTCGCGGCTATAGCCCAACATGCGACAGAAAGCATCGTTGACCTCCAGCACATTGCCGACGAGGTCCATCACATGGATGCCGCCCATCGAGTTTTCCATCAACGCCTGGTAGCGCCGCAGCAGTGTTTGTGTCGTGCGCATGCTTGCGCGCTGTTCGCTGATATCCAGCCCGATGCCGATCAACACCGGCGCACCGTCGCGCAATACGCGACGTCCGGTGAAGTAATACGGTACTTCCGTACCGTCTTTCGCCACCAGCATCGCCTCCACCGAAGACTCGCCTTCGCTGAACACCTGGCCAATCGTATGCTCGATCTTCTCCTTGTCCTCGACCCTGAAAAAATCCAGCGGGTGGCTGACGGTCAACTCTCCGGCACTGCACTGCAACACCCGCTCCAGATTGCGGTTCCACATCAAAAATTTGTTCTGTACATCGATCATGTAGAACACGCCGGGCAGCAGATCGATCAGCTCTTTGCGGAATCGATTTTCCTGTTCAAGCAAATCTTTTGCCAGCAGTTTATCCAGCATGCTGTTCAAGGCATCAGCCAGTTCGCTGATCTCGCCGCCACCCGCTCTCGACAAGCGCACATCACGCTTGCCGGCGGCAATCTGCTGCGCCGCAGCGGTGATGCGTTCCAGCGGAGAAAAGGTACGGCGCATCACAACGAACAACACTGCGCCCACCAGCAGCATGACCAGCAGCGTATCCACGATGCTTGGCCACACGATATGGCTGGTCTGCGCCGCCACGACTTCTTCCGGCAATCGATATGCCAGCAACAAAAAGCGCGCAGGATCGTTGTTGTCGAAAAATACCCGCTGCGCGGCCAGATATTGATTGCCGTTGTGATCGGCCATCGCCTGCAATGGCAGGTAGTTCTGCTTCTGCGAGTCGAACAGCGGCTTGAGTGAAGGGAAGTCGCCGATGATGTTGTCCTTGCCGCCCAGATCGAACGAGAATGCGCGCTTGGCATCCGGGTGCGACAGGTAACGCCCCTGCTGGTCGGCGATAAGCGCCTGCACACCGACAGGCAAACCCGTTTTGGCAGAATCAAACAAGGAAGCCACATCCTGATTGATGACCAGCATGCCGAACACATGTCCGGTCGCATCGAACACCGGCGTGACGGCGCGCAGTGTGGGGCGGTGCGGCTGCGATACCTTGTCATTCTCCTGATTGAGACTGAATTCGGAAAGATACACACGTCCGACCGGCAAGCTCAGCCCGGCTTTGAAAAAATCGCGGTCACCTTGGGGCTGCAACACTTCGCGCGGTATGGCTTCGACGCGACCATCGCGATTATCGACACGGACAAGTTCGCGCCCGTCGTCCGCCACGCCGATATAGCGCACTCGATAGTATTGCGGATGCGTGCGCAGGAATGCGGCGAATATCTCCTGCAGACGCCTTTCCCAAGTCGCATAAGTATTCTTGTCGCGAGGATCGATGCCACGATTGGCGGCGGCGCGCATGATGCCGGTGATGGGGGGCAAGTTGGCGAGAAACAACGTATCCTGACGCAGCGCCTCGATATTCAGTTTCAAGCGCAGCTCTTCGGCTTTCAAGCCGGATTCAAGATCGTCGCGACTGTCATTGAGATAGGCATCATGCACACGCGTGTTGCCGGGAACGATCCACAACAGCGCACCGACTGCCACCAGCAGCAGCATGCCGAGCGTGATGCGCGTTGATAACCGGATGGTGTTCAAATTCATGCGATCAATCCCTTCAGCGAGGAGTACGACGGATGCTAACAGGTTATGCGGCGGAAGCAACCACGGCATCGCAAGGTGAGCCCCGGATCAAAAATTGTGAAGAGCACTCGCGGACAAATTCAGATTCCTAAAACCGTACTTGCCAGCAAACCAATAGGCACGGCCATCTCCATTAAGTACATAGCATAGATTGCCTATTGACGGGCATCTCCATGAGGTACTGTTTTGACAATTCCGCTCAGACAGATACGCGCTGATGTTGCTGCACGGCAAAACACAGGTCTTGCCATGCCTTGGCTTTTTCTGCCGGACTGCGCAACAAATAGGCGGGATGGTAAGTGACGATCAGCGGCGTGGACGTCCCGACACGGTGCGACGGAGTCGTCTGGTGCGGGAGGGACGGACGCTGACTGCTCTCCGTCACCTGTGCGCCCGGTTGCTCTGTCGCAGGCAGCCAGAAATCGTGCAGCGTGCCGCGCAAGGAAGCGAGCGTGGTCTCGCGTCCCAGCAGCGCGGTGGCGGCAGTCTTGCCCAGCGCCACGATGAGTTTCGGTTTGATCAGCGCGATCTGTTGTTGCAGATACGGCAGGCAGGTGGCGATCTCGTCAGCTTCCGGCGTGCGGTTGTCGGGCGGACGGCATTTGACGATGTTGGCGATGTACACGTTGCTGCCGCGTTTCAGTTTGATCGCGGCCAGCATGTTGTCGAGCAGCTTGCCCGCCTGACCCACGAACGGTTCGCCTTGCACATCCTCGTCCGCACCCGGCCCTTCGCCGACGAACAACCATTCGGCCTTTTCATCGCCCACGCCGAACACGGTTTGCGTGCAGCCCGCGCGCAGCTTGCAGGCGGTACAGTCTCGCACTTTTTGTTTGAGTGCGGGCCAGTCCATCGAGCCTAAGCTAGTTGAACTTTTCCCGGATTGCTCATCTGCTAAAACTTCGTCATTCCGGCCTTCGCCGGAATGACGGGCTACTGCATTAGCTGGGGTTTGCTCAACCGCCGCAGGCAAATCGCGCCGCACCCACAGCGGATAAAGATTCAACTCGCGCAATACGTTTTCGTCCCGGATATTCACAGTTCCCGTCCCATCAGGATCGCGTCTTCGCGTCCGTTTTCCGCCTGATAATAATCGCGCCGCAAGCCGATGTCACTGAACCCGGCGCGGCGGTAAAGTGCTATCGCCGCCGCGTTCGAAGCGCGTACTTCCAGCACCATGCGTCGCATGTCGTGGCGGCGCGCCAGCACCATCATCTCCTCCAGCAATTTGCGTCCGAATTCCTTGCGCTGCTGCGGCGCGGCAATGGCAATATCCAGCAACTCCGCCTCATCCACCGCCAGCATCAGCACCGCGTAACCCAGCATTTCATGGGCATCCGACTCATACACCTTGCACAGATATTTGCTGCGCAGCGCGTCGCTGAAATTGCCATGCGTCCACGGCAGCGCATGCACCTCGCACTCGATGCGCATCACGGCAACGAGATCGGCTTCGGTCATGTCGCGCAGAATCATTTTGCCACCCGTTCGCTGGTCTTCAGCGCCACCTTGTCGCGCAAATACAGCGGCAATGCCAGCGCCGCATCCACCGCCTTGCCCTTGATGAATTCGGCAGCGCCAAGCACGGCGATAGCCGCTGCGCGAGGAAATACGCCACTCTCCACACAACCTACTTGAAGATGCCCGTCATATCTGGCTTGCAGCGCAGTGCCCTGTACGGCAAAGCCATTGCCCGCTCCGCACCAACCGTCGCCTTCAACTACAGGCGCGTCTGCGGCTTTACATAAGCAAGGTGCGATCACCGTCTGCCATGCGCCTCTACGTTTTTCATAAGCCGCCAGATACAACTCGCCCATGCGCGCGTCCAGCGCCGCGATGACTTGGTCTTTGCCACTGGCTTCAGCCAGCGCTTGCAAGGTACATACGCCGACCACATTAAGATTCGCACCCAGCGCCAATCCCTGCGTCACGCCGCACGCGATGCGCACGCCGGTGAACGAGCCGGGACCTTTGCCGAAAGCGATGCCATCGACCTGTTGCATCGTGATGCCCGCATCCTTGAGCAAGGCATCGAGCATCGCCAGCAATACTTCAGAATGCTTCTGCCCGACCAGCTCGCAACGCTCGCTCACCGCGCCGTCTTGCCACAGCGCGACCGAACAATATTCAGTGGAAGTTTCGACTGCGAGGATATTCATCAGGGCAACAGCAGAACCACCGCCTGCGCCGCGATGCCTTCGCCGCGTCCGGTATAACCGAGATGTTCGGTAGTGGTCGCCTTCACGTTCACCGCAGTCTGTTCGATGCCGAGATCGGCGGCAATGTTGGCAATCATTTGCGGGATGTGCGGTGCCATCTTGGGCGCTTGCGCGACGATGGTGGCATCGACATTACCGACGTTAAAACCCGCCTCTGTGATCTTGCTGGCCACGACGCGCAACAAAAGACGACTGTCTATGCCTTTGTACTTCTCATCCGTATCAGAGAAATGTTTGCCAATATCGCCTAACGCCACTGCGCCCAGCAATGCGTCACAAATCGCATGCAACAGCACATCCGCATCTGAATGTCCGAGCAGCCCTTTTTCATAGGGAATATCCACGCCGCCGATGATCAGCTTGCGCCCCACGACCAACTGGTGAACGTCAAAACCTTGTCCGATACGCATTTTCTTTCCCCACCCTACTTGTTTTTATTTAGCAGCAACTCTGCCAACTCGATGTCCTGCGGATAGGTCACTTTGAAATTGCTGCTGTCGCTTGCCACCAGCTTCGGGTGCAGTCCCAGCGCTTCGATGGCCGAAGCTTCGTCGGTGACGTGTTTGCACAGCGCCAGCGCTTCCGCCAGCATTCCGGCGCGGAACATCTGCGGGGTCTGCGCCTGCCACAAACCTTCGCGCGGCTCGGTATGCGCGATGCGCTGTTGCGCATCGGCGCGCTTCAGCGTGTCCGCCACCGGCACCGCGAGAATGCCGCCCACCGGGTCGTCGCGCAGTTCGGCGATCATGCGCGACAACAGATGCTGCGTCAGACAAGGCCGCGCCGCATCATGTACCAGCACCCAATCGTCCGGCTCCAGTTCCGATGCCAGCAAGCCGTTGGTCACGCTTTCGGCGCGCGTTTCGCCGCCGCAATACAGGGTTTCCAGCTTGCCCGCACAGTGCGACCAATCGTAACGCACGAAATATTTATCATCGGGAGCCAACACCACGAACACGGTTTTGATGTCGGCACAGGCACTCAGTGTGGAAAGCGCGTGCCAGATCATCGGCCTGCCGGCCAGATCGAGATATTGCTTGGGCAACTCGTTGCCCATGCGTGCGCCGAAACCGGCGGCGGGGACTAAAGCGTGGAATTCAGACATGGCGTGATTGTAAAGGAAAGCACTTTGCTTGGCTTATAATGCGCGCCTTTGTTTCAGGCAGTTCACCGTGCTTTTCTCATCTACCCATTCCCGCCCGCGCTACACCAATCTGCAAGGCTCGTCCGACGCGCTGGCACTGGCACAATACGCCACCACCCATTCGCCGCTGGTGGTCATCGCCGCCAATGCGCTGGAGGCGCAGCGGCTGGTGGAGGAAATTCCGTTCTTCGATCCCAAGTTGCGTGTGCATCTGCTGCCGGACTGGGAGACGCTGCCTTATGACCAGTTCTCGCCGCATCAGGACTTGATCTCCGAGCGCCTCGCCACGCTGCACCATATCCGCAGCAATGCCTGCGATGTAGTGGTGGTGCCAATCACCACCGCGCTGTATCCGCTGCCGCCGGTGTCGTACTTGGCGGCTTACACCTTCTTCCTGAAAAAAGGCGAGACGCTGAATCTCGATGCCTTCCGCCAGCAGATGACGCTGGCCGGTTACAGCCATGTGCAGCAGGTACTCACCCCCGGCGAATACTGCGTGCGCGGCGGCATCATCGACTTGTTCGCCATGGGCAGCCTGCTGCCGTATCGCATCGACTTGTTCGACGACGAGATCGAAACCATTTCCACCTTTGACGTGGACACCCAGCGCACCCTGTATCCCGTGCCGGAGATACGCTTGCTGCCCGCGCGCGAGTTCCCGATGGACGATGCCGGACAAGCGCGCTTCCGCCAGAGCTTCCGCGACCGCTTCGAGGGTGACCCATCCAAATCGCGCATCTACAAAGACATAAGCAAAGGCATCGCCCCGGCGGGCATCGAGTATTACCTGCCGCTGTTCTTCGAGCAGACTGCGACGCTGTTCGATTACCTGCCCAAAGATGCCACGCTGTGTTTGCATCACGATGTGGATGAGGCCATTACTTCATTCGGCAAGGATGCGGCTTCGCGCTACAACTTATTGCGCGGTGATCCGCAGCATCCGTTGCTGGAAACCAAGGAATTGTTTCTGGATGGGGAGCAGTTTTTTATTCGGGTGAAAGAGTTTGCGCGGGTGGACATCGTTCAATCACCCGTTCGCCCTGAGCCCGTCGAAGGGCATGGTGCATCGCCGTCCATGCTTCGACAAGCTCAGCACGAACGGCTTGATAATGAACCGGTTAAAGGCACACCGAAAAATCTAACCCCCTGCCCCACCAGCATCATCCCTCCTATCGCCGTTGACCGCCGCGCCGAAATCCCCACGCAAAAATTCGAAGATTTTCTGCGCGCTTATAAAGGCCGCACGCTACTGCTCGCCGAAAGCCTGGGTCGGCGCGAGATCATGTCCGGCTACCTGAAGGAATACGGCCTTTTGCCTGCCGTGTGCGAAGACTATGCAACCTTCCTCGCCAGCCAAGAAAAATTCATGCTTGGCGTCGGTCCGTTGCAGATCGGCTTTGCGCTGCCGGATGAAAATCTTTCCATCGTCACCGAAACCGAACTCTACGCCGCACAACCGCGCAGCCGCGCCAATCGCATAGCAAAGAAGAGCAACGTGGAAGGCATGTTGCGCGATCTGTCCGAGCTCAAAACCGGCGATCCGGTGGTGCATGAGCAGCATGGCATCGCGCGTTATCGCGGTCTGGTGAATCTTGATCTGGGCGAAGGCGAGAACGAATTTCTGCTGCTGGAATATGCGGGCGAGGACAAGCTGTATGTGCCGGTGTCGCAACTGCATGTCATCAGCCGTTACAGCGGCGGCGCACCGGAAGCCGCGCCCTTGCACAAGCTGGGCAGCGGCACTTGGGACAAGGCCAAGCGCCGCGCCATGCAGCAAGTGCGCGACACCGCCGCCGAGTTGCTGAACATCTACGCCCAGCGCGCCATTCGCAAAGGCCACGCGTTCAAGCTCACTTACCACGACTACGAAGCGTTCGCCGCCGGTTTCGGTTTTGAAGAGACCGCCGACCAGGCCGCCGCCATCGAAGCGGTGCTGCTCGATCTGCAATCCGGCAAGCCGATGGACAGGCTCATTTGCGGCGACGTGGGCTTCGGCAAGACCGAAGTGGCGTTGCGCGCCGCGTTCGTCGCGGTGATGGACGGCAAGCAAGTGGCGGTGCTAGTGCCCACCACGCTGCTGGCCGAACAACACTTCCAGAATTTCTCCACCCGCTTCGCCGATTGGCCGATCAAGATCGCCGAGTTGTCGCGCTTCCGCTCTGCCAAGGAAGTGACGCAATCGTTGAAGGATTTGGCGGACGGCAAGCTGGACATCGTGATCGGCACGCACAAGCTGATCCAGAAAGACGTGAAGTTCCACAACCTCGGCTTGGTGATTCTCGACGAAGAGCATCGCTTCGGTGTGCAGCAAAAAGAAAAGTTGAAAGCGCTACGCGCAGAAGTGGATGTGCTCACGCTCACCGCCACGCCCATCCCGCGCACGCTGGCGATGTCGCTGGAAGGCCTGCGCGATTTCTCGATCATCGCCACCGCGCCGCAGCGCCGCCTGTCGATCAAGACCTTCGTCAGCAGCTTCAGTCAGGGCGTCATCCGCGAAGCCGTGCTGCGTGAACTCAAACGCGGCGGGCAGGTGTATTTCCTGCACAACGAAGTCGATACCATCGGCAACATGCTGGAGAAGCTGGAGACGCTGCTGCCGGAAGCGCGCATCCGCGTGGCACACGGCCAGATGGGCGAACGCGATCTGGAAGCGGTGATGCGCGACTTCACCCACCAGCGTTTCAACGTGCTGCTGTGCTCCACGATTATTGAAACTGGCATTGACGTACCGACGGCCAACACCATCATCATGAACCGCGCCGACCGCTTCGGCCTCGCGCAGTTGCACCAGTTACGCGGCCGCGTCGGACGCTCGCACCACCAAGCTTATGCTTATCTGCTGGTGGACAGCATGGACGGCCTCACCGCACAGGCGAAGAAGCGGCTGGAAGCGATTCAGGCCATGGAACAACTGGGCAGCGGTTTCTTCCTCGCCATGCACGATCTGGAAATTCGCGGCGCGGGCGAAGTGCTGGGCGAATCGCAAAGCGGCGAGATGCAGGAAATCGGCTTCTCGCTCTACAACGACATGCTGAGCGCCGCCATCTCTTCGCTCAGACAAGGCAAAGAACCGGACATGACGCACCCGCTGGGCGTGACCACCGAGATCAACCTGCACACTCCCGCGCTGCTGCCGAGCGACTATTGCGGCGACATCCACCAGCGGCTGGTCATCTACAAACGCCTCGCCAGCTGCAACACGCAAGAAGATTTGGACGACATGCATCAGGAATTGATCGACCGCTTCGGCCTGCTGCCCGAACCCGCACAGACATTGCTAGACAGCCACCGTCTGCGCATCATGGCCAAGCCGCTGGGCATCAGCAAAGTGGACGCTTCATCTGAGGCCATCACCATGCAGTTCGTGCCCAACCCGCCCATCGACCCGATGAAAGTCATCACCCTGATCCAAAGCAAACGCCACATCAAAATGGCGGGGCAGGACAAGCTGAAGATCGAATTGAAATACGGGGATTTGCAGCAGCGGGTGCTGGCGATCAGGAATTTCTTTGGGGAGTTGAAGTAGTTCTAGCAAACTGTGTCGTTGCAGGCACAATGCCTATGGCACATAATCACAGCGAGACAAACCCTAAAGGAACTGACCGTGCCTATCCTGTCCGTGTTCTTCGGCATCATCGTCCGCATGTGGCACGACGACCATCCGCCGCCTCACATTCACGTCGAATATCAAGGATTCGAAGCGTTGGTCAATATCCAGACAGGCGAAATCAAAGAAGGACGGCTTCCCAACAAAGCCGCAGCAATCGTCAAAGAATGGTGCTTGCGCCACCAGCAGGAACTGATGGCGAACTGGGAAAGAAGCCAGCACTTTGAACCGATGGAACGTATTCCGGGAGCAGACCAAGATGATTAAATTATTTAAAGCGCGTTACCTGAATGACTTTCAAATTGCCGTAGATTTTTCGGATGGCAAAGAAGGTGTATTTGACGGTCGCGTCCTATTACAACGAACCGGCTCGTTGCTTGAACCGCTACGTGACGAAAATTATTTCAAACGGTTTTTCATTGATGCTGGCGCTCTGTGCTGGCCGAATGGGCTGGAGCTGTCGCCTGCACGTCTGTATGAAACTTGCCGCACTTTGGAAGCGGTTTGAGTAGTTTGCACAGAACGCGCTCGCTTCCTCATTTCAATCGAGTACGACTCCATTGATTCAGGTAGTACCTTAATTATGAAAATAGAACAAGTTGCAAGCTTATACATCCCGTTTTTATTTTTGGCTTCGGCATGTGCAGGAGTTCATAGTGAAGCAATGCAAAGATTTGTGCATCAGATGGATATGGATGTTAGCCAGCACGAGAATATTAGCGGCTACCTCAAGCCAACATCTGGAGTTACATTGGAAAACATGCAGGAAGTCCGTTCTGGTGTAATGGAGTACTCTTTTAAAGATAAGTTAGTTTTGTTTACTTCTGAGAAAGAAAAATGCAGGTTTATTTTTGTAGTTGAGAAAAATGCGGGCACAATAATTGACTGGAAATATAATGGCAGGCCAGAAAATTGTCTTCAAAGCAAGTAAATCTAAATAATAGGGAACACCCATTAGCCGCCCAGTGTCAAGCGAGTAAGTAACCCCGACGGCAGCGCAAGCTGCCGTTTCCGTTTTCTAATAATCGGGGATGTACCACGATTTATTTTCAATATCGCCAAACATTCCGTTAAACGGGTCAGCATCACGTTTATTTTTCTTGCTCACGCCCGATCATTCCAATAATTCGGATGTCGCCGCTGGTGGGCTACGGCAATGATGTAGATGCGTTCACCTTTGCTGCGATAGATGACTGAGTACGGAAAGCGGCGCACAACTACGCGGCGGAATCCATCGGCAATAGGCGCGCCAGCTTCTGGATGAGAAAACGAAAATGCAACTGCGGCTTGTACTTCGATGGCGAATTCCAAACCAAGACCGGGAAACTTCCCATCATAAAACAGTGCCGATTTTTCAAATTCGGCACGCGCCTTGGGATGGAACTGCGGTTGGTTCACGAAAGCTTGCGGCGGATGTCGGCAAATACTTCTGTAGCAGGTATCAATTCAACATCTCCACGCTCTATCTCAGCCCAGCGCGCTTTGATCTCGGTTTCCCATGCTTGGCTGACATCGCCGCTATCGGTCGGCTCCAGCGTTTCAAGCAGAAAACTGGCGAGTTGCGCACGTTCTTCCGCGCCAAGCTGTTTGGCCTGTGTCTGTAGTTCTGCAAGTTTGGCTGACATGACTTATTCCTTAAAAGGTTGATAGCCAAACGATAGGAGGATTCAACTTTGCAGTCAAGACGCATACCAATTTGCTCGCCTGCGCACTAGTTTTCATCGCATGAGACAACAATCCCCAATTGCATACCGTTTAATCCACGAAAATCTGTAGTAATCTGCGGATAAAACCGGGTTTTGTTTAATAAGGACGCACATGAAAATCGGGATTCCGAAAGAGATCAAGCCGGATGAGAACCGCGTTGCTTTGGTGCCGGCGGGTGCTGCCGCGCTGGTTGCCGCAGGGCATGCGGTGTGGGTGGAAACGGGTGCCGGGCTGGGCAGCGGTATCAGCGACGCGCAGTATGTGCAGGCCGGGGCGAACATCGCGGCGGACGCTGATGCCGTTTGGCAAGCCGCCGATCTGATCGTCAAGGTCAAAGAGCCGATACGCGCCGAATGGCCGCGCATGCGTGCCGACCAAACCATCTTCACCTATTTTCATTTTGCAGCCGACCGTGAGTTGACCTTGGCGCATCTGGCTTCCGGCGCGACCTGCATCGCTTACGAAACCGTGCAACTGCCCCGAGGCGATTTGCCGCTGCTCACGCCGATGTCGGAAGTAGCCGGGCGCATGGCGGTGCAGGAAGGCGCGAAATATCTGGAGAAGCAATATGGCGGGCGCGGCGTGCTGCTGGGCGGCGTGCCAGGTGTGGCTCCGGCGCACGTGGTCGTCCTCGGCGCGGGTACGGTGGGCAGCAATGCCGCACGCATGGCGGCGGGGCTGGGCGCGACGGTCACGCTGCTGGATGTGTCGCTGGAGCGCTTGCGCCATCTCGGCGAAGTGATGCCTGCCAACGTGCAGACGCTGTATTCCAACCGCCTCAACCTGCTGGAGCAACTCGCCAGCGCCGACCTCGTCATCGGCGGTGTACTGATACCGGGCGCGACCGCGCCCAAACTGATTCTGCGCGCGGATTTGAAAACAATGCGCGAAGGTGCGGTCATCGTGGATGTGGCGGTGGATCAGGGCGGCTGCACGGAAACCACGCATCCGACCACGCATCAGGACCCGGTTTATACGGTGGATGGCATCGTGCATTACGCGGTGGCGAACATGCCGGGCGGCGTGCCGCGCACTTCCACTTTCGCGCTCACCAACGCCACCTTTCCCTACGTGCTGCAATTGGCCAACAAAGGCTGGCAGCAGGCATTGCGCGACAGTGCCCCCTTGCGTCAGGGGCTGAACATCGTGGAGGGAAAGATCAGCTACAAAGCTGTGGCCAATGCGTTTGGGCTGGCTTACGTGCCGCCCGAGAGTTTTCTGTAGTACGGGTCATTGAGTTGTATTTTAAAAGCACACATTGCCCGCAATCCCCTATCCACGGCAATCTCCATCGCATACATAGCGCGGATTGCCTATTGACGGCCATCTTCACATGATGTTGTTTAGGAAATAGGAAATTTCTTGTTACTACCAAAATTTTTTACCGGGCCGCATAGTGGCGGAACGGTAAAATAGCGCTCTTGTTTTTCTTCATCCCGCTCAACCAAGGAGTTTTAATTGAGTCTGATTCGCCCATTCGCCGGTTTGCGTCCCGCACTATCCCGTGCTGCTGAAGTTGCCGCCCCGCCCTACGACGTACTGTCCACCGATGAAGCGCGCGTACGCGTAGCGGGCAAGCCATGGAGTTTTTTGCATATTTCCAAGCCGGAGATCGACCTGCCGCTCGGCACCGATCCGTATGCTGCCGAGGTGTATGCCAAGGCGGCGGAGAATTTGGACAAGATGTTGGCGGCGGGTGTATTGGCGCGCGATGCCGCGCCTTGCTATTACGCGTATCGTTTGATCATGGGCGACCACAGCCAGACCGGTCTGGTGGCGGCGGCTTCGGTGGCGGACTACAACACCAACCGCATCCGCAAGCATGAATTCACCCGTCCCGACAAGGAAGACGACCGCGTGCGCCAGATCGACGCGATTAACGCGCAGACCGGGCCGGTGTTGCTGGCCTATCCGGCTGCGCCGCAGGTGGATGAGATTTTGAGCAAGGCATCGAGCGGCACGCCCGATGCCGATGTGACGGCGGAAGACGGCATCCGCCATAGCATCTGGGTGATCCGCGATGCGACGGCGATCAGCCAACTGACTGCCGCGTTTGATGCAATGCACGCCATCTACATCGCCGACGGTCACCACCGCTCTGCCGCCGCCTCGCGCGTGGCCGCTGCTCGCCGTGCCGCCAATCCGGCGCACAACGGCGAAGAGAGCTACAACTATTTTCTGTCGGTGATCTTCCCCCACCACCAGATGAAGATCATGGATTACAACCGCGTAATGTGCGACTTGAACGGCATGAATGCCGCGCAGTTTCTGATGCGCGTCGGCGAAAGTTTTTCCGTGGAAACCAGTGCCACGCCCGTCAAACCCGCGCAGCCCGGCGAATTCGGCTTGTATCTGCCGGGACAATGGTTTCGCTTGCAGATCAATTCCAACCTGATTCCGACCCTCGACCCGGTGGCGCGGCTGGACGTGAGCCTGCTGCAAAACCACCTGATCGCGCCTATCCTCGGCATCAACGATCCGCGCCGCGACAAGCGTATCGATTTCGTCGGCGGCATTCGCGGCTTGCATGAACTGGAAAAGCGCGTGAACAGCGACGGCATGGCCGTGGCGTTCTCCATGTTCGCCACGCGCATGGAAGATCTGATGGCGGTTGCCGATGCCAACGAAGTGATGCCGCCGAAGTCCACCTGGTTCGAACCCAAGCTGGCGGACGGTCTGGTTTCGCACGTGCTGGACTGATGTAGTTCAAACAAGCGGACTACCTGCCCATCTGCTTGTTGATTCGTCCAAATAATAAATTGAAATCAGTAATAGCCCCTCTCCCGCAGGCGGGAGAGGG
>CAINCU010000013.1 GCA_903847155.1 uncultured Gallionellaceae bacterium | reverse complement strand
GATCTCCAACCCCTCTCCCGCCTGCGGGAGAGGGGTTATTCACTTGCGCACGGGTGGTTCCAGATCGCCGCTGCGCAATTTGAAATCGCCGGTTTTGCGGTCGGCAAAGAAGTTCTCCAGCGTGGAACAAATCGGACGGAAGGCTAGGGTGTCCCACGGTATCTCGTGTTCGGCGAAGAGTTGCACTTCCAGACTTTCGATGCCGGGCGAAAAATCCAGGTCGAGCAAAGTGGCGCGGAATAGCAGCTGCACCTGATTGATGTAGGCGAGGTTATATACCGCATACAAGTCGAGGATTTTCACACGCGCATTGGCTTCTTCCAGCGTTTCGCGTGCCGCACCCTGCCAAGTGGTTTCGCCGTTCTCCATGAATCCCGCAGGCAATGTCCACAGGCCGTGGCGCGGTTCGATGGCACGGCGGCAGAGCAGGATACGTCCGTCTTCCCACTCGGGGATGCAGCCGACGATAATTTTCGGATTCTGATAATGGATTGACGCACAGTTGGTGCAGACGTAGCGCTCGCGGTGATCGTCCTGCGGCGTGCGCAGGACGACCGGGGCACCGCATTCCGCGCAGAACTTCATAGATGCCCTCTCATCAATTCCAGAATTTCCACAACGGCGGTTCGTGTTCCGGGAAGTAGGATTGCGAGGGTTTGATGCCGTCTTTGGCGATATTGAGGTCGAGTACGCGCTGGGCATCGCGGCTCAAATCAGTCATGCCGAGTGCCGCGTAGGCCTGCACCATGATCTGCAAGGCATCGCGCGTTTGAGGTGTGTTCGGATAGTCGGTCAACACGATTTTGGCGCGGTTTGCCGCTGCCACAAACGCGCTGCGCCGCAGGTAGTAACTTGCCACGTGGATGTCGTGTTTGGCCAGCGTGACCAGCAGATATTTCATGCGCAAACGGGCATCAGGTGCGTATTTGCTGTCCGGGAAGCGCGTAACCAGTTCCTTGAAAGCATCGAAGGATTCATGCAAAGCCGTCGGGTCGCGATCCGATGGGTCCTGTCTGAACACCGTACCGAACATGCTGTTGATGTTCTCGTTGAAATTGATCAGTCCCTTGAGGAAATACACATAATCCAGATGCGGACTGTTGGGGTACAACTTAACAAACTGATCCAGTGCGGCGAGTGCCGGTACCGCTTCATCGTGTTTGTAATTGGCATAGGCGATTTCCATCTGCGCCTGTTGCGCGTAGCGACCGTAAGGATAGCGCGATTGCAGCGTCTCCAACTGCTTCACCGCTTTTTCGTAGTCTTTATCCTGAATCGACGCTTGCGCTTTGGAATACAGATCGTCGGCGGAGAGGTTTTGATCCTCTTTGGCGGGGTCGGAACTACAAGCAACTAACGTGAGCAGGAGGAAAACGGCTAAACTATGACGCATGATAGAACCCGAAGAAGATTTACTGGATTATAGCAAAGACGAAGAGTCAGCCGACCTGCTTGAGATGAAAGTGCCGACTGAACACGGCGGATTGCGCCTTGATCAAGCGCTCGTCAAGCTCCTGCCCGAGTATTCGCGCAGTCGTCTGCAAGAATGGATAGAGCAAGGGCTGGTCACGCTCAACGGCAAGGCAGCCAACGTCAAGCAAAAGGTGTGGGGCGGTGAAATTGTCCGCGTCTCGCCGCAAATACACCCTTCCGAACAGCCTTACCATGCCGAGGATATTCCGCTCGACATCGTGTATGAGGATGACGACATTCTGGTCATCAATAAACCGGTCGGCTTGGTGGTGCATCCGGGTAGCGGCAATTGGCAAGGCACGCTGCTCAACGCGCTGCTGCACCACGCGCCGCAACTCGCCAATGTGCCGCGCGCAGGCATCGTGCATCGGCTGGACAAGGACACCAGCGGTTTGATGGTGGTGGCCAAAACGCTCATCGCGCAGACCGCGCTGGTGCGCCAGATGCAGGCACGCAGCGTGAAACGCGAATACCTTGCGCTGGTTTGGGGTGAACTGGATTACGGCGGCATCGTGAATAAACCCATCGGTCGCCACCCGTCGCAACGCGTGAAAATGGCAGTGCTCGAAGGAGGCAAGGAGGCTGTCACACATTACAACATCGAAGCCAATTTCCCCAGTTGCACTCTGCTGCGCTGCCGTCTGGAGACCGGGCGCACGCACCAGATTCGCGTGCATCTGACCCATCTCGGCCATCCCCTGATCGGCGATAGTGTGTATCAAAAAGGCGGGCAGAAATGCATACTGCCATTGCGTGAGTTGTTGAACGGATTTCCGCGGCAGGCGCTGCACGCCACGCAGTTGGCGTTGGAACATCCGGTGACCGGCCAGTGGATGGAATGGCACGTGCCGTTGCCGGAAGATATGGAAGAATTGCTGGATAAGATCGACGAGGCAAGCGATGGGATTGCTTGAGCATTGCCTCGTTCCCGAGTGGCCAGCGCCCGGGAACGTCAAAGCCTTGCAGACTACACGCCACGGCGGTGTCAGCGTCGTCCCTTACGAGTCGCTTAATCTCGGCTTGCATGTTGGCGACGTGCCGCATGCCGTCGCGCGCAATCGCCAATTGCTTGAGCCGCTGATGCCGAGCGAACCGGTGTGGCTGGAACAAGTGCATGGCACGCTCGTCGCCAATGCCGATGCGGCGGGCTGCCGGGTACAGGCCGATGCCTGCATCGCGCGTCATCGCGGCGCGGTGTGCGTGGTGATGACGGCGGACTGTCTGCCGGTGTTGCTGTGCGATGAGGATGGCTTGGTGGTCGGTGCGGCACATGCGGGATGGCGCGGACTGTGCGATGGTGTGATCGAAGCGACCGTGAAAGAGATGGGTGTCGCGCCGCAAAAGTTGCTGGCATGGCTGGGACCCGCGATCAGCCAGCAATATTTTGAAGTAGGCAGCGAAGTGCGCGCAGCCTTTCTGGCGCACCAAGCACAAGCCGCCGAAGCTTTCATCGCACATGGCGAGCAAGGCAAATATCACGCCGACCTCTACCTGCTGGCACGCCAGCGCCTGCATGCGCTTGGCATCACTCGAATCTATGGCGGCGATGCCTGCACATTTCAGCAGCAAGAACAATTTTTCTCCTACCGCCGCGACGGCGTGACTGGGCGCATGGGCACGTTCATCTGGCTTGCATAAAGCCATTCTCATTGACTGTCACATGAAAAAGACCCTGCAAGGACTCACTCCCTCACAACGCAAAGTCGTCCTCGCCGCCTGTTTCGGCACCTTCCTCGAATGGTATGACTTCCTCACCTTCGCTTCGCTGGCGACCTATTTCAGCGTGCTGTTCTTCCCGCCGGACAATCCGACAGCGGCGTTGCTGATGAGTCTCGCCACCTTCGGCGTGGGCATGGTGGTGCGGCCTTTGGGCTCGGCGCTGTTCGGTTCGCTGGCGGATAAATTCGGGCGCCGTCCCATCTTCATCGCCACCATTTCGCTGATGGGCGCGACCACATTTCTGGTGGGCATGCTGCCGACCTACGCGCAGATCGGCATCATGGCTCCGCTGTTGCTGTTGCTGCTGCGCCTGCTGCAAGGCTTCGCGGTGGGCGGCGAGATCGGCGGCGTGGCGGTGTATCTCACCGAACATGCACCGCACGGCAAACGCGGCGTCTATACCAGCGTGCTGCAACTGATGGGGCCGCTGGGCATTCTGGTTTCCACCTTGCAGATCGTGTTGCTGCAAGCGTTTCTCAGCGATGCCGATTTCCACACCTGGGGCTGGCGCGTGCCGTTTCTGTTCTCCGCCTTGCTGCTGTTCATCTCCATCAAGACGCGCATGAGTTTGGAGGAGTCGCCGGTGTTTCGCCAGTTGCAGCAAGAGGGTCATGTCTCCAAAGCGCCGCTGCGCGAGTGCCTGACTGATCGCCGTACCTTGGGGCGCATGGCGCTGCTGTTCTTCAGCATCTCGGCGGGCGGTTCGCTGTTGTTCTTTTCGTCGCAGGTGTATGCCAACGTGTTCCTGAAAAGCGTGGTGCGGCTCGACGCGCAACTCGCCAGCACGCTGGTGATGACCAGCACCTTGCTGCTGTTTCCGCTCACCATCTTCTGCGGCTGGCTGTCGGACAAAGTCGGGCGCAGACCGATCCTGCTGGCCGGTTTGCTGCTCGGCGCAATCGCCATCCTGCCCGTGTTTAAAGGTTTGCAGCATTACGGTAATCCGCTATTGGAACGCTTCAACCGCGAAGTCACGGTGACGCTGTACGGCTCAGATTGCGCCTACAGCCCGTTCCGCAAAGCCGCCAACGCTTGCGAACGCAATCAGGAATTCCTCACCAAAAACGGCGTGTCGTATGCGCTGATGCCGTTGGGCGAAAAACAAAATGTCGCGGTGAACATCGGCGGTGACAGCGAAGTAACGGGTTTCGATTCCGTCGCACTGACCGCCACCTTGAAAGCAAAAGGCTGGGCAGAAAAAGCCGACCCCGCGCAGGTAAACAGCTTCATGCTATTCCTGCTGCTGATCGTTCCGGTCATCGCCGTGGCACTCATCACCGGTCCGCAAACCGCCGTGTTGGCCGAACTGTTTACTGCGCGCACCCGCTACACTGCCGCTGCCGTGCCGCATAATCTGAGCGCAGGCTGGATCGGCGGACTGTCGCCGTTCATGGTCACGCTGATCTCGGTGCAAGCGGGCGATGCGCTGGCGGGGCTGTGGTATCCGGTGGGCATGTTGATTCTGGCGTCGCTGGTCGGACTGGTGTTTTTGCCGGAGACGAAGGATGTGATGCTGGACAAATAATGCAAGATTGATGAAGTCTGAGCTAACACGCATTTAGTAAAGGAGGTATTGAGGCCATGGAAAAAATCGAAAACGGATTGGTGGTTTTACTTGATGCGCTCGGTGTATCTAGACGCAGCATCGACGAATGCGCCGACTTCGTTCGCAAACGTGATGAAATTGTGGCTGCGGCCTCGGAATCATATCTCTTAGATGTGAACTGCGAATGGTTTAAAGATAACCTGAAGCCAGCTGTATCGGCTCAATTCGGAGATACACTAATATATGCTTGGAACTTTGACAAAAAATCTGATGTAGTCAAGTCCGTGTTGTTTGATGTCTTGATGATGTGGGTTGCGAATCTACTATCGAATGGTATTCAGCAGCAGGTTTACTATCGAGGGGCTATATCTTTTGGACCATTACTCATCGCGGATGCCAACACTGTTATTGGTCCTGCCGTAGCTGATGCGGCAGCATGGTACGAACAGGCAGATTGGTTTGGCGTTTCTGCAACGCCATCATGTGGTATCACTATTGATTACTTCAAATTGATCCGTAAAGATATAAGCCCCGACGACTATGGCAAAGAGCTAAGCAAAATTAGCCATGACACCATGATTAGCGCAGCAGTAGAAACGTATTCAAAGGCTTTGATACGCTACAAAGTGCCGCTTCATGGGAGCGATAAGGAAATGTGGGTGGTGTCTTGGCCACATGCCATACTCCGTAGTGGAAAAAATCGAGAGGACGCTAAAAAAACAATATTTGCTGCGCTTAGTGCTAGCACCTTGCTTGAACCGTTGCCAAAGGGAGTTGAGAGAAAGTACGAAAATGCAATTAAATTTTTCGATGATGGCATACCAAGCTGACAAGACCTCAGGGTCTCAGGGGCAGCTACGAATTGCAGAATGGCGACGGGGTCAAATGGCGACGGGGTCAAGTCTTGCATTACGACATTCCAATTTATCCATTTGATCTGTTCAACTTAATACCAAACCCAATGTCCGAAATAAATTGCTGCCGCGTCTTAGGTTCCCGGTGCTGGTGGAAGCATGACAGCACGTTCACGGTGTGAAATCAATGCGACCCCTTATCGCTCGTATTGCTTTTGCCCAGCTCGTTGAGCCCGTATTTTTCCTTCATGCTCTTGGCAAGAAACTCGGCGTTGTATGAGAAGCCATCTGGCTTCTCTTTGAAACAGACGATTGTGTTTGTTGTTCTAGGCTTGGAAATATTTACAGTTTGACCACCTGAGTACGTCGTCGTGGCTGTGCCAGATGTATTTCCGGAATAATTCATGCTTTTCCCATATCCGTAGGCTGAGCCGTAAGTATTGGCGTTGATGTTTGTCGTTGCAGTTGTTGGCGTGTTGAACGAGCTATTTTTTGAATATTGCTGCGCGTCCACAATGACAAAATATTTGTATCCTTTTTCCAGCGCAATTTCAGCGCTACGCAATAAAGCAAAATCGTTTGCTCTGTCATGGTCTGTATAGCCGTTACCTTTGAAGGTGACCTGAAATACATTTTCATCGAGTTGCATTTCTGAGAAACCACCTGTTGCACCTTGGGGTTGGTATGCAGTAGCACAACCTGTCAATACCGTGGCAGCTATGAGTAAGACGTACAGTTTCATGATTTCTCCTTCTCGCTTAACAGTTATTAAAGCGCGGGTTCAAATATGGGGTAATCGGGGTCGCAATACATTCCGTATTTTTGACATGCCCATAAACTAACCCGCCCCAATCGCAGGGTCAATATGCCAAGCGGCCTATATATTTTCCAACTTTGCCCGAACGGAAGCACGGGGTCGAACGGAAGCACGGGGTCAGGTCTATATATGTAGATATGTAGCTTTCCGTTTTTTACCCGTAAGCCAGATCACAAACCAAATCTTGCATCCCCCCACACAAATCCCGGCATTACGCCGACTTACGCACCGCCCGTTTTGTCCGGCCTGTCAGGCGGGCGGTTTGTTCGGTGAGCGTGAGCAAGCCGAGCAAGGCTGAATTGACGGCTTCCGAAGTCGGGAAAGCCTTGGCGATGGCCGGGTCGAGCAGGACGACGGAGGTCCCCTTGGCGACTTCTTTGTAGAATTTGCCGCGCTCGAGTTTGGTGAAATCCGAGCGCTTGTATTCTGCGCGCATTTCATCTTTAGCTTTCTTCATATAGTTTCCTTTCTGCGCGGGTAACCCGACGCGCACTGATGATGCGGATGACTCCGGGACGGTGGGTATGGGAGATCGCGAGCAACCGTCCCAAGCCGGACATTCCAAAAGTGATGTAGCGCGGTTCGTCTATCGAGTGGTCGGGATCCGGGCCGGTGAGTGCAAGTTGGTCGAGAAACGCCGATCCCGCTTCGTCGAACGAAACGCCATGTTTGCGTAAATTCGCAGCAGCCTTTGCGGTATCCCACTCGAACTTCATCATTGCACGCGCTCCAATCTGAGCCGATACTTGGGGCAGGCCATAAAAGCATAACCCCCACTGCGCCGACAAAACCACCGAATGAAGTGTACCCCAAAATATTCGACGAGTTGCTGGCAAGGATGAAATCAATGGGGCTGCGCCGGATTGCAGTATTCGCATCGCCCCCCATTTTTTGCTGGATGTTGAGAAAATGATCGGGTTGGCGGTTCATTTTTATTCGGAGAACTCATGTCACTCAAAAATAGATTCCTGCTGGAGCTCGAACGCTCGGTGCTGGTTGTCATCGACGTGCAGGAAAAGCTCTGCGCGGCGATGGATGTCGAGGTGCTGCGCCAGTTGACCAAGAACGCTGGCATACTGCTGGAAAGCGCGCAGGAACTGGCGATACCGGTGATATTCACCGAGCAGTACGTCAAGGGTCTGGGTGCTACGCTAAGCGAACTGAAGAGCAAGGCACCTGCCGCAGCCTGTTTTGAAAAACTGACTTTCAGTTGCTGCGGCAATGAGGATTTTGTCCGGCAGTTGAAGGCGACGGGCAGGACGCAGGTGATCGTGTGCGGCATGGAGACGCACGTCTGCGTGCTGCAAACCGTGATCGAATTGCTGGACGATGGCTTCGACGTGCATGTGGTCAAGGATGCGGTGATGAGCCGCAGCAGCGACAACCGGCAGACCGCCATCGAAGCTATGACGCAGGCCGGAGCAGTGCCGAGCAGCACGGAGTCGGTGGTGTTTCAGTGGTTGAAGATTGCCGGAAGCGCGTCGTTCAAGAAGCTGTCGAAGCTGGTGAAGTGAATACCTTGCATTGTGAAGATGCCCATCAATAGGCGTTCTGCGCCATGCTATTGATGTAGATGGCCGTGCCTATTGGCTTTCCATGATGTGGGTTGTAAATTCTCCGTAGCCGGTTGGTGCATGATTCTGATATGACCTTAAGCATCCCTTAAGCCAACGACCCCATCGCGTAAGTTACAATGCGCGCCCTGAAAGTTTTCCGAGCTTATGACTATTCTCACCTGGATCATTCTTGCCAGCCTGTTGGGCGGCGCGCTGAGTGTGATTGCGGCGGCGCTGTTCGCGCTGAACACGCGCCCGCAGTATCTGGGCGGGCTGGTGAGCTACGCCATCGGCGCGCTGCTCGGCGCGGTGTTCCTCGATATTCTGCCCGAAGCGATCCATCTGACCTCCAATGTGGTCGCGGTGTTCGGCACGGTGCTGCTCGGCATTCTGCTGTTCTTCACGCTGGAGAAGGTGCTGATCTGGCGCCACTGTCACCACGAACATTGCGAGGCGCATGAGCCGCTCGAGCAGACCATGCACGATCACGGGCGCAGCGGCGCGATGGTCATCGTCGGCGACACTTTCCACAATTTCATCGACGGCATCATCATCGCGGCGGCTTTCCTCGCCGATGTGCATCTGGGCATTGTCACCGCGCTGGCCATCACCGCGCACGAGATCCCGCAGGAGATCGGCGACTTCGCCGTGCTGCTGCATTCCGGTTACAGCAAGCTGCGCACGTTCCAGCTCAACCTGCTGGCCAGTTGCGCCACGCTGGTGGGTGGCGTGCTGAGTTATTTCGCGTTACAGGGCATGCAATCGGTGGTGCCGTACCTGCTGGCGATGGCCGCCGCCAGCATGCTCTACATCGCCGTGGCCGATCTGATTCCCGGCCTGCACAAACGCACCTTGATGCGCGACACCGTGCAGCAAGTGGTGCTGATTTTACTGGGCGTGGGCACGATCGCGCTGTTCACCGTGATCGCGCCAGCTTGAGGAATATCGCCAAATGACGACGAGAAACTTACAACGCTACGCCTGGCTGTCCATCGCCGCCGCCATCACCACCATCATTCTGAAAGGCGTGGCGTGGTGGCTCACCGGCTCGGTCGGTCTGCTGTCCGATGCGATGGAGTCCTTCGTCAATCTGGCGGGCGCAATGATGGCGCTGGCGATGCTGGCGCTGGCTGCCGCACCGGCGGACGACAAACATGCCTACGGTCACGGCAAGGCGGAATATTTCTCCAGCGCGTTCGAGGGTTTCCTCATCCTGCTGGCCGCCGCCGGCATCGCCTACACCGCGATTGACCGCTTCCTGCATCCGCAGCCATTGTCCGATGTCGGCATCGGCCTGCTGGTGTCGGTGGTCGCTTCGCTCATCAACTGGTTTGCCGCGCGCGAACTGCTCAAAGCGGGACGCGCCCACAATTCGATCACGCTCGAAGCCGATGCCAAACACCTGATGACCGACGTGTGGACATCGGTCGGGGTCATCATCGCCGTGGGCTTGGTGTGGGTCAGCGGCTGGCTGTGGCTGGACCCGCTGATTGCTTTGCTGGTAGCGGTGAACATTGTGTGGACGGGTTGGGAATTGATGCACCGTTCCGCCTCCGGCTTGATGGACGAAGCGCTGTCCAAGGAGCAGCTCGAAACGATAGATTCCGTGCTGGGAAAATATCGCCCGCAAGGCCTGGAATTTCACGCCCTGCGCACGCGGCAGGCGGGCAGGCTGGCGTTCATCTCCATGCATGTGTTGGTGCCCGGTGTATGGACAGTGCAACAAAGCCATGATCTGGTGGAACAGATCGAATCCGATATTCGCAAGGCTGTGCCGTTCAGCCACCTGACCACACACCTCGAGCCTATCGAAGATCCGCTGTCGCATTCGGATCAGGCGCTGGAATGAACAAAGCCGTCATTCCGGCGCAGGCCGGAATCCAGCGAAATGAAATAACCCGCGCAGCGGACAAAACCGGGTGCTGTCCCGCTTGCGCGGGGATTGTAGAATCATCTGGATTCCGGCCTGCGCCGGAATGACGTTATTTTCCAAATTAAAATCTGGAATGAACCAAGGAACGTGCAATGAGTAAGTCATCCCCCAAAATCGGTTTCGTCTCCCTCGGCTGTCCCAAGGCCACATCCGATTCCGAACTCATCCTTACGCGCATGCAGGCCGAGGGTTACCAGATCACGCCGAGTTATCAGGAGGCCGATCTGGTGGTGGTCAACACCTGCGGCTTCATCGACAGCGCGGTAGCGGAATCGCTGGAAGCCATCGGCGAAGCGTTGCAGGAGAACGGCAAAGTCATCGTCACCGGCTGCCTTGGTGCCAAGGGCGACATCGTGCAGCGGACGCATCCCAAAGTGCTGGCGGTGACCGGTCCGCATGCGCTGGAAGAAGTGATGAATGCGGTGCATCTGCATCTGCCGAAATTGCACGACCCTTACGTTGACCTCGTGCCGCCGCAAGGCGTGCGCCTCACGCCTCAGCATTACGCCTATCTGAAAATCTCCGAGGGCTGCAACCACAGTTGCACCTTCTGCATCATCCCCGCGCTGCGCGGCGGTCTCGTGAGTCGTCCGGTGCATGAGGTGATGCAGGAGGCGGAGAAACTGGTGCAGTCCGGCGTGAAAGAGTTGCTGGTGATCTCGCAGGACACCAGCGCCTACGGCGTGGATGTGAAATACCGCACCGGCTTCTGGCAAGGCAAGCCGCTGAAGACGCGCATGACCGAACTGGCGGGCGCGCTGGGTGAGCTCGGTGTATGGACGCGCCTGCATTACGTGTATCCGTATCCGAGCGTGGATGAAGTGATTCCGCTGATGGCCGAAGGAAAAATTCTGCCGTATTTAGACATTCCGTTCCAGCATGCCAACGCACGCATTCTGAAATTGATGAAGCGTCCGGCCAGCAGCGAGAACGTGCTCAAGCGCATCCAGCAATGGCGTAGCGTGTGTCCCGACATTGTGCTGCGCAGCACCTTCATCGTCGGATTCCCCGGCGAGACAGAACAGGAGTTCGAAGAGTTGCTCGACTTCATCGAGGAAGCGCAACTGGATAGAGTCGGCGCGTTCAAATATTCGCCGGTGGAAGGCGCGGCATCCAATGCGTTGCCCGACCATGTCGATCCCGATGAGCAGGAAGACCGCCTCGCGCGCCTGATGTATTTGCAGGAAGAAATCAGCGCCGAAAAACTGGCGAAAAAAGTCGGCACCACCATGACCGTGCTGGTGGATGACGTGGACGAAGAAGGTTCAGTCGCGCGCAGCGCCGCCGATGCGCCGGAGATCGACGGGCTGGTGTATATCGACGATACGCAGTTGCCAGTCGGCGAGTTCGTCACCGTGCGCATCACCGATTCGGATGAGCATGACCTGTGGGCGGAAGTTATCAGGGAATGAGCGAACCGAATCCTTGCTTGATCTGCGGCGCGTGCTGCGCCTACTACCGCATCGCGTTCTACCGGGATGAATCGAGCGATGCCCCCGGCGGTTTCGTGCCGGTCGAGCTGACCGAGCGCGTGCATCAGCAGATGCTGTGCATGAAAGGCACCAACAGTTATCCGCCGCGTTGCATCGCACTGCGCGGCGAAGTCGGCGAACAAGTCTCCTGTGCCATCTACGAACAACGTCCCACGACGTGTCGCGAATTCAACGAGTATGAGTTGGATGGTACGCCGAACACGCGCTGCTTCAAGCTGCGCGGGATTGTTCCTCCAAATTGCAGGCTGCGTGAAGATGCCCGTCAATAGGCGATCCGTATCGTTCTTTGCATGGAGATTGCCGTATTTACCGCCTTGCGAGCAAGCGTGATTTTGAAAGAATCATTTTGCGGGTATTTCAAGCACGCCGTGCCTGCTACAATCCGGCCATGACCCTCTTTGCTTTCATCGCTATCGGACTTGGTGCTGCCATTGGCGCATGGCTGCGCTGGGGCTTGGGGTTGTGGCTGAATCCTGCGCTGCCTGATTTGCCGTTAGGAACGCTTTCCGCCAATCTCATCGGCGGCTATCTTATCGGCTTTGCGATCGCGTTTTTCATGCAGCATCCCGGCCTGTCGCCGGAATGGCGCTTGCTCATCATCACCGGATTTCTCGGCGGACTCACCACTTTTTCCACGTTCTCGGCTGAGACCGTCACGCTGTTATTGCGCGGGCAGTATGCGTGGGGAACGGCAATCATCGTCACCCATCTCGGCGGTTCGCTGCTGATGACGGTGCTGGGGATGCAGACGTTCAAATGGATGCAACAGTAGGAGGTTCAACATGCAAACCGTCGTGCTCAAATTTTACGTGACCGAGAAACAACATCATCAGGGCGAGTTGTTGTACGAATGGTTGCTGCGTCTGGCGCAACGCCTGCGACTCCCCGGCGGCTCGGCCTTCCGCGCTGTCGCCGGATTCGGCAAGCACGGCAAGATGCACGAAGAAACCTTCTTCGAATTGGCAGGGGAGTTGTCGGTCGCGGTGGAGTTTTTATTGAGCGCAAGCGATGCCGACAAATTCATCGCCGCGATCCGCGACGAAAAGCTTGACTTGCACTTCGTGCGTAATTCAGTTGAGTCCGGCACGACAGGGAGCTGACGAACAAGCGTCAAGACTCATCAGTTCGGCGATGATTATTTGCCGGACAAAAACTTGCTGATTTCGGCTTCTGCCGCGATCCAGTAGTCCATCGCTCCACCTTTGAAGCCGTTTCTCTCTGCCCGGAAATACGCGGCGTCCTGCACCATGCGGTAACGCTCTTCCGGTGTTGGTGGCGGGGAAGACTTGCGCGGAGCGGGTTTGCTGGCAGGTGCAGCAGCAGCCTGCTTGGGTGCGGCAGCTTTGGCAGTCGGTTTAGGGGCAGGTTTGGCTGCAACTTTAGTTGCAACTTTCGCCGTGGTTTTCGCCACAGACGCAGTTGGTTTCTTTGCCGGTGTTGCCTTGGAGGCCACCTTGCTAACGGGGGCAATTTTCTTTGCTGTTGTGGTTTTTTTGACTGTTGTAGCAGAGATCTTGGCGGTTGCCATGATTATTCCCTTTCAAGATAAGCGCGTCAGTTTTTGCGCGGGTTTTATTTTACACATAACAAGCAGAGTGTAGACGTTTAACTTTTTGTTACAGCGAAAAAATTCCACCCGGACAAGACTGCGCCTGCTCCACGCGCGTCAGCATGGGCAGCAAGTTGAGGCTAGTTCTTTCTTTCATTGCCACAGCCTGTTCTTTCAGTTCGTCCAAGCCGATTTCAATCTTCTCGCCGGTCGCCGCAATTGCGATCACGTTGCCGCTCTCGCAGGAAGGAAAAGCCAGCACGCGGTCGTCGAACGAATTGCTGATGCGTTCAATACTGCTTTTGTAACCGCGGCTGCGCCCCAGCAGATTCACCGCCATGATGCCGTTGCTATTCAGCCGGGCGCGGCACATCTGATAGAACGGCAAGGTATCCAGCGCGCCGGGGCGCGCATCTTCGTCAAAACCATCCACCAATATCAAATCGTAAGTCTTGCTGTTTTCGGTGATGAATTGCGCACCGTCCGCGATCACGATATTCAGGCGCAACGGATCATCCGGTAACTTGAAAAATTGCCGCGCTGCCGCCACCACGCGCTCTTCGATTTCCACCACCGTCAGTTTCGCCAGCGGATAGTTGCGATACAAAAATTTGGTGAGCGATGCCGCACCCAAACCGATCAGCAGCACCTTGCGCGGATAGCGCGCATCGTCGCGCAGTAGCAGACTCGCCATCATTTCCTTGGTGTAATCAAGCTCCAGATGCCAGGGACGCGCGATGCGCATCGAGCCCTGAATCCAGTCGGAACCAAAATGCAAAGAGCGCACGCCAGCCTCTTCGCGGATATCGATAGAAAAACTCATGGTCAGGTACGGTTGGTTGAAGAAAGAATTTTCGGACGGGAAAGTTTTGCGTAGCTGAGGCGAGCCAATGCGAACAACAGTTCCGCCAGCAATAGTATGACCAGTGCAGACGACGCGCCAAATACCAGCGCATCCTGATTCAGCGGCACGGCATAACTGTATTGCTGCCGTGTTTCATCCAATATCTCGCGGTCGCCGTGCAGCAGGACATGCAGCGCCTGCATAGTCAGGTTGGCCTTCATCGCAGCCATGTCGGTTTCAAAACGCAACTTGCGCTCCACCATCTTTTTGATTGCCGCACCTTCTTCCTGAAAAGGCTTGGCATCGCTATTGAGATGCAGTTCGATGAGCTTGTTCATATCGCCGCCGAAATACCTGACGGCGATCTCCTGAAACGGCTGCAGATTGACAGTCACCTCGCGCAGATGCGCATCCAGCCGCTTCTGGTATTGATCGACGAAATTGGGCACCTGCAGGCCGATCAACAGCGAGATGCAGGCGATGATGACGATCAGGTAGCGGTAGAGGATGGAGGTCATGTTATTTAATGCCATTCTCATAATAACAAATCCCCTCTCCCGCAGGCGGGAGAGGGCTAGGGTGAGGGGCGTTGAATAAATATAAATTTTCTTGCATCGCTAGGCCCTCATCCCCAGCCCTCTCCCGCCTGCGGGAGAAGGGAGTGAAAGATGGCGATTGATTGCAGTTTTCATTTTGCCACCCACTGGTTCAACAACCACCTCGCCCACGCCGTCAGTTCGGTCGCGTTCATGCCGAGCGTGGCTTGCTGCTTCGCCAGTTCATCGCCTGCCGCTCCATGCAGATGCACGCCGAGCAATAGCGCCTGATCCGTGCTTAAACCCTGCGCGATGAAGGCGGCGATCATGCCTGCCAGCACATCGCCCATCCCCGCAGAGCTCATGCCGGGATTGCCGGTCTGGTTCAGGTATAGCTTGCCGTCGCGGGTGATGCAGATACTACCCGCGCCTTTTAGCACCACGCTGCCGCCCAAACGCTTGGCGAGGTCGCGCGCCGCTGCAGGGCGATCCTGCTGAATGTCCTCCGTGCTGCAAGCCAATAAACGCGCGGCTTCGCCGGGATGTGGCGTGCATATGTGCGGCGCATGGCGCGTATGCAGCATGCCGCGCAAATCGGGGCGTTGCGCGATGATATTCAGCGCATCGGCATCCAGTACCAGCGGCAAATCAAGCAACAAGGCGTCGTACAACAGTTTTTGCGCGGCGGGGCTTTGCCCCAAGCCGCAGCCGATCAGCAATACATCAGGTTTGGTTGTTTTCAACGCATCGGATGCCGAGTGCAACATCAGTTCCAACTGCGCCAAATCCACAACAGGCGCGTTGTCCGCCAACATGCCGACATGCACACAACCCGCGCCCATCTTCAATGCCGCGCGTCCGCCCAGCAGCGCAGCGCCCACCATGCCGTTGGCTCCGCCGATCACCGTGACCGTGCCGAACATGCCCTTATTGCTGTTCTTGGGACGCGGATGGAGGAAGGCGGCGACCTGCTTTTGGGTAATGGGGGTAGGGCGGGTGGCAGTCATGCTGTTTTCCCTGAGTTTGTGAGATAGGCTGCATTATAATTGCATCCTGTTTTCAACGCCTTTTATCCATGCCATGTTCCGCACTTCAATAGGTAAAGCCGCTCTCTCTTCCTTCCGTCTCGAAAAACTGCGCGCCGCGCTGGAAGCCTCCAAATCTGGCGTTCTTCTCACAGACACCCGACACTGTTATTTCACCGAACTGTCTGCGCCATTATCACCCGCAGAAGTCACGCTGCTGAATCGCCTGCTCGGTATCGATCAGGATGCCGGAGAACCTGCCGCCGCGTGCATGGCGCAGACGCTGCTGGTAGTGCCGCGCCTCGGCACCATCTCGCCGTGGTCGTCGAAAGCGAGCGACATCGCCAAACATTGCGCGCTGCCGCAGGTGAAACGCATCGAGCGCGGCGTGGTGTATTACCTGAAAAGCAAGAGCGGCAAGCACCTGACCGACGCCGACAAGCAAGTCGTGCTGCCGCTTCTGCATGACCGCATGACCGAATCGGTGCTCGCCGAAGTGACCGGCCTCGAACAACGCATCTTCAAGCACAGCACACCGAAGGCGCTGTCCATGGTGGGTATTCTCATGGGCGGCAACGCCGCACTGGAAGCTGCCAACCGCGAACTCGGACTGGCGCTTTCTGCCGACGAGATCGACTATCTGGTGGATAACTTCACCAGGCTCGGACGCAACCCCACCGATGTCGAACTGATGATGTTTGCGCAAGCCAACTCCGAACATTGCCGCCACAAGATCTTCAATGCCGACTGGGTCATCGACGACGTGCAGCAAGGCATCTCGCTGTTCGGCATGATACGCAACACGCACAAGTTGCATCCGGCGGGTACGGTGGTGGCGTACTCGGACAACTCTTCCGTCATCGAAGGCGCAGAGATTGAGCGCTTCTATCCACGCGCTGGCGGCGCTTATGCATTCAGCAAAGAACTTACGCACACGCTGATGAAGGTGGAGACACACAACCATCCGACCGCCATCGCGCCGTTCGCCGGTGCAGCCACAGGTTCGGGCGGCGAGATACGCGACGAAGGCGCGACGGGTTCCGGCTCCAAACCCAAGGCGGGTCTGGTCGGGTTCTCGGTTTCCAACCTCAACATTCCCGGCTATGAACAGCCGTGGGAAGCCGACCCTTATGGCAAGCCGGGGCGCATCGCCACCCCGCTGCAAATCATGATCGACGGCCCACTCGGTGGCGCGGCGTTCAACAATGAATTTGGTCGCCCCAATCTGACGGGCTACTTCCGCACGTTTGAAGAAAACGTCAACGGCGAGATGCGCGGCTACCACAAGCCCATCATGCTGGCGGGCGGCGTGGGCAGCATCCGTGCGGATCACACGCACAAGCACGATTTGCCAACAGGCGCGGTGCTGATCCAGCTCGGCGGCCCCGGCATGTTGATCGGCCTCGGCGGCGGCGCCGCATCCAGCATGGACACCGGTGCCAATGCCGAGAATCTGGATTTCGATTCGGTGCAACGTGGCAATCCCGAGATGCAGCGCCGCGCGCAGGAAGTTATTGACCGCTGCTGGCAACTGGGCGACAACAATCCGATTCTTTCGATCCACGATGTTGGCGCAGGCGGCGTATCCAACGCGCTACCGGAGCTGGTACACGGCGGCGGCAAGGGTGCGCGCTTTGAACTGCGCGCCGTACCGAATGAAGAGCGCGGCATGTCGCCGCTGCAAATCTGGAGCAACGAAGCGCAGGAGCGTTATGTGCTGGCGATCCCGGCAGAACGACTGGATGAATTCGCCGCAATGTGCGAACGCGAGCGCTGCCCGTTTGCCGTGTTGGGCCATGCCATCAACGAAGATCAACTGATCGTGCATGACGAGGAATTCAACAACGACGCGGTGGATATGCCACTGTCCGTGCTGCTCGGCAAGCCGCCCAAGATGACGCGCAAAGTGCAGCGCGAACAGGTGAAGCTGCCGAAGTTCGACATGACTAACATCGTGCTGCAGGAAGCTATCGAGCGCGTGCTGCGCCTGCCATCCGTGGCCGACAAGACCTTCCTGATCTCCATCGGCGATCGCACCGTAGGCGGCCTGACCGCACGCGACCAGATGGTCGGCCCGTGGCAAGTGCCGGTGGCGGATGTCGCCGTCACGCTGATGGGTTACAACACCAACCTCGGCGAAGCCTTCGCGCTCGGCGAACGCACACCCATCGCCGTGCTCAACGCGCCTGCATCGGGACGCATGGCGATCGGCGAAGCGATCACCAATATCGCCGCCGCGCAGATCGAAAAGATCGGCGACATCAAACTCTCCGCCAACTGGATGGCCGCCGCCGGACACCACGGCGAAGATGCTGCGCTGTTCGATACCGTCAAAGCCGTGGGCATGGAGCTGTGCCCGCAGCTGGGCATCAGCATCCCGGTGGGCAAGGATTCGATGTCGATGAAGACCACATGGAAGGAGGGCGAGCAGAGTAAAGCCGTCACCGCACCGTTGTCGCTCATCGTCACCGCCTTCGCACCATGCAGCGACGCGCGCAAGACACTCACGCCGCAGCTGGTGGCCGACACCGATACTGTGGTGCTGCTGTTCGATCTGGGCTGCGGCAAAAATCGTATGGGCGGCTCGGCGCTGGCGCAGGTGTACAAACAGGTTGGCGATGTCTCACCGGATGTGGACGACGCGAAGAAGCTTAAAGCTTTCTTCGATCTGATCCAGAAATTCAATCGCGAAGGCAAGCTGCTGGCTTATCACGACCGTTCCGACGGGGGCATGTTCGCCGCGCTGTGCGAGATGAGTTTTGCATCGCACATCGGTCTGGATATTCGTCTGAATGAATGCAAAGGCGACGACCTCGGCATCCTGTTCAACGAAGAACTCGGCGCGCTGGTGCAAGTGCGCCGCGCCGATCTGACCGACATCTTCATGCAGTGTGATGAAGCAGAACTAAGCAATGTGCATGAAGTGGCGCGCCTCAACACCAGCGGCATGCTCAACATCAAACACGGCAAGACCACATTGTTCAGCGAAAACGCCATCACGTTACGCCGCATCTGGTCGGAGACCACCTATCAACTGCAAAAGTTGCGCGACAATCCGGCCTGCGCACAGCAGGAATTCGACCGCACGCTGGATGCCAAGGATGCGGGGCTGCACGCCAAGCTCACTTACGATCTTAACGAGAGCGCCGCACCTGCATTGCTCAAGTCGCGCCCCAAGATGGCCATCCTGCGCGAGCAAGGCGTGAACGGCCAAGTCGAAATGGCCGCCGCCTTCGACCGCGCCGGATTCGCTGCTGTGGATGTGCACATGAGCGACATCATCAGCGGACGTGTGAAACTGGCCGATTTCAAAGGTGTGGCAGCTTGCGGCGGTTTTTCCTACGGCGACGTGCTGGGCGCGGGCGAAGGCTGGGCAAAATCCATCCTGTTCAACCCCAGAGCGCGCGACGAATTCGAAGCTTTCTTCCGACGCAACGACACCTTCGCGCTTGGCGTGTGCAACGGCTGCCAGATGATGAGCAACCTGCACGAGATCATCCCGGGTGCTGCAAACTGGGCGCACTTCGCTCGCAACCAATCGGAACAATTTGAAGCGCGTTTCGTCATGGTGGAAGTGCAGCCATCGCCGTCTATTCTGTTCGACGGCATGGCCGGTAGCCGCATGCCCATCGTCGTATCGCACGGCGAAGGCTATGCCGATTTTGGCAACAGCAAGAAACTCAAAGCCGCGCAACCGCTGGTCACGCTGCGCTATGTCGATCACGCTGGCAAAGCCACCGAAACCTACCCGCTCAACCCCAACGGCTCGCCGCAAGGTATCACCGGACTCACCACACCGGACGGGCGCTTTTCGATCATGATGCCGCACCCCGAACGCGTGTTCCGTGCCGTGCAAAACTCCTGGCACCCAAGCGATTGGCAAGAGAACGGCGCATGGCTGCGCATGTTCCAGAACGCGCGGAAGTGGGTGGGGTGAAATATATCGGCTAGACTAACCGCCATGGATGAACGCGCTATAAAACGTCTGCTGACCATTGTCGCAGTCAGCATCATCGCCATCTTGATATTCAAATCGCTGATGCTAAAAAGCATGGTCGATCTGAACAAAGTCGTCGCTGAAAAGAAACAAGCCGCCGCCACAACTTCCGCCCAGCAACAGGATGCAACGCCCGTTTCCGACGCGGCAAATGCCGTTGAAACGGCAGCTGCTTCGGCTCTCGGCGAAGTCACCACACTGGAATCGCCAGCGGCATCCGGAGTGGGCGAGGGGCGCTAGGACTGCGAGGCTGGACGTGCTGAATGGGCGAAAATAATGGCGACCTTGAGTCGCCATTATTTATTAGTGTCCCCGATTTTTTCGCAAGCCAACTTTAATTTTCAAATGCCAACCTCATGGCAACGCCCGTCAATAGGCAATCTACCTCATGCATTTGATGGAGATGGCCGTGGCTATTGGCTTGCGGGCAAGGCTAATATAAATCACAAGCCTGAATTTGGTGCGCCGGAAGAGATAAAACTGGGAATTGGGAAACTAGTCTTACGCTGCCTTAACGCCGCCATTACTGGCGCCACAATGGGTTCGCTCATAGCATGGACAAGCTAGATTTACTTCATTCTATGCGAGATTTCGGGTACAGCGGACAGGAAATCACTCTCAACAAAGTATGCATTGCGCTTCTTCGATGCATCCTTCCATAGGCCAAATGATTCGCGGTCGGCTTCTAGCCCAAAATAGAATACATCCGCTTTCGTCATTGATAGCGGTGTCCAGATGTGAGAGTCTGAAGGATGTATACGCGCCCCAGCGACACAAACCTTTGAGGCTGCTGTGACAGCCTCGCCCCACATGCGCTGCTGTTCCTCAACATAGTCAGGGCTAATCTTGACGGGTTTTCCTTCCGCGTACATAGCAATGGCGGGAGCAACGCTGTCCTCTGTAATGCATTTGCTTATCGTCTCTTCTCGGTTTAGCGGTCGAATTGGAGCTTGAATGTCAGCGCGTCCACTGCGCTTGAAAGTCGAGTTCGTGATTGTCACTCCCGGCATATGCGGCCAGAAATTGCAGGAACCATGTGGTTTAAGAAGCCGCAAAAAGCCCGGACTATGTGCTGATGTATAAGCCGTACTGTGACCGAGGCGTGACGCCGACAACTCGATTAGTAAATCATAATTCAAGGTGCACAAGATGCATCGATTAGCGCCAAGTTTCTGAATAAGTCGAATGTATGCATTAGCTGGCCCTGGCTCAAACTCAGCCATGTAATGCGCTAGCTCTCGTTGAAATCGCATCACGTTTCCATCAGAGTACTCGTAATATGCCGCCATCCCAGCTTCAAAGTTTGCACGGAACTTTGCTTTCAAATTGTCGGGCAGGCTCGCTACTAAGCCGTTGCGCGATGCCAGCGCATCAAACAACCCAATTCCAAGCGGCGGAACAGATGGCAAGGCATCAATGCTTCCAAAGCTAGCACCGGCACCCAGAAGTACGACACGGGTCATATCATGGTGAAACTAACGTAAAGCGTTTTATCATTCCCCGTCCAAGTAACACGGGGGTCTCTAAATACATTAACCCAAACCTTAGAATTCAACGGGTCAGCATCGCAATTATTTCTGAGTGAATAGATCATTGATGCTAGAGCTACCGGAGTTGAATTCTCCTCAGTCATGCCATTCACCATATGACTCAGCCGCATTCAACCGACAGGGATGCCTTTTTCCTTCTCGCACTCAGGGCAATGTTCGTTCGGCATATAGACAGTACCGTGCTTAGGGCAACGCTGAAGAATGACTGTTTTGTCTTCCTTTGATTTTTGGGATTTATTGTTTGTCGGTTCATTGTCAGGCTGCGTCATTTTTTTCTCCTTTTGATGGAAACAGGTCTGTCAGGAATTTATTTCCGAGTAAACAAATCATCCAGCGGATTCTTCCCCGCAGGCGCACTTCCTGAAACATTCTTCACTGTGAATTCCTCTTCGATGTTGTCGCGATAAAAGCTCCACGCTGCGCCGGAGGTGCTGAGTCGGCGCCAGATGTCTTCGCCGACGCCGCTGTATTGCAGTGTGTCGTCGGTGTCGAGTTGCACTTGCAGGATGCGCATTCGCGCGTCGTAGCCGATGGCGCGCAGTTTGCCGGAGTTGATCTTTTTCATTTCCATAATGAACAATTAGAATCAGCGGGCTGAGCTACCCCAATTTTGTTTGAGAAGAAGCTATCCAGCATAGTCATTGTGGCAACGGTATTGTGGATTGCTGACACGTATCTATTCCCACCTGACGATAGCCCATGGATAGTGTCGTTACACATGCAAGACTGAATTCCGGCTTGCCGGATTTTCGGTTAACGTCAACGATGGCATAAAACGGTTTATGTCCTGTGATGGAAAAATCATATCTGCCTTTGCTCCTGTCATAACTGTAGATCGTGGATGCCGCAGGAAACGTCTTCACTGTTCCGCCAGCTAACTTAATGAGCTGGCTGTTGTGTGTCACGTAATCCATAGCAAGCTGTTCTTCCTCTTTCTTTGCTCTATTCTCGTAGGCAGGATCAGGCTGGCCTGGGCGACAGCGTTGATTGTTCATTTGGGCATACGTTTGTTCAATACCTGGCGCTGCTTGACGCGCTGCAGCTTCCATCGAAGTTTTTTCAGCGGCGAGTTTTGTTTTAAGTTCACTAAAGCCGACATAAATTTGATCTATTTTCTGATCCAATTTTTGCAGTCTGGCTTTCTCGCGAAATGGGTTCACTGTCTGTTTATCCCATGCTAATACTCTGTCCAAAGTCTGGTTGAAACTGGAGATATTCTGGAATGCGTAGTTGTTGATGAACGGCCCCATGGTCATCAGCATGATGGCCAGAAGTTGGCCTCGATCACCATTCTCAATAACGATCTGTTGACGAACACGCAGTTGGGCTGCATAAAACCAGAACACAGCTTCATCTTTATTGCCATTCTGAAAAAGTGCAAAGGCTGGTGAAAATAACTGCAAAGGTTCTTTCAGGTTTGCGGGGTCATTGACCAATTCTTCAGCCGCAGCAATTGCGATGGCCGGGTTGCATGACTTCAGTCGATCTGCGGCAGGTAATCCAGCGTAAGCGCTGCCATTGCTTGAGACCGTTTGCTTCATCGGCATTTCAGGCTGTGAACTTGTTGTTGCAGGTTCCTGAGGGCGCACAGGAGGGGCAATAGCTGAACGGTTAGCTTCGGTGCTTGGACATAGCTTATCAGTAAATTCGACATGCCCATCCGGGAGCACGCATTTGTTCATGGGGCCGCCAACTGCGGTGCTAGTGAATGAGAATAGCAAGGTGAAGGCAAGTAGAAATGAAACTATTCGATAGAGCTTCACCTTATCTCTCGAAGTGAAACGGGAGTTTGAGTTGCAGCGATCATTGGCTTTCAACGATTCGCTGATTCTGTACAAAGAAAATTCGGTGAGCCTTGCGTTCAAGTGATTCCCCTGTGTTGAACAAGTGCTGCTGGCGCTGCGGGATATGAATCTTGCGCCAGACTCCTAATTCCGGGGGATTCCGCTGTGTGCCTTGCACCGTGCGTGCGGTGCGATGTGCGTGTGGCGGATTTGCAAGTGGGACGAACTGTATGTGAGTCGGGTACGAAGTGTCAATGCTGGAATGAGGGGTATGGCAGCGGGCAGCTTTTTGGTGTGTCCTGTTAAACTTGGTGTCCCACCTTGAGAATCCTTCGACAGGCTCAGGGCGAACGGATTTAATTTCTCTAAACCATGTAAGGTGCAAAGATGAAAAAAGAATTTTGGCTGGAACGCTGGGAGCGGGCGGAGATCGGTTTTCACCAGAACGAGATCAATCCTTATCTGCTTCGACACTGGAAGGAGTTGCATCCTGCGTGTGTGGGCGAGGTGTTCGTGCCGCTGTGCGGCAAAAGTCTGGATATGGTGTGGCTGCGCCAGCAGGGTTGCGCGGTGCTGGGGGTGGAGCTGAGTGCCATTGCGGTGCAGGATTTTTTCAAGGAGAACGGGAAGTCAGCGACGCATATCAACAACGGCAAATTCGAGTGCTGCGAAGCGGACGGTATCCGCATTCTGTGCGGTGATTTCTTCGACCTGAGCAAACAGGATTTGGCGAAAGTCAGCACGGTTTATGACCGCGCTTCGCTGGTGGCGCTGCCGCCGGAGATGCGCGAACGTTATGCGCGCCATTTGGTGGACATCCTGCTGTCCGGTACGCAAATTCTGCTGATCACTTTCGATTATCCGCAAGCGGAGATGGACGGCCCGCCATTCGCAGTGTCGGTGAACGAGGTCGAAGCACTGTACGGCAAATACGCCGAAGTGCGCTTGCTGGCGCAGGAAGATGCGCTAGCGCAAAACCCGCGCTTCAAGCAACGCGGCATGAGCCGGATGCAGGAAAATATTTTCCTGTTGACGTTGCGGTGACGGGGACTTGCTTTGTTATGGATAGCAAATTTGTAAAAGCTTTTGTCATTCCGGCGCAGGCCGGAATCTAGCGAATATAAATATTCTGCGAAGCAGACAAAACCCAAGGTGTTGTCCCACTGTGTGGGAATTTGTCAATAAACTGGATTCCGGCCTGCGCCGGAATGACGGTCATGCGCTCAGATAACGGTCAGCCCCAACGAGCACCAGTCCTGCATGCCGCCGCGATACCATTTCAGTTTGCTGGCGGGGTAGCCGAGCGCGAGCAGGGTGCGGATGTAGTTTGGCGTTTGTCCGCACCACGGGCCATTGCAGAAGATGGCGAGAGTATGCGCGGCGCTGAAGTCGTAAGTCCCGCCTGTTTCTTTCACACCGAACAATTCGATAAGAGACTTTTTTACGCCGGGCAGGTCGGTGGCAAGGCCTGCCATGTTCTGCGCATAAGGGATGTTGACTGCGCCGGGGATGGTGTATTTTGCATACCAGTCCGGGGTGCGCGAATCGACGACCATGAGGTTGTTATCGCCCTGGCGTATGCGCTGCAGGTAGTCCAGCACTTCCAGTTCGCCCAGCGTTTCCACTCCCGGAGCCAGTTGCATCGGCTGGATGCAGTAGGGCGGACATTTGCGCGCGGTGACGGAATATTCAGCCCTGAGGGTCGCTGACGGATTCTGCTCGCGTTGTATCGTTACGGGTTGGCCGAGGTGAAGGGTTTCTACCGTCGGCATGCCTACGGATATGTTGTAATCGGTCATGGCAATGCTTTGTATGAAGATGGCGTGTTTTTATTCTGTGAACAGGGCGGCGGCGAGTTTGGCATAGTTGATCGGTTTGTGCAGTACCGGCCACGGACTGTCGGTAGTGCTGGAGATGAATTTTGAGGAAGTCTCGCCGGTGACTACAACCGCGTGCAGCGGTGTTTGCTGTTGCTGTTGCAAGGTCTCCAGAAATTGCAGCCCGGACATTTCGCCACCCAGGGAAAAATCGGCGATGTAGTAATCCGCGGCGGCGATGTCGGAGTGGCGCAGTGCTTCTTCCGCGTTGAGGAAGTGGCGGACCTCGGCACCGATGCCTTGCAGCAAATTAATCATACCGTCGGCGACCAGCGCATCGTCTTCTACCAACACCACGCGTTTGCCATTCATCATTGCTTCGCTGGCGATTGCCGGCGGTGTGGCCTGGGCAGGCAAATGCATGATCTCGTCTGGATCTTCATCAAGCGGCAAGCTCAACGAAAATACCGAGCCGTGACCGGGGCGCGAACGGCAGCTAATTTTTTCTCCCAGCAGAGCCATGGTGCGTTGGCAGATGGACAGTCCCAAGCCCAATCCAACCGCACGGCTACGCTGCGGGTTGGCCACCTGATAGAACTCGTCGAAAATGTGGGTAATATTTGCATCGGATATGCCGATGCCGGTGTCCCATACCTGCAATAGCACTCTGTCGCCGCGCAACCGGGCACACACGATAATGCCGCCCTTCGCGGTGAATTTGATGGCGTTGGAGACCAGATTCATCAGCACCGATTGCAGCAGGCCGAGGTCGGTGCGCACGAACAGTTGTTTACTCTTGGGAAAAACCAGACTGAAACGCAAATGCTTGTCCTGTGCGGGTTGGGCGAAGTTATGTTCCAGCCAGATGAATAGGTTGGCCAGATTGTGTGTGCTGAGCTGCGGCTTGATCAGTCCGGCATCGAATTTCGAAATATCCAGCAGGCGCTCCAACAGGCCGGCAAAAGTATTCATCGACTGTTCCAGACGCTCGATGATTGCGTTCTGGCGTTGGCTAGGCGAGGTGAGTTTCAGTGTGTCGAGATACAGGGTGGCGGCGGTAATCGGTTGCCTCAAATCGTGTCCTGCGGCGGCGAGGAAGCGGGTCTTGGCCAGCTCCTTCTCTTCCAGTTGGTGCAAGGTTGTGAGCAACTGTTCTTCCGTATTGATGCGCGCGGTGATGTCCTGCACCGATCCCGTGGCAGAGCGCAGCATACCTTTGTTATCAAAATCAAATTTGGCGTGTCCCTCTACCCAGCGCGTTTCGCCATTCACGACGATACGGTGTTGTATGAGGTAGGGAATGCCCTTGAGCGCCGCCGCCCAAGTCGCTTTAAGCTTTGCCCGGTCATCGGGATGGACCAGTTCAAGAAAATGTTCATATTTTTTTGGCGTGGTTGTGACACCGAAGATGCGGCAGGCTTCTGCCGACCACTCTAATTCATTGTTCTGCAGGTTGAGCCGCCAACTGCCGATTGAGGACAAGGTTTGCGCCTGCCTCAGCAATTCCTCGCTATGACGCAAGCGTTCTTCGGTAAGTTTGCGTTCAGTGATATCAATACATAGTCCCGTCAGGCGGAGCGCAGTATTATTTTTATCCCGACTGGTTTGGCCGGAAGAGTTGATCCATTTAATTTCGCCGCTGGGCAGCACGATCCGATAGTCGCTGAACAGGCGAATACCAAAGCGTACAGCTTCGTTGATCGAATCCTCGGCTGTTTGTCGATCTTCAGGATGAATCAGATGATGCCAAGTATTGAAGCTAGCCCCGGATGTTTTAGGGTCGAGCCCGAACAGGTGAAACATTTCGTTGGTCCAGATAAGTTTGCCGCTGGACAAATCCCAGTCCCATATTCCGGCATTGGCCTTGCGTTGCGCCAGTGTCAGCAGCTCATTGGCGCTCACCAGGGCAGATTCCGCTTCTTTACGTTCGCCCAATATGATGATCGCCATCAGCCCGCACAGCGTAACGATAAAGATGTAAAGCCAAGCCACATACATCCCCATTTCCGCAGGCAAGACGCCGAAGACTCCCTTGCCCATGGCGGTTCCGATGGTGGTGAGCAAGGCTAGTGTGAGTACGGCGAGTGAGGTGCCGGTGACACCGATGCGAAATGCTGTCCATATCACCATCAGCAGCGGCAGAAATCCCAGAGCATGGTCGGCATAATCGGAGAAAAACACCACCCACCCGGTGGCACACATCAACAGGCTGGAGAAGAAAAGTTCGACGGGATGGCGCAGGAACTCGTTAATGTGGGCACGGCTGAGGCTGAGCAACAATGGTCCGATCAACAGGATGCTCATGGTGTCTCGCAGCCACCAGTCTAAGCAGGTGAGCGGCATGTCTGCCGATTCCACCTGCTCGCCCAGCACCAGTGTGGCGACGCCAATGACGGCAGGAAGCAACGTGCCTAATGCCGACGCGCCAATCAATACCAGCAAGTCATATTGCCGGGTGAATAATGGATCAAAGCGCCAGAGCTTGAGTAGCCAAACGGTGACAAGTGGTGCGATCGTGCTGCCGAGCGCACTGCCGACAGCAAGAGAGAAGCTGGTGCCGAGCGAGAGATAAAAAAACAAGGCACCCAAAATGATGCCGGGGAGAGTGAAAGGCGTTTCCCAGCGCATCAATGCCGCCACTGCGATACCGGTAGGCAGCCAGAATAAAGTGACGTGGCTATGCTGCGAGGGGAAATACATTCCCAGCTTGGCGCTGAAATAATAGGCCAGTACCAATAACAGCAGTTTGCCGGGCTGCTGCCAGTGTTGTGCTGCACTTTTCAAGGCGGACAAGTTCATTTTCGTAGCGCTGATGAGTGTGAGTGCGGGAACTGTGAAGTGGTTTGCTTAGTGCAAAAAACGGCAGTCGATCTTTGCAGTACATGGGTATCCCCGCGGCACAAATCGTGGCGTTGGCAATACTTCGTGTGTTGAGGCATTTGAGCTAACCTCCCAACCATCTATGTGAGGGACCGTATCTTGGCCTGCATCAGCATTGCGCTGTGGGTGCGGCGGATTTGCACGAGCGCCGAACTTTAGGGGAGTTGTTCGGTTGGTGTCAATGACGAATTAAGAAGATGCATTATGAAAATGGTTTCTGTTGCGCACTATCGCTCATACAGGTCACTCCCTGCTACACTTCACACTTTTAACCGAGGGGAGTATCCAGACCATGAAAGCATTGTTAGCCATTTGCATGATTGTTGCATCCACATTTGCCGGAGCAGCCGGAAGTCCGGCTGCCATGTCGCCTGCCGCCACACCCGCAGCGGCTGCGCCTGCAGTTTCCGTTACGGGCAAAGTGCTTGAGGTTAAACATGCCAGCAGCTATACCTATCTGCGCATCAAAACCCAAAACGGCGAGACTTGGGCTGCCGTGATGGAGGCAAAAGTCAAGAAAGGCGCCACGGTCACAATTGAAAATGTGATGGTCATGAACAACTTCGAAAGCAAGGCGCTGAAGAAAACTTTCCCGACCATTCTGTTTGGCACTTTGGGCGGCGCGGCTGGTAGTGCACCGATGGGGCATGGCATGGGCAAACCCGCAGCCGGCGTGAAGTTGGATAACATTCATGTATCCAAAGCCAGTGGGGAAAACGCGCACACGGTTGCAGAAATTTACAGCATGAGCGCCACTCTCAAAGACAAGCCGGTTGTGCTGCACGCCAAGGTAGTGAAATACAACGCGGGCATCATGGGCAAGAATTGGGTGCATCTGCGCGACGGCACAGGCTCCGATGCGGACGGTTCCAGCGACATCCTCGCCACATCCAGTAAAACAGCCACGCTTGGCGATGTCGTGACCGTGAAAGGCACCATCCGCACCGACAAGGATTTCGGTTCGGGCTATGCGTATAAAGTGCTCATTGACGACGCGATGTTTCAGTAAGCAGTAGCGGCACTGCGCATGTTTTAGGATGCGTGTGTTGGAAATAAAAAGGCGGCCGGGAGGTCGCCTTTTTATTTGTGTCCCGGATTTGCTTCAACAGGCGTTGCGGATAGATTGGGCGTATATCATTCTTGGCGCGAAAAGAAATGCGAACCACGACAATCTAATCGACTGTTCTCATTGGTGTCCATTTTGTGCCCCGGAAATATTGTGATGATGCTCTTTCAGCACTCTGGTTAGGGTTTGCTGTCTGTACCGTTTTTGCCTAGAAGGTAGCCCGCAATAGTGCCGAGCAAACCAATTACAGGCGAAATTTGCCTATCGCTGTACCCGGCAACAACAAGGAACAATGCAGCCACGATAATCAGTATGGTTCCTAAAGTCTTGAGAACATTATCGGCACTCTTGCCTTGGCGGAGAAGCATCGCAGCTAGTAAACAAATAATTAAACCAAAGATTAAGACGGAAGCACTGATGGTCATGGCATTGGTTGTTGACCACCAAGTGGTTTCGGCTGGTGTCGTCGATTGAACAGTAGGGATCGTTTGTTTTGCTTGCTCGATTTGGCGATCCAAGTTGTCATGCGCTTTTTGATATTCCTGGTCGTTCATTTTTTCTCCAAATCTTTAATTCTTGTCTCAAGAAGTTTAATTTTAGCTTCTTGCAGGCGAAGAAGATTATTGAGTTGATCATTCTCAGATTCAAGTTGCCTAATTCGAATATTTCCCATTTCTCCATAAGCGGCAGGGGCAGATTTGTCAACGGCAATATCAGCGGGAATGGTCAGCGGATGGGGTACGTTGCGCGTAATGTTATTACCAACAGGGAGGTCAGTAGACGCGAATCCTGTGCTTGAAGTTAGTAGAAGTGTTCCTACAAGAAGATTCTTCATTTTCATATGGTATCTCCTCTAGTTTGCGCAATCGTTATTGCAAATATTGGGGTCAGCATCACTACTCTTTGGGAAAAATTGTGATGCTGATCCTTTTCACTTTTTTTATTCCTCAAGCCGCTGTAATTAAAATAATCATATCGATATGGATGGCAAGCTCAGAGTAACCTGAGGTAGGGGCGGATAGTTTGAGTACAGCCAAATCATCGTTAATTTTGGTTATTGTTGCCTTCATTGGTTTTTCCCCTAATAGGAAATAAGCTTCTTTACCAACCATAGCTGATACCGTATTGCGAAATGTGCTCATCGTAGCTCTCCTCAATCAAGGCATTTGTTCAAACTAGCTCTGCATATACCTTTAGCTTTTTCGTCTGTCCCGGTTTTGGATAAGCATGCCTCGAAATCTTTTGTGCAGGCATCTCTTATCTCACTATTAACAACATTAGCGGCATTGGTTAATAGTTTTGGATCGAACTTCAGCGTAGCTACAGCCCCTGCTATGGCAGCGGTCGTCTCGGCTTTTTTGTTGTCAGTATTTATGAGGGTAGTTATATTCTTAAGAATTGAGTCGTGTGCTTTTACGACATCTTCTTTTTCAATCCATCCGTTCGATGCCGCTTCACAGGTGCGGTAGAGAAACTCTCTTGCCAATAAGACGGTCTGTGTTCTGCCTGCTAATTCAAGTGCGGCTGTGCTGGTTTGAAGGTCGTTATTTAAGCCTGTTTTATTTCCTGCACTAGCCGAGGAACCATTTCCGTTGTTGACAGATGATGAAGTGTCCGTTGTTATTCCGGTAATCAATTTGAACGTATCTGACATGGCAACATCTGGCCCTGGCTCTGCACAGCTTATGTAGCTTCCTTTTGACGTTTTGTTTGTAATAGTTCTAAGCTGTGCTGGCAACGTGATCATTTCACCTGTTGTCGCTGTTACACGGGAAGGTGCCAGCTCAGCTCCCTTTTGAGACATCAAACTTCCACAGCCGCTTAGAATGGCCATTATTGATATAACTAATAAATTGTTCCTCATTTTGTATCTCCATAAATAAAACAGCTGCCAAGCTATGTTGGCAACAACACTTTGCCCCGGTATAAAAGCATTGCGAAGCTGCCCTATTTCAATTTGTATCGATTTCTACTCCACCACCCTCACCGTCCAAAAGTCATCACACAAATTCTCATCAAGCAAATACGCATACGGGAAAGTGCAATACCCCTTGATGGCCCAGCCTGCACCCCAGGAATTTCTGACGATGAAATATTGTTTGGCATCGTCATAACCAACGGCGAGTACGGCGTGGCCGCCGAGTTGTTTTTCGGTGCTGCCGACCGGCATGGGGACATTTCCGGTGCGGGTGACGGTTTCTGATTCGAAGCTTTCATACACCGAGAAGCCGAACACGAATGGGTAGCCAGCGGCGAGGCAGCCTTTCAGTTGCGAGAGGATGGGTGTCAGGCGCTGGTAGCTCAGGGCTTGGTTGGACAAGCCTGCATCGAAGCATTTCTTTGGCGGCTTGGTGGCGAATTTGCTGATGACGTAGGGCCATGTGGTTTCGGGCGCGGCGCCTTGTTTGACGAGGCTTTTGATGCCGTCGCGGATCATCGCGCCGGAGTCTTGATTGATGGTGCCTTCGATTTCGCGCTCGTTGTAGTAGATGAACAGCCGCGAGGGGGTGAATGCCTTGGACTTGTTCTGCTTCATCTGGTCGAACTGGTGTGCCGCTGCAATGGCATTAGCGGTGCAACTGCCCAACTCGCCTTGATTGAAGACGGGAGGGCATTTGGGACGCAGATCAACTTTTTTCGGCAGCTTCGCTAGCACTGGTTGCGGCGCGGAGTAGAGGTGGTCGCGTTGATCTGGCAGGTCGGGTATCCAGCCGTATTTCTTGATCTTGCGGCTCATGGTGCGAGCCTCCGGGCTGGTGCGGTTAGTTGCAAGGCGATGCGGATTGCAGGCGTTTCAGGTGACATGTGAATCCCCTTTTGAACGAGCTGTGCAAGTGAGCATGTTTCCGCATGAGCGGAAATTTTGTCTTGCGCCAGCCATCCTTGTTCTGGGGATTCCGCCATCTGCCTCGTACCGTGCGTGCGGTGCGATGTGCGTTATGTCGGATTTGCAAGTTGACTAACTTTATTTTAGTTTCTGCGGTTATGTCAATAGCTACAATTGGGGTGTGGTTGCGCATGCATCAGAATGCGAGGTAGCGGCTAATCGTTAATTTTGGGTGTATGGCCAGACGCCCCTGCGCCCATTCGATGAAGCAGCCATACAATCAATTTGAATCGAAAGCCCTTCAACAGGCCTGTCCTGAGTTTATCGAAGGGCTCAGGGCGAACGGTTGGGTAAACCAGCGTTTTCCTACCAGAAAGAACTGGGCTTCTTGGCTTCTCCTGCTTTGTACATTTCTTCCAGTTTTGCTTTGGCGCCTTGATGTTTTTGTTCTGCGGATTTTTTGTACCACTCTGCCGCTTGGGCGAGATCCTGCTTCACGCCTACGCCTTTGCGGAACATATTTGCCACGGTGAATTGCGCGCTGGCGTCACCCTGTGCGGCGGCTTGCATGAACCAGTCAAAGGCGGTGGCATAGTCTTCCTGAAAAGCGGCGCCGTCGCTGTACAGGGTGCCGAGCGCGAGATATGCAGATGTATATTTTTTCTCTGCCGCTTTTTGGTACCACGCCAAGGCATCGGCATCACTTTGTGGCACCCCGATTCCTTTGAGGTAACTGTTGCCCAGGTTATACATGCCCCAAGCATCGCCTTCTTCGGCCAGATGACGATAGAGGTCGATCTTTTGGCGGCAGTTTGCTTTCATGAATTTATCCAGCACATCGGCATAACCTGCATCGACCTTGCTGGATATGTATTTGAATTCTGCCCGCCAATCGCCTGCTTTGTATTTGTCCAATTGAATGAGCGCCGAATATAGGTCGCCGCACATGTGATCAGACTCGCCGAGCTGTTCTGCTTTGGCCGCTTCCTTCACCAAGTTGTCTGATGTTTCCAGCGCCTTCTTCGCGCAGTTGGATTCTTCATAGCTGACCTTCTGTACATCCGCCTTCATCGCGGGATCGCAGGAGGATGCTTGTGCGGACAAGGCGATGAACAACAGTGAGAAGGCGAGTGTTAGATTGAAAATGCAGCGAGACATGGTGTGGTTTCCTTGGAGATGATTGCACAAAATTTATTATGCGCAGGTAGGTAGAATCCGACAAGCGTAGCCCATCTTGGGTTAACTGGCTGGAGACGCCCGTCAATAGGCGATCTGCATCATATGTATGTTGGAGATCCCCGTATTTGTTGGCTTGCGGGCTAGTCCCCCCGAATCAACGAAACCAGCTCTTCGGTAGAAGGAATATTGACCGCATCGCCTTCGCCCAGAATGCTTTCCGCCAAGGCGCGTTTGTCGTTGTGCAGGCCGACGATGTGTTCTTCTACGGTTCCTTGCAACACCAGACGATACACGGTGACCGGGCGCAGTTGTCCCATGCGGTGGGCGCGGCCCATGGCCTGGTCTTCGGCAGCGGGATTCCACCACGGGTCGGTGATGACCACGTAGTCGGCGGCGGTGAGGTTCAAACCAAAGCCGCCCGCTTTCAGGCTGATCAAAAACAGATCACATTTGCCCGCCTGAAACGCCGCCACGCGCTTGGTGCGTTCGCTGGCCGGGGTGGCGCCGTCCAGATATTGGTAACTGACTCCCGCTTTATCCAGTGCCTCGCGCAGCAGCGTGAGGAAGTCCACGAACTGGCTGAACACCAGCGCTTTGTGGCCGTTGGCGACCAGTTCCACCGCAAGTTCAGTGAAGGTTTGAACTTTGCTGCCGATGGCCGGAAACGCCGGGGTGACGATGCGCGGATCGCAGGCGGCGCGGCGCAAGCGGGTGAGCTGGGCGAGGATGTTCATGCGTGCCTGTCCGCCCTTGCCGCTGGCCAGTGCCATGTCCGCTTCGGCGATGGCCTGACGGCGCAGCGCTTCGTAGTGTGCTGCCTCTTCCTTGCTCGGCGTAATTTTGATGAGCAGCTCGGTGCGCGGCGGCAGCTCTTGCAGTACCTGGGTTTTGGTGCGGCGCAGCAGGAAGGGCGAGATCAAACGGCGCAGCGTGTGTTGCGCATCGCGGTCTTTGTCGCGCTCGATGGGAACAGCGAAACGTTCGTTGAAGCGGCTGATGCTGCCGAGCAAACCGGGGTTGGCGAAACGCATGATGGACCACAATTCCGCCAGTCGATTTTCCACCGGCGTGCCGGACAGTGCGAGACGAAAATCCGCATCCAGTTCAAACACCGCCTGACTGCGTTTGGTGGTGGCGTTCTTGATGAATTGCGCTTCATCGGCGATCAGCGTGTGCCAATGTTTGGCGGCGAATTGTTCGCCTGCCTGTTGCAGCATAGTGTAGGAAACCACCACCACATCAAACGCCGCGGCATCATTGATTACCGCGTCCCTCTCCACTTCGCTGAACAGATGACAATTCAGGCTGGGCGCAAAGCGCGCGGCTTCGGCGATCCAGTTGCCGCACACCGAGGTAGGTGCGATCACCAGCGCCGGGCCACATTCGGCGCGCGCCAGCAACAGCGCTAAGGCCTGCAAGGTTTTGCCCAAGCCCATGTCGTCGGCCAGACACGCACCAAAGCCCGCCTGCGCCAGACGCGATGCCCACACGTAACCGTCTTCCTGATAGGGCCGCAGCTCGGCTTGCAAAGTGGAAGGTAACGCGACGGCTTGCTCTTGTGTGGCGCGTAATTTTTCAATCGCGTTGCAAAATTCTTTGTCGCTAGTGGTGCTGATGCCTTGCAGCGCATCGTCCATCCACGCCGCCGCCAGACGCGGAATGTGCGTGCCGCTCTTGTTGGTTTCGCTGACCGAGGCCAGATCGGACAGGCGCTCTTTGAGGCGGCGCGTGAGCGCGGCATACACGCCGTTGCCCATCGCGATGAAACGGCTGTTGCTGGTTGCTGCGGCCAGCAACGCCTCGAAGGTGAACACCATGCCTTCATCGACTTTGGCTTCGCCTTCGATCTTGAACCAGTCGCGTTGCGATTTCACTTGCACCGAAACTTGCGCCATATCCACGGAAATCACGCGCACGGCTTTACCTTTCGGCCAATCCAGCGCGGCGATGGCGGGCAGGGCGGGCAACACTTCCACCAGCGCCAGCGCGTCTTCCGGCTCGGCCACATCCCATTCGCATTGTTCGCTATCGCCCGTGCAGTTTTCCAGAAACGGCAGCGCGTCCAGCACGGCATCCAGATGCTTGCGCTCCGCTTCCAGTTCGCGCGTGGTGCCAATGCTCTCGCCCGCCACCAGCGCCATCAGGCGCTTGCGCCCGCTGCCCGGCACCAGACGCGGCCCTTCATTGCCCAGCGGTGTCGCCACCAGACGCAACAGCAGGCCGTCGTTCAACGGCGACAACTCGGCGCGCAAACGCGGCTCGGCGGGCACTTCGCGCGAGGCTTGCAAATGGTCGGCCTGCAACTGGAAATGGCTGGTCAATGCTTCCATCGCGGTCTGCAATTCTTGTTGCGCGCTGGACGGAATAGTGATTTTTTCCGCGAGCAATTGTGCGGCGCGGCGTTGCGACGGCGTAAAGCGAATCAGCCGTACACGCTGTGCCGAATCCTGCACCAGCGTGATCAGGCGCATGGCTTCGTCCACGCGTTTCTCATCGGCATCGAAATAATATTTTTCCTTGCCGACGCCTTCGCGCAGCGGCGGCGTGACCTTGAGCGTGATCTTGTCGCCCTTGTGGATGACTTCGATTTCCGGCGTGCCTTCGCTCAGTTCGACGATCTGTTCCGGCTTGCTGCTCAGCACGATGGCCGGGTGACCGACCAGCGCCTGCACCGCGTTGGGCAAATCGAGATATGCATTGCGCCTGCCGTATTTTTCGGTGCGGATACAGTTGGCGACTTTGGCATCCCACGGCGACAGGTGCGGATTGCCCGCGATCTTGGCGAGGGAAATTTCCTTGGGTTTGTTCCAGCCGCGCGCGCCGCGTTTCTGTTCCATCGCCTGAATATCCTTCAGCGCACCGTCTCCGGCGATGTCCAGCATCCAGATGAAGCGCACGCTTTCGCCGCTTTCATTTTTTGCGGGCGCCTCGCTGCCCAGCGCCTGCAAGGCGGACAGCACTTCGCGCCAATGTTCGGCTTTGCCCGCCACAAAATATCCGGCGGGAGGATCTTCGCCGCTGATGATTCTTTCCGCACCTTCCGCCATCTCCGCCAGCCAATTAAAGCCGCACAGTTTCAGGTGTCCGCTTTGGTTTATCGCCATGGCGGCAAGCGCGTTGCGATAGCCTTTTGCCGCACCGCGCATGGCATCCATGCCCAGCCATGCCGCGATCAGCACACGCCACAAATGATCGAGGCTGATGTGCTTTGTGTAGTATTCCGCCGCCCGATATAGCGCCGGATCGGGTTCGGCATCGCCACGCCGGATGTCGATGGCATGTACCCATTGCCCCCAACCGGAAGTGGTGTCCGGGTCGCGCTTGCCCGCTTCGCCGATGCAGAATTTGCGCGCCAGTTCCAGATGCTTTGGCGTTTGTTGCGCCAGCAAAACCAGCGGATAAATCCACGCAATACTGAGCGGGAATACGCGTTTTTTCGCACCGACTTCGGCTTGGCGTTTTTTCAATGCAGCTTCAAACAGTGTTTGCGCTTCCGCCCATTTGCCTTGCTGCGCCAGCGCATAAGCCTGCAGCACTTCCGCCGCGCCCCCGGTGAGGCCATCCAGTGCTTTGCGTGCCGCAGCGCGCTCGCCCCGGTGCAGCAACAGTTCCGCGATGGCGGTGCGTAAATGGATGGGCATTTGCGCGGAAGCGTGTTCCATTTGTGCCAGTGTCCAATTGACTAACGGCAATAAATCAATATCCCAATCGACGCATAATCCATAGATCGCCCAATAACAAATATCCCAGCGAATGGCAGGCTCGATACGGGCAAAAGTAGCCTCGTTAAAACCCCGTATCAGTGCAGCGGACAAAATGCCATGCCAATCCATCGAACGCCCGATCAACTCCTGCATGCGCTCGATTTCCTGCGGGGTGGACTGAGTCAGCAGCGCCAGTCGCACCACGGCTACCGTGGCATCACGGTCGTACAGCGGCCATGAATATAAAGTGTGATGGACGTGATAGCCCTCGGTTTCATACAAGGCACGGCGCAATAATTTGGCACCCACCGTGTCGAGCAATTCTTCGTACAAGGTGTTGCGCAGCGAATCCACCAGACTGTAATAACCATTGCGCTGCGTCGATTCGACAGCCAGTTTTTTGGCAAGCAACTGCTGGCTGGTTTGCTTCACTTCCTCCGGCGTAAAGTAGCGGCCGGAGCTGTGCTTGAATTCGAGTTTACGCAGCAGATTGAACACCGTGGTGCGCGGGTGCGGTGACCACAGCAAAGCCATGGCGAGCATGATCGTGTGCTGCTCGGCTTCAATATTTTTGGGCATGGATGGTGTCGGTAGCCGATCGCCGAACAGGTCTTTCATTTGCAAATGTGCCTTGGAAGTGACATGGAAACGGACTGCCGAAAGTGGCTGTGGCAGATAAGGTTGCAGGTTACCCGATGCCGGAGTGTCCGCGCAATCGGATGATGCGATGCGGAGTCCGCAGGCAATGGCGAAGGTATAATGCGCGTCCTTGGTTTGCGGCTGTGTTCCGCATTTTCATTCTGGAGTTACCTTGTTCAAGCTCATCGGTGTCATCGCGGGTTATTACTTTTTGGGATTTTGGGGCGGTCTTTTCGGTTTCTTTGTCGGTTCTTCCATTGATCGCATGCGTGCCTACGGTTCCGGCGGCATGAACCCGTTGCAGAACGCGCTGCGTCAGGCGGTATTCATCGAAACGATTTTCATCCTGATGGGCAAGTTGGCCAAGGCCGACGGTCATGTCTCGCAAGACGAGATCGACCACGTCGAGCAGTTCATGCAGAAACTGAACATGACGGCGGAGCACCGCCAGTTGGCTATCGGCTGGTTCAAGAAAGGTGCGGCACCGGAGTTCGACATCGGGCCGAACATGACCCGCTTCATGGCAGTGTGCGGACACACCAAAAATCTGAAAGACGTGTTACTGGTCTATTTGATCGTGATGGCGCTGGCCGACGGGCATTTCCATCCGGCGGAAGAAGCGTTGTTGACCGACATTGCGGCTCGCCTCGGTTATGGGTCCGATACCTTCAAGCACTTGCTGGACATGGTGCTGAATCAATCGCACTTCGGCGGACAGCAAGTCAATTCTGCCGCCGCGCTGGACGATGCCTACAAGGCGCTGGGCGTGACGAAGGAAAACACCGATGCCGAAATCAAACGCACCTACCGCAAGCTGATGAGCCAATATCATCCCGACAAATTGATGGGGCAAGGCATGCCGCAAGACATGATCGCCATGGCCACCGAACAGGCGAAAGAGATTCAAGTCGCTTACGACATGATTAATAAAAGCCGTGGCGGTGTGTAGCTGCGAATTGAGCCGCACTTCAAATACCTTGGACAGCGGTTTCCTGGTTTAACGATTTCCTCAAAGAAAAATAATGACCACCACACTCCCCATCCTCTCTCTGCTTGAAACCCGAGTGCTCGGCGTGCTCGCCGAGAAGCAACGCACGGTGCCGGACAGTTATCCGCTGACTTTGAATTCGCTGGTCTCCGGTTGCAACCAGAAAAGCGCGCGCGATCCGGTGATCGAGGCTTCCGAATCGGAGGTGTTACTGGCGCTGGATAGTTTGCGCGGTTTGTCGCTGCTCGTGGAAAGCAGCGGTGGCAGGTCATCGCGTTACGCGCACAACATCGAGCGCGTGTTGCACATTCCCACGCAGTCCACCGCATTGATCGCCATGCTGATGTTACGCGGCCCGCAGACGGCGGGTGAGTTGCGCCTCAATTGCGAAAGGCTGCACAAGTTCGCCGACATTTCCTCGGTGGAAAGTTTTCTGGTGGAATTGAATGAACGTGAAGCGGGCGCGCTGGTGATGGAGCTGCCGCGCCAACCCGGTTCGCGCGAAAACCGCTGGATGCATCTGCTCTCCGGCGCACCCGTCATCGAAGAACGCACGTCCTTCAGCGCGCCATCGTCATCTTCCTCTGGCGACATCTCCGTAAGCGAGATCGCCACACTCAAAGCCAACGTCGCCAAGCATGAAGCCGAGATAGTTGAACTGCGCGCGTTGGTGGCTAAACTGTATGCGGAGTTGGGGGTTTCCACCAAGTGACTTCATGAAGATGCCCGTCAATAGGTGATCTACATCATGCGATGCATGGAGATCGCCTATTGACGGGTATCTTCAGGCATTCGAGTGTTGAATGCGTCCTGTTAAATCCTGTCCACATAATTGACCGGTGCATGATCGGCCAGAAATTTCGGAGGGCTGCACCAACTGGTTAACCACGCCATGATAGAGCGGTGAGCGGTTGGCGCGGTGAGTTGGTGCAGCGTGCCGACGTGGCGGAAGTCGAGCGCTTCGGGCGGCACATGCGTTACGCCGTCCTCATCGTCCACCACGCGGTGGATGCCGTTCGCGATGCCCTGGAGTGAATTCACAAAATCCGCATCGCCCACGCGCGGCGAGCCGAAGATATAGAGCGCGGCCGGCGCGCGGCGTGCTGCGGCCAAAGTGGCCAGCGCTGCACCCAGGCTGTGGCCGGTAAAGAAAATCGGGCAGCGCAGCTGCTTCAGCGCGCTGTCGATTTCGCGCCACACCGAATCCAGGGCTTCCCTGAATCCTTCATGCACGTCGATCCTGCCTTTGCGGTGGCGCAATTTGCCAAGGGTGAGGTCGGTGATGAAATCCTTGGGGTCTTGTTCGGTGCCGCGAAATACCAACATGGCAAACGGCGTAGCGCCATCGAATTCGACCAGGATGGCTTGGGTGCCGGTGAAGGTCGAGTTGAAAAATTGCCGCTTTGTGCATCCGGCTTTTTTCAGAATCTCGGTTTGTGTGGGCTGCGCTGGCGGGGTGTTTTCCTCTGCGTCATGCCGATAAACCGGGCGGCTCAGTTCGGCGAGCCAGAGCGCGTTATTCGGATTGTATGCGCCGCTGGATGGATCGAAAGGCGAGAAGGGGCGACGCGAGAAAAAGTCGGTGGCATTGCCGGGGTAGAGCAGGTCGTTCCAAGTGGTCTTTGGCATAGATGTTCCCTCTGCGTACAGGTTGAAATGCTGGCGCTGCTTCCCGTTTCTGCGGGTTCTTGCGCCAGCCTCCTGTTCCGGGGATTCCATCTGCGGCTACGTTCCGTACATTGCGGTGCGTATGCGCGACGATTGATTTGCAAGTGGGGCGAACTTTATGGGAGGTAGGTAGGGGATGTCAATCTGCTGCGGGGAGTTTATTGCGGTCAAACGGCCATCTTCTTCGTACTGCGCAGCAGCTTGGCGAATTCGGAGGCGGTGAGGGCTTTGCTGAAGTAGTGGCCTTGCAGTTCGTCGCAGTGATGGGCGCGCAGGTAGGCCAATTGTGCTGCGGTTTCCACGCCTTCGGCGATGACGCGCAGATGCATGCGCTGGGCGAGGCCGATCATGGCATCGACGATCATGGCATCTTCCGCTTTGGTGGCAACACCGCGCACGAAGGATTGGTCGATCTTCAGGCAGTCGATGGGGAAGCGGCGCAAATAGGCGAAGTTGGAGTAACCGGTGCCGAAGTCGTCCAGCGATAATTTCACACCGGTTTTTTTCAGTTTATTCATGGTCTCGATGGCGAGTTCCGGTTCCTGCATCAATAAGCTTTCGGTAAGTTCCAGTTCGAGCAGGTGCGGCGGAATTTTGTATTTTTCCAGTACGGTTCTGACCTGTTTGTCCAGATTTTCGCTGTGGAATTGGCGTGCCGGGATGTTCACCGCGATGCATACATCGAGCAGGCCATCATTGAGCCAGTGGCGTATTTGCGCGCAGGCTTGTTCCAGCACCCATTCGCCGATATTGAGGATCAAGCCGGACTTTTCTGCCAGCGGGATGAACTGACTGGGCGGTACCCAGTGCCCATCCGGTTTTTGCCAGCGCGTCAAGGCTTCGGCCCCGCAAGTTTTGCCTGTTCTGAGGTCCAGCTTGGGTTGGTAATGCAGGCGCAATTCATGATTCAGAACGGCACGGCGCAGGTCGTTTTCCATTTCCAGTTTATTGCGCGCGTCGGCATTCAGTTCCGGCGTGTAGAAGGAGAATTGGTTGCGTCCGCTCTCCTTGGCCAGATACATGGCGGCATCGGCATTGCGGGTCATTTCGGCCACGCTGGCGCCGTCGTCCGGGAACAGGCTGATGCCGATGCTGCCGCCGATGAATACTTCGGCGCCGTTGGAAAGACAGAACGGTTCGGCCAGTGCCTTGAGGATGTTGCGCGCGATGACGGCGGCATCTTTCCTTTCCTGCAAGGGGGCGGACAACAGCACGAATTCGTCGCCGCCCAGCCGTCCCAGCGTATCGCCGTCGCGCAGGTGTTTCATCAGGCGCACGGCCACGCTGCACAGCAGTTCGTCGCCGACCAAATGACCGAAGCTGTCATTCACCTGCTTGAAGCGGTCGAGGTCGATGAACAGTACTGCCAGTTGCTGTCCGTTGCGCTGCGCCCGCTCCAGTTCCTGTTGCATGCGCGCTTCCACCGACGAGCGGTTGAATAGCTCGGTCAGCGGGTCATGATGGGCAAGGAACTCCAGTTGCGACTGGCTTTCTTTAAGTTTGGAAATATCCGAGAACACCCCGATGTAGCGCACTGTTTGCTGTTGCTCGTTGCGGATGGCGCTGATGCTCAGCCATTGCGGGAATATCTCGCCGTTCTTGCGACGGCACCACAGTTCGCCCTGCCAGTGGCCGTTCTTCAGCAGTTCATGCCACATGGCTTCGAAGAACGATTTCTCATGTTGTCCGGAACTGAGGATGCCCGGGTTTTTGCCGAGCACTTCATCCGCGAAATAGCCGGTGATGGTGGTGTAGGCATGATTGATGGCAATGATGCGCGGTGTAGTGTCGGTAATCACCACACCTTCGTGCGTGCTTTGCATGACCACGGCGGCTTCGCGCAATTGCAACTCGGCTAGTTTGCGCGAAGTGATGTTCTGTTTGACGGCGATGAAATGGGTGATGGCCTTGTTTTCATCGCACACCGGGGTGATGGTCATCTCCTCAGTGTAAAGCGTGCCATCCTTGTGTTTGTTGATGATTTCTCCGCGCCATACTTCGCCGCTCAGGATGGTATCCCACAGCGTTTTATAGAATTCGCGCGACTGCACACCTGACCGCGTCAGGCCTCGCTGGTGCTTGCCAAAGGCTTCGTCGGCTGTGTACCCAGTCAACTCCGAAAAAGCCGGATTCGTCCATTGAATGACACCGCCCATGTCGGTGATGACGACGGCATTGGCGATAGAGTTGAGCGCGGTATCCTGCAACAGCAATTGCGCTGCGGCACGTTTGCTTTCGCTCAGGTCGCGTGCGACGGCGACAATGTAGCGTTCCTTGTCTTTGCTGATGAGGCGCGCATTGATCTCAACCGGGAACAGGCTGCCGTCGCGGCGGCGATAGCGTGTCTCGAACAAACGCTGTCCTTCGAGGGTGTATTTATCCAGCTCTGCTTGCCAGTCTGTACCGGGCTTGATGCGGGTGGAGAAGTCAAAGAAGGTCAGTCGCAGCAGCTCGTCGCGGGTGTAGCCCAGATCGCGGCAGGCCTGAACGTTGCAATCGACGATGCAGCCGTTTTCTGCCTTAAACACGATGATCGTATCGGTCACCTGTCCCATCAGTCCTTGATACAGCAATTGCTGGCGCGTTTGCTCGATCTGCTTGTGTGCCTGTTGCAGATCTTTGCGTTGTCGTTCCAGCGTCTCATGCAGAAATTCGAGGTAATGTCCCTGCATGATTTTGACGATGTCATGGCGGGTGACAATGCCGGTCAATATCTCACCCTCGACCACCACCAGACGGCGGATGTTGGCTGATTCCATCTGTTTCATCGCTGCCTGTATCGGCAGTGCCGCATCAATGGTTCGCACCGGTGATTTCATCACGCGCACGATGTTGATGCGGGTAGGGTCATTGATTGTGCGCGCCAGACCGACGCTGTCACGTTCGGTGAGAATGCCGACGGGTTTTTGGTCGCGGGTGACGATGATGCAGCTGATCTTGTGTTTGGACATCAGATCGACGGCATCCGCCAGCGTGGCATCCTCCTTCAAGCTGACGATCTCGCTGGTCATGGCGCTGCCCACGGTTTTCAGCTCGACCAGATATTCCATACCCATGTGGTGCAGAAAATCGGCTTCGCTGATGACTCCGGCCAGCCGTCCTGTTTGATCCACCGCGACGAGATGGCGATAACCTTTGTCCGAGATCAGTCGATAGGCATCGCGGAAATCCATATCAACTGGCGCGGTGAGTACCGGGGAATTCATCGCGTCGGACATGCGCAGTTGTGCTGCGATCTTGCGTTCTGCCATCAAACGAATGGCATCCTGCTCGGTGAAGATGCCCAGCGGATGTTGTTTTCCATCAATAGCTACCACGCAGCTGATGCGCAACGATTCCATGCTGGCGAGTACCTCTGGCAACGGCGTATCCGGTGCGACCGTGAACACCGAGGGTGACAGGATGGAGTGTAGGGTCAGATTTTGCATATCAGCTGCTTAGCTGCACATGGTCATTGTGGGGCGGGTATTTTGATGGATATCGAACGCAAATCAATCCGCGAAAAAAAGGACATCACTTGGATGTCCCTTTTCTCAAGTGAGTCTACTGAATCATTCGACCTTGGCTTTTTCGCGCAGATCGGCGATTTCTTTCTGGACGGACTCCTGCAGCCTACGGTTTTCCAGTTTTGGTTTTACTTCATCAAAGGTCGGCACTTTCATGTCGCGGGTGTCTTCCAGTTTGATGATGTGCCAGCCGAATTGAGTCTGCACCGGTTCGCTGGTTTGGCCTTTGTCGAGTTTGGCAAGTGCTTCGCCGAACTGTTGCACGAAGTTGGTAGGAACATTCCAACCCAATTCGCCGCCGTTATCTTTGGAGCCGGGATCCTTGGATTTTGCTTTGGCAACCTTGGCGAATTTTTCTTTCTTCAGTAGCTTGATGACCGCTTTGGCTTCATCTTCGGAGCTAACCAGAATATGCGACACCTTGTATTCCTTGTTGCCAACGCGCGCCTTCATCGCTTCGTAATCCTGCTTCAGCACATTGTCAGAAATAGGATGAGTTTTGACGTAGTCTTGCATGAATGCATTGGCCAAAACGGACTGCTTGGCCAACTCAAGTTGCTGTGTATTTTCCGGATTCTTGTCCATACCGGCTTTGACGGCTGCTTGCGAGATCACTTCCAGATTAATGAGGTCGTCGCGCAGTGCTTTGCGCAGTTCGGGAGAGTCGGGCTGGCCGCCTTGTGCGGTGGCAACTTTGATGCGCATATCGAGGCGCGCTTGCGGAATGGCCACGCCATTTACCAGCGCGACGGATTTATTATCATCGGAAGCCTTTACATCGGTCGCCTTCACGTCGGCAGCCAGCGCACTTGCGGTGATGGTTAGCAACGCAGACAGTAGAACGTATTTGGAAAATTTCAGCATATTTCTTTCCTTTGCAAGTTGAAGTTGTGAGTGGGTAAATAACAACCCGGCGCGCAATATAGCACGCCGGATGACTATGCCGGAAAGACCTTCTTGAACGGTCTTACCGCGACTTGGGCATACACGGCAGCGGCAACGTAGGGGTCGGCAGATGCCCATTCTTGCGCCGCTTCAAGCGAGCTGAATTCGGCAACAATCAGGCTGCCGCTAAAGCCTGCCGCGCTGGGATCGATGGCATCCACAGCAGGGAAGGGGCCGGCCAGCAGCAAGCGTCCTGCGTCCTGCAATGCCTGCAAACGTGCCAGATGGGCGGGGCGTGCGGCCTGGCGTTTTTGCAGGCTGTCCTGCACATCGTTGCCGAAAATGGCGTAGAGCATTACTGATCTTCCTTTTGATCTTCTTCCATATACTTCGACAGCATCGCCGCCTGCGCGATGATGAACAGCATCATCAAACCTGTGGTGCCGAACAGTTTGAAATTGACCCAGTTGTCAGTTGAATAATTGAATGCGACGTACAGGTTGACCACGCCGAGCACCAGGAAGAACAGACTCCAAGCCAGGTTAAGGTTGCCCCATACCGAATCGGGCAGTTTCATCTTCTCTTGCAGCATGGAGCGCATCAGGTTTTTCTTGAACAGGATGGGCGAGAGCAGCAGGGCGAGCGAGAAGAACCAGTACAGCACAGTCGGTTTCCATTTGATGAAGGTCTCGTCATGCAGCAGCAAGGTTGCGCCGCCGAACACGGAAATGATCCCAAAGCTCACCCACAACATGGTATCGACTTTGCCGTGGCGATATTTCACCCAGGCGACTTGCGCGAAGGTGGCGGCGATGGCGGTGGCCGTGGCGGCAAATACCCCGGCGAATTTAAAGGTGACAAAAAACAGAATGACAGGGAAAAGATCGAACAGCAGTTTCATTATTTATCTTCCAATGCAAATATCAGTAAAGCTACGTCATTTGTTTTGACGTGAAAAATACCGCACAAGTTCCCTCGCCATGAACAGATATGTAGCATGGGACGGATGGCGGCTTATTTTCTATCCAGAGCAAGTGATGCGGAATTGATGCAAAAGCGCATGCCGGTTGGTTTCGGGCCATCCTCAAACACATGGCCGAGATGGGCATCGCATTGGGCGCAGCAGACTTCGATGCGTTCCATGCCGGTGAGGTCGTCCTCGCGGTATTCGACCGCGTCTTCGCTGATCGGTTGCCAGAAGCTCGGCCAGCCCGTGCCGGATTCGTATTTGGTTTCCGAATCGAACAGCGGTGCGCCGCAACAGATACAGCGGTAGATACCGAAGTCGTGACAATCCCAGTATTCACCGGTAAAGGCCGGCTCCGTGCCGCATTTGCGGCACACTTCATATTGCTCGGGCGTGAGTTCTTCGCGCCATTCTTCTTCGGTTTTTTCGATGTCGTTCATGCTTATTCTGTCAGGGTGGTTTGCACGCTGGGGCGCGTGCCCATGCGTTTGAAAAATGCCGCCAGATTCGGGTGCGCAGCGCGCCAGTCGCGTTCTGACAGGCGCAGGTCGACATAGACCAGCGCGCTGACCAGCGCCAGATCGCCCAGCGAGATGCTGTTGCCTTCGCACCACTCGCGCGTGCCGAGTTGTACGGCGACATATTGCAGTGCGCGGGTGATGGCAAGATTGTGCATCTCGATGATGGCAAGTTCCTGTTTCTCCGCCGGGCGCATGCGCTCGTTGCGCACCACGATGGCGGAATCCATGATGCCGTCAGCCAACGCTTCCCAGCGTTTGACGCGCATCCGTGCCAGCGCATCGTGGCGCGGAATCAGGATGGGCATGTCGTTTAGCGTGTCGGCGTATTCGGCGATTACCGGCGAATCGAATACGCAAGTGCCGTCGGCCAGAATCAGTGCCGGGATGCGCCCTAGCGGATTGAAGCGCATTACCTGGCTGTTCGGTTCGCTGGGCGGATCGACCACGTAAGTGTGCGCAATGTTTTTTTCCAGCAGCACCAGACGCACTTTGCGCACGTAGGGGCTGGTGTTGGAGCCGATTAGTTTCACAGCACTTCGCCCGCATGATCCGCCAGGCGCGAACGTTCACCGCGTTGCAGTGTGACATGTCCGCTGTGCGCCCAACCTTTAAACCTATCCACCACGTAAGTCAGACCGGAGCTGCCTTCAGTGAGGTAGGGCGTGTCGATCTGCGCGATGTTGCCCATGCACACCACCTTGGTACCGGGACCGGCACGGGTGATGAGCGTCTTCATCTGTTTCGGCGTGAGGTTCTGCGCCTCGTCGATGATCAGATATTTATTGAGGAAAGTTCTGCCGCGCATGAAGTTGAGCGACTTGATCTTAATGCGGCTGCGGATCAGGTCACGCGTCGCGGCGCGTCCCCATTCACCGCCTTCTTCGTCGGACTTGTTCAGTACATCCAAGTTGTCGTCCAGCGCGCCCATCCACGGCGACATCTTTTCTTCTTCCGTTCCCGGCAGGAAACCGATGTCTTCGCCCACCGGCACGGTGACGCGGGTCATGATGATCTCGGAATAGATTTTCTGTTCCAGCACTTGCATCAGTCCGGCCGCCAGCGTGAGCAAGGTCTTGCCGGTGCCCGCCTGTCCCAGCAGCGAAACGAAATCGATCTCGGGATTCATCAGTAGGTTGAGCACGAAATTCTGTTCGCGGTTGCGCGCGGTGATGCCCCAGATCGAGTTCTTGCTGTGCGTGTAATCGGTGAGCGTGCGCAGCGTAGCGGCGTTGTCTTCCTGCGTGGCGACCACGGCGTAGAAAGGAGTTGCCGCCGCATCGTCCTGATAGACGAACTCGTTCACCAACAGCTCGCGGCAAATCGGGCCTTTGATGTTGTAGAAGGTATGCCCGGCTAGTGTGCCGGACTTCATGTCCTTGCCGTTCTTTTCCCAGAAGTCGGCGGACAATTCGCGCACGCCGGTGTAAAGCAGGTCGGTATCTTCCAACACCTTGTCGTTGAAATAGTCCTGCGCCGCCAAGCCCAAGGCACGCGCCTTGATGCGCATGTTGATGTCTTTGCTGACCAGAATGACCTGACGCTTGGCGTGTTGTTTGTGCAGATGGCTGACCACGCCGAGGATAGCGTTGTCTGCTTTGCCATGTGCCAGCGTCTCCGGTAACGGGTTACTGATGAATTCGGTTTGCAGGAACAAGCGTCCGGTCGCGTTCTTGTTGCCCAAGGCATTCAGCGGCACGCCTTCGTCGATTTTGCTCTCGACATCGCTGACCAGATTGTCGAGAAAACGGCTGGCCTGACGCGCGTTGCGTGCGACTTCCGACATGCCCTTCTTGTTGTTGTCCAACTCTTCCAGTACGAAAATCGGCAGATAGATGTCGTGTTCCTCAAAGCGAAACAGACAGGTCGGATCGTGCATCAGCACGTTGGTATCCAACACAAAAAGTTTGATGTTTTTTTCCGTCGTTGTTTTACGTGCGTTCATGTCATTCCTTACAGAGTTTGAACAAAGGTGAGAGCTTCCTGTGCGTGACCGTCTGCCTTGAGGCCGCGCCATTCCTTGCGGATGATGCCTTTGTTGTCGAGCACGAAAGTGCTGCGCTCGATGCCGCGTACTTCCTTGCCATACATTTTCTTCTGTTTGATGACGCCGAATTGGCTGCAAACCTTTTCCTCGGCATCGGCAAGCAAAGTGAAGGGCAGCGTGAACCGGCTTTTGAATCCCTCGTGCGACTTGACGCTGTCGCGCGAGATGCCCACGACCTCGCTACCCGCCGCCTGAAATTCCGCGTACAGATCGCGGAATTGCTGCGCCTCAGTGGTGCAGCCCGCCGTGTTGTCCTTGGGATAGAAATAGATCACCAACGATTTGTTGCGAATGGGGTAGAGCGAGAAATCGATAGTGCCCGTGGCGGGCAAAGTGAAATCGGCGACAGCTTGTGGTGACATCCAGTGGAACTCCTATGCAATGGCTGCATTGTTGTCAAAATCGCCAAGTCTGGCAAGCACAAACCGTCACACCAAACCAAATGCAAGAAAATTCAAGCCATGACTGCCCCGGATACCCGTAAGAGGTAGGTCTTGGTTGTAAAGCCGATAAATTGGCAACAACTACGCACAGCCGCGTCAATACTTGATCTCCGTCATGTATTGCGTGAAGAATGCCTATTGACGGGCATCTTCAGGCATGCAGCTCAATCTAATTCGTGCCAACTGTGTATAAGCTAAGCGCCAGAATCAGCGCAACGCGAATTCCCTTACAATGCCGACATGAATTCAGGCTCTACTAATTCCCAATCCGCTATTTCTCCCGCGTCCGACGCGGACGATGACTGCATGCGTGCCGCGCTCGATCTGGCGCGGCAGGCGGCACTGGCGGGCGAGGTGCCGGTGGGCGCGGTGGTGGTGAAGGATGGAGTCATTATCGGGCGCGGCAGCAATGCGCCGATCTCGAAGCACGATCCGTCTGCGCATGCGGAGATTCTGGCGTTGCGCGATGCGGCGCAACATCTTGGTAACTATCGTCTGGTAGGCTGCGATCTTTTTGTGACGCTGGAGCCGTGTGTGATGTGTGTCGGGGCGATGTTCCATGCACGCATCGCGCGCGTGGTGTTCGGCGCGACTGATCCGAAGACGGGGGCGGCGGGGAGTGTGTTCAATCTGTTTGCCGAGACGCGGTTGAATCATCATGCGCGTATCCACGGCGGTGTGCTGGCGGAAGAGTGCGGCAGGGTGTTGAGCGATTTTTTTGCTGCGCGGCGCGCGGCGCAAAAAGCACAATGAAAATTACCATCCACATTCCCACGCAAACACTGCAGCTGTTCGGCGACAGCGGTAAGTTGTTGCGCAGTTATCCGGTTTCCACTGGCGCAAAAGGAGTGGGCGAGGAGAACGGCAGTTTCTGCACGCCGCGCGGCAGGCATGTCATCCGCGCCAAGATCGGCGCGGGGATGCCAGTGAATACGGTTTTCGTTAAGCGCCGTCCGACGGGCGAGATTTACACGCCGCAGTTGGGCGCGGCGCATGCGGGGCGCGACTGGATTTTGACGCGCATCCTGTGGTTGTCGGGTTGCGAAAGCGGTTACAACAGAAGCGGTTCTTGCGATACTATGCGCCGCTACATTTATATCCACGGTACGCCGGATAGTACAAAAATAGGTGTGCCGGGATCATGCGGTTGCGTGCGTATGCGCAACGCGGAGTTGGAGGAGTTGTTTGATCTGGTCGAGGTGGGAACGCAAGTCGAAATCATAGCTTGAACTAAAGGAGGGCTGTAATGAGTAATCCTTTCACCGTAAGTCTGGTTTGTTGGCACGACGGCGAGCCGCTGTTGCGTGCCATACGCGAAGCGGTGTTCATCCGTGAGCAAAATGTTCCTGAAGAGTTGGAGTGGGATGGTCTGGATGACGGCAGCCGTCACGCGCTGGCTTTAAGTTTGAATGGCGATGCCATCGGTTGCGGGCGCATCTTGCCGAACGGGCACATCAGTCGCATGGCGGTGTTGCCGCTATGGCGCAAGATGAAAGTGGGCACGGCGATCATGGAGTCGTTGCTGGACGAGGCGCGTTCGCGCGGCTACAAACAAGTTGATGTTGATGCGCAAACATTTGCCATGCCGTTTTATCACAAGTTCGGTTTTGTCGAGCACGGCAAGGAGTTCATGGATGCCGGAATGCCGCACAAAAAAATGAAGCTGAAGCTACTTCCCCGCTAGATATTCCTCATCGCTGAAATTCATCACTGCCTGCGGCTGGAAAACCGTGAAAGCAGTGATCATTGCGCCGGTGGTAAAGGCTTCGGTGAGGATGATGATGGGGGTGGCGACGAGGTAATAGTTCTGGATTTGCGGCCAAGTGTAGTGGCTCAAACCCAGCAGCAACAGGGTGGTCGCCACGGTGTTCAGCATAATGCCGAACGCGGCGCATAGAAAACCGTTCCACAGCACGAACAGAAACAGATTCTTCGGCAAGCGGCGCTTGCTGAAGCGCAACAACCAATCGCTGAACATCACAGGTATGGTAACCATCAGCAGGCCGTTGAGGCCCAGCGTAATCAATCCCGCATCGGTACGCAACCATGTGGCGAACATCACCATGGTGATGGCGACGGTGGCAACATGCCTGCTGAACATCAGCATGAACAAAGTCGAACCAATGATGTGGAAATTGAAGCCGGGGCGGATGCCCGCGTTGAGTTGCCAGAACACAAAAGCACCGAGTGTCAGCGCGACCAGCGCGTTCACCATGATGGCGTTATCCAGCACGCTGCGCCACGGGGCGTAGCGCACTGCGCGGTAAAGCAATAAACCATAGATGAAATTAGTCAGCCACAACCAATCGCTTGCGAATAGTTGGGCGGGCAGGTTCATGGCAGCGTGTAAGGCAGTGCTTGAAATTGTAAAGGTGCGCCGGTGAGCGAACCGAAGTGTACCGGGGTATCGTGGCTGGCGATCTGGATCACGGTCAGCAGGTCGAAACCGCCTCCCGGCGCGGCTTGCGCGTTGGCTACAAGGCCGCAAACATTGCCTTCCGCTGCGGCGTTGAACAATTCATCGCCCGCTTGCGGTGCAGCATCAACTTCGACATGCGCGAGATACATGCGGCGTTTGGTTTTGCCGAGGTATTGCATACGCGCCACGATCTCTTGTCCCGGATAACAGCCCTTTTTGAAATTCACTGCACCGATAACATCGAGATTGGCCATCTGCGGCACAAAAGCTTCCTGCGTCTGCGGCAGGATGACGGCAATGCCCGCGCGAATGTTGAGCCAGTCCCAGCTGGGCGAGCCGACGGGTTTTGCTGTGGCGCTGAGTTTTGGCCACAACGCAGATGCCTGTTGCACCGAAGTGTTGATCTGGAAACGATTTGCGTCAAGACGGATGATTTGGAAATCACCGTGCTGCGCGACGGCCAGCGGGTTTTGCGGCAGAGCAGGGAAATGTTGTTGCAGCAGGGTTGCGGCGTTCGACCCAGAAAGGCCGAGGCACACCATGCTGTCGCTGGCATTTTCAATTTTCACTTTGGCACGCAGCACATACATGGAGAGTTTCTTCTGGATGGCTGCTATCAATCCAAGTGGAAGAAGCAATAAGAAATCTGAGCCATCGCGCCAGATCAGAAAGGTCGCCAACGCGCGCCCTTTAGCGGTGTTTAAGCTGCTGTATTGCGCCAGAAGCGGGGTGAGCGCATTCACGTCGCTGCTGAACAGGTTGTGCAGGAAATGTTGCGCATCGTCCCCGGAAACCTTCAGCACGCCGAACTGCGACAAGTCGCACAGCACCGTACCGTCGCGCGTGGCGATGAGCTCGGCGGAAGCATCGCCGAAATGCTGTATCACGCCGTCTTGCAGGTGCGCGCCCTGTGTGGTGAGAAAGTTTTGCCAATCATGATTCATGTTCGTGTCCGCTCCTGAGTGTCGTGCAATATTACCGCGAAGCGCAGCCTTTCGGCTAAACTCTTGCGCCATGAAATCCCTGCTTGTCGTCCTGTCATTGTTGTTGCTCAGCGCCTGCGATGGCGGCCTGTGGAATAGCCCCTATCCGGCGGCAGATGACGGCAAGTCCATTTTCTACACCGCGTTCACCGAACGACCCAAGCATCTCGATCCGGCACAGGCTTATAGCGAAAACGAATACGAATTCCTCGCGCTGATCTATGCGCCGCCACTGCAATATCATTACCTGAAGCGCCCGTACCAACTGGTGCCGCAGGCTGCCAGCGCGATGCCCACCGTCACTTATCAGGATAAGAACCATAAAACCTTGCCGGAGAGCGTTGCGCCCGCGCGTATCGCCTACAGCGTGTATGAAATCCACATCAAGCCGGGCATGCGCTACCAGTCACATCCGGCTTTCGTGGCGGAGAACATGCACCTGCCAGCACGCGACTTGGCGGGCATCCACGCGCTGAATGATTTCACCCGAACCGGCACACGCGTGGTCACGGCAGCGGATTACGCCTACCAGATCAAGCGCCTCGTGCATCCGCAACTGCACACGCCGATCGCGGCCGTGATGGAAGAATATATTGTCGGCCTTAAAGATTATGCGGCGAAGTTGGAACAGGCCGCCAAGGTGCATCCAGACGCCTTTCTCGATCTGAATCAGTATCCGCTGCCGGGGGTGCAAGTGGTGGACGAAACCACTTATCGCATCACGATTCACGGCAAATATCCGCAGTTCGCCTATTGGCTGGCGATGCCGTTCTTCGCGCCGATGCCGCCGGAGGCGGAGCGCTTCTACGCGCAAGACGGCATGAAGGAACGCAACCTGTCGCTGGATTGGTGGCCTCTGGGCAGCGGGCCATATTATTTGTCGGAGAACAATCCTAATCAGCGCATGGTACTGACGAAGAACCCGTATTACGACAGCGAAAAATATCCCAACGAAGGCGAGCCGGGCGATGCTGCCGCCGGGCTGCTGGCCGACGCTGGTAAACCGTTGCCGCTGATCGACAAGATCGTGTTCTCGCTGGAAAAAGAAACCATCCCCTATTGGAATAAATTCCTGCAAGGCTATTACGACGCCTCCGGCATCAGCTCGGACAGCTTCGACCAGGCCGTGCAAGTCAGCGTGGGCGGCGAGGCTAGCGTCAGCGAGCAGATGAAAGCGCAGGGCATTTCACTTTCCACTTCGGTGGCGACTTCCACCATGTACACCGGCTTCAACTGGCTTGATCCGACTGTTGGTGGCAATACGGAGAGAGCGAGGAAACTACGCCAAGCCATCGCCATTGCGGTTGACTTCGAGGAGTTCGTTTCCATCTTCGCCAACGGGCGCGGCATCCCGGCGCAATCACCGATTCCGCCGGGCATCTTCGGCTACCGTGAGGGCGAGGCGGGCATCAATCACTACGTTTATGACTGGGTGGAGGGTGCGCCGAAACGCAAGCCCATCGCCGAGGCCAAAAGCCTGCTGGCCGAAGCGGGCTATCCCGGCGGCGTGGATGAACAAACCGGACAGCCGCTGGTGATCCACCTCGACACTACCGCCACCGGCGTGGGCAATAAGTCGCGCCTCGACTGGATGCGCAAACAGTTCGACAAGATCGGCGTGCAGCTCGACGTGCGCAGCACCGACTACAATCGCTTCCAGGACAAGATACGCCGCGGCGATATGCAGATGTATTACTACGGCTGGAACGCCGATTATCCCGACCCGGAGAATTTCCTGTTCCTGCTCGATGGCGCGCAAGCCAAGGTGAGCAAGGGCGGCGAGAACGCCAGCAACTACAGCAACCCGGAATTCGACCGCCTGTTTGCGCAGATGAAGAACATGGACAACAGCCCAGCGCGACAGGCGCTCATCGACCGCATGTTGGAAATCCTGCGCCGCGATTCACCTTGGCTGTGGGGCTATCACCCGAAGAATTACGTGCTGCAACACCAGTGGCTGCATAACGTCAAATCCAACATCATGGCCAACAATAAACTCAAATACTGGCGCGTGGATACTCAACTGCGCGACCAGATGCGCCGCGAATGGAACCAGCCGGTGCTGTGGCCGCTGTGGCTGGGGGCGGGATTGCTGGCGTTGTTCGGCGGGTGGATGTGGCGCGTGTTGCGCAAGCGGGAAGATGCAACTGGCATTTGATGTTTGACTGCTGGCTTCAGACCGCGTACCACACCGCAAAATAGTGGCACACTGTGCCGCCCAGCACGAACCAGTGCCAGATGAAATGACTGTAGCGCATGCGTCCGTCCTTTACATAGAACACCACCCCTGCGCTGTAGCTCACGCCGCCGGCGAGTAGCCAGATCAGCCCAGCTGCCGGAACGATGGCGTACATCGGTTTGACGGCGATCAGGATAAGCCAGCCCATGGCCAGATACAGCGCGGTCGAAATATACGGATGCTCCATGCGGAAGATCACCTTGAGGACGATGCCGACGGCGGCCAAACCCCAGATCACCCCGAACATGGTCCAACCCCAAGCACCGTGCAATACCCCCAAGGTGAACGGCGTGTAGGTTCCCGCGATCAGCAGGTAGATCACGGCGTGATCTACCACCTGAAAAATGCGTTTCAACTTTGAGTGATACAACGCGTGGTAAAGGGTGGAGGCGAGGTAGAGCAGGATCATGGTTGCGGCGAAGATGGCGCAGCCGACGATATATCCCGTGTCGCCATGCTGCACCGCATGCATGATCAGCAGCGGCGTGCCTGCGATGGCTGCCAGCAGGCCGATGGCGTGGCTGATGCTGTTGGCGGTTTCTTCGCGGCGCGTTTGTTCGCGCTCTAGCGTTGCCGGTGAGACGGTTTCATCATTCAAATTCGTTCATCCCTGAATTTCAAACAGCGATAGTGGTGCCATGCCGTGCGGATTATAAGGGTAGGTCAAATGTGCTCGCACGGCTTGATTTCTGGTGTGATAAAAACACGCGATTTGTCTTGAGTAGATTGCCTGAAGATGCCCGTCAATAGGCGATCCGCAAGGGGTGGTTTGTGCAGATTGCCGTGTTCATTGGCTTGCGGGCAAGTAAACGAATTATGTTGGGCGCGATCACCGGTTTAGCCGAGGGTGATTTAATTCATCAGCCATCTACTTGCGCCAGGATGACGACATAGTTCTCCCCGTATTCCTTCGCGCATTTGGGGCAGGTCGTGTAGTAGAAATACAGCTTGCTGGCGTGTTTGCCTTCGGCTGCAACATAAGCCTGCATTTCTTCGATCCACTCGCGCATATTCCGATACGGTCCCTCGAACACCTTGGACAGGAACGTCCCGGATAGGGTGGTCATCCCGGCATTCGCAATATCACGGCTTACCTCGATATACACATCCGCTCCCCACAGCGAATTTTCATCAGCAAGAATGATCCGCGTTTCGGTGCGTGCATCGGCAGCGCGGATAAGCTTGTCGTTTCGCGTCATCACCGCACCGAAGTTCAACGGAATGTGAAAAAAACTGGTCACGTGATCCTGCACAAAGCGCTTATCCTGCCAGGTAATTTCCTGTTCGTCCCAAGGCTCGGGATTGAATCGAGGACAACATTCTTCGCTATTGTTCGTGTTCATATTGCGGACTCCTTTTCAAATCACTACGCAATGAAAAGTTATGAGCCTTCCCACGCCAGTTGTAACGCTTGGGTAAACACTTCAACCGATTGTGCGCCGGAGATGCCAGTCTTTTCATTAAACACAAAATACGGTACGCCACTAATTTCGAACTTGGCTGCACGTGCTTCGTCGGCACGCACTGTGTCTGAATATTTGCTGCTTCCCAGCAGTGCCAGAGCATCGCTTTCGCTGATACCGAATTCCGGTGCTAGACGAGCTAGTGCGGCGTGGTCACCCACCGGTAACGATTCGGAAAAATATGCCTGCATCATGCGCTCGCCGGCGCGGTCGCCGAGTTGGCGCGAGGCGGCAAAGTGCAGCAGGCGGTGGGCATCGAAGGTATTGCCGGGGCGCGCGTTTGCCAAGCGATATGCCAGCCCCATTTCTTTGGCGGCTTCTGTTACGCGCGCATTCATCTCTGCTGCTTCTTGCGGACTGACATCATATTTTTTTGCCAGCAATTCTTGCAGTGTTTCCGGATATTGTGCCGGAGATTCAGGGTCAAGTTCAAAGCTGCGCCACACCAGTTGCACGCTTTCACTATGTGGGAATTTTGCCAGCGCCTTTTCCAAACGCCGCTTGCCGATGTAACACCAGGGGCAGATGACGTCAGACCAGATTTCTATTTGCATAATTTTCTCCTCGCATTGCCGATCATTTTCATGCCGTGATAGAGGTTTCATTCTACTACTGGTGCTTGCCCGCCGCTCATGGTTTACCCTTACAATATCAGCTCTTATGATCGCTTATCTCATCCGCCGCATCCTCTACGCAATACCCATTCTGATCGGGGTGAATCTGCTCACTTTCGCGCTGTTCTTCGTGGTGAATACGCCGGATGACATGGCGCGCATGCAGCTCGGCATCAAGCGCGTGACGCCGGAAGCCATCGCCAAATGGGAACAGCAGCATGGCTATGACAAGCCCTTGCTAATCAACAGCGCAGCCAGTGGTTCTGAAAAAATCACCGACACGATTTTCTGGCAGAAATCCGCCAGCATGTTCTTGTTCAATTTCGGTTACTCCGATGACGGGCGCAACATCAGCCGCGAGATCGTCGTGCGCATGGGGCCCAGCCTTGCCATCGCGCTACCCACTTTTTTCATTGGACTCGTGGTGTATATCAGCTTCGCCTTGCTGATGACCTTGTTTCGCGCCACCGCGCTAGATATGGCCGGCGTGGCTTTGTGCGTGTTGCTGATGTCCGTGTCCGGCTTGTTTTACATCATCGGCGGCCAGTTCATGGTGAGCAAATTGTGGCATCTGGTGCCCATCTCCGGTTACGCGGGCGGGGCGGACAGTTTCAAATTCGTGGTGCTGCCCATCGTTATTGGCGTGATTGGCGGAGTCGGTTCCAGCAGCCGCTGGTATCGCACCATCTTCCTTGAAGAAATGGGCAAGGACTACGTGCGCACCGCGCGCGCCAAGGGTTTGTCCGAGCTGCACGTGCTGTTCACGCATGTGTTGAAGAACGCGATGATCCCGATCCTCACTGGCGTGGTGGTGGTCATTCCGCTGCTGTTCATGGGCAGCCTGCTCACCGAATCGTTCTTCGGCATTCCGGGCCTTGGCAGCTACACCATCGACGCCATCAATTTGCAGGATTTCAGTATTGTCCGCGCCATGGTGTTTCTGGGTTCGGTGCTGTACATCGTCGGGCTGATTCTGACTGACGTGTCATATACCGTGGTTGATCCACGGGTGAGGCTGCAATGAGTTTTACGCCAATCATTCTGTGGAGCGACGCGCTGGTGTTCCTGCTGATCGCGGCGGGTATCGTGTCTGTCTGGTATGTGCGCAAGTATGAACACCTGCTGTTGCCATGGCGGCGTGTGTCACAGAGCAACGTGGCGATGGTGTCACTACTGGTATTGTCGCTATTCCTCGTGGTCGGCTTGCTGGATACGCTGCATTTCCGCGTTGCGCTGCCGCAGACGAACAGCGGCGAAAAAGTGTATTCGCCCGAGGTGTTGAGCATGTTCGACAAACTGGTCGAGCCTCTGCGCACGCATAACGAGAAAACCTATTCCGCCCCATTCGCGCTCACGCTGTATGCCAAGGAAACCAGCACTGATGCGCAGGGCCACATCGTGCGCGAATATCCGCGACTGCAATACGGCGGCACGCATCTGGCGGATGTGGCGCAGCGGGATGGGGATGTGATGGAGCGAGTTTTGATCGGCGCGTTGGCAGGATTGTTGGTCGGCTTGTTGCTGGCGTGGAATGCAAAACATTGGCTACCACAGCGCGCGGTGTTCGTTGCCATCGTTATTCTCGCCATCCTCATCGGCGTACTCGCCAATCTCGCTTCCGTCTATCACATCCTTGGCACCGATAAGGTCGGACAAGACGTGCTATACCTCTCGCTGAAAAGCATCCGCACCGGACTCATCATCGGCACGGTGACGACGCTGGTGACGTTGCCGCTGGCGTTGTTCCTTGGCGTGGCGGCGGGCTATTTTCGCGGCTGGGTGGACGACGTTATTCAATATCTCTACACCGTGCTCAGTTCCATTCCCAGCGTGCTGCTGATCGCGGCGGCGGTGCTGATGATGCAGGTCACCATCGACACCCATCCGCAATGGTTCACTACCACCGCCTCGCGCGCCGACCTGCGGCTGGTGTTCTTGTGCCTGATCCTCGGCATGACCAGTTGGACCGGCTTATGCCGACTGCTGCGCGGCGAGACGCTGAAGCTGCGCGAGATGGAATACATCCAGGCAGCGCAATCTTTCGGCGTGTCCAGCTTGCGCATCCTCACGCGCCACATCATGCCCAACGTGATGCACATCGTGCTGATCTCGCTGGTGATGGATTTCTCCGCGCTGGTGCTGGCCGAAGCGGTGCTGTCCTACGTCGGCGTGGGCGTCGATCCCTCAATGATTTCCTTCGGTACCATGATCAACGCCGCCCGGCTGGAAATGGGGCGTGAACCCGTCGTGTGGTGGGCGCTGGCCTCGGCATTCTGCTTCATGTTGCTGCTGGTGCTGGCGGCGAATTTATTTGCCGATGCGGTGCGCGATGCGTTCGATCCGAGATTGAATCGGACAGAGGCTTAACGTTTGAATGCGAAAACGGCAAGCAAGGTACTTGCCGCCAGATTTTTATATCCACCTTCTTCGCAACGCCCTGAATACGCCAATCTACAACCATCGCACATTGCGAATTGCCTATTGACGGGCATCTACAGGCAGGCGGGTGTTGGGAATTGAGTGGATCGATGGAGTCTGGCCCTATCGATCTCTAATCATAAGTGGAACATGTCCGAGATAGACATGAGTGCCCTGAGCAAGAGCAACCCAGGTATAAGAAACAAAGCTAAGTAAACAGCGTGCCAATTCGAGGGCATCGTATGTGAGTCGACTGCAACGCCAAAATAATTGGCAACAGCGCTGAAAAGAACGATCTCAACAACGCCGATGGCAAGCGCGAGCGATGTGAGTACAACCGCCGTTCCAAAATTGTTGAGTGGGGGAGAAGGGTGGGGAGGTGCTGCACCATCCTCTGTTTCAATGAAGGATGATGTTTCTGTGCTCCCCGCTTTCTCCTCCAATCTCGTCTTTCGAAAGAGTGGAGAAAATGCCGGAATAAGTGCGAGGAATGCAGCAACACAAGCTGCAAGGGCAATCCAGTCGGACGTTTGCATGAATACTCCTAATTATGGACGTAGCCAAAACGAAGCGACGGGGACATGCGCGCGACGGGGTCAGGTCTTGCATTACGACATTCTGATTTTGACATTCCAATCCCCCATCAACATTGGAAATCGCTTGGCAAATTTCATAGTACATGAGCGTGTGTAATTTTCAAACCTGATTGCTTCCTTGTCCGTGATGCCGGGCTGCTATTCGGAGGTTTTCACCCTGATGATTTACACTCTCGCCTTAACAAAAACAGCGGAGCAGCATTCGGGCCGCTATACAGGTAATGCGATGAGTGAAATTTTGATTTATGAATCCGAAAGCGGACAGACGCTCGGCGCGGGGTTGGCGGCATGAGCCTGCTATCTGTTCAATCCCTGACCACGGCCTTGCGCAACGGCGCTTGCATCGTCGATGGCATTTCATTCGACATTGCGGCGGGCGAGACTTTTGCGTTACTGGGCGAATCCGGTTGCGGCAAGTCGATGACGGCGCTTTCGTTGATGCGCTTGTTGCCGGACGGGGTGGTGAATGCGGGCGGTGCTGTGCGCATGGATGGCGCGGCTTTGTTCGATCTGCCGGAACACGAGATGCGCGCAGTGCGCGGTAGCACGATGGCGATGATCTTTCAGGAGCCGGGGCTGAGTTTGAATCCGGTGATGACGGTGGGGCAACAGATTGCCGAGGTGTTGGTGTTGCATCAAGACCTGAAAGGTTTGGTAGCCAGCGCGCGCTGCATCGAGTTGCTCGATCAAGTCGGCATCCCGGATTCGCCACGGCGTGTGCATGAATATCCGTTCCAGCTTTCCGGCGGCATGAAGCAGCGCGTGATGATCGCGATGGCGTTGGCGGGCAGCCCGAAGTTGCTGATCGCCGACGAACCCACCACCGCGCTGGATGTGACGATACAGGCGCAGGTGCTGCAATTGCTGCGCGATACGCAAGACACAACCGGTATGGGGATGTTGCTCATCACGCACGACCTCGGCGTAGTGGCGGAGACGGCGCATCGCGTTGGGGTGATGTATGCCGGGCAAATCATCGAGCAGGCCACGCGCGAACAATTATTTGCACAACCATTGCATCCTTACACGCAGAAACTTTTCGCCGCATTGCCTGATGCGCGGCATAGCGGACAAGCATTGGCGGCGATTCCCGGTAGTGTGCCGCCGCTTGGCAGCATCAAGCTGGGCTGTCGTTTCACGCCGCGTTGCGACAGGGCATGGGCGCTGTGCAATGAGCAGACGCCGGAGTGGACGGTGATTGATGGGCGCGGGGTGAGGTGTCATTTGTACGGCAGGATTGAGGAACGAGAATTGAGGACTGAGGAAGAGTCGCGTGAATCTGGTGAACCAGCAACGCACCACTCAATCCTCAATCCTCAATCCCCAATCCTGAATGTCGAAGACTTGCGCGTCCACTTCCCCATCCGCAAAGGCCTGTTGCAGCGCGTGGTCGGACAAGTGAAAGCAGTGGATGGTGTGTCGCTGTCCATTGCGCCGGGGCGCACCTTGGCGCTGGTAGGTGAGTCCGGTTGCGGCAAGACGACGCTGGGCAAGGCGCTGTTGCAATTGATTGCGCCCACGGCGGGCAGTGTGCAGTTCGATGGGCATGAACTGATCGGTTCGCGCCTTGCGCGCGCGAAAATGCAGATGGTGTTCCAGGATCCTTATGCCTCACTCAATCCCAAGATGCGCGTGGCGGAGATTCTCGAAGAAGGCATGAGTGCGCTGCACATCGGCGGTGACAGTGCGGCGCGGCAAGCGCATATCGACGGGTTGCTGGATAAGGTAGGACTGGCGCTCGACAGCAAGTGGCGTTATCCGCATGAGTTCTCCGGCGGGCAGCGCCAGCGCATCGCCATCGCCCGCGCGTTGGCGGTGTCGCCCCAACTATTGATTTGCGACGAGCCGACCAGTGCTTTGGATGTGTCGGTGCAGGCGCAGATTCTGAATCTGCTGAAAGCGTTGCAGGAGGAGCTGGGTTTGAGTTACCTGTTCATTACGCACAATCTTGCGGTGGTGGAATATCTCGCGCATGAAGTGTGTGTGATGTATTTGGGCCGTATCGTTGAACGGGGTACGTCGGAGGAGGTTCTGCGTTCACCTAGGCACCCCTACACGCAGGCTTTGCTGGCTGCGGTGCCGCGTATTGACGGCGAGGGAAGGAAATACATCAAGCTGGAAGGCGATCTGCCATCACCTGCGAACCCGCCGCAGGGTTGCCATTTCGCACCGCGTTGCGCGCAGGTGATGCCGGTCTGTGCGCAATATCCGGAAACCACAAACATCAGCGCGACGCATGGCGTGCACTGTCATTTGTATTCTGGAAATTAGTTCATTGCCACGCGCTCAGAGCGTTTTGCTAATGCGCGTTTGAGGTGATGTCCTCGATGCGAATGCTTTGGCGAGTAACTCGCATATGAGCTGCCGGGCAGGATAGTGAAACGTTGTCCGATGTGCAGACGTTTGCTGCCGTGGTTCATGCTGATCAAGCCCGACTGACCGACGTGGAAACGCCGTGCGATGGTGGAGATTGTGTCCCCTTTGTGTACCGCGTAGCTGAACCCGGACATTTCCTGTACTGCAGAGGCATGCATGTTGAATGGGGAAAATTCTTCGCTTGCCTCGGTTTCATTCGCCGGAACCAGCAGGGTTTGTCCATTGCTCTGATCCGCGTATCTCGACAAACCATTGGCAGTGCGCAGTTGCTCCAGCGAAATGTTGCAGCGCGAGGCAACTTCGGTGAATTTTTCGCCCTTGGTGGTTTTGTAAGCACGCCATGAAACGAGGCGCTGCGAATTTTTTTCCAGATTGCTGCGGAAGGTATCCACTTTGTCAACCGGCAGCAGCAACACTTCTCCGTCGTCTTTCAAAATCACCGGCCGGTTATGGCCGGGGTTGAGCGCCAGAAACTCATCCATCGAGATGTCGGCCAGTTCGGCAGCCAGCTTCACGTCCATCGGTTTTGATGTGGAGACTGCGGCAAAATAAGGGCGGTTCGGGATGTCCTGCAACACCAAGCCGTAACGCGCTGGGTCGCTGACAATGTTCTTGACCGCCAGCAGTTTTGGCACGTAGTTGCGTGTTTCGCGCGGGATGCTGAGATGCGCGAAATCGATCGGTTTATGGTGTTTTAGATTTTTGGCCTGCGCGCGCGCAATGCAGTTTTCACCGCAGTTGTAGGCGGCCAGCGCCAATTCCCAATCGCCGAACTGGTCGTGCAATTTTTGCAGATAATCCAGCGCGCCGTTGGTGGCGCTGACAACGTCGCGCCGCCCGTCGAACCACCAGTTTTGCTCCATACCGAAGTGCTTGCCGGTGGAGGGAATGAATTGCCAAATACCGGAAGCGCGTGCTACGGAGTTGGCGCCGGGGTTGAACGCGCTTTCAATGACGGGCAACAGTGCGATTTCGGACGGCATGCCGCGACGTTCCACTTCTTGCTCGATGTAATACAGATAATGCTGAGCGCGTTCGCTCATGCGCAACACGTAGTCGGGGTGGCTTGCATACCATTTTTCATGGTGTTTTACCAACGGGCTGTTGAGCTCTTTCATGGCAAAGCCACTGCGTACGCGTTGCCAAACATTTTCGTCCGGCAATGCGGCCATTACCGGAACGTTTTCTTTGCCTGTGTCAGCTACCGATTGTGTTGACACGTTTGTGCTGGTTGCACTTGGGGTGGAACTGCTAAAGGTGGATATGCCGGGGAGGGCGGGGGTGTCCAGAACATACTCCGGTGCGAGGATCATGGCCTCCCGAATGGGAGCCGGTGCCTGCATCGCTACCGGCTTGTCTGCTTGTATCACGTTCTCGTCGGCGCGAGCGAGGTGCATAGACATCGCCGAAGCAATAAACACAAACAGCGCGGCTAGGCGCGCTGTTTCCTTGGTGTGTCGAATCAACAAATCGTTCAACGGATAACCTCTTTCAATTGTTCCAAAATTGCCGGATTCTCCAAGGTTGAAACATCTTGCGTGATTTCCTCGCCCTTGGCGATGGCGCGTAACAGACGGCGCATTATTTTACCAGAACGAGTCTTGGGCAGGTTCTCGCCGAAGCGAATTTCGTCGGGCTTGGCAATCGGGCCGATTTCCTTGCCGACCCAGTTACGCAATTCTTCGGCGAGTTTCTTTGCGGCAGCCGCATCGGCCGGGCGCGCGCCCTTCAGTACCACGAAAGCAACTACAGATTCACCCTTGATTTCGTGAGGTTTTCCGACGATGGCGGCTTCCGCCACCAGCGGATTGGAAACCAGTGCGGATTCGATTTCCATGGTGCCCAAGCGGTGTCCCGAAACGTTCAACACATCGTCAATGCGTCCCATGATCCAGAAATAGCCGTCTTCATCGCGGTGTGCGGAGTCGCCAGCCAGATAAGCGCCCCGCATTTCTTCGGGGAAATAGCCTTTCTTGTAGCGCTCCGGGTCACCCCAGATGGTGCGGATCTGTGAGGGGAACGGTTTCTTGATGACAAGGAAGCCGCCATGTTGGTCGTTCACTTCATCGCCAGCCTCGTTGACGATGGTGGCTATAATGCCGGGCAGAGGGAGGGTGCAGGTGCCGGGCTTGATTGGCATCGCGCCGGGCAACGGAGCGATCATGTGGCAGCCGGTTTCGGTTTGCCACCAGGTATCCACGATGGGGCAGCGCGACTGGCCGACGACGGTGTAGTACCACATCCACGCTTCCGGGTTGATCGGTTCGCCCACGGTGCCGAGCAGACGCAGCGAGGACAGGTCGTATTGCTTGGGCAGGTCGCCGCCCAGTTTGATCAGGGAACGGATTGCGGTAGGGGCAGTGTAGAAGGTGGTGATCTTGTGATCCTGAATCATTTTCCAGAAACGACCTGCGTCCGGGTAAGTCGGTACGCCTTCAAAGATAAGTTGCGTCGCGCCCATCGCTAGAGGGCCGTAGGTTACGTAACTGTGGCCGGTGATCCAGCCCACATCGGCGGTACACCAGAAAATGTCGGTTGGTTTGTAATCGAACACCCATTTCATCGAAACCATTGCACCCAGCAGGTAGCCGCCGGTGGAGTGCTGCACCCCCTTGGGTTTGCCGGTGGAACCGGAGGTGTAGAGGATGAACAACGGATGTTCGGCACCCACCCATTCCGGTTCGCAGTGCGTGGATTGGGCATTGAACAGATCATGCCACCACACATTGTTTTGCTCGTTCCATTGCACTTCAGCGCCGGTGCGGCGATAGACAATCACGCTATGCACCGCCTCGCAGCCACCCATGGTGAGCGCTTCGTCCACTGCCGGTTTCAACGCCATGGCCTTGCCACCACGGAACTGTCCGTCGGCGGTGATGACCGCAACCGCCTGCGCGTCGGTGATGCGTTCGTGCAGACTCTTGGAGGAAAAACCGCCGAACACCACGGAGTGGATTGCGCCGATACGGGCGCAGGCCTGCATGGCGATCACAGCTTCCACACTCATTGGCATGTAGATGATGACGCGATCACCTTTCTTGATGCCGCGCGATTTCAGACCGTTGGCGAATTGACAAACGCGCCCGTGCAGTTCGCGGTAATTGACGCGAGTGACTTTGCCGTCGTCGGCCTCAAAGATGATGGCGGTCTTCTCGGGTTGTGTCGCCAGATGCTTGTCGAGGCAGTTGTAGGAAACATTTAATTCGCCATCCTCGAACCATTTGTAAAAAGGTGCTTTGCTTTCATCCAGTGTCTTGGTGAACGGTTTGTGCCAGAGTAGGGTTTCGCGGGCGAGATTTGCCCAGAATCCCGCATAGTCTTTATTAGCCGAATCGCACATTGCACGGTAACTGTCCATGCCAGACACATTGGCCTGTTTGACAAAGTCAGCGGAAGGATTGAACACACGGTTTTCGTGCATAATGGACTGGATGTTGGACATTCATATCTCCCCAAGAGGTAAGTATTTATTTTAAAAGCCTGTGACTTGTTTTAAGTCAAAGCCCCATTGGGCGGGGTCTTCGGCGTTGGCGATGCTTTCCTGCGACCTACTCAAGTCTATCATTTCCGGCAGGATCGGCTCATTGGATTTGGTCGAAAAAAATGCTTTTACGACAGGCATGAGTAAGCTCTTTCCAGTCTGCTCGATGACTATAGCCAGCCTTCCTGACTTGAGCCTTACTAAAGTGCCGGATGGATAGATGCCGATGGTTTTGACTAAAGCTTGGAAAACTCTTTCGTCAAAATGGCCATTTCTCCACTCTGCCATCTTGCGTATGGTCTCAGCAGGTTCCCATCCATTTTTGTAGCAGCGATTCGAGGTCAGGGCGTCATACACGTCGCACACTGCCCCCATGCGGGAAAATATTGTTAAATTGTCGCCAGATAAATTTTCTGGATAACCTTTACCATCCACTCGTTCATGGTGGTGCAAGCAGACATCTAGTGCAAGGTCGGGGGTGCTGGGAGAGCCTTGCAGAATTTCCCAGCCTTTGCGCGGATGCTCTTTAACGATTGCGAATTCTTCATCAGTAAGCTTACCCGGTTTATTGAGAATTTCGTCAGGGATTAGCATCTTACCAACATCGTGTAGCAAACCGGCTAGACCGGCATCCTTTAAGGTTGCACCCGAGAGTCCCATTTGCTTGCCCAGAGCGAGCATCAGCGCGCAGACGGCAACCGAATGCATATAAGTGTAGTTGTCCTTGGTTTTAAGGCGGGCGAGGTTGAGAAACGCTTCAGGGTTGCGTGTTATGGATTGGCTTATTTCCTCTACCAGCGGCGCAGCCTCACTGATTTTGATAGCGTTCCCCATGCGCGCTTCCTGAAACATTGAGGTAACGGCGGCACTACTTCTTGCTTGTAGTTCACGAGCGCGTTCAAGCTCTTCGTGAATAGGAACGCGAAGGTTTGGCGAGGATTCTTTGGCTATCTTTGATAATTCATTCTCGATTTTTTCCTTTTCGCTGGCAGAAGTCGATAATACTGACTGAGATTCGACATCGCCCCCTTTGTCAGAGTCGATCCACACTTCCTGAATACCACATGTTTTTAGCGTGTTGATATCTTCTTCAGATGCAAGCAAAAAAGATTTTTTCCAAAATGGATGCTCCATCCAACTACCGCAAATTTCCTGGATGTACATCCCAGATCGAATATCGCGCACACTTATTTTTTTCAACATGATTTTGTAGGGAGGGTCTGGGATGGCAACAATAAATTAAGAATTAAGTAAGATTGTAACCCAGCAAAAAATAAGGTTCTAACGAAAGGTGATTTCAAATTCGGCAGCGTAGTCGCTGAAAATTCGAGTTGATTATTGAGATGTTGCAAATATTGATGATATTCAAGTTGACTAGGTCTGCGAACTTCTGTAAAGTCCGCCCCCTTCTCTGACGCGGGGTGGAGCAGTCTGGCAGCTCGTCGGGCTCATAACCCGAAGGTCGTAGGTTCAAATCCTGCCCCCGCAACCCAGTGCAGGGAATAAGTTTAATCGTGGTGCGTATAAAAATGAGTTGACGGAAGTTTTTCACTCTATATAATGCGCACCTCTTCGCAGCTGAGGCTGATGAGGAAGTGGTAAAAAAGTTCTTTAAAAGATAGAAGAAACAACCGATTAGTGTGGGTACCTGTACTGAGGCAGACCGAATTTGCTTAGGCAAATGGAGTCGACTCAAG
>CAINCU010000012.1 GCA_903847155.1 uncultured Gallionellaceae bacterium | reverse complement strand
TTACTCGATAACCTTAGCAACCACACCGGCACCGACAGTACGTCCGCCTTCGCGAATCGCGAAGCGCAGACCTTCTTCCATGGCGATGGGGTTGATCAGATTCACGGTGATACTGACGTTATCGCCCGGCATCACCATCTCGGTTCCCGCTGGCAATTCGACCGCACCAGTGACATCGGTAGTACGGAAGTAGAACTGAGGACGGTAGCCTTGGAAGAACGGGGTATGACGTCCGCCTTCGTCTTTGCCCAAGACGTAGATCTCGGCAGTGAACTTGGTGTGCGGTTTGATGCTGCCGGGCTTGCACAGCACTTGGCCGCGCTCGACTTCTTCACGCTTGGTGCCGCGCAGCAGGACGCCAACATTGTCGCCTGCCTGACCTTGGTCGAGCAGTTTACGGAACATTTCGACACCGGTGCAGGTAGTCTTGAGGGTGGGCTTGATGCCAACGATTTCAAGTTCTTCGCCAACTTTGACTATGCCGCGCTCGATACGACCCGTTACTACTGTGCCGCGACCAGAGATGGAGAATACGTCTTCTACGGGCATCAGAAAGGCGCCGTCCAAGGCGCGCTTGGGTTGCGGGATGTAGGTGTCGAGGGCTTCGGCCAGGCGGAAGATGGAGGGTTCGCCAATTTCGCTTTGGTCACCTTCAAGCGCCTTGAGTGCGGAGCCTTGGATGATGGGGATGTCGTCGCCGGGAAATTCATATTTGGAGAGTAGTTCGCGTATTTCCATTTCAACCAGCTCAAGCAGTTCTGCGTCATCAACCATGTCGCATTTGTTCATAAACACGATGATGTAGGGTACGCCTACTTGGCGTGCCAGCAAGATGTGCTCACGGGTCTGAGGCATGGGGCCGTCAGCTGCGGATACTACCAGGATCGCGCCGTCCATTTGGGCCGCGCCGGTGATCATGTTTTTGATGTAGTCGGCGTGTCCGGGGCAGTCAACGTGCGCGTAGTGGCGGTTGGCTGTTTCGTATTCGACGTGGGCGGTATTAATAGTAATACCACGTGCCTTTTCTTCCGGCGCTGCGTCGATCTGGTCGTAGGCTTTGGCTTCGCCGCCAAACTTCTTCGCCAAAACAGTGGTGATCGCCGCTGTCAGGGTGGTCTTGCCGTGGTCAACGTGCCCAATCGTGCCTACGTTCACGTGCGGCTTTGTACGTTCAAATTTACTCTTTGCCATGATATTCCCCCATCAACCCAATTAACGATAAAGAACTAACAATAAAAAACTTTGGTGCCCATGGTGAGAATCGGACTCACGACCTCTCCCTTACCAAGGGAGTGCTCTACCACTGAGCCACATGGGCATACACATTGGAGCGGGTGAAGGGAATCGAACCCTCGTCATAAGCTTGGAAGGCTTCAGCTCTACCATTGAGCTACACCCGCACAAAACCCTACTCCAGCCCACTTGATCCTACTAAAGCAAACTGCAAAAAACCTGGTGGAGGGGGAAGGATTCGAACCTTCGTACTCTAAGAGGGCAGATTTACAGTCTGCTGCCTTTAACCACTCGGCCACCCCTCCAAAAAGAGCGCGCGATTATCCATATAAGCGCAGACCTTGTCAAAGGGAATATTGAGATTATCAGCAAGAAATAGGCCCATCAATTTCTTCCTTGCCGGAATATCGGGGGCAGCGTCGGTCAGATACTTCCTTTCAACTCATCCATTTGCTTCAGCAACTCTGCCGCCGAATAGCGTTGTTCCTTATCTTTTGCCATCATTCGCTCGAGAAGCTTTTGCAGATGACTATAGCGCGGCGGCAATGTTGGGACTGGCGCGCGCAGATGCTGCTGCACGATCTCTTCCAGCGACTTCCCCTGATAGGGTTTCTCACCCGTGAGCATATTGAAGAATACCGCCCCCATACTGTATATATCGGTACGCTCTTCTTCATCTTCGCCAAGAGCCTGTTCAGGGCTCATAAAATACGGCGTGCCGATTACAAACTCCATCGGGCCTTGTTGATGCCCCTTACAAATCCTCCGTGCGACGCCAAAGTCACACAACACTGCCATACCATCGCTCCGCAGCATGATGTTCTCCGGCTTGATGTCACGATGAATGATGCCCAGCCTGTGCACTTCCACCAACGCCTGCACCACTTCGCGCAACACGCTCAACGCACGAGCCAATTGCATGCCGCTACTTCCTATAAGCTGCTTGAGCGTACCGCCGGATAGATATTCCATCACAATGAACAAGGCATCGTCGGTCACACCCTGATCATATATATGAAGCACATTGGGATGATGAACTTGTTCCAGCAAGCCATATTCTTCAACAAAGCGATACAACACCTCGCTGTCCTGGGAAACGCTGCCATCGGCAAACTTCAATGCCAGTTGCTCGCCATCGCACAAGCGCTCGACCAAAAACACCTTTGACATACCGCCCTGCCCCAATGCGCGCAAACATCGATAACCCGGGACCACCGGAAGGTTCATCAGGTTCGCATCCATCAAAGCGGCGTAGCGCGCCGAATCGAGCGACGCATAGCGCTCCAGGCTCATGCCGCGTTCCAAAATCAATGTCGAATCCAGCTCCTCCTCATCCTCATCGACGACCTCATCCGTATCGCCGCGCACCACCACCACTTCCGCGACATGTACCGGGTAGTTCAACCACTCCGCGCCGATTACACTGCGGCGGCGTGCTTTCACCCCCTGCCCGGCCAGCATGAGCGATTGCTCGCTGCACACCATATTCCAATCCAGTTCCTTGGATTTGCCCGCCAGCAAAGATGCGATCGACACCGCGTGCCCGCTTGCCACCTGTTGAACGTGCGGAGCTATTCCGAATTCGGCGAAGATCAACTCGCCGGTATGAATGCCGATGCCGACACCGAATTTATCCAAACCTTGTTCTGGAAATGCTTGCCGGATCCAGAAGCGCGTCTGATAGGCAATCATTGCAATCGCCAACGCACACCGTAAAGCACGGCGAGCGTGCGCATCCGCCCCTTCCACCACGGAAAACGTAACCACCATGCTGTGATTGCTGATCGAAGCAAGAACACCCTGTTGTTGCGTAACCTGAAAACAAACCTTCTCGTAATAGTCGCCCATCAGATGCACCAGGCTGTTCGAGGAAATCCGCTCAGTCAAATGAATGAAATCGCGGATGATGACGCTCACCACCGTCGCCTCAAAAGACCTAGCCCGCTTGGGCGCTATAGATATGGCTTGCCCCTTCACAGCATTCCTTTTTCCGCAAATGACAAGCATCCTGCACCCGCCACGATGAAATGATCCAGCACCCGCACATCCACCAACTGCAATGCCTGTTTCAATGTATCCGTCAGCAATTGATCCGACTGACTCGGCTCCGCCACCCCTGATGGGTGGTTATGCGCAAAAATCAGCGCCGCCGCATTGTGAAATAACGCTCGCTTCACCACTTCGCGAGGATAAACGCTAGTCTGCGTCAGCGTCCCCTGAAACAACTCTTCGGTTGCAACCACCCGGTGTTGCGCATCCAGAAAGATCGCAACAAACACCTCCTGCTGCTTCCCGCGCAATAACAACTGCAAAAAATCACGCACCGCACGCGGCGAATTCAAAGCATCACCGGACTGCATCTCTTCGTGCAACGCGCGCCGCGACATTTCCAGCACCGCCTGCAACTGCACAAATTTCGCCTGCCCCATACCGTGGATAGCACAAAACTCATTTTCTCCAGCCGCAAACAATTGCGTCAGATTGCCGAACCGCGCCAACAGCTCGCGCGCCAGATCAACCGCGCTCTTGCCCACCACACCAGTGCGCAAGAAGATCGCCAATAATTCCGCATCGGACAACGCCGCCGCTCCGCGCTGCAACAACTTCTCACGCGGACGCTCTCCCGCCGGCCAGTCAACGATACTCACATTGCGCCTCACTTTCGAAATTGAAAGAAGAAAAACCGAACAGCATATTGGATATGATGCCCATCATCGCTGCAAGCCGCGTCAAATGGCGATCTACACACACATCACGTGACGATTCCCGTATTTATTGCCTTACAGACAAGTGACATTAAAGATATTTATCTCATCTTGCACGCACCCTATTCCCCCGCCCATGCTGCGTCAATGGACCAAACGGCCTAAATAGCTTCTCGGGCGAACTACAACACCATCTCGGTTTGAAACAGAAAACGCCTCGGGCAACTCCCTGCAAAGCCACGTCAAAAGGTGAAGTACGGGAAAAATGGTGCCTATTAAATGGCGAATTCGAACCGACCAAGAAGACTAATTGATAAAAAATATCTTTCGAATAGAGTTCTTTATCTCCTTTTCCCTTGATTCCGCTGTACATTAGCATCCTAGGCAATAACTTTGGTATGGCAAACGACGCTATGAACGACATTTTGAAATACTTGAAAGCGCACGGAGAGCAACTCGATACCGAGATCGCAGAAGCTGTCGGCATCTCTCTTGCGGTCGCGCGCACTCGTCTGGCGGAGCTTGCTGCCAAGGGCGAGATCATGTCGTGCCATTCCATCCGCTACGATCAGGGGAAAAAAATAGAAGGTCTGAAATGCAGGCTGGCCGGATTCATTCCTCCCGCAGCACCCGGCAGAAAATCGAAGTCTCAACTGAAAATTTCGTAACTTTCCGCGCAGTCACTCGTCCTGAACGGCTTGGGAATAACTTAACTTTCTTTGTTCATCATGATGGCAAGTTCGAAGCTGGACGCACCTTTGTGTCCACGCGAGTAACAAGTCCATTCCGCATTTTCCGTGCGAGCTAAGGATACCAAAGAGCATCTTGCCCGCAAGCCAATAAATACGAGCACCTCCATAATGCATATGACGTAGATCGCCTATTGACGGGTGTCTCGAAGGAAAGTGGGTATTTGAAGTACGCCTCGCAATCCATGCATCGAATTCTATTCACTACTCCCCATGCCAAACCTTCCGCACAATGCAGCCATCGCAATGGCTAACGCCTTGCACACCTGCGCCATGCGCAACAGTTTCTTGATAAGATGCGCGTCATTATGAATGAAGCCCAAACCAAACGCATTGTGCTCGGCATCACTGGTGGCATCGCGGCCTATAAGGCAGCAGAGTTGGCGCGGTTGCTGGTAAAGCAAGGCATTGAGGTGCAGGTGGCGATGACGGAAGCGGCGACGCATTTCATTACGCCTTCGACAATGCAGGCGCTCACCGGCATGCCGGTATTGATCGACCAATGGCAGGACGACAAGGGGCTGGCGCACATTCATTCCAGCCGCGTGGCCGATGCCATTGTGATCGCTCCCGCCACAGCAGACTTCATCGCCAAGCTGGCGCACGGATTGGCGAACGACTTGCTCTCAACTTTGTGTCTGGCGCGCAATTGCCCGCTATTGATCGCGCCTGCGATGAACAAGCAGATGTGGGCAAACGCGGCAACGCAACGCAATGTGCAACAACTCATGGTCGATGGCGTAATGGTGTTGGGTCCGGCGAGCGGCGCACAAGCCTGCGGCGAAGAAGGCATGGGGCGGATGTTGGAAGCTGAGGGATTGGCACGCGACATCGCTGCTTTATTCCAGCCGAAACTGCTGGCTGGTCTTAAAATTCTTATCACTGCCGGCCCCACTTATGAAGCCATCGACGCGGTGCGCGGCATCACCAACCGCAGCAGCGGCAAGATGGGTTATGCCATCGCACAGGCCGCGCTGGAGATGGGCGCGCAGGTGACACTAGTATCCGGCCCGACATCACTTGCCAAACCGCATGGTGCGCATGTGGTGGATGTCATCAGTGCCGCCGAGATGTTCGATGCGGTGAAGCAGCATGTTGCGCATTCTGAAATTTTTATCGGCGTGGCTGCGGTGGCGGATTATCGCGTGGCACAACCGAGCGAACAGAAAATCAAGAAGAGTGATAGCAAGTTGACTCTGGAATTAATTCCCAATCAGGACATCCTTGCTTACGTCGCCAACCTGCCCAAGCCGCCGTTCTGCGTGGGCTTTGCGGCGGAAAGCGAAAAGCTGTGCGAACACGCTAAAGACAAACGCAAAAAGAAAAACATTCCGCTACTCGCCGCCAATCTGGCGCAGCACGCCATCGGCAGCGACGATAATGAATTGGTATTGTTCGACGATGCGGGTGAGCATGTGTTGCCGCGTGCCGACAAACTCACTTTGGCACGGGCGCTGTTGTGCCACGCTGCCGTGCTTTATAAGAAAGGAAGCAAGTAATGAAAAAAGTGGATGTAAAAATACTCGACCCGCGCTTGCATGAGCATCCGCCCGCCTACGCCACGCCAGGCTCGGCCGGCATCGACATGCGCGCTTGCATTGCGGACAGCATGACCATCCAGCCGGGACAATGCGAACTGATCCCCAGCGGCATCGCCCTGCATTTGAACGACCCGCACTACGCAGCGATGATCCTGCCGCGTTCCGGCTTGGGACATAAGCACGGCATCGTGCTGGGCAATCTGGTCGGACTGATAGATTCGGATTATCAGGGCCAGATTTTCATCTCGATCTGGAACCGTGGACACCATCCGTTCGTGCTGATGCCGATGGAGCGCATCGCTCAACTGGTCATTGTTCCGATAACACAAGTGCAATTCAATATCGTCGAAGAGTTTCCCGTCAGCCATCGTGGCACAGGCGGGTTCGGTAGCACAGGCAAACACTAAGCACGCATAGCCGACAAAAAAGCCCGCACTGCGGGCTTTTTATTTTGCTCAAACCTCATTCATGGTTAGTGGTGAAGCTTTATTTCCAATTCCGTAGTATCACCTTTGCGCACGGAAACTTTTTCTGAAGCCGACTGATAATCGTCCAACTTTACGCTCACCTCAAGCACTCCCGCATCAAGCTCTGCGCGCAACGGGGTAAGTCCGAAATACACACCATCCACATAGACCTTTGCATGCGACGGCATAGAACTTACCACCAGAATTCCACTAGATGGTACCAATTCATGCGATGGTGCAGAAACTACCGAGGAAGCCGCACCCACAGCAGGATTGCTTAAGACCGTTACGCCCTGAACAGGCTTTTCACCTACCTTCAGATTAAACAAATCAGGCTGCGTCGACATCAGCACGGAAAGGATGGATTCGCTAGTCTTACCCATGGCTATTCCCAACTCTTTTCGCAAGTAGTCGGCAATGTCTTTTTTACTGTTCCCCGAAACGCCTGCAAAGCGGTCGGCTTTCTCTACCACGACACCCGACCAGATTACTTTGCCGCTGGGCAGGTCGGTCAAAGTCGATTCAACCGCAATGTTCACGCTGTCCCGCTCCTTTACATTGATGCTTAATTCTTTAACTGAGCCGCTCAGTTGAAAATTCGCACTTGCCTTATCGGCTCTGGACAGCACATGCATTCCATCCTCGTCCAAACGCTTCATGACAGATGCAGCTACCACATCTGCCACATTACGATCAGACATGATGTCCACGCCATACATGCCGATAACCCGCGCTGTTGCGACACCCAGACGACGCGGGCTATCGGCTCCACGCGTATCCGCATACCCGGCAAGCCGGATAATGATCGGATATTTTTCCTGTCTGGCATCGGGACTGGGCTTACTGTCTTCGCGGATGCGAACCTCGTTGCCGGGGTCTGCTGCTGAACCCAACAACCCGGCGCAGCCTGCAACTGCAAAAGAAAGCAGGCAAGTCATCACCAGCAAACGGACCTTCAACATCGTGAGTTCCTCGAAGTGTGTGATGGGCGCAAATAGACGAAGAACGAACATTCGCTACACTGCATTTTCGGCTGAATCAACTGCGTGCAATAACAGCCTCAATCTCGGCGAATGTGCGCGCCAATTCAAAACTCTGCACTTGCGCACCAAGTTGGCGTGCAATCTGAGTAATGGAGAAAAGTCCGCACACCGTTTGCCGTCCATCAGCCGCTTCGGAGGCAACCAGAGTGTGTTGGCGATTGGCTTTTTTCAGGCTGGCGACAATGTCTCCAACCTTGGCGTTCTGCACGTCTTCAATTTTCAAAACCTCCAACTCATGCTGAGTGGTCATGATGTCGCGCACCGTGATATCCGCATATGTCCCACCCATACTCTGCAGGAAGTGCATCGGCTTTTCACCCAACACATCGCTTGCCGTGACCAACCCCGCCAAGTGCTCGTTATCGTCCAGTACCAGCAACATGCGCACACCGCATTTGATCATTTTGCTATTGGCTTTATCCATCGAGGTTTTGGCGCGCACGCTAACCACGGAAATCTTGCTGAGATCTGTCATCACATCTATAGCCGGACTGCCCAGCTTCACGCGTTCAGGCAGCGTCTGGCTTGGCCGCATGCACGAGGATCCCATTTTCAGTGGTGCCGATGTCAAAGCTTGGTAGTTCGCAGTCATGTTTCCTCCTGTTGAAAGTCTGAATTATTTTCACCGCTGTGTGCCGGAGTGAAATGAGTGGATTGATTTTTGAGGTCCGGAAGGAAACGTACTAATTCATTCAGCGCCATGCGATACACCTCGCGTTTGAACTCGATCACGTTATTCAACTCGATCCAGTACTCGTTCCAGCGCCATGCATCAAACTCGGGATGCCCGGTTGCCCGCAATGACACGTCGCAGTCGCGCCCGGTCAAACGCAGCAGAAACCATATCTGCTTCTGACCTTTGTAATTATTGCGCGACTCGCGCTTGCCCCAACTCTGCGGCACCTCATAACGCATCCAATCGCGGGTACGTCCCAATATCTGGACGTGGCTGGATCGCAAGCCGACTTCTTCGTGCAATTCGCGATACATCGCCTGCTCTGGTGTCTCACCATGCTGGATACCGCCTTGCGGAAACTGCCATGCGTCCTGCCTGATGCGTTTACCCCAAAATACCTGATTCTTTGCGTTAGTCAGAATAATGCCGACGTTCGGGCGATAACCTTCTCGGTCTATCATGATTCGCCCCAATATGTTCTTCAATGGAGCAATTGTTCCATATTTCAGACATGCTGAAAAGGAAAAGGCGCACTGTACATGTTGCGCGCCTGATTTCATTGATGCGGCGACTATTGATTTATCCGCTGACGTGCTGATTCAATTCAGCAAGCTCCATCATCACCTTGCGTAAAACATGCTGGTATTCTTTCTTCAGCAGTAGCGTATTCATTGGCGTGCATATGCTGAATCACAGTACCCGCCACAAAATGGAATTGCGCATGATCCGAACGCAATTGGTGGAACTTCTCGTCATAGAGAAAATATTTAACTGCCGGGCTATGTATCCATTTGTCCAAGGTGCATTGATCGTCCCAGCAAGTAAAATGACCATCGGCAAATCCGGAGGCATATTATTTCGGCTTATGGATTATCTGGGCGAAACGCAGAATCAAATGCAAAATTCCTTGATGCGCCGGACGAGAGTGCTGCCTCTCATCTCCAGTACGCCTCCGTTGCATAACGCCGCATCATGCGATGACTGTTGAAGTAGGACGCGTTTTTGCTGATCGCCCCCTTCATCACTTTAACCCAGCCCTCTCTGGCTCCGTAATACAGCGGCAGTACCACCTGCTCGAGCTTGTCGTAAAGTGCGTGAGGACTGCCATCGACCATTCCCGTCTTGTCGTCGATAGCCCATCCGGTGACACCTTCAAGACAGCCTTCGATCCACCAGCCATCGAGCACAGAAAAATTTGGCACGCCGTTTAGTGCGGCTTTCATACCGCTGGTGCCGGAAGCCTCGAACGGTGGTAACGGCGTGTTGAGCCACACATCCACTCCTGCGGTCAGTGTCTGTGCCATAGCCAAATCGTAATCGGGCAGATAGGCGATAGGTATCGCACCGGCAAGAGTTCGCGCCTGCGCATGCAACTGCTCGATCAGATGCTTGCCGTCCTCATCGCGCGGATGTGCTTTGCCGGCAAGCACGATCTGGAACGGCTGCTTGCGTGCAATCGTCTGCAACCTTTCAAAGTTTGAAAATAAAAGACTTGGTCGCTTGTATGCAGTCATGCGCCGCGCAAAGCCGAAGATCGGCACATTTGGCTTTAGCACTACGCCGGTTAGTGCTTGCACCTTCTCGATGAGATGTTGTTTCGCCTGAGCATGCGCTTGCCAAATTGCGTTATCGGGAATGCAACAGTCGACACGCATCAACAACTGCGGCTCGTGACACCAACTCGGCAGATAGTGATCGTAAAGCTGGCGGAAGCCTTCGGAAGCCCAAGTATAGGGATGTACGCCATTGGTGATCGCATGCACCAGGTAGCCGGGAAACATCGCATTCGCCACTTCGGCGTGTTTTTTTGCAACGCCGTTTATATACTCGCTCAGATTCAGCGCCAGCCGCGTCATGTTCAGGCTGTCCTCACCGGCCAGATGTTTGATCTCTTCAATATCGAAGCCGTCATCAAGCACGCGCTGTACCAACTCATAGGGAAAACGATCATGCCCAGCCTCGACCGGTGTGTGCGTGGTAAAGCTGCAAAGATCGCGCACGCGCGGAATGTCGTAACGCGATTCACCGGGGCGCAACTCCTCTTCGGAGTATGTAAAGCGCCGCATCAGTTCCAACCCGAGCAATGCCGAGTGCCCCTCGTTCATGTGGTAATGCCGGATCGTAAAGCCCAAGGCCTGAAGCAAGCGCACGCCGCCTATGCCCAGCACGATTTCCTGCTTGAGACGGTAGACGTTGTCGCCGCCGTAGAGGTAGTGCGTTAGTTCGCGGTCTTCACTGCTATTTTCATTCAGATCGGTGTCGAGTAGCAGCACCGGTTGACGTCCGCCCATGCTGCCTTGCAGCACGTACAACCATGCGCAGATCCAGACCATGCGCCCGTCAATCGGCACGGCAATTTTGGCATTGAGCTGCAGCGCCCAACGGCCGGGCTCCCAAGTTGCCGGGTGTTCCAGTTGCCTGCCTTGGGCGTCGATCTCCTGACGGAAATATCCGGCGCGGCTCATCAAACTGACTGCCACCATCGGCAGGTCGAGATCGTTGGCCGAGCGCATGGTATCGCCCGCGAGCATGCCCAATCCGCCGGCATAAGTCTGAATTTCGTTGCGCAACGCGATTTCCATCGAGAAGTAGGCAATGCGCGGTTCGTGAATAAATTCGTCGAGCATGATTTCCCCCGTCAAGTTGCGAGCTTAAGTCGGCCACACGGAAAAATCGTAGCACACTTCGATTTCCGTTTTTCCCCCTCGAAAAAAATAAAGCTGGGGTTGGTTACGGAAGTTGGATGTCAGGCAGGAGATTGCCCGCTAACAATGCGATTGGCGCGCATCGGCTCAGGCAAAACTTTCATTTCGGATAAAACTGCAGCCTGCCATATCCGTTTTCAGTCCATCTTCGCATGATGCTTGGGCCTGCGAATGAAATTACTTGCCATCGTGTGGAATATTGGTGTCGGGCAGACCATGCGCGAGCAGACTTTGGCAATAAATGCGGCGGCCATCAGCGGCAGGATCATTTCGTGGTTGTCTATCATTTCCATCACGATGACGAAGGCAGTGATCGGTGCCTGCGTTACACCGGCAAAGTAGGCAACCATGCCCAGAATGATTGCGGCACCGGCGGGAACGGATGTAAAGAAATGCGCCACATTGGCGCCAAATCCCGCGCCCGCCGAAAGCGTGGGCGCCATGATTCCGCCGGGTATACCGCTGACGTAGGAAATTGCGGTGGCCATCATTTTAAGCAGTCCGTAGCTTTCCGGTAATGTGGTTTGTCCATCGACCAGCGATTTCGCTTCGCTGTAACCGCTACCGTAAGTGTTATTGCCCGAAGCCAGACCGATCAATGCCAACAGCAAACCGCAAGCCGCAGCAAAACCAACCGGGTTAGCCTTGATCCATGTGCCCATAGTTCCGACCAAACCTTTATTGACTTCGATCAACGCTCGACTGAACGCCCCGCCCAACAGCCCCCCCGCCACGCCGCAGATGAAGACGACACTCCATTCGCTGCCGAACCCCAGCGTCTCGTTGGTGTGTCCAAAATAGGAGTAATTGCCAAGCAAGGCCAGCGAAGTGATACCGGCGATGATCACAGTCATGAGAATGGTTGAGCTGTTGTGCTCTTCAAAAGAGCGGCTCATCTCTTCAATCGCGAACACGATTCCCGCCAGCGGCGTGTTGAATGCGGCTGCGACTCCGGCTGCAGCACCAGCAAGGATCAAGCCTTTTTCCAGATCGTGTTGCGGGAAACGGGCAAGGCTGCCCAGTTTGTGCATGATGGACGCGCCGATTTGCACGGTGGGACCTTCACGTCCCACCGCCGCACCAAAGAAAAGCCCGCCGATGGTCAGCATGATCTTGCCGATAGTCACGCGCAGAGAAAGCACTTGTTCGCGAACTTCGCGGCTTTCTTTCGGGTCCAGCGAGGCGATGACTTGCGGAATGCCGCTACCTTGCGCGCCGGGAAAATATTTCCGGGTCAAATATACGATCAATGCAAACCCGAGAGGGGTGACCAGCAAGGGGATATAAGGGGAAATGGACAGCAATTTGTGGAACTGTCCGTTCGCACGTTCACACGCGACAGCAAACAAGATCGCCACCACACCTACACTAATTGCCCCGCTCCAGAACACGAGCCGACGCTTCCAATCCAGAATCAGGACAACCTCCTACTTGGCAGTTTCATCATGTGCAAAATACGTATGTGTTTCGGCGAACAATTTACATTGCAACCATTATACATGCTACACAAGGATACATAGAAGAATCACAGTACAACTTAAGATTAGGCCAAGATGTATCGGAAAGTATCCATCAATAATGGTGCGAGCTTTCCTCTTCCTTTTTCTCAACAAGGAATTGATTTTTGTTGCTGCCGATGATCGCTATGAGCACGCCGGAATAGATGAAAGTTGAAAGCATGATGACTCCGATCACCACCGCTTTGAACATCTCAAGATATTCAAACGACTCCGGAATCATGGTTAACATCACCACTGAAAGTCCGCCCTTGATACCGGCGAATGTCAGCACGCCCCACCAGCGCAAATTGATGTCGACCATCTTGTCCGACCTGTTGGCAAGCCAAGCAAACAGCCACATCATCAAGCCGCGCATCAACGTGGTAGTCAGGAACATCACCAAAATCTCGACGCTATATTTCCATAGCAGATTGACATAGATCATTTCTGCCATAGCTACAAACAGGATGGTATTGGCCACCATTGAAAGTAGCTGTACGTCCTCCTTGGTACGCAGGTGGCGATTGCGTTCTTCAACGGTGGCCTTGATCCGATGCAATACATTGCCGATTACACTCTTGCGCGCTTTGGTATGAATCCGGTTCAGGTCGAGACGGAAGTCTTCCCAGTCGATTTGCGTATTCAATCCGACCAGCGGATCGCCCATCTCTCTGAGCTTATCTGTCCGAGCGGCTATGTCAAAAAATCCAAGTTGGGTGACTTTCTTCATCTCTTATCCCGTGCTCGTGTTTGCTTTGCTCAATCACGTTTCCTGTGTCATTACGCTGACAGCTTATGGATATTATTTCGGGGGATTTTTAGAGGTGCCCTATAATCTGTTACATTAAATCAAACAGCGTTTTCTTCCATGGAGAAGTCACTTGAATAATCGCGACAAAAAACTACTTTCACTGCAGGTACTTAAAAAATTTCGGGTTATTTATGGTTCGGTTCGCCAGCACTTCAGGGAAGTTGAGCAGACTTGCGGAGTTTCCGGGTCGCAATTGTGGGTGATGCAGGAAATCGCAAACACGCCGGACATCGGCGTTTCCGAACTGGCGGAACGCCTGTCTATCCACCAATCCACGTGCAGTCAGCTGGTTGAAAAACTGGTGGAGCGCAAGCTGATCATCAAAGAACGCAGCAAGGAAGATCAACGCCGCGTCGGTTTGCGCTTGACGGAAAAAGCCGCCAAATTGATAGCCAAAGCTCCTGGTCCAGCCGAAGGAGTATTGCCGGAGGCGTTATCTTCTCTGCCGCAGGAAGCCATTCAGGCACTCAATTTATCGTTAGCAGGCGTGATTGAGCAATTAAAAATCAAGGATGACAAAATGGCTGAAAAACCATTGTCTGATTTGTGAAATACCTTGCAGTAAGTATCAGATACTATGCACCGTTCAATCGTATTTGGCTCTGATTCGCACTGCCTAATTTTTTACATATCACTCATCTTGCGCAGTAAGAGATCGTCGAATGTGTAGAAACCGTTACTGCAAGTGGCAAATTGCTCTATTGCAAAAGCAGTACCGGTATTCTTAGCGGTATAAATGCGGATAGCACCGTGGGCCAGTACGCCGATCAACGCTTAAAACACCTGCGTCCAGCCAGTTATATCAAAAGTCTGTGCTGTCACGTGATGGCATATACACATCATCAATATCCTTCAAACGCCCGTTCTTGCTGTGGCACTGATCACAAAACAAGGAACTTTCTTTCGGCGCGACCATGTGTGTGATTGGCCATGTCATCTCGGTACTGACAAAGCCATATTTCCCACTATAAGGTAATCAGGCCGCCTTCATCCCGGCTGAAATTGCTTTTTGCCAGGCATAGTTGTCATAGCGCCGAATCGTCTTCGCCAGCTATATGTTGTACGGTAAGGGTGTTATTAACCATGTTGTATGGCTGTTTGCCACGATGCACCTTGGTCGGCCAGATGCGCGCGTCGGGATCGTTAGCAGGCTGCTGAAATTCATTCCCGAGTCACCGCGGTTTTCGAGCTAATCGTTATGGGTACTATGTTGGACGGGATGCGCCTCAAAAGGCAGGAGCGCATCGAAACGATCATCAAATCAGTAAACGTTATTCGTTCAGCGAGTTCGCAGAAGTTTGTCCAGTTCTTGAATCTTTGCGAATTTCAACTGCCTGTTAGAACTCCAGCACACTTCGTTAATATGCACGGCCTTCTCTGCCACTCTCATGATGCAGATCGCCTATTGACAGACATCTCCACGCAATTAAGTTTTTAAATATTTCGCGCTGCCTGTTCGGGGCTAGCCGCAGATGCCTCTGTTATCATTGCGCCATGCTGAATATTCAAAACATGACGTACCTGCAAGGTGGCATTCCGCTGTTCCAATCCGCCAATTTACAAGCTTTCGCCAACCAGCGCATCGGTCTAGTTGGCAAGAACGGCTGCGGCAAATCCACGCTGTTCCGCCTGATTCGCGGCGAGATCAAATCCGACGGTGGCGAGGTGTCGCTGCAAAGCGGCAAGACGCTGGGCTATGTGGAACAGGAGATCGCCAATTCCGCACAGCCTGCGTTGGAGTTCGTGCTGGATGGCGACAGCCAGTTGCGCGAGCTGGAAAAGATTTTGTCGCGCGAGCAGCATGACGCGGCATGGTTCGAGGCACAGCAGCATTTCGAGTCGATTGACGGTTATGGCACGCCGGCGCGCGCCGCGCAATTGTTGAACGGCTTGGGCTTTGAATCCGACACCTTGCAACGACCCGTGAGCAGCTTTTCCGGCGGCTGGCGCATGCGCCTGAATCTGGCACGCGCGCTGATGCACCGCGCCGATCTGCTGTTGCTGGATGAACCCACCAACCACCTCGACCTCGAAGCCATCATCTGGCTGGAACAATATCTGGCGCGCTATCCCGGCAGCATTCTGCTGGTGTCGCACGACCGCGAATTTCTCAATGCCACGGTCAACCGCATCGCCCATGTGCACGATTGCGTGATCGACAGCTATGCCGGCGACTACGACGATTTCGAGCGCGCGCGCGCCGAACGTATCGCCTTGCAGAATCAGGCATTCCAGACGCAGCAAGTGAAGATCGCCCATCTGGAAGATTTCGTGCGCCGCTTCCGCGCCAAGGCGACCAAGGCCAAGCAGGCGCAAAGCCGTGTGAAGGCACTGGAACGGCTGACACGCATCGCACCGGCGCATGTCACCGACGGCCATTTCGAACTGGAGATCGAAGCGCCTGAACGCAGTCCGGATTTGTTGTTGCGCGCGGAAAGCATGGGCTTCGGCTACGGCGAAAAACAGTTGTTCAGTAACGTCGATCTGGTGCTGCGTGCCGGTGCGCGCATCGCGCTGCTGGGGCCGAACGGCGCGGGTAAATCCACGCTGATCAAGCTGCTAGTCGGCGAGTTGCAACCCACCTCGGGCAAGCTGGAAATCACGCCGGACATCCGCATCGGTTATTTCGCCCAGCATCAACTGGAAAATCTCGACAGCACCGCCACGCCGTTGCAACACATGGAGCGGCTGGCCCCAAAGGAAACCACGCTCACCTTGCGCACCTTCCTCGGCCGCTTCGGCTTGGCGGGCAACAGCGAAGAACGTCCGGTTGCGAGTTTTTCCGGTGGTGAAAAAAGCCGACTGGCGCTCGCCTTGCTGGCTTGGCAAAAGCCGCATTTGCTGTTGCTGGACGAGCCAACCAACCACCTCGATCTGGACATGCGCGATGCGCTGACGCTGGCGCTGGAGGAATATACCGGCGCGGTGGTGCTGGTGTCGCACGACCGCAGCCTGATCCGTGCGGTGGCCGATGAACTGTGGCTGGTGGCCGACAACAATGCAAAGCTGTTCGACGGCGATCTGGAAGATTACAAGATCTGGATCGAGACCCGCCGCCGCGAGTCGGTGCAGGTCAAGCTGGATAAACCCAGCCAGTCCGCCGCACCCAAGCCGAACCGCAAAGCGTTGCAGTCCAAGCTGACCAAGCTGGAAACCGAAATGGGCAAAGCCCAAACCGAGCTGACCGCAATCAACAACCAACTGGGCGATCCCGCCACCTACGCCAATAGCAGCAGTGACTTCATCGCCAAACTGAACGCGCGCCGCGTGGAATTGGAAAGCAAAGTAGCTGAGCTGGAAGAAGGTTGGCTGGAGATGCAGATGAGTCTGGAGGCTGTGTCGTAGCGCGTCAGCGAATCGGCACGCTGACGGTAATACACAACAAAAAGCCCACCACTTTCGTGGCGGGCTTTTTTGTCACATCTCAATCAGGAATTAACCCGCTTGGATGTTTGAGGCTTGTTTACCCTTTGGACCTTGAACAACTTCGAAAGTCACTTTCTGACCTTCTTTGAGAGACTTGAAGCCGCTCATGTTGATCGCTGAGAAATGCGCGAACAGATCTTCACTGCCATCATCGGGAGTAATGAAACCAAAACCCTTTGCGTCGTTGAACCATTTAACTGTACCGTTTGCCATGCTTAACTTCCTTACAAAAAACAACGGGTGGAACCCCGTCAAATTGTTTGAATTCCAAGATCGCAAATGGGACCGCACATGGCAAAACCAGCACTAGCAGATACTCTGATTCAAACACCCGGACGCTTTTTACCGCACTCGAACTCGCATCGTCAAGCAGTAATTATAAATATTTTTCAAACAGACTTGAAAAAGCCGCGTTAATCGTCAAATATGGTACAGACAGGAATGCCACAATAACCTTTATGACGACCAAGCAAGAAAACGTATTATTACTGGAACGCGGCAAAACCAAGCCGCCGAAGATGTATAAAGTCATGTTGTTGAATGACGATTTCACCACGATGGAGTTTGTAATTGAAGTGTTGCAACTTTTTTTTGCGAAGACAGCGGAACAGGCAACGCAAATCATGCTCAAAGTACATAATGAAGGTTCTGCGGTTTGTGGTTTGTATCCAAAGGACATCGCTGAGACCAAGGTGAGTCAAGTAATGAGTTACGCAATACAACATGGACATCCTTTGCGATGCCAGATGGAGGAAAGTTAAATGATTGCCCAAGAACTGGAAGTTAGCCTGCACCTAGCCTTTGTCGAGGCTCGCCAAAAACGTCACGAGTTCATCACCGTCGAACATCTTTTGCTGGCGATGCTGGACAATCCTTCAGCCGCGCACGTGCTGCGTGCATGCGGGGCGGATATTGATGAGTTGCGCGCCGTGCTGACGCAGCACATCGAGATGCACACACCTGTGGTGCTGGGAACCGGAGAGGTGGATACCCAACCCACGGTTGGATTCCAGCGCGTAATACAACGCGCCATCCTCCATGTGCAATCCACCAACAAGAAAGAAGTGACCGGAGCGAACATTCTTGTGGCGCTGTTCGGCGAGAAGGAATCGCATGCGGTGTATTTCCTCAACCAGCGCGCGATCACTCGCCTCGATGTGGTGAACTACATTGCGCATGGCATCAACAAAACATCAGATGGACAGCAACCTGCCATACAAAAAACCGCGAACGAGAATGAAGGCGAACCGGCACAAAACAACGACAGCGCACTGAAGAATTACACACTGGATCTGAATGCGCATGCGCTGGCCGGCAAGATTGATCCTCTGATCGGACGCGACATTGAACTGGAGCGCGTGATTCAAACGTTGTGCCGCCGCCGCAAGAACAACCCGCTGCTGGTGGGTGAAGCTGGCGTGGGCAAGACCGCCATCGCCGAAGGTCTGGCGCGCCGCATCATCGAAGGCGACATCCCCGACATTCTGAAAGATGCGCAGGTGTATGCGCTGGATATGGGTTCATTGCTGGCGGGAACCAAATATCGCGGCGATTTCGAGCAACGCTTGAAAGCCGTGCTGAAAGAATTGAAAGACGCGCCTAACGCGGTATTGTTCATCGATGAGATACATACCCTCATCGGCGCCGGCGCGGCCTCTGGCGGCACCATGGACGCTTCCAATCTGCTCAAGCCTGCCTTGTCCAGCGGCGCTTTGAAGTGCATTGGCGCGACCACTTATCAGGAATATCGCGGCATCTTTGAAAAGGATTCCGCGTTGTCGCGTCGCTTCCAGAAGATCGACGTGTCCGAACCTTCAGTCGAAGAGACCATCGAGATTTTGAAAGGGCTTAAATCGCGTTTCGAAGACCACCACAGCATCAAGTTCAGCGCCGCCGCCATCACCAGCGCTGCCGAACTTTCTGCACGCTACATCAATGACCGTCATTTGCCGGACAAGGCCATCGACGTGCTGGATGAAGCCGGAGCGGCGCAACGCATCCTGCCCAAGTCCAAACAGAAGAAGATCGTGGGCAAGCATGAGATCGAAGAAATCATCGCCAAGATCGCGCGCATCCCGGCACGCACCGTGTCGCATGACGACCGCAACGCGTTGAAGAATTTGGACAGGGATTTGAAGGCCACCGTATTCGGCCAGGACAAAGCCATCGACGCACTGGCACGCGCCATCAAGATGTCGCGCAGCGGCCTCGGCAGTCCGCAGAAGCCTATCGGCAGCTTTTTATTCTCCGGCCCCACCGGTGTCGGCAAGACCGAAGTGGCGCGCCAGTTGGCCTACATCATGGGCATGCCGATACACCGTTTCGATATGTCGGAATACATGGAACGCCATGCCGTGTCACGCCTGATCGGCGCGCCGCCTGGCTATGTCGGTTTCGACCAGGGCGGCCTGCTCACCGAAGCCATCAGCAAGCAACCGCATTGCGTGCTGCTGCTGGACGAGATCGAGAAAGCACACCCGGACATCTTCAACATCCTGCTGCAAGTGATGGATCACGGCACGCTCACCGACAACAACGGGCGCAAGGCCGACTTCCGCAACGTGGTCATTATCATGACCACCAACGCGGGTGCCGAGGCTTTGAACAAGACACAGATGGGCTTCACTAAAGTTTCCTCCGTGGTGGGCGATGAGATGATCGACATCAAACGTCTGTTCACGCCGGAGTTCCGCAACCGGCTGGATGCCATCGTTTCCTTCGCCTCGCTGTCGAAGGAAGTCATCCTGCGCGTGGTGGACAAGTTCCTTATACAACTGGACGAACAACTGCACGAGAAGAAAGTGGATGCGCATTTCACCGACGCACTCAAGGAGTACCTCGCCGAGAACGGCTTCGACCCGCTGATGGGCGCACGCCCGATGGCGCGCCTGATCCAGGACACCATCCGCTCCGCACTCGCCGACGAACTGCTGTTCGGCAAACTGGCGAACGGCGGCAAGGTCACCGTGGATGTGAAGGACGGCAAGGTGGTGCTGGAGTTTGAGGAAGAGGAAGTAGCTGTTTAATACAGTAGATCAAAATAAATGCCCGCTTGCCGTCATCATTTAACACCTCCGGTCACTCTCGCAGTCGGGCTGCTTTGTGTCGCTTTCCCAGCCTCCGCTCAGGAAACAGGGCTCGCGGCTCTTGCCTTCACACCCTTCTCAGCGGGGCTTGTCGGTGGGGTAATCACTGGGATGTTCGTTCCCAACAATCGTTGGAATAAATACGGCTCGATCATATGGTTCGCTTGCTGGGTTCTTCTATATACCGCCGTCTTTGCCTTTCATTCCGAGCGCCCGATGGATGCCATTTCTCTTGCTCTTGGAATATCGGGGCTCTGGGGCATTATTCCTTTTGCACTCACCTTTTCCCTTGGGCGCTTCGTTACTGAAAAGCTGCGTGCGTACATTGTTAGCAAGCGTAGCGCAATAACCAACGGGCATTGAACCATCCGGCGGGTTACGCTGCGCTAACCCGCCCTACAAAACCGAATGTCATCCACAACTGACTATCGTGGGCGTTTCGCCCCCTCTCCTACCGGGCCGCTGCACTTCGGCTCTCTCGTCGCTGCCGTCGGCAGTTATCTCGATGCAAAACTTCATCGCGGCACTTGGTTGGTGCGCATGGAAGACCTTGATACGCCGCGCTGCGTGCCGGGGGCGGCGGATGACATGCTGCGCACGCTGGGGGCGTTCGGGTTGCAGAGCGATGAGCCTGTGCTGTATCAGAGCCGGCGCGCGGTGGCTTATGAGCAGGCGTTGCATTCGCTGCAAGCCAGCGGTGCGGTGTATCCGTGTAGTTGTACGCGCAAGGAGATTGCGGATTCGGCGTTGCATGGGATTGAGGGGTTGGTCTATCCCGGCACTTGTCGTGATGGCATTCCGGCTGGGCGCGAAGAAAGAGCTTGGCGGGTGCGGACGGGAAAATCACCCTCCCATGGCGAAGGGCGCCTGGGCCACTTCGACAGGCTCAGGGCAGGCTTCGACAAGCTCAGCCCGCACGGTTCAGTTGAGTTTATGGACGCACTGCAAGGACGCACCAAACAGCATCCTGAAACCGAAATCGGCGATTTCGTGGTGAAGCGCGCGGATGGCTTGTTCGCTTATCAGTTGGCGGTGGTGGTGGACGATGCATTGCAGGGCATCACGCATGTCGTACGCGGCGCTGATCTGCTGGCTTCGACGCCGCGCCAGATTTATCTGCAACACTTGCTCGGCCTGCCCACGCCGCATTACATGCACTTGCCAATCGCGGTGAACGCGGCGGGTGAGAAGTTGAGCAAGCGGACGTTGGCTGCGCCGGTGGCTGCGTCACAGCCTGTTGCCACGTTGCTGCGCGTGCTGGATTTTTTGCAGCAACGACCGCCTGCGGAGTTGGCAAGTTGTAGTGTGGGCGCTGTGCTGGAATGGGCTGTAGCGAATTGGGATGCCGCCCGCATGAAACTTATCAGGAGTATTCCTGCGCCAAGCAGTTGAGTAATTCGCCACTGGTTAGATCCGTACGCAAAACACAACCTCATGGAAACGCCCGTCAATAGGCAATCCGCATCATGCACTTGATGCAGATGCCCGTATTTACTGGCTTGCGGCGCGACGGTGTTTGATGAATTCGAGGATCGCCGGTATGAATGAGATAACAACGATGACGAGAATCATCAAGGTGAGGTTGTCTTTGATGATGGGGATGTTGCCGAAGAAGTAGCCTGCCAGCGTTAGGCTGCCAATCCACGCCACGCTGCCCAGCGCGCTGAACATGATGAACAGGCGGTAGCTCATGGTGCCGATGCCCGCCACGAACGGGGCGAAGGTGCGGATGATAGGCAGGAAGCGCGCGAAGATGATGGTTTTGCCGCCGTGTTTTTCGTAGAACAGGTGAGTCTTTTCCAGATGCTCATGCTTGATGAATCGCTGCTTGCTGCTGTTGAGCAAGCGCAGCCCGAGCAGGCGGCCGATCCAGTAGTTGGTGTTGTCTCCCGCGAACGCGGCGAGCATCAGCACCGGCAGCAGGATTTGCATGTCCAGCGAGCCCATGCCGCACAGCGCGCCGGTGACGAACAGCAGCGAATCGCCGGGCAGGAAGGGCGCGATCACCAAGCCCGTTTCGGCGAAGATGACGGCGAACAGGATGGCGTAGATCCACATGCCGTACTGTTGCACCCATAACAGCAGATGCGCATCCAGATGCAAGATGATGTCGAGCAAAATTACCTTCCACTTACGGCAGCACTTCTTCGGCTTCGACCTTTTCCGGCTTGATGAAGTCTTCGCGCGATACACCGAACATCATCAGCAACGGGCTGGCGACCAGCACCGAGGAATAGATACTGAACAGGATGCCGATGGTCAGTGCCAGCGCGAAGTAGTGCAGCGTCTCGCCGCCCAGGAACAGCATGGAGGTCACCATCATCTGCGTACAGGCATGGGTGATGATGGTGCGCGACATGGTGCGGGTGATGGCGTTGTCGATGATCTCGTTGACTTCGGTCTTGCGCATCTTGCGGAAGTTCTCGCGAATCCGGTCGAACACCACCACTGATTCGTTCACCGAATATCCCAGCACAGCCAGCACCGCCGCCAGCACGGTGAGTGAAAATTCCCACTGAAAGAAGGCGAAGAAGCCCAAGATGATGACCACGTCATGCAAGTTGGCGATGATCGCGGCCAGACCAAACTTCCATTCGAAGCGCAGCCACAGATAGCCAACGATGCCCAGAGAAACCAGCAGCAACGCCATCGCACCGTTATCCACCAAATCTTTACCAACTTGTGGCCCGACGAATTCGACGCGGCGCAGTTCGACGCTGACATCCTGCTGGCGCAAGGCAGCCAGCACTTGTTCGGAGAGTTTCGCACCGGCTTTATCATCCTTGAGCGGGATCTGGATCAGCACGTCTTTGCTGGAACCGAAGTTCAGTACTTGGGCTTCTTTCAGTCCGATGCTGCCAAGTTGGTCACGCACCTTGTCCAGTTCGGCAGACTGCGCATAATGCACTTCCATCACGGTGCCGCCGGTGAAGTCCACGCCGAAGTTCAGTCCCTTGGTAAAGAGAAAGATTACCGCCACGAGGAAGGTCACCAGCGAAATGGACGTCGTATAACGGCCATAGCTCATGAATGGGATGTCTTTTTTAATGCGGAAAAATTCCATGTCTTACCCCTTAACCTATCGCAACTTTATTCAGACGCACTTTGCGGCCATAGATCACATTGACCAATGCGCGCGAGACCAGCACCGCACTGAAGATCGAGGTCAGGATGCCGAGACACAACACCACCGCGAAACCCTTGATCGGACCGGAGCCAAACAGGAACAGCGCCACCCCCACGATGAGCGCGGTAATGTTGGAGTCGAGAATGGTGGCGAAGGCATGTTCATAGCCTTCATGGATCGCCGTTTGCGGCGGCACGCCGTTGCGCAACTCCTCGCGAATACGTTCGTTGATTAACACGTTGGAATCAATCGCCATGCCTAGCGTCAGCGCGATACCCGCCATACCCGGCAGGGTGAGCGTAGCTTGCAACATGGAGAGCAATGCAATCAGGAACAGCAAGTTAGCACCCAAAGCCAGCACCGATACCGTGCCGAACATCAGGTAATAGACGACCATAAAGATGGTGATCATGATGAAACCAAACTTGGTGGAATCAAAGCCGCGTTTGATGTTGTCCGCGCCCAGGCTGGGGCCCACAGTGCGCTCTTCCACGATATCCATCGGCGCAGCCAGCGCACCGGCACGCAGCAGCAGCGAAGTGTCTTTGGCTTCTTCGGTGCTCATCTTGCCGCTGATCTGCACACGCCCGCCACCGATTTCTTCGCGGATCACCGGCGCGGTTACGATCTCGCCTTTGCCTTTTTCAAACAGGATGATGGCCATGCGCTTGCCGACGTTTTCGCGTGTCGCTTCCTTGAACTTGCGCGCGCCGACTGCATCCAGATTGATGTGTACTGCAGGTTCGTTGTTGCGGCTGTCAAAACCGGGCTGCGCGTCATTGATGCGCTCACCGGTCAGAACCACGCCCTTCTTCACCAGTAGCGAAGATCCGTCGCGATCCTTGAATATCTCGGTGCCGAACGGCGCAGCAGCCCCCGCCACCAGATGGTGTTCGTCATCCACTAAACGCACTTCCAGCGTGGCGGTACGTCCCAAAATGTCCTTGGCACGCGCGGTATCCTGCACACCGGGCAGTTGCACCACGATGCGATCTACACCCTGCTGCTGGATCACCGGTTCGGCCACGCCCAGCTCGTTCACGCGATTGCGCAGCGTGACGAGATTTTGCTGTACCGCAGATTCCTGAATACGCAATTGTTCCTGCTGCTTGAGATGGGAGATCAGCAGAAATTCGCCGCCCTCCTCTTGCTTACTGAAGTCCATCCCGTTGAAATGCTGTTTAAGCTCCGCTTCGCCTTTGCTGCGTGCGTCAGCATCGCGGAACTTGGTAGTAATCACGCTGCTGTCACGACTCACGCCGGAATAGGGAATGTTCGCTTCGCGCAAGGTGCTGCGAAAATCCCCGGAAGCTGATTCCAATGCCTTGTCGATTGCTCCCTTCATGTCGATTTGCAACAGGAAGTGCACACCGCCACGCAAGTCCAGACCGAGGTACATCGGCAAGGCATTTAAACTGGTCAACCATTGCGGCGAACGCGCCAGCAGATTGAGCGCCACCATATAGTCGTCGCCAAGCTGCGCATGCAGCAAATCCTTTGCTTTGAGCTGGGTGTCGGTGTCGTTAAAACGTGCCTTGACGCTGGTAGCATCCAGCGACATGGCTTCGGGATTCAGTTGCGCGGCTTTCAGCACATCTTCCACGCGCGCCAGCAACGCAGCATCCGCCTTGAGATTGGAACGTAACGGCAGTACTTGCACCGCAGGCGCTTCGCCGTACAGATTGGGTAAAGCGTAAATCAGGCCCAGTACCAGCGCGACCAGCACCAGCAGATTTTTCCACAGCGGATAGCGGTTCATTGCGACACCTTTATTATGCAGCGTGATATTAGATGGACTTGATCGTACCTTTGGGCAGTACGTTCTGGATGGCGGCTTTTTGCACTTGGACGACGACATTGTCGGCGATCTCAATGGCCACATTTTCATCGGCAACCTTGGTCACCTTACCCAGAATGCCGCCAAGAGTAATGACTTCATCGCCCTTTTGCAGCGCTTCCATCAGGTTTTTGTGTTCCTTGGCTCGCTTTTGTTGAGGACGCAGCACCAGGAAGTAAAACACTGCCACCAAGGCAATCAAAGGCAAAAATTGCATAATGCCGCCTTCAGGTGCGGACACACCGCCGTCTGCATATGCGTTACTAATGAGCAAGTTGCTGATGGAAATCATTTGTATTTTCTCCGAGCTAAAATTCAAAGGCGCGCATTCTAACACGGATGGTATGACTGTTTTGCTGCGCCTAAGCTCAAACTGGCGCGTGCATGTTTGAACTCTGACTGAAACTCGGCATAGCGCCCGACTTCAATTGCTGCGCGAATATCGCGCATAAGCTCCTGATAATAATGCAGGTTGTGGATGGTATTCAGGCGCGCGCCGAGGATTTCGCCTAGTCGATGCAAGTGGTGCAGATAGGCACGGGTAAAGTTGCGGCAGGTGTAGCACGTGCATTGAGGATCAAGCGGACCTGTATCCATGCGGTATTGCGCGTTCTTGATGCGCACGTCGCCGAAGCGGGTGAACAGATGGCCGTTGCGTGCATTTCGTGTCGGCATCACACAATCGAACATATCTATACCCTGCCCTACCGCTTCCACCAGATCCTCAGGCGTGCCTACGCCCATCAGGTAGCGCGGCTTGTCTTGCGGCAATTGCGGCGCAGTGTGCTTGAGGATGCGCAACATATCGTCTTTCGGCTCGCCCACCGACAAGCCACCGATAGCGAAACCGTCAAAACAGATATCCTTCAATCCTGCCAACGACTCGTCGCGCAAATGCTCATGCATACCGCCCTGCACAATGCCGAATAGCGCGTTTGGATTGCCTTCGTGCGCCTTCTTGCTGCGCTCAGCCCAACTCAGGCTGAGGCGCATCGACACACCCGCTACTTGTTCATCCGCCGGATACGGTGTGCATTCATCGAAGATCATCACAATGTCAGAATTCAACACGCGCTGGATGCGCATGGATTCTTCCGGCGACAGGAAACATTTGTCGCCATTCACCGGCGAACGAAACTCAACCCCGCCGCCGGTAATCTTGCGCAATGGGCCTAGACTGAATACCTGAAAACCGCCGGAATCTGTAAGGATAGGCCCATCCCAGCTCATGAACTGATGCAAGCCGCCGTGCGCCGCAATCACTTCCAGACCGGGGCGCAACCACAGGTGAAAGGTATTGCCGAGCACAATGTGTGCGCCAATGTCCTTCAGCTCCTGCGGAGACATCGCCTTCACAGTACCGTAAGTGCCCACTGGCATGAAAGCGGGAGTCTCGACCCTGCCGTGCGCCAACTCAACGGTGCCGCGCCGGGCAACGCCGGAGGTATTGTGTAAAGTGAATTTCATTGTTCTCTCTCGATCAGCATCGCATCGCCGTAACTAAAGAAACGGTACTCCTGCTCCACCGCATGCCGGTACGCGGCCAGTAACTTATCCATGCCGCCAAAGGCGCACACCAACATCAGCAAGGTAGAGCGCGGCAGATGAAAATTGGTCAGCAGCACATCCACCACCTTGAACCGATAACCGGGAGTGATAAAGATGCGCGTCTCGCCTGAGCCTGCAGCCAACTCGCCGCCGCTCGCCGCACTTTCCAGTGCGCGCAAGCTGGTCGTACCCACCGCCACCACGCGCCCGCCATTCGCCTTGGCTTGCCGAATGGCATCCACCGTCGCTTGCGGCACGGTGTAGCGTTCGCTGTGCATGGTGTGGTCTTTCACATTCTCGACCCGCACCGGCTTGAATGTACCCGCACCGACATGCAGTGTGACATATGTTATTTGCACACCCTTGGCGCGCAGCGCATCCAGCATGGCTTGATCGAAATGCAACCCCGCCGTGGGCGCGGCGACCGCACCGTGTTCGCGAGCGAACACGGTTTGGTAGCGTTCATCATCTTCCGCTTCGGCAGCATGCGTAATGTAAGGCGGAAGCGGCAGTTTGCCGTAACGTTCCATCACCGTATCCACCGAGTCGTCGCCCTCAAAGCGCAGATGAAAGAACTCACCCTTGCGCCCCAACACTGCAACCTGAACCGCACCCGCCACCTGAAATCGACTGCCCGTCTTGGGCGTTTTGCTAGCACGCACCTGAGCCAGCACCTCATGCTCGCTCAAAATCCGCTCGACCATCACTTCGACCTGTCCGCCCGTCTGTTTCATACCGAACAAACGCGCCTTGAGTACGCGTGTGTCATTCAACACCAACACATCATGCTCGGAAATCAATTGCAGCAACCCAGCGAATGCGCTGTCTTCAATATTCCCTTTGCCGACAAACAGCAAGCGGCTCGCTCCGCGCTGCTCGGGCGGATGCTGGGCAATCAATCTTTCAGGCAGATCAAAATCAAAATCGTCAGTACGCATTCAGTCAAAAATATTGTGACAAAAATAAAGGCGCGCATTGTAGTTGATGGAGGAAGGCGTTTCATGGATAATTCGCCGCCTTCACAAGCCGGGGTGATGGAACTGGTAGACGTGCTGGACTCAAAATCCAGTGCCTGAAAGGGCGTGGGGGTTCGATTCCCCCCCCCGGCACCAAAATTCAATTCAAAATTTTTCGATTGAATTGTCAACGCAATGAAACGTGACTGCGTTGTAGCTTCCGACACGAGTAGTGTCTTAAACGTTTATTAACCTACTAAAATAATGGAGTCTCAAATGAAACTGGTATCCACACTGATCGCTGCTTTGTTCGCTGTTGCTTCTTTCTCCGCTGTTGCTGCTGATGCTGCTAAGCCAGCTGTTGTTGCTGCTCCTGTTGCTGCTCCTGCTGCTGCCGCTGCTACTAAGGCTGCTCCTGCTGCTAAGGAAGAAGCTAAGCCAGCTAAGAAGGCCGGCAAGCACCACGGCAAGAAAAAGGCTGCAAAGAAGGCTGAAGCCGCTGCTCAGTAATATCGCAATATCGTTGTAATTAAAAAAAGCAGGGGCGACCCTGCTTTTTTTATTTCGTTTAAAATCCCGCCATGATCTGGAAACCACATGCCACTGTCGCCGCCGTCCTTGAGCAGGATGGCAAGTTCTTACTGGTGGAAGAACACACACCGCAAGGTCTGCTATTCAACCAGCCCGCCGGACACTGGGAAGCCAACGAAACGCTGCCCGCAGGAGCCGCGCGCGAAGTATTGGAGGAATCAGCCTACGATTTCAAGCCGGAATTCCTGATCGGCATTTATCGCTGGCACTCCACCGCTGCCAACATCACCTACCTGCGCTTCGCCTTCGGCGGAAGCATCCTCGCCCACCACCCCGAACAAGCATTGGATAAAGGCATCGTGCGCGCCGTGTGGATGACACCGGACGAAATCCGAGCCACGCAAGCTCGCCACCGCAGCCCGCTGATTCTGCGCTGCGTGGAAGATTACCTTGCGGGCAAACGTTATCCTCTGGAATTGATTACTCACTATGAGTAAGTGTGTCGTTGTCGGCATGTCCGGCGGCGTGGATTCCTCGGTCACGGCACTCCTCTTGAAACAACAGGGCTATGAAGTCATCGGCCTGTTCATGAAGAACTGGGAAGACGATGACGACAGCGAATATTGTTCTTCGCGCCAGGATCTGATCGACGCGGTCGCGGTAGCCGACACCATCGGCATTCCCATCGAGGCAGTGAACTTCGCCAAGGAATATAAAGATCGCGTGTTCAGCTACTTCCTGCGCGAATACGAGGCCGGTCGCACGCCGAACCCGGACATCCTGTGCAATTCCGAGATCAAATTCAAAGCCTTTCTGGATCACGCCATCCGCCTGGGTGCGGATGCCATCGCTACCGGGCATTACGCGCAAGTGCGCGAAGTGGATGGCTCGTTCCAACTAATGAAAGCCAGAGACGACAGCAAAGACCAGAGTTATTTTCTACAACGCTTGAACCAGCAACAGTTAAGCAAAGCCATGTTCCCGCTGGGACAAATTCTCAAATCGCAAGTACGCGACATCGCGCGCGAACACCATCTTTCCAACCATTCGAAGAAAGACAGCACCGGCATCTGTTTTATCGGCGAGCGCCCGTTCCGCGAATTCCTGACTCAATATTTGCCCACCAAACCGGGAGATATGGTGACCCCCGACACGTTAGCCGACAGGCCAGATTGCGGGAGGGGGTCACATGCGGTTGCTCCCGCGCCAGAGCATTCCACGCCACCGTGTCGCAACCGCACGCCAGAAGGAAACGTTGTCGGTCAGCACATCGGCCTGTCGTTCTATACCATAGGCCAGCGTCAAGGACTTGGCATCGGCGGTTCGCGCGAAACTACGGGCGAACCGTGGTTCGTGGCGGGCAAGGACATGCCGCGCAACCGTCTGATCGTGGTGCAGGGACACGACCATCCGTTGCTGTTCAACCAGCAACTGGATGCGCTGGACATGCACTGGATCAGCGGTCATGCGCCTGATGCCACGCAAAGTTACGCCGCCAAGACGCGCTATCGCCAACAGGATGCCGCTTGCCATTTCGCATTGATGGAAAATGCCACCGCCCATTTCGACTTCGAAGAAGCCCAATGGGCAGTCACTCCCGGCCAATCCGTCGTGGTATATGACGGCGAAATCTGCCTCGGTGGCGGCATCATCAAGTAAATTTAAGGAGACACCATGTCCGAACACCTGAGTCCAGAAATTATCCGTTTGCTATTGGTACTCGCCGGCACTATCGCAGCGCATTTCATGGCACAACGCTTATTACACCGCGCCGCGAAGATCGCGGCGCGCACCGAGACCATTTGGGATGACTCGCTGATTGCTGCGGCGCACAAGCCGCTGCCCGTATTGATCTGGCTGACCGGCATTTCTTTCGCGCTGCACCTGATCCATCGCCAAACCGGCGAGCAATTGCTCGAATATATCGAGCCCGCACGCAACATCGCAGTCACGCTCTGCACCGCATGGTTTCTGTTCAGACTGATCCACGAACTGGCTGACAACGTGGTCGCTGCCCGCAGCCAGGCGGGCGAAGAAGTAGATCGCACCACGGTGGATGGCTTGAGCAAAGTTTCGCGCATCGCGGTGATCGTGACCGCCGCGCTGGCCGTCATGCAAACATTGGGATTCAGCATCTCCGGCGTGCTGGCCTTCGGCGGCATGGGCGGTATCGCGGTGGGTTTCGCCGCCAAGGATCTGCTGGCGAATTTATTTGGCGGATTGGTGATCCATCTGGACCGTCCGTTCAATGTGGGAGAAAAAATACGTTCGGCAGACAAACAGATCGATGGCACGGTCGAATACATCGGCTGGCGGCAGACCCGCCTGCGCTCCCTCGACATGACGCTGATCTTCGTGCCCAACGCCTTATTCACTTCCAGCGTGCTGGAGAATCCGTCGCGCATGTCGCACCGCCGTATCCGCGAAACCATCGGCTTGCGTTACGACGACCTGGACAAGATGGACGCCATTGTCGAAGAAGTGCGCACGATGCTGAACAGCCACCCGCAAATCGACAACATGCCCGATACAGTCGTGGCCTTCGATCAATTTGCCGACTCCTCGCTCAACTTCGTCATTCAGGCTTTCAGCAAGTGCACCGAGCTGGCGCAGTTCCACGCCGTCAAACATGATGTGCTGCTCAAAGTTGCCGCCATCATCGCTAAACACGGCGCGGAGATGCCCTTCCCCACGCGCACCTTGTACCTCAACCAAACACCAGCCTGAGCGGGTTTCACGTAAAATGCACCTCTAATTTTTTCGGAAAATAACATCATGACTCTTTCGGCACTCACCGCACTTTCCCCGCTGGACGGACGTTACCAAGGCAAAGTTGAAAGCCTGCGCGGGCATTTCAGCGAATACGGGTTGATCCGTTACCGTGTGCTGATCGAGATCGAATGGCTGAAGGCATTGAGCGCCGAATCCGGCATCAAGGAACTGCCGCCATTCTCTGCCGCGACTGTCGCGCAACTCGACCGGCTTGCCGCGCAGTTTTCCGAAGCCGATGCCGAACAGATTAAAACCATAGAGCGCCGCACCAATCACGATGTGAAAGCCATCGAATACTGGCTGCGCGACAAACTTGCCGGCAACCCGGAAACCGCAGCGGCACTGGAGTTCATCCATTTCGCCTGCACCTCGGAAGACATCAACAACCTGAGTCACGCGCTGATGCTCAACCACTCGCGCAGCGAAGTGATGCTGCCCGCGCTGCAAACCGTTATCGACAAATTGACCAGCATCGCACATCAACTCGCCGACGTGCCCATGCTGTGCCGCACCCATGGCCAGACCGCCACGCCCAGCACCATGGGCAAGGAAATGGCTAACGTCGTGCATCGCCTGCGCCGCGCCTACTCGCGCATCGCCGCCGTTGAAGTGCTGGGCAAGATCAACGGCGCAGTCGGCAACTACAATGCACACCTGTCGGCCTACCCCGATGTGGATTGGGAAAGTTTCGCGAAAAAATTCGTCGAAGCGCGCGGCCTGACTTTTAACCCCTACACCATCCAGATCGAACCGCACGATTGCATGGCCGAACTGTACGATGCCTACGCGCGCACCAACACCATCCTGATCGACCTCAACCGCGACATCTGGTCATATATCTCAATGGGCTATTTCAAGCAGAAAGTAGTGGCAGGCGAAGTCGGCTCTTCCACCATGCCGCATAAGGTCAACCCGATCGACTTCGAAAACTCCGAAGGCAACCTCGGCCTGGCGAACGCCATGTTGAGACACCTGTCGGAGAAGCTCCCGATTTCGCGCCAGCAACGCGACCTCACCGACTCCACCGTGCTGCGCAACATGGGCGTGGCGCTGGGCTACACCCTGCTCGCCTACGAATCCTGCCTCAAAGGCTTAGGCAAGCTCGAAGCCAATCCGCAACGTTTGGCGGAAGAACTGAACAACAGTTGGGAAGTGCTGGCCGAACCGATCCAGACTGTGATGCGCCGCTACAACGTGCCCGATGCCTACGATAAACTGAAAGAACTCACGCGCGGCAAAGGCGGCATCAACCGCGAAAGCCTGGCGGCATTCATCCAGACGCTGGACATCCCCACTAGCGAAAAACAGCGCCTGAGCGAACTGTCTCCGTCAACTTATATTGGCAAGGCCGCGGAACTGGCGAAGCGCATTTAACAGTTTTTCAACAGCCAATCACGTCGCAAGCCAGGAAGCACGGCAATCTCCATCAATCGCATGATGCAGATCGCCTATTGACGGGAATCTTCACGAGATCATGTTTTTAACTGCAATGCAAAACGCCCCGTTTCCGAGGCGTTTTGTTTTGATTCGATATTCTTAAGCTGCAGCTTGTACCGGGATACGGTTGCGCTGACCGATGATGCCGTTATGCTCATCCACATAGACGAGGGTGGGATGGTATAGCTGCAACTCCAGCTCGGAATAAATAGAGTAAGTCGCGATGATGAGAATATCGCCGGGATCAGCCTTGTGTGCTGCCGCACCATTCACCGAGATGGTACGCGAGCCGCGTTCGGCGCGGATGGCATAGGTGGTGAAACGTTCGCCGTTGGTGACGTTGTAGATGTCAATCTGCTGGTATTCCTTGATACCGGAGGCATCCAGCAAATCATCGTCGATGGCGCACGAACCCTCGTAATGCAGTTCGGACTGCGTCACGCGCACGCGGTGCAATTTGGCCTGTAGCATGGTTCGTTGCATATTCACCTCCTCTGGCCCCATAACGCGGGGGCGCGCATTATAAACGTCCGGGCGTTAAAGACAAACTTCCAGATTATCGATCAAGCGCGTTTTGCCCAAACATGCTGCCGCCAACACCACTAGTTTGCGCTCACCCTCAACGGGGATACCCAAATCAGACTGCCGACGTATGGCCACATACTCCACCTGCCAGCCGCGCTTGGCAAGCGCCGCGCCAGCTTCAGCCTCCAGCGCCGCATATCCATTCGCCCCGCCAACCAAGGATTCGCGCACCTTAGCTAAGGTTTGACTCAAATACACCGCTTCGGTTCGCTCATCGGCAGACAAATACTGGTTGCGCGACGACAGCGCCAGCCCGTCTGCTGCGCGCGAGGTTTCCGCGCCGATAATTTCAATGGGTAAATTGAATTGGGTGACCATCTGCCGAATGATGGCCAGTTGCTGATAATCCTTCTTGCCGAAGATAGCGATCTGCGGCTGCACCAGATTGAACAATTTCAGCACCACCGTTGCCACACCGCGAAAATGTCCGGAACGAAATTCCCCGCACAACTCATTGGCGATGGGCGGCAGTTCGACATAGATGGTTTGCTTTGCAGGATACATCTCGCTAACAGCGGGCGCGAACACCACATCAGCCAGCCCTTGCAGCTTGACGCAGTCCGCTTCCAGCGTGCGCGGATATTTGTCGAAATCTTCGTTGGGGCCGAACTGTAAAGGATTGACGAAAATGCTCACCACGATACAAGTCCCGCGCTTACGCGCCATGCGCGCCAGCTCGATATGGCCTTCGTGCAGATTGCCCATGGTGGGCACAAAGGCGATGGCTTTTTCATTCGCCAAACGGGCGTGCAGTTCGGAAACAGTATGGATGAGCTGCATCAGAAAGAATGTTCCGCCGTGGGGAACGTGCCCGATTTCACTTCAGCAACATAGTTGGCGACCGCTTGCGCAATGGATGTCGCACCCTGCATGAAGTCTTTGACGAAGCGCGCTTTCTTGCCGGGGTAAATGCCGAGCATGTCATACACCACCAGTACCTGGCCGGAACAGGCCGCGCCCGCACCGATGCCGATGGTGGGAATGGAAAGCTGCGCGGTGACTTGTGCAGCGAGGACGGCAGGAATGGCTTCCAGCACCAGCATGCCCGCGCCCGCTTGTTGCAAGGCCAGCGCATCGTGCAGCAACTGCTGCGCGGCGGCATCGCTCTTGCCCTGCACTTTGTAACCACCGAGCTGATTGACCGATTGCGGGGTGAGACCGAGGTGGCCGCACACGGCGATGCCGCGCGAGGTAAGAAAATGCACGGTCTCCACCATCTCCGCCCCGCCTTCCAGCTTGACCATCTGCGCGCCCGCCGCCATCAGTTGCGCGGCGTAGGCGAAGGTTTCACGCGGGCTGACTTGCGAGGTGCCGAATGGCATGTCGGCGATAATGAACGCTTGCTGCGCGCCGCGCACCACGCAATCGGTGTGATAGATCATATCGGTGATAGTGACCGGCAGTGTGGTCTCGTGCCCCTGCAACACCATACCCAGCGAATCGCCGACCAGCAGCACATCCACGCCCTGCGCTTCGAGCAGCGCGGCAAAACTGGCGTCGTAGCAAGTCAGCACAGCAATCTTCTCGCCCTTGCTGCGCATGGTTTGCAAAGTCGTGAGCGTCTTTCTCATTGTGCCCCCACATTAAAATATTCTCTTTGACCGCGCATTTTGGAAATACGTTCCAGCAACAGATTGAAGTCGTCCGCATTATCCACAAAGTTCAGGTTTTCGCTATTCACCACCAGCAGTGGCGCTTCGTCATAGTGATGGAAAAACTCGCCATAGCTTTCGGCCAGACGCGCCAGATAATCATCCTGAATGGTTTTCTCGTAACGGTTGCCGCGTCGCCGCACGCGCTCGACCAGCGTATAAACCGGTGCCTGCAAATAAATAACCAAATCCGGCACAGGCGCTTGCGCTGCCAGCCCCTGCTGGATGGTCTGATACAACTTGTATTCGTCGTCGCTCAAGGTCAGGCGCGCGAACAGCGCATCTTTCTCGAACAAGTAATCGGATACGGTACGGCTTTGGAACATATCCATCTGCGCCATATCGCGCACTTCGTTGACGCGCTGGAATAGAAAGAATAATTGTGTGGGCAGTGCATAGCGCACCGGATCTTGATAAAACTTCGCCAGAAAAGGATTTTCCTGCGGCTTCTCCAGCATGGGCTGCACTTCCGCATGGTCGGCCAAGCGCTGCGCGAGGCTGGTCTTACCCACGCCGATGGGGCCTTCCACCACGATGTAACGATATTTACTCAGAGGCATTTAAAGCCGCTCCAGTATTTGTCCCGTGCAATGCAATACGGCTTCCGCAGCCGAACCGACACCCGGGATGACGCAGTCTGGCGCGATCTCCAACAAGGGCTGCAACACGAACGCGCGCAGATGCATCTGCGGATGCGGGATGGTCAAACCGTGTTCATGATGAATCAGATCATCGTAGAGCAACACATCCAGATCAAGTGTGCGCGGCGCATTGCAAAATTCGCGGGTGCGTCCGCATTCGTGCTCCAGCGCCAACAGCATCTCCAACAGTTCGCGCGGAGCTAATCCGGTTTCAAGTTGCGCCACCGCGTTGATGAAATCCGGTTGCTCCAGATAGCCCACCGGCGCACTGCGATACAGCGAAGAATGGCGCAGCACCTGCGTTTGCGGCAGATTTTCCAAAGCTTCAAACGCATGCAATACCTGCGCAATCGGATCAGCCAGATTGCTGCCCAGCCCGATGAATGCCACGTGTTTCATTAATCTATGGGCAGTTCGGCTTGCGCTGCTGCGCCGGGTTTCTTGGTACGGCGGCGACGTTTCTTGGGACCGCCGGTGTCCGGCAACAACATCTCGGCACGACGCTCGTCGCTGGCATGCTGAAACTCTTCCCACCATGTGCCCAGTTCAGTATCCACTTCGCCGCTCTGGCATCGCAACAGCAGAAAATCATACGCAGCACGGAAGCGCGGCAAGGCCAGCAGGCGCATGGGACGCTGTCCGCCGCGTTGCTCGAAACGCGGTTGCAACAACCACAATTCTTTCATCACCGTGTCATAACGGCGCGGGATGGCGAGCTGCACGCGCTGGCGTTCCAATACTTCGTCCATCGCTGCATGCATCGCGGCAATCGGTCGCTCACCCGTAGCCTGCTTGGCTTTCCATGTCGCCAACACTTCGTGCCACAACAATGCGCCGAACAAAAATGCGGGCGACGTGGCTTTCTCTTCAGCGATACGCTGGTCGGTGTTTTGCAACGCCAGCATGACGAACTTCTCGCCCATCGGTTGTTCGAGGATCACATCCAGCATCGGCAGCATGCCGTGGTGCAAATCCATGGCGCGCAGCTTCTTGATGCAGGGCAACGCATGGCCGGATAACAACAGCTTGAGCATTTCGTCAAACAAACGCGCCTCCGGCACATTGCTCAGCAGTTCTTTCATTTTGAAAATCGGCGCAGCGGTCGCCTGATCCAGTTTCATGCCCAGCTTGGCCGAGAGCCGCACCGCGCGCAGCATGCGCACCGGGTCTTCACGGTAACGTACTTCCGGGTCGCCGATCATACGTAAAGTGTTGGCGAGGATGTCGGCATAGCCGTTGTGGTAGTCGAGTATTTCTTGCGTGGTGGGATCGTAGAACAGCGCATTGGCAGTGAAATCTCGGCGTTCGGCATCCTGCTGCTGATCGCCAAACTCGTTGTCGCGCAGGATGCGTCCATGCTCGTCAGTCTCAGCATCCACTGCGTCAACGGCGCGACGGAAAGTGGAGACTTCTACCGTCTCTTCGCCGAACATCACATGCACCAGGCGGAAACGCCGCCCGATGATGCGTGCGCGGCGGAACACCCGGCGCACTTCTTCCGGTGTGGCATTGGTGGCGACATCAAAATCCTTGGGTTGGCGATTCAGCAGCAAATCGCGCACTGCGCCACCCACCACGAAAGCCTTAAAACCAGCCGCCTGCAAACCATCGGTGACGCGCTTCGCACCATAGCTGATGCCGTCGCGGCTCACCTTGTGTTCCTTGAAGGAAATCAAATGCTCCGCGCCCACTTCACTCTTTGGAGCGGCTTTACCAAACACCTTTTTTAACAGTCTTTTTATCATTGTCTGTAAAAGTTGAAATCGCCGCGAGGGTTGCGGCGATGCGCGGAATTATACACCGCACCCCGATACCTTCTGTTCAGCGCAGGGAAATGACCGTCCAACCTTGTTCTTCAGCATGTTTGCGCAAAGTTGGATCGGGATCGACCGCGACCGGATGTTTGACTTTGCCTAGCAGCGGCAGATCGTTCATGGAATCGCTGTAGAACCACGACTGTTCGAAACTTTTCCAATTCCAACCGTGTTGCGCCAACCAGTTTTCCATCCGCGTCACCTTGCCCTCGCGGAAGCTCGGCACACCCGCCACTTGCCCAGTGAATTCGCCATTCACCTCTTCCGGATCGGTGGCGATCAGATGCTCCACGCCGAATTCGTGCGCGATGGGCGCGGTCACGAAGCTGTTGGTGGCGGTGACGATCGCGCACACATCACCTGCCGCCTTGTGCTGCGCCACCAATTCACGCGCTTTCTCACCCATCATCGGACGCACTTTGACACGCATGAATTCCGCGTGCCATTCATCCAACACACGGCGCGCATGGCGCGACAACGGCTTGAGTTGAAAGTCTAGGAACTCGTGGATGTCCAAGGTTCCCGCCTTGTATTGCTCGTAGAACGCAAGATTCTTCGCCTCGAACAATTCGCGATCGAGCACTCCTAGCTCGATCAAAAATTGTGACCACTCGAAATCGCTATCACCGCTCAGCAAGGTATTGTCCAGATCGAATAACGCCAGATTCACTTTTATCCCTTTATCAACAACAAGGCCTGCATCGCTGCAGGCCTTGCGCTACGTTCCTTTTTCAACCGTTAAAATGCGTAAGCGATGCCCACCGAAGCCACTGGATAAATCTTGAAATTCTTCAGGTCGGCGTTCATTTGAGTCTGTGCATCGGAAGCCAATTGCGTGGGATTGGCACCATTCCAAGTACCCGTGGCGGTTACGCTAGCCTTAGGAGAGCCCTGAAACAGCAGGCCGAAATCGGTGCTGAACGAAAGACCCGAGTGTTTCGGATTACCACTCCAGCCGAATCCCAAGTAAGGAGAAACCTTGTTGAAACTCACGTCCGTGGCGATGCTTTCGTCGCCTGTTGCGGTGTAATTTGCGCCGTTGATATTGTAAACAGAACCCGCTACGGTAGTGGCATTCATCGCAAACTTGTTGCCGTTAAACACCGCGCCCGCCGTCAGGTGGGCAGTACCGCTAAATGGCCGCCAGTCGGCCAGTGCCGTAACGCTGGAAAGCTTAAAGTCGCCCTTGTAATTCAAGCCGCCGGAACTTTGGGTAAAGCTAAGATTGAACCGGTTAAAGCCGACACGCGCATCAAAACCTTCCGAAATAGGCAGGGCCACCTCAAGTCCTCCACCCAACGTGGAAAGGTGCGCATCCACCCGTACTGCCGCCAACGCCGACATGGGAAGCGCCGCCGCAAGCAAGACTGCCAATACTATTTTCTTCCTCATTAAAATTCTCCTGAAAATTAGCTCGAAAGCTCAGCCATTTAATGCCACAAAACACGACTCCCTGCTGGATTGTCGCAAATTCAGTCTGACACCGCCATGACTTCCTTAAGCAACGGCACGCTGGCCGCACGTTTCAAACGCAGACAGTGTTCGTCCAATGCATTCAAGATTTGCAACAGCACAGGCAGATCGCGCCTGCCATGACGCAACAGATAGGTGGTCACTTCGGGCGGCAAATCGAATCCGCGCGCCAGCGCGTGCTGGCGCAGTGCCTCGGTTTTTTCGGCATCGTTCAAAGCATGCACCTGGTATACCAGGCCCCAGCCCAAACGCGTGCGCAGGTCATCGCGCAATGGCAGGAAAGCCGGTGCTTGTGTACCGCTCACCAGCAACATCGCGCTGCTTTCGCGCATGCGGTTGTACAAGGCAAACAAGTCGATTTGCGCCGCATCGTCCAGTTGTTCCACATCATCGATCGCCACCACTTGCGCGGCTTGTGGTACTGCGCCGCAGGCATAAGCTGCCGATTGTCCGGCAGCCCGAGCGCATTCAATAGTCGCTTGCAGCAAATGGCTCTTGCCGCTGCCTGCCTCGCCCCAAATGAAGATGCAGCTTCCGCCCAATCTCAAGTGTAGCGCCGACACCAGCTCCACATTGCGCCCGGCCACGAAGTTGTTCAGCGTCGGAATCCATTCGGGAGCGATGCCCAACAGCAATTGGGTCATGGTTCATTATCCACCGCTCGCGCTGGGCGCGAAACGACGGCGATGGTCAAGCAGCGTAAGGCGGCAATGCGGGATAGTGTCATTTCGGGTAAAATTCGCGGCTAAGAAACGTGCTGCACTTTACCTTTTAGAAAGCGAGAACTCAACTTGAGCACTACTCCCCACAGCCTTTCCTACCGCGATGCGGGCGTTGACATCGATGCGGGTGACCAACTGGTCGAGAACATCAAGCCTTTTGCCAAGCGCACCATGCGCCCCGAAGTGTTGAGCGGCATTGGCGGCTTTGGCGGTCTAGTCGAAATCTCCAAGAAGTACAAAGAGCCCGTGCTGGTGTCCGGCACTGACGGTGTGGGCACCAAACTCAAGCTGGCATTTGAACTGAATCGCCACGACACCGTCGGCATTGATCTAGTTGCCATGAGCGTGAATGATATTCTGGTGCAGGGTGCCGAGCCGCTATTCTTCCTCGACTATTTTGCCTGCGGCAAACTCGACGTGGCCGCCGCCACCGAAGTCATCAAAGGCATTGCTGCCGGCTGCGAACAATCCGGCTGCGCCTTGATCGGTGGCGAAACTGCCGAGATGCCCGGCATGTATCCGGTGGGCGAATACGATCTCGCTGGCTTTGCCGTGGGTGTGGTAGAAAAGAGCAAGATCATCACCGGAGAGCATATCGTGGCAGGCGATGTGATATTGGGACTGGCATCCAATGGCGCGCACTCCAATGGCTATTCGCTGGTACGCAAAATTATTGAGCGCAGCAAGCCCGACCTGAACGCCAAATTTGACAGCGAACGCACATTGGCCGACTGCATCATGGCGCCCACACGTTTGTATGTGAAGCCGCTGTTGAGCCTGATGCAACAAGTCACCGTGAAAGGCATGGCGCACATCACCGGCGGCGGCATCACCGAAAACGTGCCGCGAGTGTTGCCACAGAACGTGGTGGCCGACATCGACAGCAAGACCTGGCAGATGCCGAAGCTGTTCCACTGGCTGCGCGCGCAAGGCAATGTCGATGCGCAAGAGATGTTCCGCACTTTCAATTGCGGCATCGGCATGGTGGTCGTTGTCGGCGCGCAGGATGCAGATGCGGCGATCAAGCATCTGCAAGCCGCAGGCGAAAGCGTGTCGCGCATCGGTGTCATCCGCGCCCGCAACGGCGACGAACATCAAACGCAAGTACGTTAAACCATGAAACGCATCGTCATCCTCATCTCCGGTCACGGCAGCAATATGCAGGCTTTGCTGGAAGCCAAGCTGCCGTGTCAGGTCGTGGCGGTTATCAGCAACCGCTCCGATGCGCAAGGCTTGAAGATCGCCAGGGCGCACCACGTTACTACTGCGGTCGTGTCGCACCGCGACTTCGCCGAGCGTGAGAGTTTCGATGCCGCCCTCTCAAAAGAAATTGATAGCTTCCAACCCGATTTAGTCGTACTCGCCGGATTCATGCGTATCCTGACCAATGGCTTCGTCGAGCACTATGCCGGTCGCCTCATCAATATCCATCCTTCGCTGCTGCCCGCTTACGCCGGGGTGAACACGCATGAACGCGCGTTGCGGGACGGGGTGAAAATTCACGGCTGCACCGTACATTTCGTCACCTCCGATCTGGATAATGGCCCTATCATCATTCAGGCTGCCGTGCCGGTGCTCATCAACGACTCCCCCGCATCGTTGGCGGCGCGCGTATTGCATGAAGAACATCGCGTGTTGCAGCAGGCCGTACGCTGGCTATGCAACAAGCAACTGTGGCTGGATGAGCTTGGACGTATCGCCTCCGATCACTTCGAACAGGTCGGCGCCACACTCATTTCACCCGGATTGGATTGAAGCATGCGCATACTGTTGTCACTTCTCATGCTCTGTGTGTCTCCCGCGTTATGGGCAGAGGTACCCGCCCGCATCGAAGCCACGTATGACGTGCTGACCAGAGGAATTAAATTCGCTGAAGTCAAAGAGATTTTCGTCCGCACCGACGATCGCTACCACATTGAGAGCGTCACCAAACCCGTCCCCATGCTGGCGCTATTTCAGCCGGAAACCATTATAGTTACCAGCGAAGGCAAGATTGATGATAGTGGATTACGCCCGCTCAAGTTCACCCATAAACGCGTACACGATACTGCAAAGAATAATTCTGCTGAATTCGACTGGGACGACATGCAGCTGACGTTGAGCGACAAATCCGGAATACGCCAGCTTGTCCTGCCAGATGACACGCAAGATCGCCTGAGCGTCATGTATCAATTTGTGGCCGCCCCCCCGCTCATCAAGGCCGAGTTTAATATCAACATGACCAACGGCAGCAAACTGGATACCTATCACTACCAATTGCAAACCGGACAAACAGTGGAGGTTCCCTTCGGTTCGCTAAAGAGCTACTACCTGTCTACCCCGCCTCAGCGCACTGCATGGAAATCCGAAATATGGCTGGCCGTCGATCACGAATTCATGCCATGCAGAATCGTGTTGACGGAAGATACAGGCGAAAAACTGGTGCAGGTGCTCACCAGCCTGAACATCGTCCCGTAAGTCGTTGGCAAGGCGTGCACGCTTTTGCACCCTTGCGTTTAACAAATAGGTGATTCAGCGTGGGCACCAAAGCTTGCCCAACTATCCGAATAACATCACCCGCGTCGGAGACGCGCCACAGGAAATCAACACAAATGCTACTCACTGAATACCGCCTCGATCTCGTCATCCAAGCCCTGCGCACCGCGCTGAAAATGGAGCATCCGGCAGATGCCGTGTTGCGCCATTTTTTCCAGGAAGAGCGCATCGGCTCCAACGAGCGTTCGCTGGTAGCCGAGACGCTGTTCGGCACATTGCGTCACCGCCTGCTCCTCGAACACGCCTGCACCTTGAACGACAAAGGACAAGCCACCGCGCGCCGTATGGCACTGGCTTATTGGGTGAAATTCGGCGGCTACAACCTGCGCGAACTGGAACCACTGCTGAAGGCGAAAGAAGCAGACTGGCTAGGCAGCGTGAAGAGCATCAACGTCAACGAACTGCCGCTTTCCATCCAAGCTGAATTTCCGGATTGGATCGTCGAAAAACTGCGCCCGCACCACAGCGATGCCGAGATTCTGGAACTGGGCCGCTCCATGCAACAGCCCGCCCCGCTTGACCTGCGCGTCAACACCCTGTTGGCCGGACGCAACGAAGTGCTGCAATCGTTGCAGTCCGACGGATTCGACGCGCAAGCCACGCCTTATTCGCCAATGGGCATCCGCCTCAAATACAAACCCGCGCTGAACAAACACGCGCTGTTCCTCACCGGCAAATTTGAAGTGCAGGACGAAGGCAGCCAACTGCTCGGCCTGCTGCTCGCGCCGAAACGCAACGATATGGTGGTGGACTTCTGCGCGGGCGCGGGCGGCAAAACGCTGATGCTGGGCGCGATGATGAATTCGCAAGGACGCCTTTACGCGTGGGACATTTCCGAAAAGCGTCTTACCAACCTGAAGCCGCGCCTGAAGCGCTCCGGTTTGAGCAACGTGCAACCGCAACTGATTGCGCACGAAAACGACAACAAAGTGAAACGCCTCGCGGGCAAGATCGACCGCGTGCTGGTCGATGCGCCATGCAGCGGACTCGGCACCCTGCGCCGTAACCCCGATTTGAAATACCGCCAGTCCGCGCAAAGCGTAGCCGAGCTGAACGTCAAACAAGCCGCCATCCTCGCCTCCGCCGCGCGCCTGCTGAATCAAGGCGGACGTTTGGTGTATGCCACCTGCAGCCTGCTGCACGAAGAAAACCAGGCCATCGTCGAAGCCTTCCTCGCCACCCATCCCGACTTTACCCTGCTGCCCGCTGGGGAAGTGATCCGCCAACATCACATCGACCTACCGATGGGCGTCTATCTACAACTCACACCACAATTGCACAACACCGACGGATTCTTCGCGGCAGTGCTGGAACGTAGTGCTTCAAAATGAACCCGCTGCAGAGCCAACCCGATAATAGTTTTTTCATCAAGGCTGTTGCCGAGCTTGGAGATACTCGCAAAATCGTCGCAATTCGCGACATTTATTCCGAGAGCGGCATAAAGCTAGTAGCGACGGGAATTCAAATCACCAGTGGATTACTTGATCGACTGCTCAACCACACGTTGTTACCGTCCATGGAGTTGGCGGTAACAATGGAACATACGCTTAACAATGAACTCATCCTCGACGACTTGCGCGAGTTGGCCGCCAAAAATGATCGGCTGAAGGTGATGATGGACAAAATCAACACAGTAAACGCATACCAGCGCGTCTTTCTTGGCATCGACATTCCTCATCAATTGGCATTCAAGCTAACAGTGGCTCGCGAGAAATTTCGCAGCATTTATGACCATAGCCTGCTTCTTGCTGTACTAAGTATCTATTTGGCCAGTTGCGACGGAATGAACGAGCATGAGGAAGAATGGGTAGCTATGGCCGCCCTGTTCCATGACATCGGCTTGTTGCATATCGACCCAATATTGCTTGAATCCTCACACAAAATGACCAATGACGAGCGGCGGCATCTTTACGCTCACCCGCTCACGGCCTACCTGTTGTTGCACGAATTTCCACAACTGAATAAGCACATTGCTGAAGCCGTTCTCGAACACCATGAACGGATGGATGGCCGGGGTTATCCCAGAGGTCTGATGGGAACCAAGATTAGTCGTTATGGACAGATTTTGGCAGTCGCCGAGCTTGCCGCCAAAGCTTTCGATCCTGGGCAGACGACAGGACAATGGAAAAAGCTCGAAGTGATGCTCAAACTCAACTTCAAGCAATACGGCCCGGGACTTATCGGCCACCTGAATATTTTAAATGACCATTCACTCCAGCACGATGAATCAGCCAATCAAGATATTGGCGAGTTAATTGCTAAAGTCAAACTTATTGCCATAATGTTTGCCGACTTGGATCACTATGCTAATTCAGCGATAAACGACAAAATAATTGATTTCGCTAACAAAAGACTCGTTGCCTTACGGATGGATTTGCTTTCTGCCGGCTTCGATCCGCGGGAACCTGATAGTCTGATTCAAATGATAACCGATGATCCTGAATGCATTAATGATTTCGCCCCGCTGCTGGACGAAGCAATCTGGCAATTCAAATCGCTGATACAAGAAGCAGAGCGTCTTTGGCCCAAAGAAATTGGAAACTCCGAGTCTCAGTCTCAACTGAGCACAGGATACTCTTGGCTGAACGACTTGAATCTTAAGCTGCTCGCGATTCCCGCATTGGTTTGATTGACCACCTTCTCCGCAACACCCGTCAATAGGCGATCTACATCATTAGCTTGACGGAGATTGCCGTCCCTATTGGCTTGCGGGCTAGACAACTTTCTTGAATTGCAAAACCAGCGCATTTGCGGCATCCACCAAGGCGCAACTGTGTCAGCTATGACTCTTCACCAATCTCTGAATGTGCTCTGCGAATGCGGGGTCTTCGCCGCGCAACAGGGCAGGTAATGCAGCGCAGAAGTCGGCGCGTTCGCACCATTCGCCCATGTAGTCTTCCCAAGAGCGCCAGCGGCGCAGTTGTTTCGCAGTCATTTTTTCTTCGTAGAGCAGCAGGTACGCGCGCTCGAACAGCGAGATCAGCATACTAAAAATGATGAACATGCGCTCGCGTTGTTCTGCCGACAAGGCGGGAGTTTCTTCGGTGGCGAACAGGCGCAGATCGGGGTTATCTTGAGGAATTCCTGGTTGTCGCGCTCTTTGCGCTGTTCGAAAATGAATACCGTAATCGCCAGCGGCAGACCGATTACGGTCACCACATAACTCAGCAGTTCCCAAGTTTCCAGTGTAGGCATCACAGCAAGCCCGTTATTACCAACGCACTAAACTCGTTAAGCAAGGCGGTGCAAACTTTGAATTCGAAGTATTTCATGGCGGACTCCTTAACTGAAATCAATCTCGCAATAAACCACTTTGACCACCACCAGTTCCTCCACACCTTCGGGTAGCGGCAGCATAATGGTATCGTCCTCGCGTGCCTTAAGCAGCACGCGCGCCAGCGGCGACACCCAGCTGATATGGCCTTTGCTAGCGTTCGCTTCATCGATGCCGACGATACTGTAGGTGCGTTCGCTGCCGTCTTCGTGGCACACCGTTACCGTCGCGCCGAAGAATACTTGCTCGCAATCTTTGCGCTGCGCCGGGTCAATCACTTCGGAATTTTCCAGCCGCTTAGCGAGAAAGTGCAGGCGGCGGTCAATCTCGCGCAGGCGTTTTTTGCCGTAGATGTAATCGCCATTTTCGGAACGGTCGCCGTTGGAAGCCGCCCAGGAAACAGTCTGCACCAGCGCTGGACGCTCCACGTTCAGCAGTTGCAGGTATTCCTCCTTCAGGCAGCGATAACCAGTCGGGGTGATATAGTTTTTGGTGCCCCCAGGCAGCGCAGGCAACGACGCGGGTTCATCGTCGTCAGCGTCGTCGTTTTCGCGGGTGAAGGCTTTATTCATTTACGACAGCCATTTATGCGAACGTTTGCGCACAACGTAAGCCATATTGCAGCTTTCACGTAGCGGATTGAGGAGGTTGGCTTCATCGTTAGTTTCCAACGTTTAGGAAACGACATTCTAGAATTGTTACTGTACTAACGGTAGCAGTTTCCCGCTGCGCTATATCGATAACTCGCACGGAAGACGATTTCGAAAACCATTCGCTGAAGACAAAAACGGGCACGGTCTCTCAACCGCGCCCGTCCATACAACGTTTTTCTGGTAAACCGTGCTCAGGCTTTGACGCTGATAACGGCTCCGACTGTCTGCCCTTGCGTATTTACAGTAGGTTTGGGGGTGTTTTGCACTACCGCTGCCTGTGCCGCTTTTTTAGCGTCATCACTATCTCCGTCGTTCTCTTTTTCTGCAACCCTTTCAGCGTTGGATTGGGGCTGGGGTTGAACCTGAGATACGTAGTTACTGCTTGAATTAACCGGATTGACTGACATAGCTGCTCTCCTTCACATTGATAGGAACATACACACTTCTATCCCTTGAGTTTGTTATCGGCACGATATTGAGTTTCTTTAGTAAATTTTTACGCTCCGTGCCCAGATTACGCACTGGAGAATATAACTGGTTGAATCCGTGCAGAGTGACTGCTATCCTCAGCCCGATTAAATAATCGCAATCAGCTCACAGGGGGAATAAATGAGACAGTTTACATTGGCTTTATGGCTATGCTTTGTACTTGCGCCCGCAATGGCGATTGATGAGGCCGCCACTCCGCAGACACCTCCCGCACCTACTACTGCCTCTGCACCGCCAACATCTCCGATAACAGAACCTGTATCCGTTCAGCCAACCCCTCCTGCCGCTGATAGCGCTGTCGCACAACCTGCACCTGCCGCCATAACAGCCAACATCCCCGCTCAGTCCACCCCTGCTGCCGCACCAAGTCAAGCTACACCCGCGCCAGCTGTTCAGGTGGAAGCGCCGGTGATCTATATCCCCGCAGCACCACGCGTCGTAGATTGCCCTCCACCCGCTCCGCCCAAACCACCGACAGAAACACCCGCAACCCAATTAAGAGCCGCGCAACAAAATCTGGCTCTGCAACGTGTGGAGCTTTTCCGAACCACCGTCAAGAATACGATGCCTTCAAAAAATCTCTTTTCGCGGTTACTTTCCTCTTCGTCAAAACCCATTGATGGCGATCTGTTATCCGATATGCGTCATTTTTCAGAACGATTCCCCGAACATCCTGAAACCGCCGAGGTTTTCAATCTCATGGCGCAGGTGCATCAACGCACCGATAATCACTACGCAGCCGCCATCGATTGGCTGTTGTTGCAGGCAGCTTATCCCGATTCGCCTTTCAGTAAGGAAGCTACCAAACAATTACGGGCTCTGGCAGACGATGATCTGAAAAAAAATAGCGACGCGCTGAAGGCCATGACGGCGCAACTCGGCAAATTACAAGGCGACCATGATGAGCGGCTGGCCGGCATGCTGCGCTATCTGGGCGACAATACCGAAAAAGACTTTGCGGCCCCCATCACCGAGGCTTGCGCTTCGTTTCTGGTCAGCAATCAAAGCTGGTTGCAGGAAGATATGATCGAACATGCGCTGGCGCGGCAGGCAATGCTGGTGGATGCACAGATTGCACTTTATCGCCTCGACAAGATGCTGGTAATGTACCCATCCAGTCCATTGCGCCCGGATAGCATGTTGTCCATCGGCAATGTGCAACACGATAGCCAGAAGGCCTTCGATCAGGCCGCTAAGTCCTACAGCAAATTGATTGAACAATACCCGGATTCAGCAGAAGCGAAGCAAGCCTATGAGTTGCTCGGCGCCACTTATGACGTGGATTTGCAGGACTACCCGAACGCAATCAAAACCTACGAGGCTATCGTGGCGCATTACCGGGATGTTCCCCTCGTGCTGCGCGCCTTGCACGCGATGGCAAATATCCAGCAAAACAAAACCAACCAGCCCGCGCGCGCAATTGACAGCTATCTCAAAATCGCCGACCTCGCCAAGGGTGCGGATGGCTTGCAAGCGCTGTTGGCCGCCGAACGCCTAGCCATGCTTACCACGGAAGATTGGAGAACCGCCATAGATATCAACAACCGCATCGTCGCTTTTGCACCGCAAGACGATGAAGCGATCAAGGCACAATTCAACAACGCCGACATCACCGAGAACAAACTCAAGGACAAGGAAGCGGCGAGAAAACTGTATAGCGATTTTGTCTCCAAATATCCCAATCACGAATTAAGCAGAAATGCCAACCGTCGCATCGAGTCGCTAAATAAAGATTTGGGCAAGCCGTGACGAAAATAACAATATGAATGCTTGACCGCTTCCATTACACGGCACAAATAATATCAAGCTATAACTTGTGGATATGGCAGCCTCAAAAATCAGTAAAGAACTGCGAGCCCTCGCCTCGCCCGAAGCGGCAGCCATCTTGCAACGCTTCTTCAAAACAGGGGCGGGGCAGTATGGCGCAGGAGATGTATTCCTCGGCATCAAGGTGCCGCCATTGCGTGCGCTGGCGAAACAACATCGCGATGCCGACATTAATACCATCGGCGTTTTGCTGGATTCGTCTTACCACGAAGAGCGACTGTTCGCGCTGTTGCTGTTGATGCAGTTTTATCAGTGCGGATCGGGTGAACAACAAGTAGCAGCTTACGATCTCTATCTGCACAACACCCACCGCATCAACAATTGGGACTTGGTGGATATTTCCGCACCACACATCGTCGGCCATTATTTGCAAGGGCGCACGCGCAAGATTCTGTACAAGCTGGCGCGTTCAACCATATTGTGGGAACGACGCATCGCGGTTGTTGCCACCTTGCACTTTATTCGATTGAACGACTTCGACGACACCTTACACATCGCCGAAATATTACTGCAAGATGGACACGATTTGATACACAAGGCGACCGGATGGATGTTGCGCGAGGTGGGCAAGCGCGATATTGCAGTCGAAGAGGCTTTCCTGAAACTGCACTACCGTAATATGCCGCGCACCATGCTGCGTTACGCTATCGAACGTTTCCCGGATAAGAAACGAAAGCAATATTTGTTTGGAACCGCATGAAAAATAGGGAAGATTTAAAATTTGTTTCTTGATTCTTGTTTTCCATTTCTATAAAGTTGCAGCTGAACTTTTTCAAAAAATGAAAAATGGCTACTTTTAAAGTATTGCAGTTCAACATGCAGTTCGGCCAAATCTGGGATGAAGATGATCCAGACAATGCACCAATCGACTTGAAGCAGGCGATTGCCGAGATATTGCACCATGATGCCGACATCGTGTTGTTGCAGGAAGTGGAACAGGCCCAACCTGGCGGCGAACAGATAGTCCCTCCTCCCAATTACACCAGGATCAGCCAAGCACTCACCGGTTATCACGGCCACTTTGCCTATCCGAAAGCCGACCCGCGTGAGTTACCTTTCGGCATTGGCTTGGCGATCTTCTCCAAGACCCCGTTGTACGATCTGTTCCGTCTGGAGCTGCCTTCGCCGCCGGTAAAATTTGAATTCAACGGCGAATCCAAAACACCCACCGACCGCTTGCTCATCGGCGCCAAAACCACTATCGCCGGACGCGAAATGCAAATCTTCAACACGCATTTGCTGGCTTTTTTCATGCTCAACTCATCCTGCGAAACACATACTGAACAACGCAAGTTGGTTATCGAACAATTAAATAAATCGCGCATTCCGACTATTTTGGGCGGCGACTTCAACGTCAGCAAACACCTTGAATTAGTTGAGCAATTCGCACAGGAAGGTTATCGGACGGCGCAGACTAAAGAGATTACATGGCGGCGCAGGCCATACGTGCTTGACCACATATTCTTTGACCGCCAACTGAAGCTGGTCGGTCATGCAGTGGTTCCTACCCAGTCATCCGACCATCATCTGCTTGTCGCCGATCTGGATTTCGTCCAGTAAAAATTATTCGTTTACTCTCACGCTCGGCGATTGTTTCAGCACCACCCGCTCCACCTGCACACTGGTGCTGCCATCACTCAGCCACACCTGTCCATCCTGAATGGTACATTGCAGATTCATGTTGCGCTGCACCAACTTGGCGAGTGCCTGCGTGCTTGCCACGGGCAGATTGATGATGCCGAGATTTTTCTGGCGCCCGAACTGTGCCGCGTTCTGCGCGTACCACATGTCTACCACGCGCCCGCCATAGCAATACACCAGTACTTGATTAGAACGACCACACGCTTTGCGAATCAGCTTCTCATCGGGGATGCCGACATCGATCCACAGCTCGATTGACCCGGTCAAATCCTTCAACCACAAGTCCGCCTCTTCATCGTTGGTCATGCCCTGACCAAACTCCAGATACTCGTGCGCATGCAAGGCAAACGCCAGCAGACGCACCATCATGCGCTCGTCCGTTTCCGACGGATGCCGCGCCATGGTGAGTGAGTGATCCTGATAGTAGTGACGCTCCATATCCGCAATTTGCAGATTAGCTTTGAAGATGGTTGCTTTAATTGCCATAGATACTTAACCCTTTCATCATTCCATCACCTTGCCGCGCAACGATTTCGTTGCTCCACGCCTGACCTTGCTATCCACACGTTGCCGTTGCGCGCTGCGCGAAGGCTTGGTGGCAATGCGCGGTTTGGGTTTTACGGCGATAGATAACAGCAACGCTTTCAAGCGTCGTAATGCCTCATTACGGTTCTGTTCCTGATTGCGGTATTCCTGTGCTTTGATGATGACCACGCCGTCTTTGGTGATGCGCTGATCGTTGAGTTGCAGCAGGCGTTGTTTAAAATCAGACGGCAAAGATGAAGCACCAACATCAAAACGCAAATGCACCGCGCTCGATACCTTGTTCACATTCTGCCCGCCCGCACCTTGTGCGCGTACGGCAGTCAGCTCAATCTCGCGTTCGGGAATGATAACGTTATGGGAAATGTACAACACAACTTATGCCAAAACCTTAATCTGCACGTCGCCCAAACTCACCACCTGCCCGGCGCGAATCTTGGCGGTTTTGCGCAACTCCACCTGCCCGTCAACCGACACCACACCTTCAGCCACCAGCGCCTTGCCCGCACCGCCGCTGTCGCACACGCCAGCAAGCTTGAGCAGTTGGTTCAGCTCGACAAATTCTCCGCGCAGTTGGAATTCGAGTTGTTGCATCACAACTTCACCGCGTGTTCGCGCGTGGTGTGAAATACCACCTTGGGCCAGCGCTCTTGCGTCAGCTTCAGGTTGACTTTGTTTGGCGCGAGGTAAGCCAGGTTGCCAGCTGCGTCGATGGCGAGGTTGTGCGACAGCGCTTTTTCGAAGTCACTTAGTATCTTTTTGTCGTCGCAAGTCACCCAGCGCGCGCTGGTGGTGCTGGTGCCTTCGAACATCGCATCCACGCCATATTCGCCTTGCAAGCGGCTGGCCACCACATCGAATTGCAACATGCCGACTGCGCCAAGAATCAGATCGCCACCATCCATCGGTTTGAACACTTGCACTGCGCCTTCTTCGCCGAGCTGCTGCAATCCTTTGTGCAACTGCTTCACCTTGAGAGGATTGCGAATGCGTACCGAGCGGAAAAAATCCGGCGCGAAATACGGAATGCCGGTGAACTGCAACAGTTCGCCTTCGGAAAAGCTGTCGCCGATCTGCATATTGCCGTGGTTGGGCAGGCCGATGATGTCGCCGGCATAGGCTTCCTCCACCTGTTCGCGCGAGGAAGCCATGAAGGTCACCACGTTGGACACGCGAATCTCGCGGTTAATGCGCAGGTGTTTGATCTTCATGCCACGCTCGAAATGGCCAGAGCACACTCGCAGAAAGGCGATGCGGTCGCGGTGATTGGCATCCATGTTGGCCTGAATCTTGAACACGAAGCCGGAGAACGCCTGCTCGGTGGGGTTCACCGTACGCGCCGTGGCATCGCGCTCGATCGGCGCGGGCGCCCAGTCCAGCAGCGCATCGAGAATCTCGCGTACGCCGAAGTTGTTGATGGCGGAGCCGAAGAACACCGGCGTCTGTTTGCCGTCGAGGAAGCGTTGCAAATCGAAGGGATGCGATGCGCCGTTCACCAATTCCACTTCCATCTTCAACTGCTCGATCTCCAGCGGGAAGCGTGCGGCCAGCACAGGATTGTCTATGCCCTTGATGACCTCGACCTTGCCATCGGCGCGCTCCTCGCCTGGCGTGAACAGCAGAATCTCGTCGCGCAGCAGGTGATACACGCCACGGAAGGTCTTGCCCATACCGACCGGCCAGGTCACTGGTGCGCACTGGATGTTGAGCACCGACTCGACCTCGTCCAGCAGTTCCAGCGGATCGCGCACCTCGCGGTCCATCTTGTTCATGAAAGTGATGATGGGCGTGTCGCGCATGCGGCACACGTCCAGCAGCTTGATGGTCTGCGCTTCCACGCCTTTGGCCGCGTCGATCACCATCAGCGCCGAGTCCACGGCGGTAAGCACGCGATAAGTGTCTTCGGAAAAATCCTGGTGACCCGGTGTATCGAGCAGGTTCACCACATGGTCGCGATATTCGAATTGCATCACCGAGCTGGCGACGGAAATACCGCGCTGCTTTTCGATCTCCAGAAAGTCTGAGGTCGCATGGCGTCCGCTCTTGCGCGCCTTCACCGCGCCAGCCAATTGGATCGCGCCGGAAAACAGCAACAGCTTTTCGGTGAGCGTAGTCTTGCCCGCGTCGGGGTGGGAAATGATGCCGAACGTGCGGCGGCGCGCCACTTCGCGCGTAATCAGATCGCGCGAAACAGTGGCTGGTTCTTTAATGGGTTGTTCGAGGTCGTCGGACATGATTGAAGCCTGTGAAAAAAGTGCGCAAGTCTAAAGGCTGGCGGGGGGAATGTCTAACTCTGAAAAACGACAACTCAACAACGATTTCAGTACAGATACGCAATGGAAACCAAGGTGCGCATGGTTATGCGCCCTACCTTTCTCTAGTGTCTCTGTGGTGAAAGCTATATTCTTTAATTTAGCCCACTCCTCTTCTGTATGGACAGGTTCTATTTCTCAATTAATCTTTCCCTGCCCGCCAAGCACCAAGCTGATATGGCGAAATCACCAATCGGTTGCAATTTATCTAAAGTCACACCCGTTCTTGCCGATAGGTAGCCTGTATACTTAAATAGTACTGTATCAACAACCACGACTTTAAAGGATTTGTTATGAGCCGAAATACTTCCTCAATTCTCAAACAAATTAAATACTCCTTCCTTGGTTTTGGATTGAGCATGGGGCTGGTTTTTCCTTTTTATGCGAGCTTTTTTGTCAACTGGAAAGAGGGCATGCTGCTCTGGTTCTGTGTCGGCTGCGTGATCGCTGGCATCACCATCGGCATCGTCAATCACAAACTTCTGGAGTGGCTGCTCATTAGTAAATTGCGTCAGGTTGCCCTCGCCTCCGACCGCATACGCAAAGGCGACTTGCGTGAAGGATGCGGCATACGCAGCCGCGATACGGTCGGCGAAATCACCGAAGGTTTTGATGCCATGACCACAAGCCTGCGCGACACCGTGCGCGACATGGGGCAATCAGCAAGTCTGGTCGATACCACTGCCAGAGAGATTGGCACTTCTATGTCCCAGATGAACAGTAATATGATTGAGCATGGCACCAATGCCGGTGAAATACTCAAGGTCGTCAACGGTCTGGCTGAGGAGTCAAATGCCATCCTGACCTTGGCGGACGAAGCAGGAATAAGTGCTTCATCTGCCGACGAACTGGTTCGCAACGGTTTTACCCACGTCAAAGCCACCGAGCAGGCCATCTCAGCGCTAAATGCCGCCAGTGACAAAATTTCAGCCAATGCCGACAGTCTGAATGCTAGCGCAAAGCAAGTCGAAGCCGCAGTCGCCGATATCCGCGCCATTGCCGAGCAAACCAACTTGCTCGCCCTGAATGCGGCGATCGAAGCAGCGCGTGCTGGCGAACAGGGACGAGGCTTCGCTGTCGTCGCCGATGAAGTGAGGAAGTTATCGGAACAGGCAGCACAAGCCACCAAGCGCATCGACAATGTACTGAAGCAAGTCAGCAAGGATGTCGCATCCACCGTGTTGCTGTCGAATGAAAATGCTGGCGCGGTACACACTGGACTTGAAGCGTCAAAGCTATCTTCCGAAACCTTCGTACAAATCGAGCAAGCCACCACGGCCATGAAACGTACAGTGGGAAATGTACGCGATGCTGCCGACGATCAGCAGATGCTGGTCGGCATCGTGCGCTCGCGCATTGCGGAAAATGCACAGTGCACAGACAGCGTCGCAAAGCACACGGCCTCATGCGTAACGGAGACTGAACGCATGATCGAAGCTGCACGCAATCTTAATGCCGTAACCCACAAATTTGTGGTCTGAGGCAGGGCAAGTTATCTATCACGTCATAATTTTGGATAGGGAACTTGTCCGCAATCTTCTGAGAATCAGCTCACAGAGCCGAGGTTATTCGGGTTCAAGCAAATAAGCGCAGCAACACAGTTCATTTCGCAAAACCTATCACTGCCTGCTCCTTGCTGGCGTAACAGATAACTACCACCTACTAAAGCAATGGTGTTATCGCAACTACTCACCTCATCCTGTATTTTGCCGGACGCAACTACCAGATTTCCGTCAACAATTTGCTGGTGTTCCTCAACGCGCCGTTGCGTCAGTCGAGCAAAATAAAATTGATCGCGATGGGCACGGCGGAACACGACGGGCGCGTGCGGCAACTCTCGCTCACCGCCAGCGGCGCTAAATTGGAAGCGCAACTCAGCGGCACGCAAATGAAACAACTGTAAGCGGTATTCGACCAAGTGGGCGCCGATGCCGAAGCCGGGTGGCATCAGGTGATGCGCTGTCTGGCTGAAAAAAGTTAGCGTTGCCTCGTCTCCTTCAACCTGGATAGACTCAGAGCTTCGCTGTGCTTCCTCAACAATGGTCATGATCGCACTTCGGCACATCGCGCCATTGCACGGTACGTGTCATGGATTCAGGTTGCAGCGTGGCATGATGAATATCGAAGCGTTCGATCAACATGACATGGCTGGCTTGCAGCACACTTTCCCACTGACTTGCATCGCGCACCACCAGATGGGCAGAAAGCAGCGGCTCTTCGGATTTCACCGACCAGATGTGCAGGTCATGCACCGAAGCCACGCCGGGTAGGGCAGCAAGCGCTTTCCCCACTTCTTGCGGATCAACGCTGAACGGTGCGCCTTCCATCAGGCCGTGCAGCACCTCGCGCAGCAATCGCAAACTGGAAAACAGAATCAGTGCGCCGATGAGCAGCGACAACAGCGGATCAATCGGAGTCCAACCGGTGAAAGTAATCACCAGACCTGAGAGCAGCGCCGCCACCGATCCCAACAGATCGCCCATTACATGCAGCATGGCGGCGCGGGTGTTGAGATTTTTCTCGCCGCGCGCCAGCAGCCATGCCACCAGCAGGTTGATCGCCAAACCGATGGCGGCTGTGATGGAGACCGCCTCGCCCATCACCGCTTGCGGCGTTTGCAATCGTGCTATCGCGGTCACCACCAGCCATACCACCAGTGCCAGCAGCCCCAGACTATTGATGAGTGCGGCGATGAATTCGGCGCGCCCGAGGCCATAGCTATGCCGCAGCGAAGGCGGGCGTCGCGCCAGCCAGGCTGCACCTGCGGCCAATGCGAGTGCAGCGGCATCGTTGACCATGTGCCCGGCATCCGCCACCAGTGCCAGCGAGCCCGCCCATATCCCTACGCCCGCCTCGACGGCTGCGAAACCCAGCGTGAGCAGCATGGCCAGCATTAGCGTCGTTCCGGCAGCAGTGTGATTATGGTTGTGATTGTGATCGTGACTCATGCCGACATATCCTTGAATTGAGTGACCGATGCCACAGTGTTGAACGCCGTGCCGTTAACGCTCATAACCCGAACACGGAATGCAAACATGCTTGTCACCCAGCACGCGCAGATAAGCCCGCGCGGTAAGTTCGTGGCAGGCGGCACACGGCACGAAGCCCATGACTTCGGGGAACCACTCGCGCTTGAACTGGAAGATTTCTTCGACGGTGAGCACATCGGATTCGGGCGCGTTCCAGATCAAGTCCACCAGTTCCATCTGTTCCGCCTCCGGTGTCTCGTCGGGCTCTATTCCTTGGCCGCGCTTGACCATGAACGCAGATGCGCCGATCTGCTTTTGCAGCGTGGGTTTGTAGCTCACCCGCACGGCGCGATTCGTGACGCGTTCGATCAGCGTCACGGCCAGCTTGCCATAGAGCGTCTTTTCCATATTGCCCTTGCCCAGTGTGCAGCCGGTGCTGTACTGCACGCCGTCGCCGAAACACATGCCGCCGTGGTCATCGCCGATCTCTATGAAGGCATGCAACTGGCGTCCGCCGGAGCGCTTCACGCCAAGTACGCGCATCGCGGCCAGACCCACGCGCACACCGGCCACGCTGGCCCAGCAGCAGTGGCCGTGAAATTTGAGGGTATCGAGCAGAACTTGATGATCATCGTTCATGACAAAACTCCTTTTTCAGGTTGAGGAACAGACCCGTCACAGACAGGTCAATTGACAGTTCACAGCAGACTCCACGCCGTCTTGATGGCAACTGCGATCAGCACCAGCGCAATGATTCTTTTCAGTTGTGTACCGCCCACTTTCTCGCTGGCCAGCCAAGCCCCCAGTCCGGCACCTACTACGCTCGCCACTGCGGTCGAACCCAACAATGTCATGTTGAGTTGAGCAACACTGGCATGCGCCAGAAACCCTGACAGCGATGCGAAGATCACGACAAAAGAGGCGCTGGCCGCAGCCCGCTTGGGTTCCAGTCCCGCAGCGATCAATGCGGGAACAATGATGTTGCCTCCGCCTACGCCCAGCAAACCGCCGATAAATCCTGCCAATGCACCCACCGGCAGCCCCAAGGCCAACGTCGCAGCCATCGAAGCCTTTTCACTTCTCGCCTTGGGCCGGTAGAACAACATCATCAAACTGGCGAACATCAAGAAACCAACGAACAGCCATAGCAGCAATGAACGATCCAGACCCTGTGCCAGATTAACCCCGAAGGGGGAAGCCAGCACCGCCAGCACCGCCAGTACCAGCATGGGGATTACCAGCCGCCATTCCACCAAGCCTTTGCGGATGAAGGTTACCGAAGCGACGGACATGGCGATTGCATTAAGCAGCAACGCAGTCGCCATGGCCGTGTGTAGCTCCACGCCAAAGGCCAAGAATACCGGAATCAAAATAAAAGCCGCGCCGACGCCCGCCATGGCAAACACCGTGGTCAGCAGGAAGGTAAGCAGCGCGGCAAGAGCAATCACAACCATCCGCCAATCTTGTCGCGGCTGGGCACACCGCCCGCATGCACCACTTTCCCATCCACCACCACGCCCGGTGTAGACATCACGCCGTAAGCCATGATGTCCTGCAGTTGTTCGACTTTCTCCAGTTGGATTTCAATGCCTTTGTCTTTGGCGACTTCCTCGATCAGTTTCATCGTGTTTTTGCAGTTGGCACAGCCGGTGCCGAGGACTTTGATGTTTTTCATAATGATTTCTCCTTACCTATCAGCAGCAGGATTTGCCATCTTTAGTCGGCGTGCAGCACTTGCTCTTGTCATAACCAAATACGCCGAGAATCTTCACCAGCGGACAAAATCCGCTGAAGCCCATCTGGAACAGATTGAACCCGACGAACAGCGTCAGCCACTGCCAGCTTACATGCGACAGATCAGCCTGCCCCATCCAGTGCGCCAATCCCAGGCTCAACATAATCATGAAACCCGCAAAAATACTGACGATACGATTCACTTCCATTTCGTTACTCCTCTCGAAACACGTCGCCTGATTCCGGGCGACGCAAACGGATATTGCTGCTCACACCACCGCGTTGAACACATAGCCGACGAGCATGATGCCCAGCGACACGACCCCAACAAAAGTGGCGATCAGTCTCGGTTTGAGCACCTTGCGCAGGATCACTATCTCCGGCAGCGACAGCGCGATGACGCTCATCATGAACGCCAGCACCGTGCCCAGTGCCGCGCCCTTGGCGAGCAGTGCCTCCACGATGGGGATGATACCGGCAGCGTTGCTGTACAACGGAACGCCAATCAATACGGACAGCGGCACCGACCACCAGGCTTCTTTACCCATAAAACTCGCCATAAAATCCGCAGGAACATAACCGTGGATACCCGCACCGACTGCGATACCGGCCAGCACATAGAGCCACACCTTGCCGACGATCTCGCGCACGCTGGCGAACCCGGCTTCGATCCGGTCCGGCAAGGTCAGTTCATCTGCACCGACCATGGCCTGTGTATGCGCCATGTTGCGCACCCAGTCTTCCAGATGATGTTCCATCTTCAGTTTGCCGATGATGAAACCGGCAAAGATGGCGATGGTCAGCCCCAACCCCAGATACAGCGCGGCGATCTTCCAGCCGAACAGGCCGAACAACAGCGCCAGCGCGATCTCATTCACCATCGGTGCGGAGATCAGGAAGGAGAACGTCACGCCCAGCGGCACGCCCGCCTGCACGAAGCCGATGAACAGCGGCACGGCGGAACAGGAGCAGAACGGGGTGACGATGCCGAGCAACGCGGCCAGCACATTGCCCACCCCTTCATGCCGCCCGGACAGTAAGGCGCGGGTGCGTTCCGGGGTGAAGTGGGAATTGATCATGCCCATGACCATGACCACACCCGCCAATAACAACAGCACCTTGGGCGTGTCGTACAGGAAAAATTGCAACGCGTCGTACAGGTGGCTGCCGCGCACGACGGGCAAGCTATCCACCAGCCGATGCGATAACGGCTCCAGCGTTTTGTAGAGCATGAACCACGCTATCGCGGCGATCAACAAAAAGGTGCGCGGGCTGCGGCGTGGCAAGGTCAGGGCAAAGTCGGACATTCGATAAACTCCAAAACAGTCTGTGGTACTGAGGAGACGAACAAAGCGGCAAAAGGATGCAACTATTTGCGCGGAATATGACTTTCAACCCGACCGCGTTCGTCGAATTGCACCTGGCAGGCCGTGCTCATACGGGCGCGCATGCGTGTCCGTGCGCGCAGCAGCCGCGATTTGACGGCGGCAAGGGAAAGGCCGTGCAGTGCCGCATAGTCTTTCTGCTTCACGCCTTCCAGATCGCATTGCTCAATGATGTCGCGGTCTTCCAGCGAAAGTTCGGACAGCACGCGTGCGACACAGGCACTGAGCGCACGCAACGGCTCATGCGCCGGTTCAGAATTGGGAATATCGTCCGCCACCAACTCGATCACACTCCGCCCGAGGCGGTGCTGGTCGATCAGCGCATTGCGCGCTACCTGAAACAGCCAGGCGCGGGCATTGTCCAACGCGCAGAACTGTTTGCCCTGTTGCATCGCCTTGACGAAAATTTCCTGCAGCAGATCGTCGGCCAGATGTGCATCTCCGGCACGATGCCGGATGTAATTGCGCAATTCACTTTCGTGCGCATTCCACGCATTCTGGATACAAGGGAATTGCGGCAGCGCCGGGTTGCTCATATTCAGTTATTCAGCTTGTCCGGCCTGATACCAGCCCTGGCTGCGCTTTACGATATACACCACGCTCAACATCACCGGCACTTCGATCAACACGCCGACCACGGTGGCGAGGGCTGCGCCGGATTCGAAGCCGAACAGGCTGATGGCGGCGGCGACGGCGAGTTCAAAAAAATTCGATGCGCCGATCAGCGCCGAGGGCCCGGCCACGCAGTGCGCTTCACCGAATTTGCGGTTGAGCCAATACGCCAAGCCCGAGGTGAAATACACCTGAATGGTGATGGGCACGGCGAGCATCAGAATAATCAGCGGCTGCTCGACGATGGCTTTGCCTTGGAAGGCGAACAGCAGCACCAGTGTCAACAGCAAGGCGGAGATGGAGATGGGGCCGAGTGCGGTCAGCGTGCGTTGCAATGCTTCTTCGCCACGCGCCAGCAGCAGCTTGCGCCAGACTTGCGACAGCAGCACGGGCAACACGATGTACAACACCACCGACACCAGCAGCGTATTCCACGGCACGACGATGGACGAGATGCCGAGCAGCAGCGCCACCAGCGGTGCGAAGGCGAACACCATGATGGTGTCGTTGAGTGCGACCTGACTCAGGGTGAATAGCGGCTCGCCGTTCACCAAGCGGCTCCACACGAACACCATCGCGGTGCAGGGTGCGGCGGCGAGCAGCACTAGTCCGGCGATGTAGCTGTCTAGTTGTGCCGCTGGCAGATACGGCGCAAAAAAATGGCGGATGAACAGCCAGCCCAGCAGCGCCATCGAAAACGGTTTGACCGCCCAGTTGATGAACAGCGTGACGCCGATGCCGCGCCAGTGTTTGCGCACTTCGTGCAATGCGCCGAAGTCGATGCGCAGCAGCATGGGAATGATCATCACCCAGATCAGCAGGCCGACCGGCAGGTTGACCTTGGCGATTTCCAACGTGCCTAGCCAGTGAAACGGTGCGGGAATAGTTTGCCCCAGCAGCACGCCGATGATGATGCACAGGAAGACCCAGAGGGTGAGGTAGCGTTCGAATATGCTCATGGCTTAGTCCTTGATGCGCCCGATCTCGGCCAGTTTTTCTTTCAGCGTGAGCTTGTCCAGTTTGGCTATGGGCAAACTCATGAATAACTGGATACGGCGCGCCAGTTGGTCAGCGGCGCGTTTGAATGCGGCGCGACGTTCTTCTACACCGTCGACATGCGCCGGATCGGGGATGCCCCAATGCGCGGTGGCGGGTTTGCCCGGCCATATGGGGCACGCTTCTCCGGCAGCGTTGTCGCATACGGTGAAGATGAAATCGAATTCCGGCGCGCCGGACTCGGCGAATTCATCCCAGCTTTTGCTGCGCAGTCCGTCGGTGCTGTAGCCCATTTTTTGCAACTGCTCCAGCGCGCCCGGGTTGACGCTTCCGGCGGGATGACTGCCCGCGCTGTATGCTTTGAACTTGCCTTTGCCCAGATTGTTGAACAGCACTTCGCCCAGAATGCTGCGCGCGGAATTGCCGGTACATAACACCAGCACTTTGTATTGCTTTTCACTCATGCCAATCTCTCCAAATATTAAAGTTCTTTAACCAATCACCCAGAGATGCCCGTAAATAGGCGATCTACACTATGCACAATATGGAGATGCCCGTATTTACTGGCTTGCGATCAATGTACCTTTCACGATCCTGCTTCAGGACTTATTTCACCGGCGTCTTGCAGGCATTCGCATTACTGCCGCAACAATTTTCCGTCAGGTAATCCACCATGCCGTGCATCACCGTGAAGTTCGCGGCGTAATACACGAAGCGCCCGTCCTGCCTGCTTTCCACCAACCCGGCATGGCTGAGCGTCTTGAAATGGAACGACAGCGTGGCGGGCGACACTTTCAGTTTTGCGCCTATCTGTCCGGCGGCCAATCCGTCCGGGCCGGTGCTCACCAACAGGCGGTAGATCGCCAGGCGAGTGGGCTGCGCCAGCGCCGCCAATGCCTTTACCACCTGAGCCGGTTTCATCATTCTATATTTCCATTGTTAAAGGATTATTAAAACGTCAGGAGCGATTAAAACAGAAAGCTCGCTGGCTCGCAAGACTGCAAAGGCGGGGAAATTTGAATCAGTAGAAACGGAACGAATACACCAGATCGAGCGAATCTTCGGTGCCGGTCTGGGTGACGATGGTGACACGCGGAGTCAGTGTGTAGGTAAATTTAGCCACCTTGGAAGCGTCGGTCAGGCCCTGTTCGTAACTCAGATAGGCTCGCGTTGACAGGCGCTTGCCTACGGTCACCACTTGATTTCCCATGACACCTTGATCTCCCATGACACCGCCGCTGACTTTTTGGTGCAGCGACAGATCGTCCACGCCGATGGCATGGCCGATCATTCCGCCGGATTGTCCACCCAGCACATTGCCTGCGGTAGCCAGCAGCAACGATGAATCAAACCCGCTGCTATCCGGCGCACGCCCCAATACGATCCACGATAATTTTTCCGCATCCGTCACGACTGGAGTAGAAACCAGTTGCACTATCGGATGGCGCACTGTGCCCGTCACTTCTACCCCGGCTTCCACGATCAGTCCTGTGCGCAAGGCCAGAATATTCAAGCCGGGATCGTCCAGTGGCCCCTGAAAATTCACCATGCCGCGCTCCACTTGCAGTTGCTGCCCGAAAGCATCGAACATCGCATCCTGTGCCACGATGGTGCCGGTCGCGCGCAGTGCTTCTCCGGGATTGCCACGCAAATCGATTTTGCCATCCAGCCGCGCTTCCAGTCCCGATGCGCGGATGTAAAAGTGTTCGCCCAAATCCAGCGTCGCCTCTATCGCGTAGGACAAGCCGGAACCTTTGGCAGGTTCCTTGCCGACTATCTGCACATCGTCAGACCAACTCGGACGGTTGCTCAGCAGTTGATTGATGAGTCCGGCATCCGCGCGGATGTTGCCCTTCAGCGTCAGCACGTCATTGGCATAACTCGCGCCGCCGGTGCCGGAGGCGATGAGCCAGCGGTCGGGGCGTTGCGCCAAGGGCAGGCGTTCGGCAATGATCTGCAAATCGCCTTTGCCGCCTTGCAGGTCAATACTCCCGCTGGCGCTCAACTGTCCGGCAGTGCCAACCAATTTATAATCGCCCAGCAGAGTGTCGCGCGGCATCGGCGGGTAAGGCGCGCTGAAAGATAATTTATCCAGCGTCACCGCATCCGGTGCGAAGCGCATGGCCAATTGTCCTTGCTGCAAACGCACGCCCTGATCGAGCAACGCAAGGAGCAAGTCTTCGCCGTGCGCTTCGCCGTTTAACCGGGGCGACTGCACAGTGCCGACTACATCCGCATCCAGCTTCAACTTGCCGCCGCTTTGCAAATTGGCGTCCAGCATCGACCCCAGCCACGACAGGTCATCCGACGACAAATGCAGATGCCCGGCCAGCGGCGCTTCCAGCAGCATCGACCAGCCGCTTTCTTTCTTCGTCAGCGGCACGCTGGCCTGCGCTGCGATCTCGCCCAGACGATCTCCGCTGGCATCCAGCCGCGCATCCAGCCGGTCATTCTCTGCGCGTAACGCAATCTGCAAACTGTGCAAGCCGAGGCGCAGGCCCGTACTGTTGTCGATCACCCAATCGCCGCTTTCTCGCTGCACTTGCAGATTGCCATGCCAGTGTTCGTCCTGCGTGACATCCCACGAACCGCCGAAGCGCATGGTTTCGACGGCATCCGTCAGCGGCTTGTCGCTCAGCATATTTACGGCACGCACATTGAGTCCGCTGAATTTGCCGTCGCTATGCCAGTGTTGCGGCGTCCATTGCAATTCATTCAATTGAACCTTGCCGCCGCCCAGCGTGAAATCCGCCGCGCTCAGCTGCATTGTCTCCCTGGACAACTTCAGCGGCGCGGCGGCCAGCAAACTCAGTGGCAAGATGCCGCTCGCATCCAGCTTGGCTAGCGAACCTTGCCATTGCAGCGCATTCCAGCCTTGCGCCAAATCGCCGAAGCCGCCGTTCGCGCTCAGGCTCACCTCGCCCAACGCATCCGCACCTTGCGCCAAGCGCGCGGATGCAGTCAGCGTGTGCTGCGCGCGGCTGCCTTTGAATTCGATGCTGGCTTGCGGCACGTTCAATTCACCCGCGTTACGATATCCATTCATGCTGATTTGCATGTTCATGGTCTGCTCGCTCAGCGTGCCTGCCGCATCCAATTGGTCTATGTGCTGGCCGGAGATCGCCAGCTGTTTGCCACCCAATGAAAAGTTTAATTCTGGCACTTTCAGACTGCCGCTCAAATCGCCTTGCCCGGTCAATTGCCCGCCCAGGTCTTTGCTGATTTGCGCCAGATTCGGCGCAATCAGATGCAGCCGCAAATGATCCGCTCCGGTGCCGCGCGCCACACTCAGGTCGAGACGGTTATCACCCAAGCGCGCTTCGGCCTGGCCCACCACATAGTCGAGTCCGGTGAAGTCAAAATGCCCGTTGCCGCCGATCTCATATTCTGCAAAGCGGCTGTCGGCCAATTCGAATTGCATCATCCCGGCAGGCTCGGGCAACAGCGTGCCGGACACTTCCATATCGGCATTCAGATCGGTGTGTGGAGTGTTTGAGAATTCCGCCAGGTTGAGTTTTTGCAGCTTGCTGAACATCTGGAAAGTCCGCCGTCTGTCCATGGCCATTTTCCCATGCCCGCTGAGCACCGTTTCACCGCGCGCCACACGCAAATCGCGAATCTCGATTTGTTTGCCTTGGTGTTGAAATTCGCCGCTCATTTCGACATCGCCGCCGATGAACGACACTTTGGCAGTTTGATTATTTCCCGCGCTACCCAGCACGATAGTTCCATTCAACCTGGTGTGCGGCAAGCGGCTGTGCAGCAGCGACGGATCAACCTCATGCACCTGCAAGTGCGCATCGCCCTTGCCGCTCAGGGTGTGCCAAACCATCGCACCGGTGATGTGTCCGTCGTTCGGCAAGCTCGCATCCATTTGCCGCACTTGCCATTGCGCGTCAGCCCAGCGCACTCGCCCACTCAGACCCTGCAGCGGCATTCCATGCTGATCGAACGCCAGCGGATGTGCATTGTGCAGTTGCAGCGTGCCTTCCATGCCACCCCCTTTGATGCCATGCCACTCGGTGTTCCCGGAAAGTCTGGCCGACGGGACGACATCGGCAATCCAGTGTGCTTCGACTCCGTCGAAATGAATTTGTATGCCGCTCAGCCAGACATCAGCGACAGGTGCCAACTGCGCGTTGCCACGCGCATTCATGCCGGCACCTTTACCGGACAGCTGCAAGGCCAAATGTTGCAGATCGCCATCGGCATTGGCAGCCACATGCAGCATTTCGCTGCGTCCCGACAACGTCAGCGGCGTATCCAGGGTGGCTGTGGCCTTCAGCGCAAAAGGAGATTGCGTTGCCATCTGTCCGTTAGCGGCAAACTCGCCATAAGGCAGTTTGATTTGCAGCATTTTCAAATTGTAATGTTGCGCATCGCTGGCGAAGCTGGCCTTGATGTCACTCGCCTCGAAATCGGCTGGCGCAGCTTCCTTACTGAACATGCGCAGCGAGCCGATGTTCATTTGCAGCATACTCACCTCCAGCGGCAGCATCAGGCTGGTTGGCAGCACGGTGGGGTGGTCCGACGGCAGCGAAAGCACATCGATTTGCTGCGCGGACAAATCCATCACGTTGAGTTGCTTGTGCAACAGCGCCGCAGGACGCCAGTGCATTTGCAACCCTTTTACCGTGATGCGCCAACCGTCGCCTTTCAACACCAGTTGCCCGACAACGGGCGCGTCAAACAACGAGCCGCCGATCCCAGCCGCGCTGAAACTGCCGCCGCTGCGGCGTTCTGCCACAGTGACCAGCCATTGCAAACCCGAGGTGGTGGCGCCTAACCATCCCCCGGCAGCGGCTACCACTACGCAGGGCGTCAACAGCCACAGCAGCACTTTGCTGCGCAACGGCATACGTGATTTTTCCCCGGCCATCAGATCGCCACCGCGATGGAAAAGTGCACGTGCGAACTCGGTTGACCTTTGCCTTGCGCCAAATCAAGCGCCAGCGGCCCCACCGGACTGCGCCAGCGTATGCCCGCGCCACTGCCCGATGAAAGGTGTAGCGTGGGCAGCGTATCAGCTGCACCGCCGGCATCGCTGAATAGTGCAAAGCCGTAGCTGCCGAACCAATGGGTATATTCGAGACTGGCGGTGGTCATCACACGCCCTCCGACGATGGCATTGCCTTCGCTGACGCCCAGACTCTGATAGGCAAAACCGCGTACGGTCTGCGTACCGCCGACGCGGAACAGATAATCCTGCGGAATGCCGAGACGAGATCTGGAAGCGGTATAGCCGCCTTCAATACGCAGTGAAACCACGTCGTTTGCGCCAAGCGGTATCCACGCCTGGTGGCGAACATAACTGCGCACAAAATCCTGATCCGACAGCAGCTCCTTGCTCGCCGCGCCAATCTTTATTTCTGTCAATTCACCGTTCATGGGCGATAGGGGATTGTCCACCCTGCGCCTATACCATCGCCAATCCAGCACCAAAGCCAGATTATCTTCCAGTATGCCGCCCTGCGGCAGGAGTAGCTCCTCTTGCCAAGTGAGACTGATGCCGCTGTCAATATCGAACAGGCTGCGGCTGCGCGTCACGCCGAATTTGTCCAGACGCGTTTCCAATCCCTGTATCTGCGTTTTCTCGGTGCTGCCTACCCATGACAAACGATAGCCAAGCGGATTGGGCGGCGTGTCTATGCCTGTAGAGAAGATTTGATGGTTCTGCTCCAAAACCAATGCGCCATTCAGCGTCCACGCCTGATTCACGAAGTTGTAGCTCTGATAACTGAGCGAGCCGCGCTTGCCGCTGTTGGTGCTGTAGCCTGCACCCAGCGAAATCTTGCGCGATTGCGCCTCGTCGATCTTGATCTTGACCGGGATAATCACGGCGGATTCCCCGGCAACAGAAGTTTGCACTCCGCTTGCAGTATCCAGACTCACCACCACTGAACCGAATTGCGGCTGGTTCTGCACTTTGGTTTGGAAAGCCAACAACAGATCGCGCTGGTAGGGCTGACCGCGACTGAATGTGGCGTTGCGCGTCACCAGTAATTCTTCATAACGTTCAAGCCCGCTCACCTGCATCTCGCCGAACAAATAGCGCGCACCGGAATCGATCACGATATGCAGGCGGGCGCTGGCTGTGGCCGCATCCACCTGCGCGGCGCTTTCCACCATGCGCGCGGCTGCGTAGTCTTTGCTTGCCACCTGTGTCAACAGATCGGCTTTGGCATCATCCCATGCAATTGCCCGAAACGGCTTGCCCACCGGCAGCCGCCATGCGGCACGCAGTTGCTGCACGCGCGCACTGCGCGTCGCATCCGGCAGCGCCAGATCGCCGCGAAATTCGATGTTCACTTCGCTGACCACAGTGCGCGCACCCGGAAGCACTTCCAGTTCAAGCAGGCCTTCACTCGATACAGAACGCAACTTCACCTTGCCGGAAAAATATCCTTCCGTCACCAGCAACTCCGGAATTTCGCGCTGCGCGCGGCGCATGAAGACCGCGCGTTCATTCTCGCTGGCCAGCACTTTGGTCGGCAACACAAAATAGCTGGCAAGGACTTCGCGCACTTCTTTGGGCGCGATCAATTCGACAACTTTGGGGGCAATCTGACCGGCAGCCGAAATGCCGACATCATCGGCCTGCGCCCATAGCGGCAACAGCGCCAGCCAGACGCATACCAGCAGCACGCCCCTGCTCATGCCACACAACACATTTCGATTGTCGTTATTCATCTGCAATGAACAAGCAGGATGGACAAGACAGGTGTGTACGATTTTTCATGCCGTGGATTGTATGAAATTGTCATGCGCGGCGCGAGTAGTAAGCGTAGGGTGGATAAGCGATAGCGCATCCACATGGTTTATTGTGTAGCGACTATTTACCCGCAATGAGAAAGCAGTCTATGTTCATCGAACTCATCATTCTAGTGGTGCTGGTTGCCGTAGTCGTTATCGCACTACGTCCACCCAAGCAGTAATCACCGTCCCCTGCCCCGGCGTAGCAACGCCTTTTCAACCTCGACCGCCGCAAACAACAACACGCCGAACAGCGCGATGCGCGCCCATGCCGCAGCATCAATGGCAACCACACCGAACAGATGCTGCATGATAGGCACATAGGTAAAGACCGTCTGTGCGACAGCCAACACGGCAATGGTGAGCAGCACGTAATAATTGCCGGTGAAATCCTGCCAGCGTCGCACCGGCGCGAGCAGGTAGCGGCAGTTGAACAGGTAAGCCATCTGGCCGACCACCAAGGCGTTGACGGCGACCGTGCGGCTTTCTGCTATACCGATACCGCGCGCGCTTTCCCACAGGAACAGCGCGAGCGGGCCGCCGGTCAGCAGCAGGGATACAAATACCACGCGCCACAGCATGAAGCCGGTTAGCAGCGACTCGCTGCCCGCGCGAGGCTGGCGTTGCATCACGTCAGCCTCGGAGGGCTCGAACGACAGGGCCAGCGCCAGCGTGATCGCGGTGACCATATTTACCCACAGGATTTGCACCGGTGTGATCGGCAGCGTCATGCCGAACAATACGGCGACCAGCACCATGCCCGCTTCGCCGCCGTTGGTGGGCACGATGAACACGATGGCTTTCTTGATGTTGTCATACACCGTGCGCCCTTCTTTCACGGCGTGCACGATGGTGGCGAAGTTGTCATCGGCTAGCACCATTTTCGCCGCTTCCTTGGCCACCGCGGTGCCTTTCTTGCCCATCGCCACGCCGATGTCGGCGCGCTTCAGCGCGGGTGCATCGTTCACGCCGTCGCCGGTCATGGCGACCACTTCACCGTTGGCCTGCAACGCCGCAACCAGGCGCAGCTTGTGTTGCGGCGAGGCGCGCGCAAACACATCCACTTCCTGCACGGCCTGGCGCAATTGGGTGTCATCCAGCGCGTCCAGTTCGCTGCCGCTCAGGGAACTGCCGTTGCCGATGCCCAGCAACCCGGCGATGGCGCAGGCCGTGGCAGCATGGTCGCCGGTAATCATCTTGACTCTGATACCCGCCGCTTGGCATTCGCGCACGGCGGCGATAGCTTCCGCGCGCGGCGGATCGGTAATGCCGACCATGCCCAGCAGGGTGAAGCCGGATTGCATGTCGGCAAAATTCAGTTCGTGCTGCGCACCCCCGATCTTTTTCACCGCCAGCGCCAGCACGCGCTGACCGAGCGCAGCGGTCTGTTCCATCCTGTCCTGCCACTGCGCCAAGTTGAGCGCCGCATCCTCGCCCGCCGTGCGCTGGCGCTGGCACATTTGCAGTATCTGTTCCTCTGCACCTTTGACGAAGATGAAAGCCTGTCCGGCATGGTCGTGATGCAGGGTCGCCATGAAACGGTGCTCGGATTCGAATGGGATCAGATCGCTGCGCGGCAGTGCCTCATGTTCAAATTTCGCATCCAGTCCGGCTTTGCGCGCCAGCGAGATGAGTGCGCCTTCAGTCGGGTCGCCCGCGATGTGCCACTCCCCCGCTGTTTCGTGCAGCGTGGCATCGTTGCACAGCAGTCCGGCACGGAACAGGTCGAGCGCATCGCCCTGCCCGGCAATGTCCACCTCGTTGCCTGCAACTGCAAATCCGCCGTGCGGTGCATAGCCCGCACCGCTCACCTCAAACAGTTGATCGGCCGTCAACACACGCTGCACCGTCATTTCATTGCGGGTGAGCGTGCCGGTCTTGTCGGTGCATATCACCGTCACCGAACCCAGCGTTTCGACCGCAGGCAAACGGCGGACAATGGCGTGATACTTTGCCATGCGCTGCACGCCGAGCGCCAGCGTGATGGTCATCACGGCGGGCAAGCCCTCCGGGATCGCCGCCACCGCCATGCTCACGGCGGCAAGGAACATGTCGGCGATGCCGAAGTGATACACCTGCCAGCCGAACAAGAAAGTCAAAGCGGCCAGCAGCAGGATAACCAGCGTCAGCCAGCGCCCGAATGATTCCATCTGCCGCAACAGTGGCGTGGACAGTGCTTTCACTTCATCCAGCAGCGCGCTGATGCGCCCGATCTCGGTGTCGCCGGCAGTGGCCACCACCACGCCCATACCCTGCCCGTACACCACCAGCGTGCCGGAATAGGCCATACAATAGCGGTCGCCGAGCACGGCCTGCGCATCTACCGCTGCGCTATTTTTTTCGACGGCGGCGGATTCTCCGGTCAGCGCCGCTTCTTCGATGCGCAGATTTTTCACGTTCAGCAAGCGCAGATCGGCGGGCACTTTGTCGCCGGATTGCAGCAGCACAATATCTCCAGCCACCAGCGTTTCCGCCGCGACCACCTTGCGTTTGCCCTCGCGCAGCACCGTGGCCTCGGGCGAAAGCATGCGGCGGATGGCATCCAGTGCCTGCTCCGCTTTCCCTTCCTGAATGAAACCGATGATGGCGTTGATCAACACCACGCCCACGATCACGCCGGTATCCACCCAATGCGCGAGCAAAACCGTGATACACGCCGAGGCGAGCAACACATAGATCAGGACATTGTGGAATTGCAGCAGGAAGCGCAGCAAAGGGCCGCGCAGCTTGGGCGGGATCAGACGATTCTCGCCGTCGCGGGCGAGACGCATCGCGGCCTCGGCATGAGTCAAACCTTGCGTGCTGACCGAGAGTTCAGTCAGCACTTCTTGCGCGGAAAGCTGATGCCAATTATTCATTGCTCACCTTTCTACCAACGCAACTGCCTGCGGATAACCGTCAATAGGCGATCTTCATGCGATGCGCTTTACGCCTTATCGGCTTGCATCATGCGCTCGACGTAGCGCGCAATCAGGTCGATCTCCAGATTCACGCGCGTACCGGCTTTCAATTCGTTGAGCGTGGTGGCTTCCAGCGTGTGCGGAATCAGGTTCACATCGAACTCGCTGCCTGCCACCAGATTCACGGTGAGGCTCACGCCGTTGATGGTGATGGAACCTTTCATCGCGATGTATTTCGCCAGTGTATGCGGTGCGCGCACCACCAAACGCCAGCTTTCGCCGATGTCGTTAAATGCCACCACTTCACCCACACCATCGACGTGGCCGCTGACCAGATGTCCGCCCAGACGGTCGGACAAACGCAAGGCTTTTTCCAGATTGACGTGCATGCCTTGCTTGTCCAGCCCGGCGGTGCAGTTCAGGGTTTCACGCGAGACTTCCACGGTGAAATCGTTGCCTTTTATCTCGATCACGGTGAGACATACGCCGTTCACAGCGATGCTATCACCGATGGCGACATCGTCCATGCCCAGCACTTGGGTGGCCACGGTCAGGCGCAAGCCGCCGTCCCTGTCCTGTGCAGTTTTGATCAGTCCCACATCGGCAATAATTCCACTAAACATTTTTTACCCTCGCAGTAATTCGTAAATCGTTTCCCACTTGGCGCACATCCTGCCACGCCAGTTCCACACGCTGCTGCAATTGCGTCAGCGCGCCCAGATCCGCCATACCGCGCGCGGCATCACCCAACATTTGCGGCGCCAGATACAGCACCAATTCATCCACCAATCCGGCCTTGAACAGCGCGCCATTCAGCGTGCGCCCTGCTTCAACCAGCACTTCGTTGATGCCGCGTTGCGCCAGATCACGCATCACTACCGCCAGATCATACTGCACCATCGTCACCACTTCCGCGCCGCGCGCCTGCAATGCCGCGTATTTATTGGTGTCGGTCGATGCGGTGTAGATCAGCACTTTGCCACCCTGCAATATTTTGGCATCGGGCGAAATACGCAGTTTGCGATCCAGCACCACGCGTAGCGGTTGCCTCACGGCGGCGGCATCAAGTTCATCTGAAATTGCCGACGCGCAATCCGCCGCCCGGTCGCCCTTCCCGCACCGGAGGGCTTCGCCCCACCGTGTCAGGGCGACCGCCTCCATCCCGCGCACATTGAGCTGTGGATCATCCGCCAGCACCGTGCCGATGCCTGTCAGCACCGCACAGGAACGCGCGCGCCAATGCTGCACATCGCGCCGCGCCGCTTCGCCAGTGATCCATTTGCTGCTGCCATTCGCCAGCGCGGTGCGCCCGTCCAGACTCGCCGCGATCTTGCTGCGTACCCACGGCAGGCCGCGCGTCATGCGCGAAATAAAACCAATGTTCAATTCGCGCGCTGCCGCTTCCATCAAGCCGCATTCCACCTCGATGTTGGCGGCGCGCAATTTGGCAATGCCCTGACCGGCCACCAGCGGATTGGCATCCTGCACCGCAACTACCACGCGCGCGACACCTGCCGCGATCAGCGCATCAGCGCAGGGCGGCGTACGCCCGTAATGACTGCACGGCTCCAGAGTCACATATGCTGTCGCACCGTGCGCTGCCTCGCCCGAAGCGCGCAGTGCGTGAATTTCTGCATGAGGTTCTCCTGCGCGCACATGCCAGCCTTCACCGACCATTGTGCCCTCTTTAACCAGAACGCAGCCGACGCGCGGATTGGGCGATGTCGTGTACAGCCCGCGTTCTGCCAGTTGCAACGCACGCGCCATCCATTGACTGTCATTCGCATCGAGCATGGTTAGTCTGTTTTGCGGGGACGCGCACGCGGCTTGCTCACCGCATCAATCGCATCGGAAAAATCGCCGACATCCTGAAAACTCTTATACACCGAGGCAAAGCGGATGTAGGCGATCTTGTCCAGCTTGAGCAATTCCTTCATCACCATCTCGCCGATCTGGCGCGAACCGATCTCGCGTTCGCCGATGGCAAATACTCTTTGCGTGACGTGGTCGATGGCGGCATCCACCAGCTCGGTGGAAACCGGGCGCTTGTGCAGCGCACGCGAGAAACTGGTGCGCAACTTGTCCTCGTCGAATTCGCTGCGCATACCGTTCTGCTTTACCACCTGCGGCATGCGCATCTCCACCGTTTCGTAGGTAGTAAAGCGCTTCTCGCACGACAGACAACGCCGCCGTCGGCGCACGCTGTCGCCCTCCTCGCTTTCGCGAGTATCAACGACCTGGGTATCGGGGTGTTTACAGAAAGGGCATTTCATCGGAAATAGTGAAGAGAGCAGAGAGAAGAGTGGAAAACCGCAGCTTTCCTTCCATCTTCACCCTTCCCCTTTCTCATGGTTTAAGCGCCGTACACCGGAAACCTGGCTGTCAGCTTCTTCACTTCGCCTACCACACGTGCGGTCACCGCTTCATCGTTCGGCGCATCCAGCACGTCGGCGATGAGGTGTGCCAGTTGCTCGGCTTCCAGTTCCTTGAAACCGCGCGTGGTCATGGCGGGAGAGCCGACGCGAATGCCGCTGGTGACGAACGGCTTTTGCGGATCATTTGGAATAGCATTTTTGTTGACGGTGATGTGGGCACGACCCAGTGCGGCTTCGGCATCTTTGCCGGTCAGGTTCTTGGCTTGCAGATCGACGAGGAACACGTGGCTGTCGGTGCGGCCGGAGACGATGCGCAAACCGCGTTCTTGCAGCACTTTCGCCATCACGCGCGCGTTGTCGATGACTTGCTTTTGATATTCCTTGAACTCTTTGCTTGCCGCTTCCTTGAACGCCACGGCTTTGGCCGCGATGACGTGCATCAACGGACCGCCTTGCAGCGCGGGGAAGATGGCGGAATTGAGTGCCTTCTCATGTTCGGCCTTGGCCAGAATCAAACCGCCGCGCGGGCCGCGTAGCGTCTTATGGGTAGTGGTGGTGACGAAGTCGGCGATACCAACCGGGCTGGGATAATAGCCCGCCGCGATCAGGCCGGCATAGTGCGCCATATCCACGAACAGATAAGCGCCGACGCTATCGGCGATGGCGCGGAAACGTTTCCAGTCGATGACCAGCGCGTAGGCGGATGCACCAGCCACGATCATCTTCGGCTTGTGCTGTGATGCCAAGGCTTGCACCTGATCGTAATCAATCTCTTCTTTGTCGTTCAGCCCGTACTGGATGGCGTTGTATAGCTTGCCGCTGATATTCACCGACGCGCCGTGGGTCAGGTGACCGCCGTGCGCTAGGCTCATGCCCAGAATGGTGTCGCCCGGCTTAAGCACCGACACATACACCGCCTGATTGGCCTGCGAACCGGAGTGCGGCTGCACGTTGGCGTATTCCGCGCCGAACAAGGCTTTGGCGCGATCGATCGCCAGTTGCTCCGCCACGTCCACATACTCGCAACCGCCGTAATAACGCTTGCCCGGATAACCCTCGGCATATTTGTTGGTGAGCTGGCTGCCCTGCGCTTCCATCACGGCCGGGCTGGTGTAATTCTCCGAGGCGATCAGCTCAATGTGATCTTCCTGACGGCGGTTTTCATTCTGGATAGCGCTCCAGAGTTCGGGATCGGTAACAGCGATGGTGTTTTTGCGCGAGAACATGACGTGCCTTCTAAGGGTGAACAAGAAAGGCGCGCATTTTATCACGGAGGGGCGGCGAAATTGCCCGTGCGTTCCGTGTGCCGATTTATTCCTGAAAAGTGATTTGCTGCAGATCGAAACTGGAGTCCACAAACACAACTTACTCGCAAGCCAGCAAACACGGGAATCTCCATACACCATACATTGCAGATCGCCTATTTACGCGGCTTGCGAGACAGATGATTATTTCAATCATTCCTTTTGACGACGCGAAATCCTGCTTCAGCTTCCCGCCACCGCCATGCGCTCGATCAACACCGAGCCGCATTGGCGCGAACCTTGGGCGAGTACGTCGTTGCCGATGGCGATGATGTTTTTGAACATATCTTTGAGGTTGCTGGCGATGGTGATTTCTTCCACCGGGTATTGAATCTCGCCATGTTCGACCCAGAAGCCCGCCGCACCGCGCGAGTAATCGCCGGTCACGGGATTGACGCCGTGGCCAAGCAGTTCGGTGACCACTAGGCCGCGCTGCATTTTGCGCAGCAGTCCGGCGAAATCCAGCTCGCCGGATTGCACGATGAGGTTGTGCGTGCCGCCCGCGTTGCCGGTAGTTTGCATGCCGAGTTTACGCGCGCTGTAGCTGCCCAAAAAGTAGCCGCGCAATACGCCCGCTTCGACGATGGCGCGGCGTTGGGTGCGCACGCCTTCGTTGTCGAATGTGCTGCTGCCCAAGCCGCGCGGGATGTTGGGCACGTCGTCGAGGCGCACGATGTCGGAGAATACTTTTTGGTCGAGTTGATCGAGCAGGAAAGAAGATTTGCGATACAGACTGCCGCCACTGACTGCGCCGACGAAGTGGCCGAACAGGCCGCCCGCCACCGGCGCTTCGAACAGCACCGGACATTGCGTGGTCGGCATTTTGCGCGCCTTGAGGCGGCGTACGGTGCGCTCTGCGGCGATGCGTCCGATCTCTTCCACTTTCAGAATCTCGCTGGCATTGCGCGCCACGCCATACCAATAATCGCGCTGCATGCCGTCGCCTTTGCCGGCGATCACCGAACAACTGACGCTGTGGCGCGAACTGGGGTAGCCGCCAACGAAGCCCAGACTATTGGCTTGCACGAAGCGGCCTTCACTGACGTTGATGGAGGCCCCTTCGGAATTGTTGATGCGTTTGTCGGCGTTGAACGCGGCTTGTTCGCACTCGCTTGCCAGCGCGATGGCCTGCTCCACATTCAGCTTCCACGGGTGATACAGGTCGAGATCGGGGAATTCGGTGGCGAGCTGATCGGCATCCGGCAGTCCGGCGCAATCGTCTTCTGCGGTGTAGCGCGCGATGTTGAGCGCGGCATCGACGGTGTCGCGCACGGCCTGCCTGGAGAAGTCCGAGGTGCTGGCATTGCCGCGCCGTTGGCCGAGGTAAACGCTGACGCTCAAGCCTTTGTCGCGGTTGTATTCGATGGTTTCGACTGCGCCATGGCGCACGCTGACGGTCTGGCCGAAGCCTTCCGAGACCTCCGTGGCACTGGCGGAAGCGCCCTGCTGGCGGGCGTAACGCACAATATCGGCGGCGAGTTGTTGCAGGGAATCGGCGGTGTGCACGGCTTTGGAAACTTTGGAGTTCATAAAATTCGGGAGGCTGGTTCGTCGGGAGGCGCTATCATAGCAACATCTGTTGAACCTTACCGAACCCATGAATACGCGACAAAAACACCACGACGACGAGCTGGAAGAAGAACTTCCGCCCAGCAAGACCAAAATCAAAAAGCAGATGCTCGAACTGCAAGACCTCGGCAAAACGCTGACCGAGCTGTCCAAAGAGAAACTGCGCGATCTCGATCTGGAAGAAAATTTGCGAGAAGCCATTCTGGAATTCAAACGCATGACCAAGTTCGGCGCGCTCAATCGCCAACTGCAATACATCGGCAGATTGATGCGCGAAGTCGATCCCGCACCCATCCAGGCCAAACTGGATGCTTGGAACGGCGTATCGCGGCAACACACGGCGTGGCTGCATCAAGTCGAACAGTGGCGTGACCGTTTGCTGGAACAGCCGGATGCGCTCACCGAATTGCTGGCTGCACATCCCGAAGCCGATGCACAACATCTGCGCACGCTGATTCGCAATGCACAAAAAGAAAAAGAACTATTGAAGCCACCCAAGAGCTATCGGGAACTCTTTCAGATATTAAGAGATGTCATTCCCGAACCATGAGTGATCTGCTCCCCCACATCACCCTGCTGAGTGGCCGCGACCCACAATACAGCATCATCTGGCTGCACGGTCTCGGCGCGAGCGGCGATGATTTCGTGCCCATCGTTGACGAGATCCATCTGCCGCAAGCCGTGCGCTACATCTTCCCGCATGCGCCCAAACGTCCGGTCAGCATCAACGGCGGTTTCATCATGCCTGCCTGGTATGACATCCGCAGCGCCGACATCGGCGGGACACAGGACGAGATCGGCATTCGCGCATCGCAGCATGAAGTGGAGAAGTTGATCGAGCAGGAGATCCAACGCGGTATCGCGGCGGATCACATTTTTCTGGCGGGATTTTCGCAGGGCGGCGCCATCGTCTTGTATAGCGGCTTGCGTTACAAACACAAGCTGGGCGGGATTCTCGCGCTTTCCACTTACCTGCCGCTGTCGCACAGTTTGGCCCAAGAGGCAACTGAAGATGCCCTATCCACGGCTATCTTCATGGCACACGGACGCAGCGATCCAATCGTACCTTATGCCTTGGGGAAAGCGTCGGCGGAAGAGCTGCAGCGTTTGGGTTGCCAGCTGGAGTGGCACGAATACCCGATGCAGCACACGGTTTGTATGGAAGAAATTGATGCGATCACGTTGTGGTTGAAACAACGGATGAAGTAACCAGCAACTGTTAATCCTCGTGTCCTTGATCCTGCTCCATCATGCGATAGCGCGCGAGATCGTAATCGCTGCCGTGCTCGACCAGCGCCAACGGCAACAACAGGTAGTCTTTGCCGTTCAACTGCATGTTCAGGCTACGATTGGCAGAAAATATTTCCGGCTTCATCAATAGCCACGCTTCACCGCTGGTATCGGAGGGCCGATTTAAATAGATGCCTGCCATATCGCTCTCTATGCCCGGCTGCGCATGATCCTTCAACGGTACGCCAGTAACGCGGTGGCTCAATACCTCAACCCCGACGTGCAGGCTGCCGTCCGTATCGCGACTCAAACGTCTGACCACACCCGCCCCCCAATGCGAAACAGTTTCCGGCCTGCTGCCGAGCAGCGTCCCGATCTTGACCCCCTCGGCGCGCGCCAAGGGCACCACACTGCGAAACCCGGTGGCGCTGATGTCTTCCACATCCCATAACTCGCCTTCGTCCGCACCGAAATTCGTACCGACATCGGTCTGTTCCAGCATCTTGAAAAAACCGTTGGCCACTTTTAGATTCACATTGATCTTGCGGCGCGGATTGCGACGCATCGGCGGCGGCAAAACCAAGCTTTGCAACAAGCGCTGGGCAAAATCCCGCAGAAGTTCCGAGTCGTATCTGGCTCCATAGAAATTGAGGCCGTCCGGCACGACTCCCTTTTCCAGAATTTTAAGCAGACCATCCAATTGCAGCTTCATCGCTTCAGCATTGAAATAACGCAAGGAAGGATGCAGTGTTATCTCTGCCGAAACGCGCATGGGCGGCGTGGGCTGCGCCAAGTCAAAGATGAACAACCCTGCCTCATCGTATGTTTTACTGATTTGCAGCCCTTTGCTCAGATGGGCAAAAAGACGTTCAGTGATGTGCTCTTGCAAAGGGCTCAAAGTGCCCGCACTGGAACCGTACCATATCACCAGCACAGCGAATTCCTGCGCCACCGAAGTGTTCACACCGGGATATATGGCCACCGGTTCGTGCTGAATTTTTTGCGTTTCAGCGAGGCCGTAATATCCGGCCAGATGTTCCCATACCCACGGTTCAACCAGGGTGTAGCGCGCCGCCGCCAGCTTGAGCCGCGCGGTGTTCGCCGCAATGCCGCGTGCGCACAACAAGGGCAAATCCGCTTTGATCGAAGAAGCGCCTTTCGCGCCTTTGGCATAGCGGGTCAATACATCGAAATGGCAAAGTTCGCTTTGCGTGAAAAATATTTCCAGTGCAGTCCACAAACGGTTTTCCTGGAACTGCGACAGGGATTGCACGGAGAAATAGTCGCACAGTAGCTTGCGCACATAAGGCTGAGCGGCCTGATCGAACATGCGCAGCACCGCCCATTCGTGATCCAGCTTGAAATCATCCGCTTCAGCGCGTATCGCCTCGATCCAGTCGCTCAGTTCCTGCAACGCTTTGAACGAATCCGTCTTGGGAATATCGTCCAGCAACTGCTGAGCCAACTTCATGTCAGCCAAAGGATGATCTGATTTTTTTCCAAACAGTCCCAATACCACGTAAACCTCCCGGCGCATTTCGCGCTATGTTGGGCATAATATAAACAAATTAGCAGCACCTGCCTATATGAAAAACGGCCTATATATATTTCTGCCCGCTCACTATGATCCCATTCCTGCACCCAAATGAGCCTTTCCCGCCCTTGCAACAGGCGCTCCAATACCCCAACGGTCTACTGGCGGCGGGCGGCGACCTTTCACCTGCACATATGCTGGATGCCTATCGTCACGGCATCTTTCCGTGGTTCAGCGAAGGCGAACCCATCCTGTGGTGGAGTCCCGATCCGCGCATGATCTTGATCCCGGACGAATTCAAAATCTCTAATTCATTACGCAAAACGTTGCGTAATGGGCGCTATGAAGTGCGCATCGACAGTGCGTTTGAGCAGGTGATGCGCGCTTGCGCCGCACCGCGCGAAGGCGCCAGCGGCACATGGATACTTGAGGAAATGATTGCCGCCTACTGCGCATTGCACCGCATGGGCTACGCGCATTCGGTGGAAACGTGGCTGGATGGCGAACTGGTGGGCGGGCTGTATGGCATGGCGCTGGGCAGAATGTTCTACGGCGAATCCATGTTCAGCTACAGGACGGATGCGTCCAAGATCGCGCTCGCCCATCTCTCCATGCAACTCGCCAAATGGAACTTCGGCATGATTGACTGTCAGATGCACACGCCGCATCTAGCCTCGCTCGGTGCGCGCGAAATTCCGCGCAGCGAATTCATCGCACGGTTGGAAGTGTTGATTGACTATGCGCCAGTCGCTGACTGGCGATTCGAAAAAGACCTGTTCAGGTAAGCCTGTTCAATGACATTCAGGATCAATCGCCCCCCTTTAACCGGCCCGCCGGAAAACAATTCGAGCCTGGCCCCTTCAACCATTGTTACTCGGCTAGTGGATTAAATTAACGGGGAAATAATTTGCATTGCCGTATTTCGTCCGTCCTTAGTTGTAAAAATCAATTCAACAGAATCACAACCATATTTCAACGAAGTCGAAGTTTCTTGAGACGGTGCTCCGTATTTATTTATTATCTCACTCGCTGTATTTTCATCAAACCCGATCAATTTCACTGACTTGATGGATGCAAAAACAATTTTGTCGATTGTTATAGTCTTGTTAAAGGTTGTGTAAAACAGTGTCACAGAATTTGGATAAGAAACTGTAGTAGCAACTGCGTAATCCTCTTTTGGATCATCAAACAATTTGTATTTTCGTGTTCTCTTTGATAATGGCTTACCAAATTCGTTTTGAAACGAATTCACATCACGATCAAGAATAGTCAAGGCCTTCTGACAAACGAGACTGTATGTCTCTAGCCCACTTATCTCTGCTTGCGCATTACCCGCCAACATCACCATCCCGCACGCAACAGTAAGCACCACAAAGGTAAAATTTCTTAAGGCTGTCTTCAGCCAACCAACCACCCCGCAACGCCCGTCAATAGGCAATCTACAAAGCCTCATTACGAAGATGCCCGTATCTACTGCCTCGCCATCAAGCCCGCCAAAATAATTCCGCTTTAACGTTAGTTTATTCATGCCACCATCCTCCCTTGCGCTTCGTTCTCCGTTTCGTGTTTCATTCGTTCAAACAAACCGACGATACCAATCAAAGGAGTCGGCCCCAGAATATATCTCCGCATTTGAACCTGCCCGCAAGCTAACCCGCCCCAACCACAGGGTCAATATGCCATTTGGCCTATATATCTGCATAGTTCGCCAAACAGTCTTATCCAGTTCGCGCCAGTCTTGGTAAACTCTGCACCAAGCCTTAGCCCTGTTCCGCCATGAGCCTGCTCAACGACATTCCGCTGTCCGCATTGCATCTCTATCTAACTGAACCTTACCCGTGCAGTTATCTGGAAGGACTGAAAGCGCGCTCGCAAGTGGCCACGCCCAGTATTCTCATTTCTCCGGCGATCTATTCCGAGCTGGTGCGCCACGGCTTTCGCCGTAGTGGCACCTTCACTTACCGTCCGCATTGCGACAACTGCCAGCAGTGCGTGCCGGCACGTGTGGCAGTCAATGATTTTCAATCGACGCGCTCGCAGCGCCGCAGTTGTAAACAGCACGCCGATCTGAACGCCACGTTGCATACGCTGCACGACAACCCGGAATATTTCGAGCTATACCGCCGCTATCAGCAAGCGCGTCACCGCGATGGCGACATGGATAACGACGACCCTGAGCAATATCGCAGCTTCCTGCTGCAAAGCAATGTCGATACGCTGCTGGTGGAATTCCGCGAGAACGGCGTATTGCGCATGGTGAGCGTGATCGACGTGCTCGCGGACGGCCTGTCGGCGGTCTATACTTTTTACGACCCCGATGTGCCGCACAGCAGTTACGGCACTTACAACGTGCTGTGGCAGATCGAGCTATGCCGCAAGTTGCAACTGCCCTATCTTTATCTCGGCTACTGGATCGCGGGCAGCCGCAAGATGGCATACAAAGCCAAGTTCCGGCCGCTGCAAGGTTTGCTGGACGGCACATGGCAAGCAATTTTGCAGAATGGCAGTCCGTGATAACTCGCCTTGCCGCTTTCGTCGTTGCGCTGCTGCTGTTGCCGCCGCTGGCGTTAACGCTTTCCGGTGAAGAGTGGGTTGCATCGACTCCAATCGCCGGTGCCGTCTGGCTTCCCGCAATTTTCAGCACATTCGCCGTACTGGCATTCGGCATCCTGCTCGACACCCTGACTTTTCAGCGCACAGAGCACAGCCTGCTGCGTGCACAGCGCGGCTATGTGCTGTGGTGCGGCGTGGCAGGTGCGTTCACCGGCGTTCTGTTCGCCTATCTGAATCTGTTCGAAGGCGCATGGCTCACCCCGGCAAGCACGGAGTCAATAGCACTACTGCTTGCCGTATTCCTTGGCGCAGCACTATTGCCTGTCGTACTGTTTACGCGCTTGTGGCTGGCCGGTTTACTGCGTTTGCGCACGCGCAGATTCGCCCTTCCCGCATTACATGCCGAGATCACTGCATATATTCTGCTGCTGATGGCACTGGGTGGACTGCTGGGCGGCACGATCTGGATCAATCATTTGGGCGGGTTGTTTTGGTCGTCTCCGTTATTGCTACTTGTCTCGCTACAGTTATTCTGGAATGAGAGCAGCGTCTTTTCCGGCTTGCCGCAGGGCGACTGGAGCCGCGTGCTATTGGGCGCAGTCTCCGGCATCGTGGTGGGCGGTCTCGCTTTGACGGTTTATCGAATTACCGGCGGAGCTTTATATTTTGCCGCGTCCGCATGGCAACTGAGCGCGTACCTCGCGCTGTTCGGGCTGCTGTGTTTGCAGATCGGCGATGTCGTCGCCGAACATTGGCGCGGCAAGCCGCGCGGCGAAGTGTTCCCGAAAAAACCGTTCCCCATTTCCGTAGTCGTCAAGAAAGATCGCTAGATGTTCCAATTACTCCGCCCCGCCCTGTTCGCCCTCGACCCTGAGACCGCCCACCACGCCACGCTCGATGCGCTGAAAGCCGCACATTGTCTGGGCACGCTGTGCTTGGTGGTGAAACGTCCGGTGGATGATCCGCGCACGGTGATGGGTCTGACCTTTCCCAACCCAGTGGGACTGGCCGCAGGCATGGACAAGAACGGCGACTGCATCGACGCGCTGGCCGCACTCGGTTTCGGTTTCATCGAGATCGGCACCGTCACGCCGCGCCCGCAGCCGGGCAATCCGAAACCGCGCCTGTTCCGCCTGCCGCAAGCGCAGGGCATTATCAACCGCATGGGATTCAACAACGACGGCGTGGATAAGCTGGTCGAGAACGTCAAGCGCGCCAAGTTCAAAGGCATACTCGGCATCAACATCGGCAAGAACGCCGACACGCCCATCGAGAAAGCGGCGGATGATTACCTGATCAGCCTGCGCAAGGTGTATGCCCACGCCAGCTATGTCGCCATCAACATCTCCTCGCCCAACACCAAGAACCTGCGCCAGTTGCAAGGCGGCGACGAACTGGATGCGTTGCTGGCACAGCTGAAAGCGGAACAGGAAAAACTGGCGCAGCAACATGGCAAATACGTGCCGCTGGCGGTGAAGATCGCGCCCGATCTCGACGCAGATCAAATCAAGAACATTGCCGCGCTACTCATCAAACACCGCATCGACGGCGTGATCGCCACCAACACCACACTGTCGCGCGAAGGCGTGGAGAACCTGCCGCACGGCAAAGAGACCGGCGGACTCAGCGGCGCTCCGGTACGCGAAAAATCCACCGCCGTGATCCGTCAACTCGCTGCCGAGTTACATGGTGTGCTGCCCATCATCGGCGTGGGCGGCATTTTAAAAGGTGCAGATGCAGTGGAGAAGATGCATGCAGGTGCCGCACTGGTGCAGATGTACAGCGGCATGATCTATCGCGGCTGGGATTTGGTGAACGAGTGTGCGACGGCGATCAAACGGGCGAAGTGATTCACTCAATGCTTGAATTTACTCCCTTCTCCCGCAGGCGGGAGAAGGGCTGGGGATGAGGGTCTGTGCGCTATATGAAAGAGTGACTCATATCCACCAGCCCTCACCCTAACCCTCTCCCGCCTGCGGGAGAGGGAACTTGTAGCTGTAGTAGCTTCACTTTCGATCCGGGAATGGAGTTACAACCAGCCGGACTTCTTGAAGCGGTAGTACAAATATCCGCATGTTCCTGTGATCGCAAGCAGAGCCAGCGGATAGCCGTATTCCAGCGATAGCTCCGGCATGTGCTGAAAATTCATGCCCCAGATACCGGCAAAGGCGGTGGCGACGGCGAAGATACCGGCCCATGCAGCCAAGCGTTTATTCACTTCGTTTTGTTCGATGGACACCGTGGACTGGCACACCAGAATCGCGGTGGTGATGGTGTCGCGCATGGCGTCTATGGTGGCGTTGATGCGCGCCAAGTGGTCGTGGACATCGCGGAAGTATTCCTGCGTGGTGGCACAAACCGGCGGCACGCGCATGCCGTGCAATTTTGCGGTAGCTTCCAGCAGCGGCAACACCGCATGCTTGAGCACCACCACCTTGCGCTTTAGTTCATACAGCTGGGCAATGTTGGCGAGGGCGGCATCCTTGTCGAACAGGTGTTCTTCAATTTCTTCCAGTTGCGACTCAAGCTCATCCATTACCGGAAAGTAGCGATCCACCACCGCGTCCATCAACGCATACAACACGAAACCGGAACCCAGCCGCAGCAACTCCGGCTCACGTTCGCAACGTCCGCGCACCCCAAGAAAATCCTGCGTACTGCGGTTGCGCACGGAAAGGATGAAATTGCTGCCAACGAAGATGCTCATCTCGGCGACCGACAACTCGCCTTGTGCTTCCTCAACAATGTGCATCACCACGAACAACTCGTCGCCGTATTCTTCGATCTTCGGACGCTGGTGACCGTGGTGCGCATCCTCGACCGCCAGATCGTGCAAGCCGAACTCTTCCTGCATCTTGTCGAGTTCGGCATTGGTCGCATCGCGCAGCGCCACCCACACGAAACAATCTTTGCGCTCCAGATAATTGCTGATTTCCTCGACATCAAGGTCGGCGAGTTTGACGCCGTTCTGGTAGGCAACGCAGTTGATCAGCATGATGACTTCCCCTGAGGCTTGGCGTTGCGCATGGCTATTTCCAGTTGCAAGCGCGCCAACTTTTCCGCCTGCTCGACTTCGAGCGTCAGCGCCTTTTGCACCAATGCGTAGAATTCGACCACGCCCAACCTGGGATAATCATCCATCACGCCGCCGTCCTGAAAAAACTCCGCCAGCCACAGCGAATCCATTTCGTCCTTGCCTGTCTCCTGCCAATATTCCGCAGCAGCCATTTCGACATATTCATTTAGTTTGCGCATCGATCCTCCGATGAATCATTTCTGCAAAAATTATAAGCCGACTTGCCCGCAAGCGCCTAAATACGGCAATCTACATCAACCGTATAGCGCAGATCGCCTATTGACGGCCATCTTCACGAGGTGCGATTTTGAAATCATGTATTTATCGGCAGGCGCGAAAGTGCGCCCACCGCTAACACTCAGATCGCGTTAATGGAAGTCATTCCGTTCATGTAGGGACGCAGCACTTCGGGCACGAGCACGCTGCCGTCGGCCTGCTGGTAATTTTCCAGCACGGCCACCAGCGTGCGGCCGACGGCGAGGCCGGAGCCGTTCAGCGTGTGCAGCAATTCCGGTTTGCCTTGCGCGTTGCGGAAGCGCGCTTGCATGCGGCGCGCCTGGAAGGCTTCGAAGTTGGAGCAGGAGGAGATTTCGCGGTAAGTGTTTTGTGCGGGCAGCCACACCTCGATGTCGTAGGTGGTGGCAGCGGAGAAGCCCATGTCGCCGGTACACAGCTTGACCACGCGGTACGGCAGGCCGAGTTTCTGCAAAATCGTTTCGGCGTGGCCCAGCAATTCTTCCAGCGCCTCGTAGGATTTTTCGGGATGGACGATCTGCACCAGCTCCACTTTGTCGAACTGATGCTGGCGGATCATGCCGCGCGTGTCGCGGCCATACGAACCGGCTTCGCTGCGGAAACACGGCGTGTGCGCCACGTATTTCAGCGGCAGCTTTTCCAGCGGCGTGATCGTGTCGCGCACCATATTGGTCACGGGGACTTCAGCGGTGGGAATCAGGTAGAAATTTTTCTCTTCGCCCTCGTCGCCCACGACACGCGGCACTTTGAACAAGTCTTCTTCGAACTTCGGCAACTGTCCGGTGCCGCGCATCGATTCGGCGTTCACCAGATAAGGCACATAGGTCTCGGTGTAGCCGTGCTTTTCGGTGTGCGTGTCCAGCATGAACTGGGCGAGTGCGCGATGCAGTCGCGCCAGCGGGCCTTTCAACAACGAGAAGCGCGCACCGGCGATCTTGGTGGCGGTATCGAAATCCAGCCCGTTCAGACCTTCACCGATGCTCACGTGATCCTTCACTTCAAATGAGAACTTGGTCGGCTCGCCGACTTTACGCACTTCAAGGTTGTCCGCTTCCGACTTGCCAGCAGGAACAGTCGCGTGCGGTGTGTTGGGGATGACCGACAGGAATGCATCCATCTCTTGCAACAGTTGCGGCAACTTGGCTTCGAGCTGTTTCAATTCATCGCCAAGCGCGCCCACTTCCGCCATGATCGCTGTCGTGTCCTCGCCTTTCGCTTTGGCTTGCCCGATCAGCTTGGATGACGCATTGCGCTTGGCTTGCAGCTCTTGCGTGCGCGTCTGGATGGTCTTGCGTTCCGCTTCCAGTTGCTCGAACTTCGCGGTATCCAGCATGTAGCCGCGTGTCGCCAAGCGTGCGGCCACTGCGGCCAGGTCGTTTCTCAATGTCTGAATATCCAGCATGCTGCTTATCCTTTTTTGTTTTTTTCTTTTTCATCCAGCTCGCGCAAATGCGCCAGCTTCTCTGCAATCTTCGCTTCCAGCCCGCGCTCGGTGGGTTCGTAGAAACTCACTGCGGGCATACCATCGGGGAAATAATTTTCGCCTGCCGCATAGCCGTCTGCTTCGTCGTGCGCGTAACGGTAGTCCTTGCCGTAGTCCAGCTGCTTCATCAATTTGGTCGGGGCGTTGCGCAAGTGCAGCGGCACTTCGCGCGAGCCGTCTTGGCTGACGAAGGCGCGGGCGGCATTATACGCGACGTATCCGGCGTTGGATTTGGCGGCCACGGCGAGATAGAGCACGGCTTGCGCCAGCGCCAGCTCGCCTTCGGGCGAGCCGAGGCGTTCGTAAGTTGCTGCCGCATCGTTCACCAACTGGATGGCGCGCGGATCGGCGAGGCCGATGTCTTCCCATGCCATGCGCACGATGCGCCGCGCCAGATAACGCGGATCAGCACCGCCGTCCAACATGCGCGTAAACCAGTACAGCGCCGCATCGGGATTGGAGCCGCGCACCGATTTATGCAGCGCGGATATCTGGTCGTAGAACGCTTCTCCGCCTTTGTCAAAGCGGCGCAGCTTTTGCGCCAGCGTGTTGTCAAGAAAAGCGGCGTCGATGTTGCTTACGTTGGCGGCCGCGGCGGCGGTCTGTAGCTGTTCCAGCACGTTGAGCAGACGGCGCGCATCGCCGTCGGCGTAGCCGATGATGCGTTCCCTGGCTGCTGCATCAAAGGTAATGTCCGGCAAAGCAGCTTGCTGCGCACGCACGAACAGCTCGCCCATCTCGTCTTCAGTCAACGATTTCAGCACATACACCTGCGCCCGCGACAGCAGCGCGCTGTTCATCTCGAACGACGGATTCTCGGTGGTCGCGCCGATAAAGGTGACTAGCCCCTGCTCAACGAACGGCAGGAAAGCATCCTGCTGTGATTTGTTGAAACGATGGACTTCGTCCACGAACAGGATGGTGTGGCGGCCGTTTTGTTGCAGTGTGCGTTCGGCTTGGGCGATGGCTTCACGGATGTCTTTCACCCCGGACAGCACTGCCGACAGCGGCACGAACTCGGCGTCGAAGGCACTGGCCATCAAGCGCGCCAGCGTGGTCTTGCCCACGCCCGGTGGCCCCCACAGGATCATCGAATGCAATTTGCCGGATTGGAATGCGAGGCGCAGCGGTTTGCCCGCACCCAACAGATGCGACTGACCGATGACTTCGTCGATATGCTTGGGGCGCAGGCGCTCGGCGAGGGGGGCGGCGGGTTGATTGGGCGCAAACAGGTCGTTACTGCTCATGCACTCACCTTTTTCTTTGCAGCGATCTCTTCAATTCTGTTCACAATATTTTCCTGCTGTTCCTGCTGATTGAGGCTGGCATATTTTGTTGCAAAACGATGCGCCGCGTCACGATAGCCGGGTGTCTCCAATATCGCGCGAATGGCCATCGCGTAATCCGGCGCAGACGCTTCAGGGTTCACCGCGATCCCCGCGCCGATTGCCGCAATCCGCGTCGCCATCAGGAAACGTTCGAGATGGGTAGGCAGCAGTAGCTGCGGCACACCCGCCATCAACATGCCTGCCGTAATGCCTTGCCCGGCATAGCCGATGAACAGGTCGCAATCGGGCAACAGCTTATCCAGTCTGAACGGCTTGTCTGCAATGACCATGCGTGCATTCTCCAGTTGTCGGCGCTGATTGTCAGAGATGCCCGGCGCGCACACGAATGCGAAATATCCCAACACAGAGATCGCTTGCAACACGTTGGCGAAATCGCGCCCCTGCGGATCAAGATAAACAAAGATGCGCTGAACTGCATCAGCAGGCCACGCCACATTCTGCCCCATTTGCATGTTGTAACAAGCGCCCCAGTATTTGGCTGGCCCGCGTTGCTGGTAATGATCCAACTCGGCAAAGGTGCAGAGAAAGTTTTCTTCTGTCTCAAACAGCTCGTGTACACCGCCCAGCACTTTTACTTTATAGGCGGAGAGCACCGTATTCATTGCCTTTAGCACATGCGCATCGGAATTCTTCAGGCGCTCTTGCGGCACGTTCAACCAGGGACGCATATTCGGCAACGGCGTCTGGCGCGGTGGCAAATAAAACCCGGAACCCAGCGTGGTTGCCGCCAAGCCCATACTGCGCGCCGCGAGCAAGGCGGTGGGCGAATGATCCGCCACGATCAAATCGCTGCCATGCAATGCAAACAAGGAACGCCATGCGCTGACCAATCCCGCCAGACTCTCCGCATTGAAATAACCGTAGCGCATGAGGATTTCGGAATAGTTCAACGGCGGCTCAGACAAACCTTTGGGCGGATTCAGCCACAGCGGCGCTTGCAGGATGGGGATTCCTTCATGGTGCAGGTTGCTGGCGTTTTGCAGTTCGCGCGACACCAGTACCACATCATGCCCGCGCTGCTTGAGCTTTTTGGCAAACGGCAGCAACACCGAGATATGCCCGTAAGACGAACCCAGCTCCCACACGAAGGCGATGCGGCTCACGCGAAACTCACCTAGTCACCGAGCACATCCGCGCCCTTGGGTGGCACGAATTGGAAAAGTTTCGATGACAGCCCGGGGTTATTTTTCAAGTCAGTGAAGCGCAGTACAGTGTGATGACCGAACGCGTCGTACAACTCCATCACCGCCAGTCCCGATTTGGCATTGAACGCCATGAGGATTTTCTCGAAGGTGGTCTCTTTTGATTTTGGAACGGCTTGCAGCCATTCCAAGCCGTCGCGATCTTCGATGTTTTTCAGCACAAAGCCGCTCTCAATCTCGTTGCTGCCGGAAAGCAGCGCCGCCGGACTGCTGCCCAGAGCGGCATCCAGTTTTTTCACCGTAACCTGATTCAGGTCAACGTCATACATCCAGAATTTCTTGCCATCGCCGACGATCAGCTGCTCGTAAGGCTTTTGATAGCTCCAGCGAAATTTACCGGGGCGCACAAATTGCATGGTGCCGGATGCCGATTGGATGCGCTTACCGTTTTTGTCCTGCACTTCTTGAGAAAAGTTGGCCTGCGCGGAGTGCGTGGCGGCAATGAAATACTTCAGCTTATCAGTGGCGGCAGCGTACGCGCTTGTCGAGGCAAACAACAAAAGAACGATGAGTGATTTTCTGAACATATTCCAAACCTGAGAGTTAAGGGAAAGGGATACGAGCGAAAGGTGAAGGGTGGAAACCTGTGCGCGTCAGACTTCTTTCCTTCTCCCTTTCACCCTTCCCGGTTAGGAGCCAACACTTCGCGGTTGCCGTTGCCCTGCATCGGCGACACCAGACCGGCTTTTTCCATCTGTTCAATCAAACGTGCGGCGCGGTTATAACCGATGCGCAAATGACGTTGTACCAGCGAGATGGAAGGGCGGCGCGTCTTGACTACGATCTCGACAGCCTGGTCGTACAGCGGATCGGCTTCTGCATCCGCGCCGCCATCCAGTTCGCCGCCCTCTGCGCCAGGTTCTTCCAGCGAAGTCAGTACGCCTTCGATGTAATTCGGTTCGCCTTGTGCCTTGAGATATTCGGTGACGCGATGCACTTCCTGATCGGAGACGAATGCACCATGTACGCGCTGCGGATGACCGCTGCCCGGCGGCAGGTAGAGCATGTCGCCCTGACCCAGCAAGGCTTCCGCGCCCATCTGGTCGAGGATGGTGCGCGAGTCGATCTTGCTTGATACCTGGAACGCCACGCGCGTCGGCACGTTGGCTTTGATGAGTCCGGTAATCACATCCACCGACGGGCGCTGCGTGGCCAGCACCAGATGGATACCGGCGGCGCGCGCCTTCTGCGCCAGACGCGCGATGAGTTCTTCCACTTTTTTGCCGACCACCATCATCAGGTCGGCGAGCTCATCGATGAAGATGACGATGAACGGCAATTCTTCCAGCGCCTCGGGATTTTCCGGTGTAAGCGTGAACGGATTGGTCAGCGGTTCGCCTGCCTTGATCGCGTCGTGATATTTCTGGTTGAAACCGGCGATGTTGCGCACGCCGAAATGCGACATCAGCTTGTAGCGCTTGTCCATTTCCTGCACACCCCAGTTAAGCGCGGAGGCGGCTTGGCGCATGTCGGTGACCACAGGTGCGAGCAGGTGCGGGATGCCTTCGTACACCGACAGTTCCAGCATCTTGGGATCGACCAGCAGCAGGCGCACCTGTTGCGGCGTGGACTTGTACAGCAGACTGAGGATCATGGCATTGATCGCCACCGACTTGCCGGAACCGGTGGTACCGGCCACCAGTACGTGCGGCATCTTGCCCAAATCGGCCACCACCGGCTTGCCGGAAATGTCCTTGCCCATGGCTATGGTCAGCGGCGAATGCATGTCGGCATACACTTGCGAACTGAGGATCTCGGACAGCTTGACGATCTGGCGTTTCGGGTTGGGCAGCTCCAGCGCCATGAAGGCCTTGCCGGGGATGGTCTCGACTACGCGGATGCTCACTACCGACAGCGCGCGTGCGAGGTCGCGCACCAGATTGGTGATCTGGCTTCCTTTCACGCCGACGGCGGGTTCGATCTCGTAGCGCGTGATGACCGGGCCGGGATACGCACCAACCACTTTGACTTCCACGCCGAAATCCTTGAGCTTGCGCTCAATCAGGCGCGAGGTGAATTCCAGTGTTTCGTTGGAAACAACCTCGACTTGCTGCGTAGCTTGATCCAGCAAATGCAGCGGCGGCAGCGGCGAATCCGGCATGTCGTCGAACAGCGAGACTTGTTTCTCTTTTTCTACTCGCTTTGAGCGCGGCACTTCGAACACCGGCATTTCGATGTAGATGGGCTGATGTTCTTCCACGCGTTTTTTTTCTTCTTCGACGATCACATCGCGTTGCTGCATTGCCTGCACGCCGATGCGCTTGTCTTGCCACGTCTGCCAGCGATTACGCGCCCACCAGAAAATAGTTTCCAGTGCATCGCCTAACCAATCGACGAAGCGCAACCACGACAATCCGGTATAAAGACTGAAACTCACCGCCATCAGCACCAGCAGAAACAAGGTTGCGCCAACGAATCCGATATCGTGCGCCAGCGCGTGCCCCAGTACTGCGCCGAACATGCCCCCGGGCGCAAGCGGAAGTGAAACTTTCCAAGTGTAGAGGCGCAATGCTTCGAGTGCGCTGCTGGAAAACAGCAGCACCAGAAAGCCAATTAATGAAAGCCATAGCGCGCGTTGATCGAACAGGCTGTCGGCGCGTATGTTGCGATAACCCGCCCACACGCGCTGCAACATCAGCGTCACCCACCACCACGCGGAAAAACCGAACAAATAGAGCAATACATCCGACAGCCAGGCACCGAGCACGCCGCCCGGATTGTGGGTGAGCGCACCACTGGCGCTATGCGACCAGGAAGGATCGGCGCGGTCATAACCGAACAGGATAAGTATGAGATAGAGTGCTACCGCTACCAGCAATAGCCAGCGGGATTCGCGCAACAAGCCGAGCAGGCGTTCGGGCAAAGGGGCGCGCGGAGTGTCGTGCAATGCCATCAGGCTTCCCGTGTTTTTGCGAAATCGGAAGCGTCGTCTGCGCCAATGAAACCAAAACGTCGTGCGGCCACCACAGCATCAACACGCGTACCGACATGTAAAGCCTGATAGATGGCGGCGACGTGGATCTTGACTGTGCCTTCTGCCAAATTGAGTTTATTGGAAATATCCTTGTTGCTGAGTCCGTTCCCGATCAATTGCAACACCTCCAACTGGCGCGGAGTAAGCCCATATTTGCTGGCGCGCTGGCTGCGCTTGTCGGTCAGGCTCATACCCATATCCAGCCTGGAAACAGCTTGTTGCAGCAGTTGCGGCGGCACATACACGCCACCCTCCAGCACCATACGCAAAGCTGACAACATCACTTTGCTCGGCGACATTTTGGAGATAAAGCCCATTGCACCCAGATTCATTACATTCTCAATGTCGTCGCGCTGATCCGAACCGGAAACTACGACCAACGGAATATCCGGGAAACGCTGATGGAAAAGTTGCAGCGAAGGAACACCGTCACTATCCGGCATGTTCAGGTCGAGCAGGGCGAGATCGAAATTGGGACTTTCATTTATCAATTTCAATGCTTCGGTAAAGTTACCGGTATCGATTATCTCTACCTCGTCAGCAAGCTGCTGCAACACATAACGCATGCCATCGCGAAACAACGCGTGATCATCCACCAGCAACACTTTTATTTTCATTAGCTTCCCCCCATCCCCACAGCGTCAATCATACCATTCACGGCTCCGTCGCCGCCGTTCCCTGCATAACCAAATACATCGCGGAACGCAAACGTGTTGGAGCTATCGGTTTGTGCAACAAACTCGCCCCACTTTGCTGGATCGCTTGCAAAGTCTCCACTCCGGTATCACCGGTAACCACCAGAATTGGTAGATCGCCCCAAAACTCCCGCATTTGCTGCATAACATCCAGTGCAGTCTGATTGTTAGGTAAACGGTAATCGCACACCAGTAGATCCGGGCGCACGGCTGCCATATCCAATTTTCGCAACAGTTCCGCACCGTCAGCTTCCGCAAACACACGACAACCCCAGCTCTGCATCAACTCCGCGGTAAATTCACGGATATCCTGATCGTCCTCGACCAAGGCAACCACTTTGCCGTCAACATCGTAACGCGTATGCGTGATGACAAAAGGCCGCGCCAGAACATCCTTGTCGCCTTTTTTCACGCTAAAGCTGAAAGATGAACCCTGCCCCGGCTCGGACTCAACCTTGATATGATAGCCAAGCAATTCTTCCATGCGACGCACGATGGCCAAGCCGAGTCCCAAGCCTTTGCGCCGGTCACGGTGCGGATTATCCACTTGGTAATACTCTTCGAATATTTGCTTCATCACCTCGGGACGGATGCCGATACCGGTATCCTGCACTGCGATCTCAACATGGCTATTGGTACACTGACATTTAACCCTTACCCGCCCATGATCGGTGTAGCGTATGGCATTGGAAAGCAGATTGCGCAACATGCGTTCCAGCAGGAACGGATCGCTATAAACCACTGTCGGGCAATGTTCTCGACACATTTCATCGTCGTTGTTGTAGGGCAATTCAAGCAGCAGGCCCTTGGCTTGTGCCAGCTGGCCAAAATCCACATATAACCGGTCAAACAAATCGTACAGCGCAAAATGTTGCATGCGCGGTTGAATGATGCCGGCATCCAGTCGGGACACATCAAGCAAGTCATCGAACATATCAACCAGCGCATCCACTGATTTGCCAATTTGTTTGGCCAGATGGGTGGTTTCCTTGTCTTTTGCCGTGTCTTGCAATGCCTCGGTAAACAAGCGCAACGCTTGTAAAGGTTGGCGCAGGTCGTGACTGGCAGTGGCTAAAAATCTGGATTTCGTCATGTTGGCCAACTCCGCCGCCGCCAGCGCCTGTGCGGTTTCTTCCTCGCGCATGCGCAGGGTGTACAACAATACTTCCTTTTCGAAGCGTTGCTGCAGGGACAGTTCAAACGTGTGCATCAACTTGGACGCTGATTGAAGAAGAAAACCGGCGTAGATCAGCAGCATAATGGCAAGAAACCAATGCTGCTCATCGTTTTCCAAAACCACACGCCCAATCAACGGAGCCAGCAGCAACACCAGATAGAGGTACAGTGACGGACGGTGTATCGGATTAATGGTCACTCCGCCCGCAGAGAAACCCATCGCCACACAGATCAGTAACGCTTGATAGCCGAGATCGCCCGGCACGAACATCACCCACCAAGCGCTGCCCCATGCCAGAGCCCCGATGCTGGTATTGCGTTTAAATCGCGCATCCCAACGGCGGCATTGCTCCGCATCCTGCGTCAATGACCGAAAGCGCCACCACTGTGACAACTCGAATATCTGAGTGATGCTGATCATCACCAACCATGCGATCAACGCTTCATGCGCCACTGCATTCCGCATCACCCAGACCAGTAACCATGCCATAAACATGGCAGGTATGATCATGGTCGGATACATGGTAATGCGCGCGCGTACTTGTTCGCGGCGAACCGGCAGATTTGTTTCGTTTATTTCAAAACGCAACAAATCTGCCAAAAAACTCATTTCAATGTCCCTAACAAGCGAATGTCCTGCACCAGCAATTCAGGCCGCTGCGCAAACGGCGAAAGCAAAACATATTTTCCGCCCGGTGCAATCAGATAAGTTCCGGCAGAATGATCCAACGTATAACCTCCGCTTTTGGTGGGTTGCTTTTGGTAATAAATCCCGAACGCCTTGGCTGCTTGCGCGGTGGCCTGCGCATCGCCGGATAACCCCATAAACGTGGGATAAAACGCGGGCGGATATTGCGCCAGAACTTCACGCGTGTCACGTTCGGGATCAAGCGTCACGAACAGTACCTGCACGTTGTCGGCATCTTTGCCCAGCATGCGCATCACCTGCGCCATATCCGCCAGCGTGGTCGGACACACATCGGGGCATTGGGTATAGCCAAAGAACAGCACCACTACCTTGGTGCGAAAATCTGCCAAGCTAACCGGCTTGCCTTTGGCATCGTTCAAATGGAAATCGGCATGCGCATACTGCGAGCTTACGTCGCTGGCTTTGAAGGGAGAGGGAAGTTTTTGCTCGCCGCATGCGGCAAGCAGGAAGAATACAAATATCAGAATCAGACTATGCCGCCACATGGCACGCTCCCGCCCATCCATGCACTGCAAAGGTGTAGCCCACTTTGAACAAGCCATACACACCGAACAACACCACCAAGGAGCCCGCCGCCAAGCGCACGCGTGATGACTGCACCCAGCCTTTAATACTTTCCCAGAACAAGCCGATCGCCAACAGATTCGGCAATGTGCCCAGACCGAATGCCAACATGATGAGTGCACCCTGCATTGCGCTGCCACTCGCCAGCGCGGTGATGAGCACGCTATACACCAGACCACACGGCAACCAACCCCACAACACGCCCAAGCCCAAGGCACGTGGCACAGTGTTCACTGGCAATAATTTGATGGTGTAGGGTTGCAAACGTTTCCACAGCCCGCCGCCCAGTTGTTCGATGCGGCGCACTGCGCCCCAGACACCGGCCAGATACAGGCCAAGTGCGATGAGCATCAAGCTGGACAGGGCAAACAACAGATGCTGCACCGGCACAGCATCGCGCATCAATAATCCCGCATGCCCCACTGCGCCAACCAACGCGCCCGCCACCGCATAACTCGCCATGCGCCCGCTGCTATAGGCCAGATGGAACGGCCAGCGCGCTTGATTTTGCGGCACCTGAGTGGTAAAGATGCCGACGATGCTGCCGCACATGCCCAGGCAATGCACGCCGCCCAGCAGACCCACCAGAAATACCGCAAGGAAACTGAATTCAACCATCGGTTTCTTTTTTCTCCAGCAACTGCACGTTCAACAGTGATGCCAACGTACTAGCATCCGGCTGCGCTTGATAAGGAATGATACCCAGCAACGGCGCTGCGATGCGCTCGCGCAAGGCTTCGATGTTCTCTTCCAGCGCAGGCATCCCGTCAGCCACCACGTTGGCCACCCAACCCGCGCATTCTAATTGGTATTCGGTAATAACGCGCAGGGTCAGCAGGGCATGATTCAAGCATCCCAGGCGCATGCCCACCACCAGAATGACCGGCAGATTTAATCGCTGGGCAAGATCGGCGCCGTCCTGCTTATCGTTCAGCGGCACACAAAAACCGCCCACACCTTCCACGATCACTTCGTCGGACTGCCCTGCCAGTTCTTTGTAAGTCGTGATGATGCGCGAAAATTCGATACGAACTCCGCTGTGCCGTGCAGCGAGATGCGGCGCGATAGCATGTGAAAAACAATAGGGATTGATCTGACCGTAAGCTGCCTGCACATTGCTTGCGGCGCGCAAGCGTTTGGCATCATCGTTGTGATCGTCCTCGTCACAACCTGCCGCCACCGGCTTGAAGCCGACCACCCGTTTGCCCTGTGCGGCCAAGGCGTGCAACAGCGCGCAACTCACCAGCGTCTTGCCCACGCCGGTGTCGGTGCCGGTAATGAAGTAGCTCATAATTTGAAATCCGTCCTGATAATCGCACGCCCATCCTGCGTCTGCTTAGGCGCAGGCTTCCACGCATGGCCATAGATGATCTCAAACGTTGCAGGCAATTTCCCGTCAACGCGCAGTTTTTCATAATTTTCCATCACGCGCTGCCACGCCGCCTTGCCCATCATGCCCGGCGCACGTCCGGCGGTGGCGTTGTGTGCGCCTATGCTTTTCAAATCTTGCATCACCGCGCGCACATCGCTGTAGGTCAGCGTGATCTTTTCCATTTCCATCACCGGACCGGCGAAGCCTGCCGCCAACAACATGTCGCCGATGTCGTGCATATCGGCGAAGCGACTCAGATGATTGTAACCGTCCACATCGCGAAACGCGCTGCGCAATTCGTGCAGCGTATCCACGCCGAAGCTGGAAAATATCAGCAGCCCGTCCACTTTAATCACGCGCTGCAACTCGGCAAAAGTGGCGGGCAAATCGTTGCACCATTGCAGCGCCAGATTCGACCACACCATCTCGATGCTATTGGACGCAATCGGCAACGCCTCGACATCGGCGCACAGGAAATTTTCTCTTTTGCCAGCAAACAATTTCTGCCACCAGCTTGAGGTGCCGCGCGCCACTTGCAGCATGCCGATGGCGATGTCGAGCGCGATTATTTGCGCCTGCGGATAACGCTCGCCCAACTGGCGCGTACCCCAACCCGTGCCGCTACCGACATCCAGCAAAGTGGCTGGTTGATGCTTGATGCAGTCCAGCTTTTCCAGCAGGCGTGTGCACACCTCGCGCTGCATTACTGCCGTCGCATCGTAATTCTTCGCGGCACGACTGAAGGCACGGCGCACTTGGCGTTTATCTATTTCAAATTCGTTCATGTAGGAAGCTTTTTATGTGCTCAACAAAAATATTCGGGTGCGACAAAAACGGCGCATGCGCTGCGCCCTTCACTTCAATCAGCCGCGCGTCCGGCATGGATTGCGCCATGTAGTGTGAGGCTTGCGGTGGCGTGAGTTTGTCGCGTTCACCGGCGATAACCAAAGTCGGCTGTTGAATAAACTTCAGTTCGCTGCGCTGATCGTCATTGCGCAAAATGCCCAAGCCATCGCGCAATGCCTGCATGTCCGGCTCGCCGCGACTGAACAGGCGCTCGCGCAACAACAGCATCAGTTCACGCTCGTTTTCGCTGCCGCGCAATTGCAACGCGATGAAGCGGCGCAAAGTGGCGGCATGGTTTTGTTCCAGCTCGCTGGCGAATTTTTCAAACACCGCGCCGTCCATGCCGCAGAGCCAGTCTGCGCGTGCAACAAAACACGGCGTACTGCTCACTAGCACCAGCCGTTGCAGCTTCTCGGGTTCGCGCGCCGCCCAACGCAACGCGAGCTGCCCGCCCAACGACCAGCCGCATACGAAAACAGGCTCGGGAAAACTGGACGCCAGCTCATCGACAATGAGATCCAACGTTGCCCCACCCTTTGCACTTCCCTCTTTTCCCTTCACAGCCTGGCTAAATCCATAGCCCGGCAGATCGACGCTATGCACGCAGAATTTTTCCGCCAGACGCTGCGCTACCTCGCCCCAAATTCCGCCGTGCATGCCCCATCCATGCAGCAACACCAAAGGTGCGCCGCTGCCGCTGCTCTCAATGTGCAAGCTCATGCAAGGCTCCGATGAGTTGCTGCACATCCGCTGCGCTGTGCGCCGCCGACAAGGTGATACGCAGGCGCGCCGTACCCTGCGGCACCGTAGGCGGACGGATCGCGGCCACCCAGATGCCGCGTTCGCGCAAGGCTGCGCTCAACTGCAACGCTGCCTGATTGTCGCCGATCAACAGCGGTTGGATCGCGGTATGCGATGGCATCAGTTGCCACGGCAAGTCGGCCAGACCTGTGCGCAATTGCTTAACGAGTTGCTGCAAATGTTCGCGCAAATCATCTCCCTGCTCGATCAACTGCAGACTCTGCGCCAGCGCCACGGACAAGGCGGGCGGTGAGGCGGTGGTATAGACATAGCTGTGCGCATGATTGATGAGCGTGTCGATGACCACCTGCTCCGCCGCGACAAATGCACCCGACACGCCCGCCGCTTTGCCCAGCGTCGCCATGTAAATGATGCGCTCGGAGGCGATGCCGAAATGTGACAGCGAGCCGCGTCCCTGTGCGCCCAGCACGCCGAAACCGTGCGCATCGTCCACATACAACCAAGCATCGTGTTGCTCGCACAAGGCCAGCATTTCGCGCAATGGTGCGATGTCGCCGTCCATGCTGAACACTGCATCGGTGATGATAAGTTTGCACCCGCTCTTGGTCTGCTCCAGCAACTGCGCGAGTTGTGCCATGTCGCCATGCCGATAACGCTTCACACCGGCGCGCGACAGCAACATGGCGTCGTTGAGCGAGGCGTGATTGAGCTTGTCGGCAAACACCGTGTCGCCCTTGCCCACCAGCGCCTGCACCGCGCCGAGGTTAGCCATGTAGCCGGTGGAAAACAGCAGCGCGGTCGGTTTGCCGACGAAGGCGGCGAGTTGTTGTTCGAGTTGATGATGCGGCGCGAAGTGGCCGTTCACCAGATGTGCCGCACCCGCGCCCACACCCCATTGCTGCGCGCCTTGTTGCAGTGCGGCGATGAGCTGCGGATGGTTGGCGAGACCAAGGTAATCGTTGCTGCAAAACGCCAGATAGAGCTTGCCGTCCACCAGAGAGTGCGTTGTCTGCGGGCTGGTCAGCGTGCGCCGACTGCGTAGCAAGCCCTGCGCGGCGCGCTGATCCAATTCAGTTTGCAGTTCGTGGTAGGTATTCATATCGAGAAAATTTACGGATTTTTCCGAACACCCTCATGGGAACGCCCGTCAATAGGCAATCTACACTATACACTTGATGTAGATGCCCGTGTTTACTTCCTTGCGAACATGCAGTGTATTTTGAAACACAGCAAATATACTCAGTTCAGTACGCTGCCGCCCGAACTGAATTGCAAATTCGACAGTACCTAAACGTCAGGCTGAAAAATTGACGCAGACTCATCGTTAATGACATTTCTTTTTGGCGAGCGGATACATGCCCAGCTTGTCCATCAACGCCTTGTCGCGCTCGACTTCGGGATTGCCCGTGGTCAGCAACTGGTCGCCGTAGAAAATTGAGTTGGCGCCCGCTAGAAAACACAGCGCTGGCACGGCGTCGGACATCTGCTGCCTTCCAGCTGAAAGGCGCACGAAAGCGCGCGGCATAGTGAGGCGCGCCACGGCGATGGTGCGCACGAAATCCAGCGGATCGAGGTCTTCCGTATCCGCCAGTGGTGTGCCTTCGACCTTGACCAGATTGTTGATCGGCACACTTTCCGGGTATGGATTCATGTTGGCAAGTTGTGCGATGAGTCCGGCGCGCTGGGTGAGATTTTCACCCATGCCTATGATGCCGCCGCTGCAGACATTCATGCCCGCTTTGCGCACACGCGCCAGCGTGTCGAGGCGATCCTGGTAGTCGCGGGTGCTAATGATGTTGCCGTAAAACTCGGGCGAGGTATCCAGATTGTGGTTGTAGTAATCCAGTCCGGCAACGCGCAATTGTTCGGTCTGCTCGTCGTTGAGCATGCCCAGCGTGGCACAGGTTTCCATGCCCAGCGCACGCACTTCCTTGACCATCTCGACCACGGTGCTCATGTCTTCTTCATTGGGTTCGCGCCATGCCGCGCCCATACAGAAACGTCCGGCACCGGCTTCTTTGGCAGCCTTGGCGGCCTTTACCACCTCTTCAACTTCCAGCATTTTTTTGTTCTCCACGCCCGCGTGGAACGAGGACTGGGTACAGTAGCCGCAATCCTCGGAACAACCGCCGGTCTTGATCGATAACAAGGTGGAAAGCTGCACCGCATTCGGATCGAAATGCTCGCGCGTCACTTGTTGCGCGTGGTACAGCAAATCGGCGAATGGCAGTTTGAACAAAGCTTCAATCTCGGCCACCGTCCAAGCTCGGGCTGGGGCATCCATGTGGTCGGAACTGCTGGATTCTGCAACGTTGGTTTCAAGTTTCATGTTTGCACTGAGGCACAAAGGCGGTAAATTGGAAGGCGTGCATCTTCAGCTATCGGATACAGACTTGTCAATTCTGGTGCAAACAATTTTAAACATCCGCTCGGTAATTAGGCGTTTATTGCCTGCCCAGCCCTGCCTGTTGTGCGGTGCCATGAGCAGGAATGGCTTGTGCTGTGCGGCTTGCGAGGCGGAACTACCGCGCCTAACCGCCGCGCATTGCCCGGTCTGCGCCCTGCCTACCACCGCAGGTGAAACATGCGGGAAGTGCCTGAAGAAAATGCCGCCATTTGAACGCACGCTGGCTGCTTTCAGCTATGCGTTCCCGCTCAACCAACTTGTCAAAGCGCTGAAATTCCACGAGCAATTGATACTGGTGAATTTTCTTGCGGACGAACTGGCACGCCACGTCGAGAATCGCCCGGATTGCCTCGTCGCCATGCCCCTGCACCCGCAGCGCTTGCGCACACGCGGCTTCAATCAATCTCAACTGTTGGCGGCACGCATCGCAAAACGCCTCGACATTCCGCTTCTGAGCAGTGCCTGCCAGCGCGTGCGCGACACGCCGCCGCAATCCTCGTTGCCGTGGAAGGAACGCGACAAGAATATACGCGGAGCTTTCGAAGTTGCGCTGCCTGCTCAAGTGCAAGGCAAACATGTCGCCATAGTGGATGACGTAATGACCAGCGGCGCATCCATCGGAGAGTTGGCGCGCGCCCTGAAAAAAGCCGGGGCAGCCGAGGTTAGCGCATGGGTAGTGGCGAGAACATTACCGCAGCCCGCTAAAACCCTTTCAGTTTCTGCTGAATAAACGCTGTCAATTCCGGACTCAGCGTTTGTGTCGCCAGCGCACGCTGGTATGCCGCTTTGGCATCCTCGATACGCTTGATTGCCTGCAACGAAATGCCATAGCCCATTAGCCAAACTCCGCTGTTCGGTGAGAGCTGTACGGCAATCTGGTAGTGTTTCACCGCTTCCTCGTGCCGACTTTCACGCTGCAGCAACGCGGCGTAGAACGCCTGATATTCTGCCTTGTCAGCCGCTTGCGGCAAATTTTGTTGCAATGTATCCAGCGCCTGCTCGACCTTGCCGCGCTCGACCTGTACTCGCGCCAGCACCATACTGAATTCGGTCTGAGTCGGATTTAGTTTCAAGCCCTCTTGCAACAAGCGTTCGGCATCGTCACTACGTTTGCTCTTGATCAACAAAGCAGCCTGCGCCAGACGCGCCGCATCGTGCTGTGCATTCAATTGCAGCGCCGCGTCATAACCGGCCAGCGCTTCGGCCACATGCCCCTGTTGTTGCAGCGCTAGCGCCTTGCGATATTCCGCGTCGGCACGTTGCGTATGGCTAATTTGTTTGAGCGGCAATGTGCCAGAAGATTGAACATTCACCGCAGGCTGTTTGGTTTGCGCCGGTTTCAGTGCTGCCGCAACGGCTAATGGTGGTTTTGCAGCGACAGGTGCTTTGACAGAAACCGGTTTGGACGATTTATTTGGGCTGCGTTCGCCAGAGGATTGCTGCTGCGGTATCCAGCCAAGTTCGAAACTCAATTTCGTGGCGGATTGCAACGAGTCTTCTGGTTGGATGCCCGACACCGATGAGGGTGGCACCGGCGCTAACTCGGCGGCTACCTTTACCGGCTCGATTTGCGGCACTTGAGCTTTCGGCCAGAGCCACGCCGCCATTGCCGAAACTATGATTACTAGCGCAAACAGGGCCGGTATTTTCCAACGCGGTTCGACTTGTATCGGCACTGCACGCACCTGCGTTTGGCCTGGCGAAGTATCTGCGCCACGCTGCTCCAATTGATTCAACACCCGATTGATCAAGCTCATCGCCAGTATACCCAGACCGCAGCGAGGAGGGCGATCACTGCCACAACCCCGAACACGAGCCACGGCAAACTGTCGCGCCGCGCTTCCGGAGTGTCGGCAGCGGCCACGGCAACGTGCTTGGCGGTGACTTGTTGTCGCCCTTCGGCAAATGCCAGCATCAAGGCTTTATGCGCCACAATATTGACCAACCTTGGCGTGCCACCGGAGATGCGGTGCAATTTTCTGACCGCAGAACTGCTGAATAAAGTATCACCCGCATAACCGGCTACCAGCAAGCGGTGACGCAGATAGCGCTCCAGTTCTTCGCGCAATAATCCCTTCAACACGTATTGAAAGCTGATGCGCTGGCGCAGTTGGCGCACCGAGTGATGACGCAATCTGTCATTCAACTCCGGCTGTCCGAACAGCACGACCTGTAGCAATTTGCGTTTCTCCGTTTCCAGATTTGTCAGCAAACGCAGCACCTCGATACTCTCCAGCGGCATGGCCTGTGCTTCGTCCAGGCATACCAGTACGCGCTTCCCCTCGCGCGCAAAGTTGAGCAGGGCGCGGGTAAGTTCTTTCAAGAGACGGTGCTGGTCAACATTGGCTTCCAACTCGATGCGAAATTCGTCTGCCAGCGCCAGCAGCAAACTGCGTGGCTCAAGATAGGGATTGGGAAGATAGGCAGTGACAAAACGCAGTCCGGCTTTGGCCTCGGATGCTTCATCTTGAGTGCCGATGAGCGTGGTGGCTTGTCGTCCTTGATTCAGAGTGGCGAGAAATTTGCGGCATAGCAGAGTTTTGCCATTGCCAACTTCGCCGGTGATCTTGATAAAACCTTCGCCGTTGCGCGCGGCGACCAGCAACGTATTCAGCCCTTCCTGATAATTGGAGCAGGCAAAAAAGAAGCTGGTATCCGGTGTCAGCGAGAAAGGAAGTTCGCGTAGTCCGAAGTGACTCAGATACATGCGTTATCTGTTCATGTCAGAGATGCGATCACGACTGCGGGCAATGTCATTAGTCCAATCTTTATCATTATTCACCACCGTCGGTTTGATCAAAATAACCAATTCGCGTTTCTGGGTAGTCCGTGTGGTTTGTCCAAGCAAAGTCTTGGGCATCCCCGGAATGCCGGATTGATCGTCAAAGGATGCCTGGCGCATCAAACCGCCAATGGCCACGATTTGCCCGTCCTTCGCACGCACTACGCTGTCTGTTTCCGAGACCGAACTCGAAGCTAAAGGCAAATTGAAAATATTTGAAGTCCCGTTCGACGTGCCCATATCTATCGTCTTGTTCACTGTCGTTACCGTGCTGACAGAGGGATGCACATGCAAAATGATCTCGCCATTCTCATCAATGCTCGGGGTCACATCCAGCGCAATACCGGAGAAGAATGGTTGCACCTTGACGGTCGGCGAGGTACCCGCAATAGCCGTCGTTGACTGCGTACCACCACTGACTTCCGTCACAAAAAACTCATCCGTGCCGACTTTCAAGACCGCCTTCTGGTTATTCAAGGTTGCAATACGCGGACTGGACAGCACGTGAACATCGCCCTGCGACTCAAGGAAATTGAGCATCGCCGCAAAATTGCCGGACTGGAAGGCAAGACCAAACAGCGAACCTGCTGTAGCGCCGGATGGCAATAAAGTTGCCGCCGTCGTAACCAAATTTGAACCTGCGGTTGAAGTAAGTATCCCGTTCGTCAACGCCCCGGTCGTTGCCAGAGTCGAACCCGGAGATATTACTCCGCCGGAAAAACTCCCGTTACTGGCAGTCCTAAAGCCACTCCAATTCACCCCGGATTGGAAAGTGTCATTCAATTGCACTTCAACAATCTTCGCTTCCAGAATCACCTGACGTTCAACAGAAATTTGCGAGGCTTTAAGATAAGCCGCGACATTTCTCAATTCATCGGGCATGGCACGTACTACGATCACGCCCGACATCGGGCTGATGACCACGCTACGCCCCTTTTCTGCACCCACAATCGCGACCAGTGACGCGCTCAACTCTTGCCAGAAATCCGACTTGGAGGTCGTGCTAACCTTGCTGCTGTCACGGTTGCTAGCGTCCGTATTGGCATTGCTATTGTTTGTGGTCGACCCCGTTCCCGTATTTCCCATCGCACTGTCTGCCACCGAACCTGATGCCACGCGCAAAGATGACTTTCCATCGCGCTCACCCGTCAGATAGCTCACCTGAAAAATACGAGTTTGCATGCCAACCGGTTGGATATAGATACGTGTGCCATCCATTTTGTACTCGTAGCCATACATCTCACGAATCGCTTCCAACGCGTCGAATACGGTCACATCTTTCAAATTTAGCGAGATATTGCCGCTGACATCGGGATGCAGCAGCATGCTGTAACGGGTACCTGACACAATAGCCATGAATACTTGTTGTGCCGGCGTGTTGTTCACCACCAAATCAAATTTGGCTTCAACATTTGTCCTGCCATCCCCTTGCGGAGTCAGGGCAGTCAGCGGAGGAAGCAGAGCGGCATTAACGTCTTCTTGTTTACTCGGATGTGCACTTTCTTTAGCAACCGCATTCATTTCCGTGTTAATTGCTTGCTTAACGGAATTTGAACCGGTGCTAGCACAGCCCGAGACGAACAAAAGGCACAGCACCACTAATAAACGCTTCATTTCCCACTCCCATTCTTGATTTCTTCGACAGGCATGCACACCACAGCGCGTCTTTTCGCCTTGGCCCTGACTTTGGTTTTGATTTTTTCTTTGGCTTTATTTCTTTTCACGTGCTTGCTCGTTGTTTGGCTGATCGGACGCATTCCCTGACTCTTGATACAAGCCAATTGGTTTTTCGTCATGCTTACGGTGGGGAACATGTGCATCACCTGACGCCCCTCCGGCCCCATCAACACCACACAAGTCTCATTCACCACAGTCAACACGGCATCGCCGTATTTTTTTCCCAGTTCGACCTCGGTGCCATTGATAATCGCCGCCTCTCGCTGCGGGGAAAGAATCACCGACTGCAACCCCTGCGGAGGCGGTGTTTGAATGCCATCACTGTTCAATCCCGGCACCAACTCAATTGCAGGGCGGGTCGGATCGCTTAACTGTTCAGCAGCGAATGAAGTTGTAATGCACAACACTCCCAGCACAAGCGCCGCGCGCAACTGCCTGTTCAAACTTGTAGCCATGTTTTATCCAAGCTCAGGGTATATAGCGTCAGCGTCAATTCCGCATTCGGATATTGCACTACATTCATTTTCGCCATGCCCCAGAACATCTGCGTGGGCAGCTTTTCCAGAGCGGTAAGATATTGCAATAAATCTGCATAACTGCCGCGCACCGTCATCGTTACCCCATGCTTGTAAATCTGTTTGGCCTGAGTCAATGCTTTTGCCCCGGTATCCGCAGTCGGCTCCATGAATAATGACGCAGGAAGCGTATCCAGTTTCACCAACTGCAAACGTGCGTTTTTGCTCAACACCTGCTCCAGCAAAGCCGCCATCTTCTCCGGTGGCACCAACTTGCCCTGCGTCTCTTTCAAGAACGCATCTCCTTGCGCAATCTGTTTGCGTAATTTGAAAATAGTCTCACGCTGCGGCGAGTGTTCGTCTGCCTGTTTGGCTTGCAATAATTCGCCCAATTGCGACTGACTTTCCTTCATTTTTTCCTGCTGCTGAGCCACTTGCGTTGACAAGCTTTTTTGCTGTGCCAGCAGCGGATCAAGCAGAACTGAATTGATCAGTGACAATACAGCAAATACCAGGGCTGCAAAAATCAGCGCGCGTTCGCGCAACGACATGCCATCCACTTTTGCGACAAAAGCATCCCGGCGTGCGATCATTTCTTTGCTCCTTCGACGATCTCAGTCGATTGCAAATTGAATTCGACATAGCCGCGCGGTGCAGATTTGCCATCTACCCCTTGGGGTTGATTCATTTTCAACATGGAGAATGACTTGCCCCGCATCACCGGCTCCTTGTTCATGCGCTGAATATAGGCTGGCAGCAACTGCGGGTTGGTCACCGCACCTTGCAAACTCATGTTGGCGCCATCGCCGTTGATATCAAACCCGGTCAGCCACAAGCCGTTCGCAGACTGCCGCGCAAATGCGCGCAGATATTCCGAATAGCCCTGGGTATTGCCAATCGCCCCACTCTTGAGCGTACTCAGCAAAGTCTCTTGTGCGGCAGCTTGCGCTTCCAGCGTCTTCAACTCGTCATTCAATAACTGACTCGATTGTTGCGGAGAAAACTCGCTGGCGAATTTAGCCAGACGCATCTGTTCTGTTTCATAGCGTTTGGTCATTTCTCGAGTCTGCACATCTAGCTGCTGCACTTGATACCAGGCATAACCGTAAAACACGAAGGAGCCCAGCACAATCAAACCCAGCGCTTGCAGCATCGTCGTCACAGAAAAATATTTTTTCTGCTTCAGGAAGATCGGATTGAACAGATTGATCTGCTGACTCATAAGGCTTTCTTCTCCAGCCGCAGCGCAGAGCCCAAGGCATGCAGGGCATAACAGGCAAATTCGCTATCGGCTAACTCCGGCACGCCGATGATATCCATACCCTGAGCCAGATCCAACGCCTCGACCGGCAATCCAAGATTATCGGCCAGTATCTTCACCAACCCCAATTCAGCGGGCACTGAAACCAGCAAGCGATCCATCTGAATGTGATTGAACTGGCGATCAAAATAATCCAGCGAACGCTGTACTTCCAATTCAACACGATCCTGATATTGCTGGCGCAAAGCATCATCCGCATCCTGCAACTGTCCCAGCGTAATCTCAATGCGCCGCGCCAAAAACAATTCACCATCGCAAGTAATAGTCAGCAAGCCGCCCTCATCATCGAAAGCCAACAAAGCCAAGCCGCGCCCTTCTGTTTCGTACAAAGCCGCGATATTGCGTTGCGCCATCTCCGCAATGTCGATCACCGCCAAGTCGAATTTGGCTTTCTCGAACAGTGCGATGCGCTTGCGTATCGTTTCATTCGATGCCGCCACCGCATACAGCGATTGCGGACGGTCGCTACCATATTTCCCGGAGGGGATTTGCAACACATCAATCGTTGCATCATCAACATGATAGCTGAGCGAATCCTTGATCTTCCAGCGAATGGCTGTCTTCAACTCATCCACTGGCACATTGGGCGCTTCCACCATCAGCAACTGGTATTCATTGGACGCCAGCACCGTGGTATAGCGCGCGCCTTCGAGCTGTGCATCCTTGCGAATCTTTTCCAGCGTGGCAGAAGTAACTTCATTGGCGGGATAAAACGCACACCTCGTCACCTGCGGGCGAGCGCCCACAAACTTCGCCTGTGCGACGTACACACCTTTGTTTCCGAGGGACACCGAAACCCAACCGGCATCGCGGTTGGAACGGTTAATAAATGACAGGAATGGGGGCAATCTCATAATTGACGCGAAAATAATTCACTAACCCTTTGCCGTCAAGCATTATTATTGAAAACGTCAAGTATTTTACCCAAATCGACGACAAGTCCACAAAAAACGATAAATCTCCCGCTTTCAACGACTTCCATATGATTCATCGCGCAGGCAAAAATAAGCATCAATAATTTTCCCTCCGGTAAATGAAATTGTTATTGCTTTTGTAAACTCCGAAGGTCGCTGTACCTGGAATAACCGTCAGGAAACCTACTCCAGGACTAACCGTCGCAACACCCGCCCCGGCAGTTGGTTTACTTAACTTGATATTCAATGTCCCACCAGACAGAACTCCGCTCGGACTCGGTGTCGCCGTAGTCGTTCCCGAACTAACGGGATAGGTTGCCGCAACCGTCAAGGTCGTAACGCTATCCGTGATGCTGTTAAGCCAACCGTTCGCAGTGTAATACTGCGCAGTCGCTGCCAACGTCAACGGCAACAATTCAGAGCCATAAGCATTGGAAACTTTGAGGCGTCCGCTCGCCACCTCAACACCACCTTCGATCGAATTTGCAGGAGTCGGCAGCAACGAAGATGCCTCGCTATCCGAGGCGCGAATATAAATATTGGTCGGCACGGTCGGAGCGGTTGTGAATGTATATAACTCGTTGGCCTCTGTGAGTGTGCCTGCCACAAAGGCCGACACACTTGTCACACCCAGCGCCCCTGCTCCGGTAGGTGCAATCAATGAACCTACCCCCCCGAACGGACTTAGTGAGGTGGCCTTGGCAAACGCAGTTGTCGTGTTGTAATTTGCCGTGGCAACTCCGCTGGAATTTTTTGCCGTCACACTCAGGCTGAATTTCTGCCCGGCATATACAAACCCGTTATAGGTAGTGGGACAAGCTCCGTTGGGACAACTCATCGGCACATTCGCCACTTGAGTCACCACGGTATCGAAGTGGTCGGGATAAAAACGCCCCACGTTGCCACTGACTGTTCCCGTCACATCTCCCGCCCCCAGATAACTTCCATCCGACACGCTAGGTGTCAGCGTAATGATGCCCACCTCGGGCCAAGAGAAGGCGGTACCAGTTGCCACACCTGCTGCAAAAGTGCCAAACGTACCGCTGATCGCAGGAGCAGCCACCATGCCCGCAACCACGTTGGTTGGCGTCAGCTTCACACTTTCCGGAGTCGTCGTTTCCTGCCCATAATTCTTTGTAGTAACGCCGAGTGCATTCTTCGCCGTAACGCTAATAGAAAACGGCTCTCCGGCCATTACGAATTTATTTCCTGCCGCATTTGCTGCCGCCGGATTTACCAGAAAAGGCGAAGCGGTTTGCTGAATACCGGAAAGGTCGAAATGATCCGGCTTAACCACGAAGGTGTTGCTGCTACCATTGAGCGTAACCGACGTGGCGGTGACAAACGGGATTGCCGTCTCGCTGGCTGTAAGCGTGATTTGTCCTACGTCGTCATAACGCACAGAGTTGATTGGTGTCGAGCCATTGGCATCGAACGCAAGGCTGACGCCTGTGCCCGTCGCTGTAACTGCGCTGCCGTTGATGAGAGCAAGGTTTCCCGCTTGGCACGCACTCGGGTTGTTACAGGTATAGCCCAAATTCACCGACACCGTTTGGTTAATGATCGCCGGGGTGCAGACTGCCGCATTGGCTGTAGAAGCTTCAACCGCGCGCAGCCAGAGCAGATTAGTGGTATTTAGCGCCGTCCCTGAAGCCAGCGTGGGGATAGTGTAAATGGTATTCCCCGACACGCTATTCGAGAAAATAAAACCGGCTGCGCTTGCGGTGAAGGTGCAAACAGGCGAACCGAAATTGCAAGTTATGCCACTGGGTGGCACGGGCAAAGGGGAGGTGATGCCAAACACCACAGTACCTGCCGTAGCGACCTGCACGTTCTTGGTCACCGTACTGCTGCCACTCGGAATCACGAATCCCGCGCCCGTTGCCCCGCCGGTAGTGCCATCCCAGTTCACCGTAGGCGTTCCGGTTGCACTCAGCGTACCGCTGACCCCGCCGGTATTCGGGTTTGCGCATGGAACTGCGGCATCAGTACACGCCTTGACGGTCAGCGTGCTGGCTGCGCAAGTCAGCCCCGTACCGCTGGCATGTTGAATCTCCAAGTGGTTCAGGGACGCACAGGCATGAGCTGCATTCATGTCCGTCGTGATTTGCGCGGCTGTGAGCGCAGTCGCATAGAAGCGCACTTCGTCGATCACGCCGTTGGCGGAGTTGCCGACGTTTGGGGCAGTATAGACTGTCGTTTTGCTGTCGCCGACGAAGAATGTGCCGTAGTTTGGGGTTTCTGAGGTCACTGCGACGTTATTTCGAATCCCGTCCTGCACTCCGTCCACGAAGATTAACATTGTGTGGACGGCAGCGGAGAAGTCCCAAGTGATGGCGATGTGGTGCCAGGTGTTGGCAGCAAAAGGCGCTGTGTTATGCACAGCGCCCGTGGCAGTTTGTGAGGCGGCGCTGGCGTTGTCGAGCATGAAGCGCAAGCTACCTGCCCGTTGCAGCACCAGCCAAAATTCCGTGGTACCGGCACCTCCGGTAGCATCGAGCAAGGTGCGGTCATTGGCGGCGCCGGCGGCCGTCCAGGCAACGTTATTGTAGTACCAGAAGCTGACCGTGCCGGCGCTGCCCAGTCCCAGTGCATTGGGATTGATGGGAGTGCTCACGCCCATTTGCGTTCCGGCTCCTGTGCCCAGCGGAATTACCCCGCCCATGCAGGTATCGCCCTTTGAGCCACTTGCGGGCGCAGTTTGTGTGGTGACACCCGCACCTGTTTTGCTAGCATTTCGGCTGTTGCCGCTGCTGTCCTTAACCTCGCCCACCCCCCCTGTCCAACTCGCCTCATCCATCATGTAATAGGCATAAGTTGCCAGCGGAATGTAGTAGCTATCGCTATCGGTATTGTCCGCGAGATTGGTATCGGTGACGGTTCCCGTCACTGTCGCGCTATTGGTAATAGTAGTTCCAGCTGCGCCCGCAGCCACCGCAACCGTCAGCACCAAAGAAGTAGATGCACCATTGGCAAGCGTGGCAGCGTGCGTACAGGTGACTGGCGGACCAACCACACACGACCAGCCCGCGCCGACCCCGGAAACATAGGTCAATCCCGCCGGTAAAGTATCGGTCACCGAAAGTGCGCCCGAGGCGGCGGTGCCATTGTTGATGATGTTGAGTGTGTAGGTCGCATTCGTTCCCGGCACGAGGGCGGCACCGCGCGTCATGGTCATCGCCAGATCCGCCTGTATGGTGTAACTATCGGTATCGGTGTTGTTGGCTTGGTTGCCATCTCCGTTGAGACCGCCGGTTCCGGTTACCGTGGCGGTGTTGGTTTTCAGCCCGGTTGCCCCGGCGGCCACGTCCACATTCAGCAGCAGCGCGGGAGCCGTTACCCCTGCGGCAAGTCCGGTACGGGTGCAGGTGACTACCTGTCCCACTGCGCCGCATGCCCAACCCGTACCACCTGAACCGGTTCCGTTGTAAGTCAAACCTGTCGGCAAGGTATTGACCACCGTCACCGTGCCTGCTTCAGATGTTGCAGGACTCAGGTTGCTGACTGTCAGCGTGTAACTGGCGCTGGCACCCGGCGTCAGCGGGACGTTACGAACCATGGTCAGGCTCAAGTCGGGACGGGGAGAAGCCAGAGCAAACATGTGGCCTATGCCATTGTCACCGGCGCAGCCTGCAGCAGTTGCCGAAACATTCCCGGTCAGTCCGGCAGCCGCCTGACCAATTGCCGAAACCTGCAACGTGGTGCCCGTATCATTATTCACAAGGGGAGCCTGCACCTGAAGCTTCTGTACAAATCCGGCAGTTCCAGTGGGTAAGCCAAAAGGGCATGCCGAAAGAAAGCTAATGCCCGCAACCAATATGGTATTCGGCGTGGTAGTGGTTACCTGTGGCGCGGTCTGGGTCAGACTGCTCCCACCCAAGACATCGTTATATACGTCGATCGGATTCAAGGTATCGACCCCGCTGATACGCGATATGACACCTGCTGCACCACCCCCAGAGTTCGACGAGTTGGTAAAGGTCCAAGTGTAATTGCTAAGGGGGGTGTCGGCGGCTGTGACTTCCTTGTAGTAAGTGAACAGGCTCATGCCGCCGGGGGCAGTCGAAGGGCCGCCATTTACCTGCTCGGTACGCCGGTAAAGAATCCAGCCCGTCGGGACAACAACCGTCAAGGCCGTCGGTCGTGCCGCAATGGAAGCAAGCATCACCTCGCCGGTAACCGTCCCGGCAGGTTTATTGATTACCAAACTACCCGGCGAGCCAACAAGTGCCGGGGTAGCTTCTTTAATAGCGCTGGTCGCGCCTTGATACGTCACCACCGCCCACGCGGGCGTAACCAGCGACAGCAGCAAAATCAGCGTCAGCAATTTGAACCTGCTCATATTTTTCATATTCATATCCAGCCCCCATCGCCTTGGATGGCATTTGAACAATTTGAAATGCGGTCAACCCAAAAATTGGTTAGTCCGCAGCTAACCCGAATTAACGCAGATTATCAGAGTAAGAGATATTGACGATTAGCATCTCATCCTAAAGATAGAACGTCAACAAAATTTAAATTATTATTTATCAGTAACTTAATTGCGTTATTTAGGTTCATACGACCGTGTTCTGCGCACCTTCACTCTGCCCTATACCTTACCCGCAACCAATAGATTCGCCAATCTACAACATGCTAGTCTGGAGATGCCCGAATCTATTGGCTTCCAGGCTATGTTCTGCAATGTCTGCTACATCTTGGCGTTGATGACGCGCTCGACATAATTCGAGGTGCCCGCCGCACCCATCACCGCGCTGGCAGTGATGTCGTGCGTCCACACATTGCCCACGGGTCCGCCGGTAACTGCGGCATCACTCACTGCAACTGCAGTGTAGCTCACCGTCACATCAAAAGGAGACAGGACTCCGGCGAGTGCAGTTCCCGTGCCATGCGCAAAAACCAAGGTGGCGGCTGCCGACGCAGAGGATGTGGTTTCAATGTTGTATGCCGCCCATTCGACGCCCGCATTGGCTGCTTCGTAGGCGCGCGAGCCAAGCACGTCCATCGTCTGACTTTTGTTTTGCGCGGTCGAAAACGCGAGCATCGCCGCGCCCAACCCTGCCAGCACCACCAGCAAGAAAATGGCCGAGATCAAACTGAACCCGCGTTGCATATTCTTTTGCATCGCCTTCCCCATCACGGTACGTTGTTGATATGTATTTCTTGATACAAACTCACGCTTTCGCTGCCGCGCGTGATCGTGAGCGTCACCGCCAGCAGGCTGTTGCGCCTGTTGTTGACATCGTAAACAAAACTGCATCCCGAGATTTTGTCGGCAAGGCGCGCGCTTGTACCGCCGGGCAGCGCGACTTGCGGATTGTTAAAACCGTAATGCCAATATCGGGTGAGCGTGCCTGTGCCGTCACCATTAACCGTAACAAAATTCTCGCAGGCGTAGGTCACCGCTTGCTGGTCGCCGGGGACAACCTCGAAGCGCGATCCAGGAAGTTCGGATGAGGCGGGGTATTGTTGGGTAGAAGATATTTTCACTGTGGTTTTGCCTGTCCCCACACCGGCGGCGGCAATCGTGCGACTTACGCCGCCAGCGGCAGCCGTCATATAAGGCAGGCTGCCATCGGATTGCGTGCTTCCAATCACAATGGTATCGCCTGTCGTAAAATCGATAGGCCGTCCCACGATGTCAAAGCAAGTGTCAACCGGGTCGGCCGGATCGAAGCTCAACGCGTCCCCCATTGCAGTGCCTCCGCAGTGCGCCCCTCCGACATCGGCAATCCGATAGCGCCCTCCGTCGCTCGTCGGCAGAAACTCAACGGATGTGCCCGACACGCGCACACTATTCGGCACCGCAGTGCGCAGATCGCGCGCCATGCGCCGCAGAGCGGTATCCGCAATATCGGTCATTTCGGCACGACGCGCGCTGTCTACATAGCCTTGCACCGGCGCACGGATGAAGATTGCCACCATACCTGCGATAATGCCAGTGATGACAATCACCACGATCATCTCAACCAGCGTAAATCCGTGCTGCGATGTCAGAGGCATGCGCATCATCTTCCCGCCCGGTAGCCTGTTGCATTCAACGTCGTCCCACCCGGGCCGGCAACGGTGACGGTAATCACCACCCCGCTGCCTGCCGTAATCGGCGTGACGCCCAATGGGGAGACTTGTGACACAACCACGCCCGTGATGTTGTAGTTATCCAGGCCTATATGGCTATTGGTAGAAAAATCCAGAATACCCGCAGTGGTGTTGTAGCCGTTGTAATCGCACACGGAAGTCACTCCTGAGCGCGCCGAATTCGTTACCAGTGTTCCGGCACAGCCGACGCCGGACAAGTCCTGCAACTTGACCTCTTCCAGCATCGACTCGGCGATAGCCATAGCCTGTTTGCGGATAAGCGGATCGGCACTGTGACCGACGACCTGATTCATCACCAGCAATATCCCCGCCAGCGCCGTGCTGATAATGACGATGAACATGATGAGTTCGATCAGGCTGATGCCGCGTTGCTTGTCCATGCCTTTGACTGAAGTTTCATTCACAGCCACGCACTCAAGCGGGGTCAACAGGCGTTGCACTTTTTGCCCCCCCTGCTTGGCCAACATTGGGTTTTGCTGCCACATTTGTATGAAAAATTCCCGCATCTGTTCGGACTGAGCCAGACGGGAAATCATCACGTCCTCTGGTATGGTTAAGCGCACAGTCAATTTTGACTCAGCCATTGGGATCTTCCCCGCGTTTGATCTTTTCCAGCGCAGCAATATCCAGATGATCTTTGGGACGATTCGCGGCGCGCTTCATGGTTAGCAAATCATCAATGGATGCGATCCAGACCTGCTGCGCAAACAACGCCCCCGCCACTGCATTGCGCTTGAGTTGCTCAAAAGATACTTCAGGACGCACCAGCACATCCACCACGCCACCGCCGGTTTGCGGCTCTCTCAAGGCAAATGCCAGCATTCCTTTTTCGCGATACCACTGTTCGATCTGATCGGCATCCCTTAACGAGTCGATAGAAACAGGGATCGAAGGAGTCAGCCCGAATCGTTTGGACACCTCGATAAATCGCACGAGGTTTTCGTCGTTCATCGCCAGTACCAGATCAACATCAAAAGTTGAACGCATGAATCCATGCAATTGAACTGCCAACCCACCGACGAGCACATATTGGACTTGACCTTCCGATAGCGAGCGCAAGAGTTCAGCAATTTTCATGGCCTCATTCCAAACAAAATTGCACGCTTCGGTTTAATGCACATAGCCCGTCTCCGCTTCCACCGTGATTGTCGGCTCGGTATCCACTTTCAAAGTAATTGCCGTCGCACCCGGACTGCCCTTTAAATCGAAAGTGATCGTGGCCGCAGAGAAAGTGAGCACGGAACTGCCCGGCGCATTAATCAGGTAATTTCCGCTGCCGCTCAAGCTTGGCAGCGCCGTGTCGCAAGCGCCCGGTTCCGCGCTGCTCACCTTGATGGCCACATTCGCAGCGGTCACATTCACGCACGAATTGCGGTGCTGCGCGACGGCCAGTTTTTGCGCCAAACGCAAGGTTGATTTCACCTCATCACTGAAGGCACGGCTGTCAAACGAGCTCTTGCTGGTGAAACGCGGCAACGCCACCACCGAGATGATGCCCAGAATAATGATGATGGTAATCAACTCTACCAGCGTGAAGCCGCGTTGAGTTACAGCAATAATTTTGCGGGGATTACGCATGGTCAATGGTCATATGCATGAGCGTCGAAATAATGTTCGGTCTCCAATTTGATTACTTTGATTTGCTCGGCAGTCAAACGCATGTTCGCAGCATTTCATCCTACTAATCTACACGGGTTTGTAGTGTAACAAAATGCACCAGCGCCGGACAAAAAACAAGGGAGGCTGCGGCCTCCCTTGTTTGATGCCAACTTCTTTTTGGCATCTCTAATTATTCGTCACACCGGCGAAGGCCGGTGTCTAGGAAAAAATATAGGTGCAGTGCAATGCACTGACGTAACAGCATTTTAAATAAAACCGCTGGATTCCGGCCTTCGCCGGAATGACGGAATTTGAATTATTCGATGTGTCCTTGATTTGATTTTGCTATCCACAGGAAAGTGCACCGCAGTAATCGGGCTGAACCAAATCTCGTGATCGCCTTTACCCTGCCGTTCAAAGCGACATCCAGCCTTGAGCAAAATTTCCTTTAGCTGCGCGGTAAAACTTTCCATCAGGCCGCTTGCCGATGCGTCACATCAAAACGCCGCGAGAACAACTCAAACGGCACATCGCCCGCATCGGGATAACCGTTGGCATCCAGCAACTCGGGGATCAAGGTGCGCAACTTGGCCAACAAAGCCTCTGCGGTATCCGCTTCGGCAACCAGACCCGGAACATCATCGCTTGTGGCGACCCACACTTCCGCCTCGTCATCCCACTCTGCACGAATAAATAGCGCTTTTTCCATAACAAACTCCATTAGCCTAACCGATAGCACAGTGTAGCAAAATGCGCCAACGCCGCACAAAAAACAAGGGAGGCCGCAGCCTCCATTGTTTTTGCCAACCCGTGCGGACTAAACCCTATTCAGCCAATATCCCGGCTCGCGATGACAATGCATGACGGCAACGATCAGGATGTAATCGTCCTCTACTGTGTACAACACCGCATAGGGAAAAACTTTGGTTAGATAGCGGCGCACTTCCTCTGCCAAAACGCGCCCCGACAACGGCGAGTCGATGATGTGATCAATCGCAGTCTGAACTGCTGATATAAAACGCTCGCCCAAAGCGCGCTGCCGTTGCTCGTAATAAATCGTCGCCGCCTGAAACTCGCTCAAGGCTTCAGGATGAAAGCGATAATTCATCGCGCTATTGCTGCCCTGACTTGGGCAAACGCCTCCACACCGGCAACAGTCGCCACACGCCCGCTACGCACATCCTCGATGCGCCTACGCGCTTCTACCATCCACAGTTGGCGCACATAGCCATCTTCCGCCGGATCAAGGCTTTCAACCAAACGATCCGCTAATAGTGCGCGCGCCTCACTTGGCAAAGCCAGCGCCTCTTCAGCGATTTGTTCAACAGTGATGTTCATTTTGCACTCCTCACGTCATGTTCCGATGGCTTGCAGTGTAACAAAATGCACGTGCGCCAGACAAAAAACAAGGGAGGCCAAAGCCTCCCTTGTTTGATGCCAACTTCTTTTATTGCTTGCTACGCAGGGTCAGTGAAAAATAAATCACCTCCCCTTAAACCCTATTTGATTCCCTTAGCCAGCGATAGCGGAATATTCGGACTTAACGGATTTACGCTTACACGCAATCTCGCCGGCTCAACAATCAAATCCATATCTTCCATGGGAATCGCGCCCAGCAAAACCTGATTGCCGATCACCAGAGCCCCTGTGACGCACTCGCGTCCAAGCATCGAGATTCTGACCGGCGAAACATAGTCCACCATATGCGACTTCCCATCAGCGGTTTGCACCTCACGTTGCGATCTGGCTTTGAGCTGTAACTGGATCGCCACGTGCTCAGGGATGCACAAGTGCATTGCACCAGTGTCCACAACCGCGCTTGCGTCAATCTCTTCCAAATCATCGCGCGCATCGTTGGCCAACCTTAAATCTGCGTAGGTAATGTCCATGTGAATCCCCCTCTGAGACGTTGCTGAATGTACACAGTATGACAAAATGCGCCAACGCCACACAAAAAACAAGGGAGGCCGAAGCCTCCCTTGTTTGCTGCCAACTTCTTTTATTGCTTGCTACGCTGAGTCAGTGAAAAACAATTCGAGCCTGACCCCTTTGACCCGTTTTAAATAAAACCGCTGGATTCCGGCCTTCGCCGGAATGACGGAATTTGAATTATTCGATGTGTCCTTGATTTGATTTTGCTATCCACAGGAAAGTGCACCGCAGTAATCGGGCTGAACCAAATTTCGTGATCGCCTTTACCTTGCCGCTCAAAGCGACATCCGGCCTTGAGCAAAATAGCCTTTAACTGAGCGGTGAAACTTTCCATCAGACCGCTTGCCGATGCGTCACATCGAAACGCCGGGAAAACAACTCAAACGGCACATCGCCTGCATCGGGATAGCCGTTTGCATCCAATAACTCGGGAATCAATGTGCGCAATTTGGCTAACAAAGCCTCTGCGGTATCGGCTTCGGCAACCAGACCGGGAACATCGTCGCTCGTGGCAACCCACACTTCCGCTTCTTCATCCCACTCTGCACGAATAAATAGCGCTTTTTCCATAATGCCCTCCATTGCTTTAGTGTAACAAAAACCCAAAATGACAGGCTAAACCCTATGCAGCCAATACCCAGGCGCGCGATGGCAATGCATGACGGCAACGATCAAAATGTAATCGTCCTCCACTGAGTACAGCACCGCATATGGAAAAACTTTGGTTAGATAGCGGCCACATCCTCTTCCAGAATGCGTCCCGACAACGGCGAAGCGATGATGTGATCAATCGCTGTCTGAACGGCTGATATAAAACGCTCACCCAAAGCGCGCTGCTGCTCCTCGTAATAAATCGTCGCTGCCTGAAACTCGCGCAAGGCTTCAGGATGAAAGCGGTAATTCATCGCGCTATGGTTGCTCTGACTTGGGAAAACGCCTCTGCACCGGCAACAGTCGCCACACGTCCGCTACGCACATCTTCAATACGCCTTTGCGCTTCCGCCACCCACAGTTGGCGCACATAACCATCTTCCGCCGGATCAAGGCTTTCAACCAAACGATCAGCCAAAAGTGCGCGCGCCTCACTCGGTAAAGACAACGCCTCTTCAGCAATTTGCTCAACAGTAATGCTCATTTTGATCTCCTTACGCCATGCTCCAATGACTCGTAGTGCAGCAAAAGCTCCAGTGCCGCACAAAAAACAAGGGAGGCCGAAGCCTCCCTTGTTTGTTACCAACTTCTTTTATTGCTTGCTACGCAGGTCAGTGAAAAACAATTCGAACCTGACCCCTTTTAGCTTATTAGCTATTCTTAAGGCAATGAAACCACTTGCGATACAGTTGTGTATCCAACTGCCGTAACATTGCATGCGCTAACAGCTAGTGAAGTGCTATATTTAGTCGTATCAAGCCCAGTCTGCAAGTAATTGCCACTACATGCGTTAGCAGTAGTGTATGGGTGTGCAGTTGAACTTATCTGGCTTGCACCGTACTGAATAGAAGCAGATGAAGCGATGGCGCCAGCAACACCTTGAACTGCAGCCAGTCTTGCATCACTGCTCAGATCGATAAACTTCGGCAATGCAGTCGCCGCCAAAATACCCAGAATCACGATCACCACGATCAGTTCGATCAGTGTAAAACCTTGTTGCTTTTTCATAACATTCTCCTGATTACATTGTGGAGCCGCAGCCCCGTTTAGATTAAAACTTCGCCCGTTTTGCGCCGTGCCGCAGCACTTAGCTTTGCGAACTTGGCACAAACATAGAGGGCAACAATGGCGTTGTCAAGTAAAAAATATCGTGGATCAATGGATTACAACGAATAGTACTCACCATTTCTATACTTGCCTGCCCAACCAGATGAATAGCCCGACCAAGGTATAAAGCCCGCCCAGCAACAGGAAGATGCCCACTTGTCGCGCATAACGCAGGACATAACCATCCGCTTCCTCGCGTGGAATCTCCAGCGGTTTGAGCGCCCTGCGCAGCGACAACCACTGATTTGCATTTTGCTCAAAATCGCGTAGCAGACTGGGGCGTAGCAGCATAAACAGCGCCACGAACACGGCGCACAGCGCCCCCAACAGCGCGCTCAACGCCAGCGCATCCAGCAAGCCACCGACTAATGCTGGTGGATAGTTAAAACTTTTGGCGAGCGCTGCAACGGCCACTGATCTGTCCAATTGCACAGTAAAGAAATACAGCACATACAGCGCACCAAGCAGGATCAACATACCGTTGATCTTGCGATAACGGTAGAACCATGGGTCGAAGCTGATGCTGTGTTCCAGTGCCTGGTCAATATGGCGCGTGGAGACCCAACGATTAAGCGGCTTGCTGATGTGCTGCAATAGATGCGGACGGAACACCAGCAATGCGCCGATCACCAATCCGGCAAAACCACCGATGATGAGAAAGATTACTGCGGATTGTAGTAGCCAGGATTGAATGAAAGGGTTGTTCATTTCGCTTCTCCTTGTCAGTGAATTTCGTCATGTTCAAGTATGTTTGTATGACGACATAGTGTCACGTTGAATCCGAAAAACCTATTAGCAAAAACTGCGTCATTCCGGTGAAGGCCGGAATCCAGATGATTTAAAATCCCCCGCGCAAGCGGGTCAACATCATTGATTTGTCCGCTTCGCGGAGTATATGTTTTTGCTGGATTCCGGCCTACGCCGGAATGACGGCTTATTGGATTACTCTGGTTTAATTATTTTGGTTCATTCAAACCAGTGATAGGGTTCGCTCGGCTCAAACTGGAATGTGGTTAATTCCTTGCCCGATTCCGGGCGCCCCAGTTTGGGTTCATATTCCAAATTAACGTGAAAGCGTATCCATTTGTTGCCGTCTTTGCCGGGCGTGAAATAGTTGCCGTGATCCACCATGTAAATCAAATCGCGCGACTTGAGATCGAACACCCAGTTGCCGGAAGGGACGCTGTGCGGACCGGGGTCGAAGTATTCCCCTAGGTAGTTGCGCGGCTTTCTTTGCAACCAGTTGATCGGGTTATCGGTGGTTAATATAACCAAATCCTTTTCGTTCGCCGCGCCGCGTGTCTCCAATGCGCTGAATCGCAACACCAGCGCACTTTGTATCGCGCCTTCCACTTGCTGCATGGCGGTCTTTTCGGCCTGTTCCTGATAATACGGGATGCGCATCATGAACAATCCCGCCAGCACCACGATGATGATGATGACGACGATAAGCTCGAACAGGGTGAAGCCGCGCTGCCGCCTTGCGCTTGCCTCCCTTTGACCGGGCAAGACAAACACGCGCTGATGATCAGACTCAACCATTATGATGCATCGCCGCCTGACCCAAGTCCCACATCGGCAGGAAGATGCCGAGTGCCAGAATGAGCACGAGAATACCGAGTGCAATGATCATGATCGGCTCGATCTGTGCGCTCAAGTTCTTGACTTCGTATTCCACCTCGCGTTCGTACATGTCGGCCACTTCGAACATCAGGCCGTCCAGATCGCCCGTTTCTTCGCCCACGGCGATCATCTGCAACACAGTGGGATTGAATACGCCGCTGGCGTGGGCGGTGCGCAGGATGCTCTCGCCGCGCTCCACGCCGTCGCGCATCTGTTCGACCTTGCCGCGCATATATTCATTGTCCACCACCAGACCCACGGTATTCAGCGCCTGCACGATGGGAATGCCGCTCTTGAACGACAGCGCCAGACTGCGCGCAAAGCGCGACAGCGTGGCTTTGAAGATGATCGGGCCGGCGATGGGCATATCCAGTTTGTAGTGATCCCATCGGTAGCGCCCATCCACAGTGGCGATCCAGGAACGGAAAGCGACTACAGCGCCAACCACGCACGCCAGCAATAGCGGCCAAAAGCGCACCATGAAGGCGGAAAATCCCATCAGAATCCGGGTCATCAGCGGCAGTTCGGTATGAAAACCCTCGAAAACTTTGACGAAGGCCGGAATAACAAAGATGTTGACAACGACGATGGCAACGGCCATGGCGATAACCACGAACATCGGATAGCGCACGGCCGCTTTGATGCGTTCGCGCATGTCTTTTTCAAACTCAAGGTGGTCGTATAAGCGCAGAAAAGTTTGATCCAGCATGCCGGTCATTTCGCCGACCTGCACCATGCTCAAATAGAACGGCGAAAATATCTTGGGGTGGCGGCGCATCGAAGAGGAGAGTTCGCGCCCGCTATCCAGACTCTCGCGCAGGTCTTGCAACATGGCGGAGAACGCCGGATTCTGCGATGACTCCTGCAATCCGGCCAAGGCACGCATGATGGGCACACCGGCCTTGAGCAGGGTGTACATCTGGCGCGAAAACAGCATCAGCTCCTGCGGATCGACCTTCTTTTCCGTAAAGCTCCATTGCCAAATGCTGATGCCGCCTTCCTTCTGGAGAGTGGCCGCATGTGTGAGTTTGATCTCGGTCGGTGTGACACCGGTGTTCAGCAATTGGTCGGCGATAGCGCCGCTATCGGCACCCTCCAGCGATCCTTGCACCAGATCGCCGCGACTGCTTCTGCCTTTGTATGCAAAAACCGGCATCAGTCTTCCACCTGATTACTGATACGCATCACTTCGTTGACGCTGGTATGTCCCAGCTTCATTTCGCGTAACGCCGCATCCATTAGCGTTTTGCCCTTGAGGTAATTTCTTGCGGCTTGCATGAATTGCGTATTGTCCTGATGCGCGGCAGAATCTACCAGATCCTGGTTCATCTCAAGCATCTCATAGACACCCATGCGCCCGTGATAACCGGTGCCGTTGCAGTGCGAGCAGCCGCGCCCATGCATCAATATTCCCCAATCGCCACGACTTATGCCTTCCGTTTCCAGCCACTCGACTTCCTGCGGAGTCGGTTGGTGCGCTTCACCGCAGCTTTCACATACCCGACGCAATAAGCGCTGTGCCAGCACCGCTTGCACTGAAGAAGCCACCATGTACCTCGGCACGCCCATATCCACCAGACGGAACAGTGTACCGGCAGAATCGCGGGTGTGCAGAGTAGAGAAAACCAAGTGACCGGTCATGGCGGCGCGCATACCGATTTGCGCAGTTTCGACATCGCGCATTTCGCCGACGAGGATAACATCCGGGTCCTGGCGCAAAGCGGAACGCAGCACGCGCGAGAACGACAGCTCGATCTTTTCATTCACCTGCACTTGGTTGATACCGGGCAAGCGATATTCCACCGGGTCTTCCACGGTGATGATCTTTTGGTCGATAGTGTTGATCTCAGCCAGTCCGGCATACAACGTGGTGGTTTTGCCGCTGCCGGTGGGGCCGGTGACCAGCACCATTCCGTTGCTGCGCCGGATGATTTCGCGGAATCGTTTGAGCATATCCGGCGGCATGCCCAGCTTGTCCAGGGTGAGGAAGCTGCCGCTCTGGTTGAGCAGACGCATTACTACCGATTCGCCATATTGCGTGGGCATGGTGGAAATACGCACATCCACCGCCTGTTCGCGCACGCGGATATTGAAACGGCCATCCTGTGGCAAACGCTTTTCGGAAATATCGAGACCCGACATCAGCTTTAGGCGCAACACAATCGATCCGGCAATTTTGCTGTCCGCCTCGGTTTGCAGGTGCAGCGCGCCGTCGATGCGGAAGCGTATCTGCAAGCGCGCTTCCTGCGGTTCGATGTGAATGTCCGACGCATTGACTTGTGCCGCATCTTCGAACATGGTTTGCAGCAGCTTGACCACCGGCGCTTCTTCCGTGCCGACGTTATCGCTCAATGCGCCAAAGTCGATATAACCTTCGCCCAGATCTTCCGATATTTCGCGCGCCAGACCGCTGATTTCGTCCGTGCGCCTATACACACGGTCTACGGTCTCCAGCAGCTGGCCTTCGGTAACCACTGCCACGTCGATATCGCGCTTGAGAAGGCGCGAAATTTCGTCAAAAGCAAACAGGTCGGTCGGGTCGGTCATGCCGACCAGAATCGCTCCATTGCGATCTTCCAGCGCCAACGCACGGAAACGGCGCGCCTGATTCTCCGGCAGGCGGCGCACGATTTCCATATTGACGTTGTAATACTTCAGATTAATGTAGGGAATATTGAGCTGCTTGGCCAACGCCTCGGATATTTGATCCTCGGTGACAAAGCCGTTGTCCACCAGCACCCGACCCACTTTGCGGCCGGTGCGTTTCTGCTGCTCCAGCGCGAACAGCAACTGGTCGTGCGAAATCAATTTTTGCTGTGCCAGCAAGTCGCCTAAGCGAACTTTTTCCGGACGCGCCATAATTCCCCCTGAGAATTTTTGCGTAAGACTAAATAACGGGGACGGAAGTTAGCTGTTTTTCCCCGCACTGACAAGGTGTTATTTGTGTTCAATGTGATCTTGTATCAACCCGAAATACCTCCCAACACCGGCAATATCATTCGCTTGTGTGCCAACACTGGTACTCGCCTGCACTTGATCCGTCCATTGGGTTTTGCATTGGACGACAAGCATCTGCGCCGTGCCGGTCTCGACTATCACGAATATGCCACGTTGCAGGTGCATGACAGTTTGCAGCAATGCCTTTCAGCACTGCCTGACTCGCGCCTGTTCGCCTTCACCACCAAGGCATCACATCTTTTTCACGAGGTGCGCTATCAGACAGGAGATGCGTTTTTATTCGGGCCGGAGAGTCGCGGCCTTCCCACCGAGATTCTGGACTCGTTAACAGCAGAGCAACGCTTGCGTTTGCCGATGCTGCCCAACAACCGCAGCCTGAATCTTTCCAATACGGTGGCGGTAGTAGTGTATGAGGCTTGGAGGCAGTGCGGTTTTTTACACGCCGACAACATCTGAAAACCGTTAAGGCTACTTCAAGAAATTCAAATTCCGTCATTCCGGCGAAGGCCGGGATCCAGCGGTTTTAATAAAAATGCCTTTGGTGTTTGGCCTTGCTGCGCAAGAGTTTTTTTATTTGGCTGGATTCCGGCCTTCGCCGGAATGACGAACAATTAAAGGTTCGCTTAAACCTGATCGAACTCGCTGCCTGGCTGGCGGCTCAACAGCATTTCGACAGCCTTGTCGGCGGGGAAGTCCTCGTATAGCACGCGATACACCGCTTCACTGATCGGCATATCCACCCCGAACTGCTGTGCGATGCGATGTACCTCACGCGCGGTGTAAACGCCTTCGGCCACATGCCCGAGTTCGACCAGAATAGTAGCCAATGAATGACCTTGCGCGAGCAGCATGCCGACTTGGCGGTTGCGCGACAAATCGCCGGTACAGGTGAGAATGAGGTCGCCCACGCCAGACAATCCACCCAGAGTTTCGGCGCGTCCGCCCATTCTCAAACCGAGGCGGGTCATTTCGGCAAGACCGCGTGTGAGCAAGGCGGCACGGGCGTTAAGCCCCATTTTCATGCCATCGCAAATGCCCGCTGCGATGGCCAGCACGTTCTTGACCGCGCCGCCGATCTCGACCCCCACCAAGTCTGTGCAGGAATAGATACGCAAGCGCGAATGATGCAGGGCTTTCGCCATTTGATGTGCGAACTCGCCATCGTTCGATGCCAGTGTCATTGCCGTCGGCTGGCTGCGCGCCACCTCCTGCGCGAAACTGGGGCCGGACAGCACACCGCGCGAGAAGCTTGCGGGCAATATCTCTTCTGCGATCTGATGGGGGAATAGCGACGTCCCACTCTCGAAGCCCTTGCATACCCAGATTACGGGAACGGGCGATGCCAGTCCGGCAAGTTGCTGCAGCATGTTGCGCAAGCCGGCGACAGGGACGGCGAGAATGACCAGCTCGGCATCGACCAATGTCTCGCTCAACGAGATGGATAGTTTCAGTTCGTCAGGAAGCGGGATGCCGGGGAGAAAACGCTGGTTTTCGCGATCCCTGACCATCGCTTCTATCTCGCTCGCCTCGCGCGACCAGAGCGTGACCTGATGGCGCGGCGCGAAGCTGACCGCCAAAGCGGTTCCCCATGCTCCAGAACCCAGGATCGCAAGTTTCATCAATCACCCCACACGTCGCTGCTTTTGACAAAGCCAGTCAAGCCATCGCGATGACGCACCTTGACCCAAACCGCGCCTTCATTGCCCAACCATTCCAAACCCAACTGGCGCGGTGCATAAAACACTACCGGAGCGCGGTCATCCCAATTGCTGCGTACTATGGCTTTGTCGGCAGTCACCACCACGTAGCGTTTGCTGCTCAAATTGCGCTTCTCGATCCAGAATAGCTTACCTTTGGAATCGCGCACTTTGACCCAACTCTCCAGCGCCACGATCTGCTCCAGCGGCAAATAGCGCGTGGCGACGAACAGTTTTTTTGCTTTAAGCGAATTGGCATCGTAAAGGATGGCCGGTTCGGCCACCGAGACGAACTCGTATGCCGCCGCCGTGTGACAGGCGACAAGAAAAAGTAGCGCGGTGGTCAGTCGTTTCATTAATGCTTGACGGTTTCAGCAGCTTGCTCTTGCTGCTGCTTTTGCTGCATATAGATGGATTCGAAATTGATCGGATTGAGTACCACCGGAGCGAATCCGCCGCGCACGGACAAATCCGATACCACCTCGCGCAGGTACGGGTAAAGAATATTCGGGCAGACCACCGCCAGAACCGTTTCCATTTCTTCCTGCGGAATATTACGCACCTGAAATATCCCAGCCTGTTTGGCTTCGATCAGGAACAACACTTTGTTTTTTTCAGCCAGTTTGGCCGTTACCGTCGCGGTAACTACTACTTCGTACACGCCGTCTTCCACCGTTGCCGCCTGCGTTTGCAGTTGCATATCAATTTGTGGACTTTCCCGCTCCAGAAAAATCGCCGGTGCATTGGGGATTTCCAGCGATAGGTCTTTGACGAACAGCTTTTCAATGTTGAATACAGGTGCTATCGCGGATGTGGCTTCGGTCATGATTTTCCTTTGGTTATTGTTGCAACAACGGCATCAGCCCGCCCGCTCGATCCAGCGCAGCAAGGTCGTCAAAGCCGCCAATATGTCGTTCATCTATAAATATCTGCGGCACAGTGCGGCGTCCGCTTCTGGTTTCCATCAAACCGCGCTGCTCCTGTTGCAGGTCGATGCGTATCTTTTCAATTGCGGTCACACCCCTGCTTTTCAGCAGGCGCTCGGCATTGACGCAGTACGGGCACACTTCCGTGCAATACATCACAACTTTTGCCATCGTTATTTTCCTTATTTTTCCAGTGGCAGGCTGGCTTTTTGCCAAGCCAGAACACCGCCAGCCAAATTGAAAACCTGGGCAAATTCTTTCTTGCCGAGAAAGACACAGGCGCTCGCCGAACGCTGTCCGCTGCGGCATACCACAACGACCGGTCGTTCGCGATATTTGCCCAATTCACCTACACGCTCACCCAGCTTGCCCAGCGGAATATGCTTGCTGTTCAGGATATGACCAGCTTCGTATTCAGTTTTCTCGCGCACATCCAGAATCAATGCGTTTTTGTGATTGATAAGTTGCATCGCCGCGATGTGATCGACATCGTGGATGCCGCGCAGGCGGTTGCCGATAATCGACCAGACCAGCATGCCTCCGCTGCTGAGCGCGATCAAAATTGTCCAAATGTTAGTTTGAAGAAACTGCTGCACTTTGATACTCCTCATATTTTTGGGTGGCGAATTTTAACAGAGCGCCGAATCGCACGTAGTCTTTGCTTGCTAGCTTTTCGAGTTCGAGGTGCGCCTTGGCAAAATCTTGCGGATACGCCCAGATCGCTTTCTCCAACTGCTCTCTTGCCTCCTGCGGTCGATCTGAAAGAGCCAGCAACCACACCTGGTGATAGACCACCGGGGCGTCAGGAATAAAATGCATGGCACGCTCGTTCAGCGCAAGCTTATCTGACAAATGATCGGCGCTCGGCTCCATCATGTTGGCTAGAAACAATTCGGCATAGGAACTGAACAGCGGGTATTGATATGCTTCCATCAGCTCATCACGCGGATTGGCACGAACATTTGAATTTTTTGCAGCTTGCCCTCCAAATGACAGTGCGTTTTCCAGATGCTGGTACCCCCGAAATCCCTGCACCAGCGACATGGCACCCAGCAACAAAACCGCTGCCACGGAAAGTCTTCCGACATTGCGCAACTCCAGCCGGTAGCTCGATGTATCGAACACGCCCAGCATCACAGCGGCAATACCGAGAAAATAGGCATACCACAGCGGATACTCCAACATGCTGTGGATGCCCAGCACAGCCAGAATGGCGAAGCCCCACCAGTGGTACAGCGTGAGTTGCGCATTGCGCATCACGGATTGCCAGAACCATAAACCCAGTGTGCCAAAAAGAACGACCAGCCCTGCCAAACCTGTCTCCGCAGCCAGTTGCAGCACGATGTTGTGCGTGTTGTTGTACAACCCTGAAATATTTGTATCACGCAGCGTCGCGGCAAGCTGCAGATGCTGATAGGCGAATTGGCCAAAGCCTGCGCCCAGCAACGGGTACTGCGTAAAAATAAGCCACGCTTCGTGCCATATATGCAGGCGAATGCTGCTGCCTTCAACCTGTCCGAACAAACGCTCGCCCGAGGTGATGCTGCCTGTAGTTCCTTGAAGCCAAGGAATTTCTACTATGCCATGCATGGCAGCAAAACCCAGCCAGAGTACTGCGGTGTAAGTCAGCAATGGACGTAGCGCATGATCTCTTCGTTGCCACAGCCATGCCAGCACCAAGGCAAAACTCAGATACAGCCACGCACTGCGCGAGCCGGACAGCACCAGCACGAACAGCATGGGGGTCGCCAGCAACGCTGCTTGCCATGCACGCAACCATCGGCGCACATAGAGCAAGCCCAACGAGATCAGACCCAGCGCAATGTAGTTGGCAAAATGGTTCGGTTGCGCGATGTTGCCATATACCGCACTGGAAGTTTTGGCAGTGATGACCGAACCCAAGAAGATGTGCCAACGGAAGTGTTGCAGTATTCCTGCCAGCGTATTCAGCTCCGCACCGACCAGCAAAATTACTGCAAGCGTAGTTGCCACCAATGGCAAACCAAGCTCCTCGCGCAAGCGCTGCCCGAGCATGATGAGCATGGCTGCGAAAAGAAAATATAGCGACAGCATCAGCAACTGGTCAATATGACTGATGCGACCCGCAAAGAATTGCACCATCAACAACAGTATCAGGCCGAACGGCAACAGCACAATACGCGGCACTTGCGGTGTTTGCCAATAACGCGAGGTCAGCAACAGCGGCAGCGCGCACAACCCGAGTATTCCTGCGCCCCACTCCT
>CAINCU010000011.1 GCA_903847155.1 uncultured Gallionellaceae bacterium | reverse complement strand
CTATTGACGGGCGTTGCGGGGCAGGTGGTAATGTAAATCGAAATATTTCCGACGGCTAAACACACCATGCGCTACTGGCTGATGAAATCCGAACCTGGCGATTGCAGCATCGACGACCTCTCCGCCATGCCCAAGCAAACCGTGGCTTGGTACGGCGTGCGCAACTATCAGGCGCGCAACTTCATGCGCAACCAGATGCAAGTCGGCGACGGCGTATTGTTCTATCACTCCAACTGCAAACAGCCGGGAATCGCGGGCATCGCCACAGTGTGCAGCCCCGCCTATCCCGATGCCACGCAGTTCGACAGTAAGAGTAAATACTTCGATCCCAAAGCCACGCCGGAAACACCGCGCTGGTTCAATGTGGACGTGAAACTGCTGCAGAAGATCGCATTCATCTCCATCGGAGAGTTGCGCAGCCATCCAGAACTGCAAAACCTGCGCACCTTGCAACGTGGCAATCGCTTATCCATCACGCCACTCGATCCGGCAGAATGGAAATTTATAACAACACGACTGGTGAAAAAATAATGGAATGGTATTTCGCATATTTGGTCTTGGGCGCAATCGCCGGATTCCTCGCCGGACTGTTTGGCGTCGGCGGTGGATTGGTGCTGGTGCCCGTGCTACTGATGATGTTCGATGCACAGCACTTTTCACCTGAATACACGATGCATCTCGCCCTCGGCACCTCGATGGCGACCATCATCTTCACCTCACTCGCCAGCATGCGCAAACACCACCAGCACGGCGCGGTGAACTGGCAAGTCGTATTTCGCATCACCCCCGGCATCCTGCTCGGAACCGCATTGGGCGCACTGCTCGCCTCGCACATCCCCACGCGCGGACTGGGCATCTTCTTCACCCTGTTCGTGTATTTCGCCGCCGCGCAGATCCTCATCAACAAACGCCCGCACGCCTCGCGCCAACTGCCCGGCATCGCAGGCATGACATTTGCCGGCACCCTCACCGGATGGCTGAGCAGCATGGTCTCCATCGGCGGCGGCACCATCGTCGTGCCCTTCCTCATCTGGTGCAATCTCTCCATCCGCAACGCCATCGGCACCGCCTCCGCCATCGGCTTCCCCATCGCCGTCGGCGGCACGCTCGGCTACATCGCCGTCGGCTCGCACCTCGAAGCGCTGCCCGAACCGCACCTGGGCTATGTCTATCTGCCCGCCCTGTTCTGGGTCGCCCTCGCCAGCGTGCTTACCGCACCGCTGGGCGCAAAGGCGGCACATAGCATGAAGGTGGAATTGCTGCGGAAGTTGTTCGCCGTATTGCTGATTGTGCTGGCGACTAAGCTGTTGTGGAAGGTGATGGGTTGACCTGAAGAACAGTTGAGGGCTGTGCTTCGCACGCCAGCCAATATTCAACGGTCAAGTAGTTTCCCCATTTCCGCGTCCCTCCAGCATATTTTGGCAAATATTAAGTAATTCTACATATTTTAAAAATGATAGATGTGACGTAGCCTTAACAGCGGTGAGAAGATTTTTCATCACCTGCGCAAGTTGCATGTAAGGGTGGCACATCATGAAGCATTCAAAACCTCCCTCAGTGCAGCTATTGCTTACGTCTAACGTGGGTAGTTCAAGAATGCGAAACTGGTGCTCACATGTGTTCGAGTGTCAAAAGTTGACATCCGTCAGTGCACCAAATTATCGGTCACTTGGTGACGTATGAAACTAGTACAATTTTTTTAGGTGCCGCCATGAACAGACCGATATCCCACATGATGACGAAGACCATATGGACGGTTGATACCGAAGATACGGTCGAGAAGGTCGATACTGTGTTGACCTCGCATAGGCTTTCTGCCGTCCCGGTTGTGGATGCGGAAGGCGTTATTTTTGGAATTATCAGCACAGTGGACCTGCTGCTCTTCCACATGGCAAATAAAAATCCGAAGAACGTTCACGCTTGGGAAGTGTGCTCCTATAAACCTATAACAGTTAGTCCTGATACTTCCTCTACTGATGTTGCTAACATTATGATTAAACAAAGAGTTCATCACATATTAATAGTGGAGAACGGAAAGCTAGTTGGAATCGTCTCGGCTTTAGATTTTGTAAAGAAAAATACCCTTGAAGTCGTCACCCAACTCTGAGGTTTATCGGGGATGAGCACCGTGCATGGTTAACTGCCTGCAGTGGTTAATTTCCCGCCTGAATTACATACCTGAAAACTGCAGTTCGTCGTCGACGGCTATAGGTTATCTGTCACTCGCAATTTAATTGAAATAACTAATTCAGTCGCGTTAAGTACCAAGATATGCGCGCTGTACCGCATCACTCCCCAGCAACTCACTCGCAGCACCCGACAAAGTAATCGCGCCACTCTCCAGCACATAGCCGCGTTGCGCGGCTTCCAGCGCCAGTTTGGCATTTTGCTCTACCAGCAAAATGGTCACGCCTTGGGCTGCGATGTTGCGGATGGATTCGAAAACCTTTTCCACCATCAGGGGGGCGAGTCCCATGCTGGGTTCGTCGAGCATGAGCAGGGTTGGTCGGCACATCAGGGCGCGCGCCATGGCGACCATTTGTTGTTCGCCGCCGGAGAGTGTGCCGGCGAGTTGTGCACGGCGTTCGGCCAAGCGCGGAAACAGTTCATATTGACGCGCAAGGTCAGCGGCGATTTCGGTTTTGTCGTGGCGGATGTAGGCACCCATCAACAAATTCTCTTCCACGGTGAGCCGCGCGAAGATGCCGCGACCTTCCGGCACGAGGGCGATGCCGTTGACTACGCGCTGATGCGCTGGGAATTGCAGCAGGGATTTTTGTTGATAGTGGACATGGCCGGAGGTGGGATGCAGCAATCCAGCCAGCGCTTTAAGCGCGGTGGTTTTGCCTGCGCCGTTGCTGCCGATGAGGGTGACCAGTTCGCCTGCGGCGATGGACAGACTGATGCCTTTGAGCGCCTGGATGCCGCCGTAGGAGACTTTGAGATTTTCGACTTCGAGAAGTGTATTTTCAACCATAGACCCTCACCCCAACCCCTCTCCCGCCTGCGGGCGAGGGGTTTCTGTAACTTCACCACCGAGATATGCGGCGATCACCGCTTTGTCGCGGCGCACTTCTTCCGGCACACCTTCGGCGATTTTCTTGCCGTAGTCCAGCACGGCGACGCGGTCGCACAGACCCATGATGAGTTTGACATCGTGTTCGATTAGCAGCACGGTGATGCCGCTGGCGCGGATCTTTTGCAGCAGGGCTTTGAGCGCCACGGTTTCGGTGGCGTTCATGCCGGCGGCGGGTTCGTCCAGCGCCAGCAGTTTGGGTTCAGTGGCGAGGGCGCGGGCGATTTCCAGGCGGCGTTGTTCGCCGTAGGAAAGATGCTTTGCCAGCGTCTGGTGCGCGCGGTCTATGCCGACGTAGTCCAGCAATTCGCGCGCGCGTTGCACGGTGTCGCGCTCTTCGGCGCGGGCCGCAGCGTGACGCGTGAGCGCGCCCCAGATGCCGGTATGCGTGCGCAGGTGGCGACCAACCATGATGTTTTCCAGCGCGCTCATGTTGGCGAACAGGCGGATGTTCTGGAAGGTGCGCGCGATTCCGGCTTGCGCCAGCAGATGCGGCTTGCACTGCGTGTAGCGTTTACCCGCGAAGTCGAATGCACCGCTGTCCAGTTGATACAACCCGGTGACGACGTTAAACAGCGTGGTCTTGCCAGCGCCATTGGGACCGATCAAGCCGTAGATCTCGCCTTGCTTGATGTGCAGCGAAACATCGGCCAGCGCCACTACACCGCCAAAGTGTTTGCCGACATTCACGAGTTCCAGCAGACGGTCACTTGCTTGCGTCATACACCGTCTCCTGCTCTTGTTGCAGCACGCTGTCGTCCGCCGCGAATTCACGGCGGCGCTGGGTGGAAGGCCACAGTCCGGCAGGTCGCCACAGCATGACCAGAATCAGCGCTAGGCCGAACATCAGCATACGCAGACTTTCGGGATCGACCACGACTTTGCCCAACAGCGCTTGCTGCACAGGCCCAGCCGCATTGCGGAACAGTTCCGGCAACGCCACCAGTATCACGCCGCCCAGCACCACGCCGCCGACGTTGCCCATGCCGCCCAACACCACCATGCACAGCACCATGATGGATTCCATTAGGCTAAAACTTTCCGGGCTGACGAAGCCCTGGAAGCCCGCGAACAAACCGCCGGAAATACCGCCGAAGGTGGCACCCATGGCGAAAGCGAGCAGTTTAATATTGCGCGTATTGATACCCATCGCCGAGGCGGCGACTTCGTCTTCGCGTATCGCCACCCAGGCGCGGCCGATGCGCGAATCTTCCAGTCGGCGCGAAATGAAAATCACCAGCAGGGTAAAGCCGAGGAACAGGTAGTAATGCAGATGCACGTCGTCCACGCGCATGCCCATCCACTGGTATGAATTGCCGAACGAGAAGCTGCCGATCTGCAACGGGTCGATGGCGCTGATGCCTTGCGGACCGTTGGTGATGTTGACCGGCGCGTTCAGGTTGTTGAGGAAGATGCGGATGATCTCGCCGAAACCGAGCGTGACGATGGCGAGATAGTCGCCGCGCAATTTGAGTGTGGGCGCACCGAGCAGCACGCCGAAGCCGCAGGCGATCAAAGCACCCAACGGCAGCGTGATCCACATCGGCCAGTGCAGACCGAACTGCGGCGAACTGACCAAGGCGTAGGTATAGGCACCGACGGCAAAGAACGCGATGTAACCGAGGTCGAGCAGCCCCGCATAACCGACCACGATGTTCAGCCCCAACGCGAGCATGATGTAAAGCAAAGCAAAGTCGGTGATGCGTACCCAGCCGTGGCCGAACAGCGCGTCGATGATGAAGGGCAGCGCGAGCAGGGCGATGGCGAGTACGAAATGGCGTGTTAAAAAATGATTCAGTCTCATGCGCGCTCCGACAGTTTCTCTCCGAGCAAACCGGACGGACGGAAGATCAACACGGCGATCAACACGAAGAAGGCGAACACGTCCTGATAGTTACTACCCAGGAATCCGCCGGTGAGATCGCCGATGTAGCCCGCCCCCAGACTTTCGATCAAGCCCAGCAGCACGCCGCCCAACATCGCCCCGCGCAGATTGCCGATGCCGCCGAGCACCGCAGCGGTAAAGGCTTTCAGGCCGAGCATGAAGCCCATGTAGTAATGCACGATGCCGTAGTTGGCGCTGACCATGAAGCCCGCGATGGCGGCGAGCGCGGAGCCGAGCATGAAGGTAACGGAGATGACGCGATTGATGTCGACTCCCATCAATGCCGCCGCTGAGGGATTCTCTGCCACAGCACGCATCGCTCTACCCATGCGCGTGCGATGCACCAGCCACATCAAACCGAGCATGATGATGAGCGCGACGACGACGATACCGATCTGCACGTCGTTGACTATCGCGCCGCCAAATTGATGTGAAACGCTGTTGAACGGCAGTGGAAAGGAATGATATTCGCGCCCCCAGATCATCATCGCCAGATTCTGCAACACGATGGAGACGCCGATGGCGGTGATCAGCGGCGCGAGGCGCGGGGCATTGCGCAGCGGACGGTAGGCGATGCGTTCGATGCTGTAACCCAAGGCCATGCATACCGCCATTGCCGCCAGCAGACTGAGCAGCACCGCCAGCACGGGCGCGAATGCCGCTGCCAGCAAGGCTTTCAACACGGTGAGTGCGATCATCGCGCCTATCATCACCACTTCGCCATGCGCGAAATTGATCAGGCCGAGGATGCCGTACACCATGGTGTAACCCAGTGCCACCAAGGCATACACGCTGCCCTGCACCAGGCCGTTGATGACTTGCTGGAGAAGAATATCCACGATTACTTGCGCGATCCACACAAAGAAAAAGCGACACCGCGTGTGTCGCTTTTCATGACTGCCGACTTTCTCACGGCTTGGCTGCGGGCGCGCCGCCCATCGTCTGCACCGCATTCCACTTGCCTTGGTGCACTTGATACACGGTGACCGCGCCGCCCTTGATGTCGCCTTTTGCGTCGAAGGTGATCTTCGAAGTCACGCCGCTCAGTTCAACCTTGCCGATCTCCGGCAGATACTTTGCAGGTTCGGCAGAACCGGCTTTTTGCATGGCGGCAATCATCACATTGACTGCGTCGTAGCAATACGGCGCGTAGAGTTGAATAGGTTGATGGAAGCGCGCTTCATAGCGTTTGGCGAAATCGCGCCCGCTCGGCATGTTGTCCAGCGGCACGCCGGGCAAGGAAGCATAAGTGCCTTCCACTGCGTCGCCCGCCAATTCGATCAGCTTAGGCGTATAGCCGCCGTCGCCCATCATGAATTGTGTCTTCATGCCCAAAGCACGCAGTTGCTTGATCATGGGCACGCCTTGCGGGTCCATGCCACCGAAGAACAGCAGGTCTGGCTGCTTGCCTTTGATCGAGGTCAGCACGGAAGTGAAGTCCACAGATTTATCGGTGGTGTATTCACGTGCTATTATTTTTGCGCCATTGGCTTCTGCGGCTTTCACAAACTCATCTGCCAAGCCTTGGCCGTAAGCAGTGCGGTCGTCGATCACCGCGAAGTTTTTCAATCCCAAAACCTTGGTGGCAAACTCGCCCAATGCCTTGCCTTGCTGCGCATCGTTGGTCATCACGCGGAACGCGGTGTTATAGCCCTGCGCGGTGAATTTGACAGCGGTAGCGGAAGGGGAGATTTGCGGAATACCGTTCTTGAAATAGATGGCAGAGGCGGGAATGCTGGTGCCGGAATTCAGATGGCCGATTACGCCGTTCACGTGATCATCCACCAGCTTCTGCGCCACGATGGTTGCAGTCTTCGGATCGGTCTGATCGTCCTCGCTCAACAATTCAAAGCGCGCTTTCTTGCTGCCTATCATCACGCCTTTAGCATTTGCATCGTCGATCGCCATGCGCGTGCCGTTTTCATTATCCTTGCCGATATGCGCCTGCGGCCCGGTAAGCGGACCGGCAGCACCGATTTTTACCACCAACTCATCCGAGGCGGAAGTAGATGCCGTTTCATTTTTCCCACAACCAGCGAGCGCGCTACCAAATGCAACAAGCAAGAGAAATCTTTTGATCAACATAATGGAATCCGGCGAATTGGTAGGATGTCTGGATTATGCGTAGCCCTCCAACCCTTGTCAATTCAGCGTTTCAGGGCAACAAAAAAGCCGGCTTGCACCGGCTTTTTCACAAGCATCACTCTGAAGCTTACTTGAGACCCATGATGAATGTAACCAGAGTCTTGATGTCTGCTGCAGAAACTTTAGGCGAATTTGGAATCATTGGAACCGGACCCCAAACGCCTGCGCCACCCTTGGCAACTTTGGCTTCCAGCTTGGCTTCGATACCAGCTTGACCCTTGTACTTCTTGGCGATGTCTGTCCAGCCCGGACCTACCAGTTTGCCTTCGATTTTGTGGCAAGCAATGCAGCCACTCTTTTTGGCCAGGTCAGGCATATCAACTGCCATTGCAAAACTAGCGGCCATCAGGCCTGCTGCTGCGATCATGCTTACGACGATAGATTTCATATTCTCTCCAGATTTAAGTTTGACTACATTTGAGCGAGTGGAGCTTTTACCCCGCATACATTCTAAACAACCCCAGCCGATTTGCATACTCGCGAAGCAGCGGGCAATCAACGCCTTAACAAGCAGTTTTGTTGACACTTCTGTGACATGGTTATTGCAGCGACAGGGTGTAGCGCACCAAGGTGCGTATATCCTCTTCACTCACTCGGGGTGCATTCGGCGGCATAACCATAGCGCCCCACACGCCAGTACCACCCTTGGCGACCTTGTCCACCAACCTGGTTTCCGCGTCTTTCTGTCCGCGATATTTCGTCGCGACCTTGCGCCACGCCGGCCCTACCAGAGTGTTGTCCAGCGTGTGGCACGTCAGGCACAGGTTTTTTTGCGCCAGCGCGCGCATTGCGACATCGTCCGTCCCAGCGCCGGCTGTTGCAGGCGATGACTTGAGTGGTTGCGCCGGAGTATCCGGCTGGCAACCATACAGTGCCATTAGTGGCAATACGGACAATAGTAATTTTTTCATGGCATTCCCATTTAGCTAATCCACATCATTCAGCTTGTTCCAGCCAGTTTTGCAAATATGTCCATTGTTCCAGTTCGCGTTCCGCCGCCGAGTGCGGCAAATCAAACAGCGTCTTGCCTTCGAAGGCGGCGTTGACATAAGCCTGCGCCTCGCGCAGATAGGCCAATATCGGCACATCCAGTCCCTGCAGGAATTGTTCCAGCGTCAGTGCGGCACGGGTACGAGGATCCATGCGCATGCCCACCACGCCGACGAATATCTTGCCTTTGCGCACGATCTTTTCTTGATGCAGCACTTCCAGAAAATCGCGGCTGGCTTGAATATCGAAAGCTGACGGTGCGATGGGAACGATCACCATGTGTACCAGCTTGAGGTCGTGCTCCAGATTTTTGCCATGCAAACCGGCAGGCGAATCGATCACCAACCATTCCACCGACAAGTCCTTGGCCTCTTCGGACTGCGTCAACTCAATTCGGGGAAGATGCCGCGGACGGCCAGCCAGCCATTGCGTAGCCGATTGCTGTCGATCCAAATCCAGCATCGCCACGCGATGCCCGCGCGAAGCCAGATAACCTGCAACATTGGTGGATAACGTGGTCTTGCCGCTACCGCCCTTCGGATTCGCAATCAATATCGTCTTCATGCTACAACCCCTTTCCCTGAATGTTGAGTTATCTGTTCTCCGCTTGAGTTATTCCATCCCTGCCCACTGCTTTACTTTTCCACCTGCGACACATCGCGCACTGCCCCTTTGTCAGCCGAAGTGACCATAGCCGCATAGGCACGTAACGCCGCCGATATTTTACGCGGACGTTCGGCGGCGGGCTTCCATGCCTGTTTGCCCTTGGCTTCCATTGCTGCGCGGCGTTGTGTCAATTCAGCATCGCTTATCACCAGCTTGATGCTGCGCTGCGGGATGTCGATCTCGATGCGGTCGCCTTCCTGCACCAACCCGATCGCGCCGCCGCTGGCCGCTTCCGGCGAGACGTGGCCGATGCTCAAACCGGATGTGCCGCCGGAAAAGCGCCCGTCGGTGAGCAGCGCGCAGACCTTGCCCATGCCTTTGGATTTCAGATATGAAGTCGGGTATAGCATCTCTTGCATGCCCGGCCCGCCCTTCGGCCCTTCATAACGGATCACCACTACATCGCCCGCCACGATTTGGTCGGCCAGAATGCCCGCCGATGCTGCGTCCTGACTTTCGAACACGCGCGCGCGTCCGCTGAATTTCAAAATGCTTTCATCCACCCCGGCGGTTTTCACGATGCAGCCGTCCAGCGCAATGTTGCCGTGCAATACCGCCAAGCCGCCGTCCTTGGAATAGGCATGTGCGCTATCGCGGATGCAACCTTGGGCGCGATCCATGTCCAATTCCGGGTACAGCATGGATTGCGAAAAGGCGATGGTGGTGATGATGCCACCGGGCGCGGCGCGATAGAGCTTCTTCACCTCCTCGCTTTGCGTTTGACAAACGTCCCACTGTTTGAGTCCGTCGCGCAGCGTCTTGCTGTGCACCGAGCCGACTTCGCCGTGCAACAACCCGGCCCTATCCAGTTCGCCGAGAATCGCGGCGATGCCGCCCGCGCGGTGCACGTCTTCCATGTGGTATTCGCTGGACGGTGCAACCTTGCACAGCGTCGGTACGTGGCGCGACAAGCGATCCATATCCTTCATGGTGAAGTTCACTTCCGCCTCGCGTGCGATGGCCAGCAAGTGCAACACGGTATTGGTCGAACCGCCCATGGCGATGTCCAGCGTCATCGCATTTTCGAACGCATCGAAGCTGGCGATACTGCGCGGCAACACCGATGCATCGTCCTGTTCGTAATAGCGTTTGGAGAGATCGACGATCAAGCGTCCGGCGCGCAGGAACAACTGCTTGCGCTCGGCATGCGTCGCCACCAGCGAACCGTTGCCCGGCAACGACAAGCCCAAGGCTTCGGTCAGACAGTTCATCGAGTTCGCGGTGAACATGCCAGAGCAGGAACCGCAAGTCGGACAAGCGGAACGTTCGATTGCAGCCACCTCTTCGTCGCTCACGCGACTGTCCGCAGCAGCGACCATCGCATCCACCAGATCCAGTCCTTTTACTTTGCCTTGCCAGTTCACCTTACCCGCCTCCATCGGCCCGCCGGAAACGAACACCACCGGAATGTTAAGGCGCATCGCCGCCATCAGCATGCCCGGCGTGATCTTGTCGCAATTGGAGATGCACACCAGCGCGTCGGCACAGTGCGCGTTGACCATGTATTCCACCGAGTCGGCGATCAGGTCGCGCGAAGGCAGCGAATACAGCATGCCGTCGTGGCCCATGGCGATGCCGTCGTCGATGGCGATGGTGTTGAATTCCTTGGCGATGCCACCCGCCTTCTCGATCTCGCGCGCCACCAGTTGCCCCATGTCTTTCAGGTGAACGTGCCCCGGCACGAACTGGGTGAACGAATTGGCGATAGCGATGATCGGCTTGCCGAAGTCGCCCTCGGTCATGCCGGTGGCGCGCCACAACGAGCGCGCGCCGGCCATGTTGCGGCCATGAGTGGAAGTGCGGGAACGGTATTGAGGCATGGTGCGGATTCCGGTTAACAAGATAGAGAGCGGATTCTAAACCAGTTGCGGAGGCGTGACATAGTCGCGTTCATGCTTGTTGTGGTGGGATGAAATTTTTGGGCGATATGATGGGAAGGCGCATGGATAGGCAATCTGCAATGGGTGTCGCATGGAGATTGGCTATTGACGGGCGTTGCGAAGGAGTGGACAAGTAAATATCCTTGCCCCGTTCGTGGTGAGCTTGTCGAACCATGAACGGTTTGTTTCTCATCTCTCAATTCAAAATCAACACCGTCGGGGGTAGCCCGACAGCTAGTCACTTTTTCTTGCTTCGCCAAGAAAAAGTAACCAAAAAGAAGGCGACCCCGGTGCGCCGCCGCTTCGCGGTTCCCTGCGTTGCTCGACTGGTCAGGCGGCTGCGGAACTCGCGCTACGCGCTCAAACAGTCCTCGCCGAAATCCCCTGACCAGCCTCCGCTACTCGGCGGCGCACAGGGGATGAAAAGCGAAAATCCAAAACCTTAAAATCGTATGGTGGGCAACAAGTTGCCCACCATACGAAAGTAGATAGGCAAAACAATTCGACTCCGGTACATTGGTACCCTTCGTGAAATACTTATATTTTGGTGTCTATCAGGGGTAGAAAGATGGAATGGCTCGGAATACTGCTGATTTCTCCCGTCTGGGGTTACCTTTCAGCTCGGTGCTTTATTCAAGCTTCGCTTGGCGTTGCCCAGTTCTTCATTCATCTTGTCGGATTTTTTAAGGGCGTAGTGCCGAGAAATGACAATGCGCTTTACATGGGCGTCGCAATATTTAACGTTGTATTGTTTTCACTTCTTCTTATCGGCGGTTTCTGGTTGCTTACCGTCATATTGCCATTCGGGCAGACTCAGATTGAGATTACGGTGTATTGGGTATCCGCTGGAATTTCATTTCTGTTCTTCCAAAAACAAGTCCCATCAAAAATTTGTGGATCGTGGCGATACGCAACAATTCCGAATGCTCTGTGGGTAGACAGCGTGAAAGAAAGGATGAAACTTTAGAACGGATGATGGACAAGCTCACTACATCACAGCAGGGAGGTACTACATGGATTCAGATAAATATGGCTCAATTGTGCAGCTTGTTATTCATGCGGAGAATATCTCGTGGAATCGCTTTAACAACTTCCTATTAGCAGATTCCGTTCTCGTTATCGCTTGGGCAACCATATATTCTTCAGAACAGGACTCCTGCGCATCTAGGGTCATCCAGTCTTTAATCTGTCTGTTGGGGTTCCTTTTCGGTATTGCTTGGGCAAGTCTAGCTTGGAGGTCACGCGACTACGTCGATATGTATTTTAATCTTGGGCGCAGGGTCGAGAACGGCAAAGATATATCTGAAATTAAATTATTTCAAAGACCTCCATGCTCTCAACCATGCAATTTTAAACTTATCTCAAGTAGATTCCTGATTACGGCGGTGCCAATACTCTTTGCAGTGTTGTATTTGGTGATGATCTTTGTCACTTGGCTCAAATCAGGAGCGAGGTGTTGATTCTAACGACAAAGATGATGAATGTAGCTAAGTGTCGGAAGCGACTACTTGTGAACGTCTGCAAAGGGTGGGCACATCGTGCCCACCCTTTTTTTTGGTTTTGTTTTTCGATTTTTGTCCCCTGTGCGCCGCCGAGTAGCGCAAGCTGGTCAGGGGCTTTCGGCGAGGACTGTTTGAGCGCGTAGCGCGAGTTCCGCAGCCGCCTGACCAGTCGAGCAACGCAGGGAACCGCGAAGCGGCGGCGCACCGGGGTCGCCTTCTTTTTGGT
>CAINCU010000010.1 GCA_903847155.1 uncultured Gallionellaceae bacterium | reverse complement strand
TGATGCCCCGATAATTTTCTACTCGGCTTACGAGGACATCAAGTGGGTGCATTACAAGAAAACCGTTTCCTTGTATGGATGCCTCGACAGCGCGTCGACGCACTGCTTCGGAGTCCATGTTGCCGATGCGGTGAATGACATCGATATTCATGTAGGTCTTATCGTCATTTTTAACGAGAAAGATTTGGCCGCACAATATAGTCATGGCGTTTTCGGATGGGTAATCAGCAATACCAGATACGATCTCCGACAATAATTTAACATGCTCGCGCCGACCAAGGAAATCAGCATCGCGGCTGACATATTCCTCACCTTCCAGGCATCCTTGAATCGGGTCAATTTTGAAATGCTCAACCCAATAAGCCAAGGCTTGTCCACCGACTAGAATTGCGTCTGATGGGATGCCTGAAAATAGCTTTAGCATCACCTCTTTGCTAATTGGGATCTCTTGCAAACCGGACGGATTAAAATTCTTCATTGCGATACTTCACTATGCTGTTACGTGCCAAACCATGAAACATGGACGCATCGCTGGCTCTGACTAAACCGTTTTTGATGAGGTTGCTAAATTGGCGCCGGTTCTTATTTTTCAGTGCGGCATAATCATCCTGAATGAAGCCCTGCACACCGGTCAATTCACGATATTTTTCCGCCGACAACAGCACGACAGAGTCACGTCCATTTTTTGTAATCATGACCCCACCCTCAGACAGCGCCGTGTCGATGGCCTGTCCGAGACGCGTTTTAGCTTCTTTTGCAGTTATGGTTTTCATACGCACATAATAGCTATAGTAGCTACTATGTGCAATCTATTTCGCAAGATGGTGAATTTCGCCGGTTCCGGTATGAGCAGCGCCGATCAGTTACGACGAATTCAAAAGCCGTACCGGGCTGGATTTGATAATCACGAAGTAATGTTGATATTGTACGAAACCGATGAAGACGCGCAGCAAGCGGCAAACGATCTCAGCAGTCTTGGAGGCCATGCGCTAAAATTGCTGGCAGAATGCGTTGGGCATCAGGGCTTGAAGCGTAAATCAGCGTCTGCCGCCGCGAAGGCGCTAGAAGATGCCGGGTTCGTGATTATCAAACACGGTGATGGGTTTGTTGATTGTGGCGTAGGAATTATTCCTTGCGGAGCTGGTGAAGAGGCATTGGATATTTTGGAGCAGCGCGAAGCTACTCATTGAACGGAAAGCGAACATGACCAAGGATGTCAAAAAGACGTATCGAGACCCAGCGCAATGCCCGAAGGGGCATAAATTTGTGGCGATACGCCGCACATCATCTTTTGGACGCACCCCAACACTGGTGCTTTGCATGACAAAGCAGGTTAACCGGTAACCTAACCGGCAAAAGATTTGCGTATTAGCTGCCATATTGCTACATTGCACACTGTTTTAGTTAGTGTTTTAACTATACGCATCTGGCAATGCAATCGGCATATATATGCAATCTACAAAGATCGATAAATACACGCAGCCTCACCAATTCGAACCTCTACTGCCACAGCAGCGGCTGGAAGAACTGCGCGTGCGGTCGCGTGCAGTAGTAGAAAAGTCAATTCGGCTGACTAGAAGCGCTCATCCGGCAACCATCGCAAGCCTGCGCGAATTGGTTCGGGCAATGAACTCCTATTACTCTAATCGGATCGAGGGACAGAGTACACATCCATTGAACATCGAGCGGGCATTGAAAAAGGACTTTTCTGATAAGCCGGATGAAGCCCTATTGCAGCGATTGGCAGTTGCCCACATTGAGGCCGAACAGGAACTCGAACAACGGGTTGACCGTGGTGATTTACCTCTAACTGCGGCTTTTCTCCAGCACGCACATCGCGAGCTCTATGGACGACTTTCCATTGAAGACAGAACTACGTCAGAAGGCCGCATCGTCGAGCCTGGCGTGCTTCGGACAGAGCAAGTGTCAGTTGGGAAGCACGAGCCACCCCTATGGTCTTCCCTACCCGCGTTTCTTGACAGGATGGATGAGGTGTATTCGCGCGATACGTCTCTGGACAGCATCCTGTTCAGAGTTGCGTCAGCACATCACCGAGCTGCGTGGGTGCATCCCTTCCTTGACGGTAATGGCCGCGCAGTAAGGCTGCAAACACATTGCGCACTTTGGACGATCAGTGCAGGTTTATGGTCAATGAGCCGTGGACTTGCACGCAACCGGGACAAGTATTACGCCAAGCTTGATGCAGCAGATAATCATCGTCAGGGCGATTTGGATGGGCGCGGCAATCTGAGCGAGAAGCTCTTGTGGGAATGGTGTGAATGGTTCATTTCCATCGCAGAGGACCAAGTGAATTTTATGTCAAAGATGTTGAACATGGAAGAAATGAAAGCGCGAATTTCTGCGTTGATATTATTTCGTTCTCAATTCGACAAGGGCATTCGTGAAGAAGCCATTGTGCCGCTTTACCATTTATTTTTGGCAGGCCCTACTCCGCGCGGCGAATTTCAGCAAATGACCGGTTTGGGCGAAAGAACCGCGCGTTCTCTATTGTCGCGGCTAATTGAAACACGGCTTGTCACTAGCGTCGGCCATACCGCGCCGGTGCGCTTTGCATTTCCGCTCGATTCGCTTCAATTCTTGTTACCTGAGCTTTATCCTGAAGCTGCTACTACGCCTGATAAATCTGAGTTTAGGTTGGATGAATCGGGCAAGCGCATTGCGGCTATTGTTTTCGAGGGTGCTGCTGGAAAGCGCTTCTTAGTGGAAACAGGGGCGGGTGAAAATGTGCGTGATGCACTACATCGATTTGTTGAAACAAAGCAAAAAGCAGGTGTGACTAAAGTCGAGGTGCTGGATAGGCAGCCCAACCGATATCGAGTAACTTTTTGTGATGGTGAATTCAAAGACTTTACGGCAATCGTGTAAGGTAAAAGGCATAAAGTTCTTTGGTAGGACTTATGTGTAACATTTATAGCAACATTGATAATGCTGAGAACTCGACGATGGAGAGCACCGAGAATTTTGCGGAATATGAGCAACGCAAAATTTCTGAAATGCGCAATACCGCTGCGCAACGCCAATACCGCAAAGCTTTAAGAACTCAGGCGATGGCAAGTCGCGTCCCGCCGCTAAATCTCTCCGCCGATGGAAATATGCTGCTATTTGATGGGCAGGCTTACAGTCTCTTTTATGCCCACGGAAATTTGCGGGTGGAACGAGCATTTGCACTGTACCTGCACAAGAAAGGTTACTGTTCATCCACAAGACAAATAATTCATGAGCAGGTTAAAAAACTGGTGGCAGACTCCCCATTGTTCCACAATATCATTGGAGCCAAAGCTGCATGATTTCCGAACAAGGTGTACAAATAATGGAAAGGAGAAAGTCGTGAGCTCAAGTTATGAATCAAAGTTTGCTGATTTTGTTCGGCTTTGCGAAGCAGCAAAAAAGGGCAAATTAGAAGCAGTCGTTGTA
>CAINCU010000009.1 GCA_903847155.1 uncultured Gallionellaceae bacterium | reverse complement strand
CTGGTATCGTTCTTCTCGGGTGATGTGTGTGTAGTCCATTTGTGTAATTTCGACTTGCCGGTCAAAGGGCATGAATGCTACCGCATCTCACCCACCTGACCTGCGCTACTCAAAATTGCACTTCATCCTAGAATCCGCCTTGCTAAAGAACTGCTGGGTCTGACCAAAATGAATTGGAATAACACTCAGTTTGACGGGAAATACCCAGTCACGCTTGGCTGTGCACGTAAGGTTGGCGAGGTTATGAAATATCTCGAAGATAGCGATGTGCCGCAAATACGATATGGACATTACATGTAATTCTCTATAGCTAACCATCACCTGCTCTTACTGATGACTAGATAGTGCATTAATTGCCAGAAATTAGCCAAATAATGCGAAAATGCGAAGATTCCGGTTACAAATTGCCGGAAGTTTTGCCTAATAATTACCGGCTTGCACATTGATGTGGATTCCGGTAATAAATGCTCGTTTGAGCATTTATTGCTTGAGGTGCGGTAGATCAATATATGGTATCTATGAATGCGCGCCATGCCACACACAACACCACCCCAATTCACTCGCACCCACATCTTGCTTGGTGATGCGGGTATCAACAAACTTAGCAACAAACACATCTTCGTCGCCGGGCTAGGTGGTGTCGGCTCTTACTGCGCCGAAGCATTGGCACGCGCCGGGATCGGTAGGCTGACGCTGCTTGATCACGATGTGGTGGTGTCCAGCAACATTAACCGCCAGTTGCCCGCGCTGCTTTCCACAGTCGGACAATCTAAGGCGGAACTGATGGCGGCGCGCATTGCCGACATCAACCCGGATTGCAAAGTGACACTGCTACGCACTTTCCTCACTACCGAGAATGTGAACGAGCTAGTGCCTGACAATTGCGATTATGTGATTGACTGCATTGATTCGCTGACCTGCAAGGAGGCGCTGGTAGCGGAGAGTTTCAAGCGCGGGCTGAAGGTCGCCTCCAGTATGGGCGCAGGCAACCGGCTTGATCCGACGCGCATCAAAGTGGCGGACATCAGCAAGACTGAGATGTGTCCGTTGGCGAAACAGATGCGCCATCGTTTGCACCGCCATCATGATATACGCAAGGGTGTGTTGACGGTATTCTCGGATGAACACCCGAGTGCGCCGCTGCCGCCCGAACCCACTGATCGTGGTCGACCGCGCGCGGTGAATGGCACGATCAGCTATATGCCACCGCTGTTCGGGCTGATGCTGGCGGGTGCGGTAATCAAACAGTTGCTGGAAGAGTAATCCAGAACCTATAGTCGGGAGTTTGTAGGTGCGAATTCATGCGCACCTACAAACTATCAAGGCCGTGAATTAATGGTAACTGCGCCAGCACTTCGTAGTGCGCACCCTGTTCGTCGCTTTTCGACTGCACCAGCACGAAATCTCTGATCTGCCAGCGCACGGCGGGCATGAGTGGCAATTCCGCATCCTTCCATTGTGCATTGCGCAGTAAGGTGACATGCGGTTTGTAGGGGCGACGTTCGAAGACCAATCGATGCTTGCTCAGGCGCTGCTCAAGGTCGATCACCAACTGCTGAAGTTGCGGCGGTACATTGCCGGGAGAGGCGAAAACGATGTGATTATGTCCCCAGTAATGCGCTGCATCGAAGCACAATTCAAAAGACTCGGCCTGTACTTCCTGTGCGGCCAGTTGCGCAGCCTGCAAGCGGTGCGTCTCGATTTCTCCCATAAATACCAGTGTGGTATGCAGGGTGTCAGGGCGCATCACGCGCCCGCCGCACAACTCTTTCAGCGCTGGCTGCCAATCTGCCAACGCCACACTCTCCGGCTGACTAGGCCAGAGTGCGAAGAAGACACGTGCTTGTTCGTTAGTGGGACTCATACCGCATATTTTATCCGCATTGCACTCAGGGTCGAGCGACTGTGTACGATGCGGTAGAATGCTCTCCTTGCAATCAAGGCTAATGGCATGAACGCTCGACTGCGCGAAATCCCTTACAACTACACCTCTTTCTCCGACCGCGAGATCGTTTTGCGCATCTTGGGCAGTGAGGCGTGGGACATTATCAACACACTGCGCGAAGAACGCCGCACCGGACGCTCGGCACAGATGCTGTATGAAGTGCTGGGCGACATCTGGGTGCTGATGCGCAATCCATATCTGGAAGACGACATGCTCGCCAACCGCAAACGGCGCGAAGCGCTGATCGGCGCACTGCACCATCGTTTGGATGCCATCGAAGCGCGCCGCCAAGATAATCAAAAAGTAAAGCGCCTGCTAGAACTGACCAATACGGCAGTCGATCAGTTCGCCGCCGAATTCGAGCACACGCTGCAATTGCGCAAACGCGTCATGCGCGCCTTGAGCCGTCTCACCCGCAAGGACAACATCCAGTTCGACGGTCTGGCGCGTGTGTCGCACGTAACCGATGCCACCGACTGGCGCGTGGAATATCCGTTCGTGGTTTTGCACCCAGATACCGAACAGGAAGTTGCACCATTAGTACGCGCCTGTATCGAACTTGGCCTGACACTTATCCCGCGCGGCGGCGGCACCGGTTACACCGGCGGCGCAATACCGCTCACCAAGTATTCTGCTGTAATTAACACTGAAAAACTGGATACGTTGTCGCCCATCGAGCGCCTGACACTGCCAGGTTTGAACGGGCCCTACGCCACCGTGCAATGTGGCGCGGGGGTGGTGACGCGGCGCGTGATGGAAGCGGCGGAAAACAACGGGCTGGTGTTCGCCGTCGATCCGACCTCTGCCGATGCCTCCTGCATAGGCGGCAATGTGGCGATGAACGCGGGCGGCAAGAAGGCCGTGCTGTGGGGCACGGCGCTGGACAATCTGGCCTCGTGGAAGATGGTCACGCCGGACGGGCTGTGGATGTTCGTCGAACGCCTTGAGCATAACCTCGGCAAGATCCACGACGCGCCCACCGCGCACTTCCGCATCTCGCGCTTCGAGGCAGATGGCAAGACCGCGCATGGTGAGCCGGAGATTTTGACTGTCGCCGGTAGCGCGTTCCGCAAGGCTGGACTGGGCAAGGACGTCACCGATAAATTCCTGTCCGGTCTGCCCGGCATCCAGAAGGAAGGCTGCGACGGTATCATCACCTCGGCGCGCTTTATCCTGCATCGCGCGCATACGCATACGCGCACCGTGTGTCTGGAATTTTTCGGTCAGGTGCGCGAGGCTGTGCCTTCCATCGTCGAGATCGTGAATTATTTCGACCGCCGCAACGGCAACTCGCCAGCACTGCTGGCTGGACTGGAGCATCTGGATGAGCGCTATCTCAAGGCAGTGGGTTATGCCACCAAGTCCAAGCGCGGCACGCGGCCGAAGATGGTGCTTATCGCCGATGTGGTGGGCGACGACGAGCGCGCCGTAGGTGAAGCCGCCTCCGAGATCGTGCGCCTCGCCAACTTGCGCCACGGTGAAGGTTTCGTCGCCATCTCTGCCGAAGCGCGCAAGAAATTTTGGCTGGACCGGGCACGTACCGCCGCCATCGCCAAACACACCAACGCGTTTAAGGTGAACGAAGACGTGGTAATCCCGCTGCCGCGCATGGGCGATTATTGCGACGGCATCGAGCGCATCAACATCGAATTGTCGCTGGGCAACAAGATTAAGCTGCTGGATGCGCTGGATGAATTTTTCGCAGGCGAATTGCCGTTGCGCTATCAGGACGATGCGCAACTGGGCGATGAGGAATTGCTGGGCAATCGTCGGCAGGCTGCGCAGCAATTAGTGGCTGAGGTACGTGGACGGTGGGTATGGCTTAAAGAGAATCTTGATGCTTCGCTTACTGATCAAACCTCACCTCCAACCCCTCTCCCGCCTGCGGTTGATGGGAGCAAGACGGTGTTCGATGCTTTGCAGAACCACTCCCTGCGCGCCTCGTGGAAGCAAGAACTGCGCGAACCCTTGCGCCATATTTTTAGCGGCAGCACCTACCTGCCTATCCTTGAGCAATGCACCGCCATCCATCAGCGTGTGCTGAAGAGCCGCGTATTCGTGGCGCTGCACATGCATGCAGGCGACGGCAATGTGCACACCAACATCCCAGTCAACTCCGACGACTACGCCATGCTGCAACAGGCTTACGGCGCGGTGGATCGCATCATGCATCTGGCGAAGGATTTGGGCGGGGTGATCTCCGGCGAGCATGGCATCGGTATCACCAAGTTCGACTTCCTCGAACAGCAGGAGATCGCGCCGTTCATCGCCTACAAGCAGCGAGTTGATCCCGAAGGCCGCTTTAACAAAGGCAAATTGCTCAAGGGCGGCAACCTCGATCGCGCCTATACGCCCAGCTTTAACTTGATGGAACTGGAAAGCCTGATTCTGGAAAAGAGCGCGCTGGGGGATATTTCCGACTCGATCAAGGATTGCCTGCGCTGCGGCAAATGCAAGCCGGTGTGCAACACGCATGTGCCGCGCGCCAATCTGCTGTATTCGCCGCGCAACAAAATCCTCGCCACTTCGCTGCTGATCGAAGCCTTCCTGTACGAGGAGCAAACGCGGCGCGGTGTGTCCATCGCGCACTTCGCTGAGTTCAACGATGTAGCCGACCACTGCACGGTTTGCCACAAGTGCATCAAGCCTTGTCCGGTGGATATTGATTTTGGCAATGTGTCGGTGGCGATGCGCAACTTCCTGCGCAAACAGGGCAAGAAGAATTTCAGCCCGGTCAGCGCGCTGTCCATGCTGTACCTCAGCGTCACCGATCCGACTGCGACCAAGCTGCTGCGCAAAGTGATGTTCCAGTGGAGCTACAAAGCGCAGCGTCTGGGATACCGAATCGCCAAACATCTGGGCTTGTTCCGCCAGCAAGTGGCGCATCCGCCCGCCAGCGTGGGCAAACCGCCGCTGGTCGCGCATGTGATCCATTTCCTGAATAAACCGTTGCCTGGCAAATTAGCATCGAAAACAGCGCGCGCTTTGCTCGACATTGAAGACAAATCCATCGTGCCGGTGATCCGCAATCCGCGCAAAGTGAGTGAAGATTCGGATGCGGTGTTCTACTTCCCCGGTTGCGGCTCAGAACGCATGTACTCGCAAGTAGCTTTAGCCACACAGGCCATGCTGTTCGAGATGGGTGCGACCACCGTGATGCCGCCGGGCTACTTGTGCTGCGGCTATCCGCAAAACGCTTCCGGCTTCGAAGACAAAGGCACGCAGATCACCACCGACAACCGCGTGTTGTTCCATCGCGTGGCGAACACGCTGAACTACCTCGACATCAAGACGGTGATCGTCTCCTGCGGCACCTGCATGGACCAGTTGCTGGAATACCAGTTCGACAAGATATTCCCCGGTTGCCGCTTGCTCGACATCCACGAGTATCTGCTGGAGAAAGGCGTAAAGCTTGAAACCCCAACAGGTAAACGCTACATGTACCACGACCCCTGCCATTCGCCGATGAAGACTTACGCACCGCTCAAGGTGGCGAACGAGCTGATGGCAGCAACGGTTTCGCTGAGCGACCGTTGCTGCGGCGAAGCGGGAACCTTTGGCATGAATGTGCCTCACATCGCCACACAGGTGCGTTTCCGCAAGGAAGAAGAGATACGCAAAGTTGCGAGCGATTTGCGCACCGACGGCTACAGCGGCGAGGTGAAGATTCTCACTTCCTGCCCTGCTTGTTTCCAAGGATTGAGCCGTTATACCGATGATGCCAACATCTCCACCGATTACATCGTGGTGGAAATGGCCAAGCATCTGCTCGGGCCTGACTGGCTGAACGAATTCGTCACCAAGGCGAATGACGGCGGCATCGAGCGCGTGTTGTTATAGGAACTGTTAATGCTGCCACTGGAACCCACCGACGAACTCGCCAAGCCCGCGTTCACGGATGCAGCCTTGTGCGCGACATGGATTGGTCAGTTGCAACTGACCAATCTGAATCTAGCTCAAGGCACCCTGCGCAAACAACTGGATGAACTCAACCGTTATGCCTTAAACGAAGGCGAACGTTTCCAGATTCTGGAAATCTTGCGTGATACGGTTGCCATGGTGCAAAGTAATTTCGCCAAAAAACTGACTGGGAAAAAGTTGCCGCTGGCCGATGAGGAATTTACCTTACTCATCGCGCTTTCCAACCTCTGGCAGGGCATGCTTAACGGCTATTTGCGCTGCCTGCAATCACAACGCACAGCGGAAGCCGCTGTGCTGTGCCAGCGTAGCCTGTTGTATGGCGGTCTGCAGATTGCTGATTTCCTGAATGCGGGTTGCGAACCCAGCGCAAATCTCTGGCAGCAATTGCACGGCCTGTACGCGCATGTCGAGAAATTGGGCGTACAGCTAGCTCCCGTGCGTGATGAACTCCACTTGCCCGGCTTGCCCACCAATTGCCGCACGTTGTACGTCAGGACACTGCTCATGCATCGGGCACGTTTGTTGGGATTGACGCGCACGCAGTGGCATATCGCAGAACGCTGGCTCGGTCAGTGGGGCGATGCGTTGAGTGTGGAACCCAGTTGCAGCGTGAGCACGCAAGATGCGCCGCCATTGGCTGTTGACCTTGCCGGAACGCAGGGACTGCTGCCGATACAACAGGCACGCCAAGCCAGCAGCATGCGCTTCTTGGCGCTGGTCCCTCTATCCAAATTGATCCGGGTAAAGACCATTCTGCTGCAGCAAGGGCAGACACCACAGCAAGCCGAATTGGGCAATGATATTGCCCTCAAGGACTGCATCGATCTGTTGGGTAAATTGCATGCCTGCTGGTGTGAAAACCGCAAGGAATACCTGGTTGACGCTCCGCGCGCAAGCAACAGTTTGTCGATGTGCATTGGGCTGGGACAAATTTATGCCCATCTCGCGGGCAAGCCGTTCACACCGCTCAAGGACACATCCAAATCGATGCAGGATGCGCAGCGCCAGATCGAAACTTTTGGTCGCGTGTTGGATAACACCGGCAAGCATGCGTTAAAGGAGCTGGGGTTCGTGCCGGAAGAGTGGCTGATAGAAGAAGACAGCCTGATGCGCGGTCGACTGTTGCGCCTGCATACCACAGGCGAACGCCTCGCTCCAAATCAGCTCATCAGTGTGTTCCCGCCTGAATCAACCCATTACAAACTGGGCATTATCGATTTCGTGCGCGCCACACAGCGCGGTCAACTTTACATCGGTGTGCATTATTTGCCCGCTCGGCCGCAAGCGATAATCGCGCGCGGCAATGCCGACAACGATATGTTGCAATCCGGCTCGACACCTGCTTTGCTGCTGCCTGCGCTGGAAAGATTACGCATTCCTTCCAGTCTGGTGTTGCTTCGCGATTGGTTCAGCCCCGGTCGCAAGCTGGAAATCAACTTGCCGGATAAGAGTAAGCAGAATGTAACGCTAGGATTCAGCGTGGAGAAAGGCATCGATTGCGAACGGGTGAGCTTTAAGCCAGCGTAATGAATCTGTGCAGGCTGGTTGTAAACGGCATTTAACACCCCATAGATGCCCGTATCTATTGGCTTTGCGCGATGCGTTTGCCCGGAAAGATCAGGGAAAAAGTACTGCCTGTTCCTTCTCCACTCACCACATCCAGCTTGGCCTGATGGCGCATGGCGATATGTTTGACGATGGCTAGACCCAATCCTGTACCTCCGGTTTCGCGAGAACGGCTGCGATCAACACGGTAGAAACGTTCAGTGAGACGCGGAATGTGTTGCGCCGCGATGCCGATGCCGCTGTCCTGTACGGCGAATACCAGTTGCCCGTCGCGCTCCGACCAGCTCAAAGTTATTTCGCCGTCCTGCGGCGTATAGCGGATGGCGTTGGTCAGTAAATTGGTGAAAGCACTGCGCAACTCTTCCCGACTGCCCGCCAGATTCGCATTGCTTTCAATCTGCAACTGCAAGAGATGTTTGCCATCGCTCAGCAATTCCCCCTGACGGTAAACCTCTTCCATCAGTGAGCGAATCTCCACCGTCTCCTCGCGTAGCGGATTCTGCTCGTTTTCCAATCGCGACAAGGTCAGCAGGTCGTCTACCAGACTTTTCATGCGATGCGTTTGTTCGCCCATCAATTGCAGGGCGCGGCGTGCCATGTCGTTTTCCAGATGCGGCATGTCGTGCATAGTTTCGACAAAGCCGTTCACCACGGTGAGCGGTGTGCGCAGCTCGTGCGAGACATTGGCCACGAAATCGCGGCGCATGTTCTCGATACGTTCCAACTGGGTGATGTCGCGACTGATGAGCAACAGCTTATTGCTGCCGTAAGCAATGATTTTGACGGAAAGCACCCAGTTATCGCGCCGCGTATCACGCAGCACCAACGGTTCGCTAAAGTTGCGCATCGACAAATACCTCACGAACTCCGGCTGACGTGCAAGGTAAGTGATCTGCTGTCCGATGTCGCGTTCGGCATCCAGTCCGAAGTGCTGCTCCGCTAGGGTGTTGCACCACTCGATGTGGTAAGCGTCGTCCAGAATCGCCACGCCTTCCGGCAAGGCCGAGGTGGCCTGCTCCATCTGCTGCAAGGCTCTCGATTGCAATTCGCATTCCTTGCGGTGACGCTGGCTCAGCTTGTTGAGTTGCGAGAAAGAGTCTTCCCACAAGCCCGATCCATCCGGCACCGGCTGCGCCTCGGGACCGTTCAGCCATTTTTCCAGCGCCGCGAGATTGCGCAGTTGAAAAAACAGTTGCACCACCATGCCGATGCCGAAGATCAGCGCGGCAGGCAGCGCGCCCGCGATCGCCCACACCAGCAGTGCGAACAGGGACAAGAAAAATGGATAGGCGGAAGCGCGTTGCCAGAAATCACTCACGGCGGAACCTCAAAAATATTCTGGCAGCATTATACGGGGTGAATCCGAACACCATTATGCCCTTGAAGACTTCAGGGCAAACACTTGCGGAAATTATTCTTTGGAAAAACGGTAGCCGCTGCCGCGCACGGTCTGCACCAGACTATCCAGTCCGGACGCTTCCAGCGCCTGACGCAGGCGGCGGATATGAACATCGACGGTGCGCTCTTCGACAAACACGTGGTCGCCCCACACCTGATCGAGCAGTTGCGCACGGCTATACACCCGCTCGACATGGGTCATGAAGAAATGCAGAAGTCGAAACTCGGTCGGTCCCAGATCGATGTTCTCTCCCTTGGCGCTAACACGGTGCGTGGTGGGCGACAGTTCCAAACCTTCCACGCGAATTGTTTCGTCGCTCATCTGCGGTGCACGGCGGCGCAGCACGGCACGGATGCGTGCCATCAGTTCACGCGGTGAGAATGGCTTGGTAATGTAATCGTCGGCACCGGCTTCCAATCCCTGAATCTTGTCGCGCTCATCAATGCGCGCGGTGAGCATGATGATGGGAATGTCGCGTGTGCGTGAGTCGGCACGCAAGCGCCGCGCCAGATCAATGCCGGAAGCACCGGGCAGCATCCAGTCGAGTAGAATTAGATCGGGCAAGGCGCGGTTGATGTGCGCCAATGCCGTCTCAGAATCGTAGGCTTGTATTGCACGGAAGCCACATTGCGCCACGTTGAATGCCAGTAGCTCCTGGATCGCCGGTTCGTCTTCTACTAATAAAATGTTCGCTGTCGTCATCTTTTTCTCCATCTCACTTTTCAAGTTGCTTGCGATGATATGAAAGAATTATGACAGCAACATGACAACTTTCCTCAATGTTCGCTGTGGTGTGCAGGATGATGGTGTGGATGTTCCGCCACATGCCCGGTTTGGCTGGCGGCAAGATGATGCAGGTGGGCGTGTTCCGGTTCATGCGGCAGCGGACTGGAAACCATGTTGGGCAGCAACGAACCGGCGATCATGCCGAGTGCGCTGGCGATGACACCGGCGAACTGCGCCGGGAAGAACGGATCTTCCGGCCCGAAATACAAAATGGAAAGCCACACCGACAAGCCGCAAAAAATGGCGGTCAGTGCGCCCTGCGTATTCGAGCGCTTCCAGAACAAGCCCGCGACCAGCGGCACAAAAGCCATGACCAGCGTGACCTGATAAGCGTTTTCCACCATCTTGAAAATGCTGGCCTTGGAATTCATCGCGTACAAAGTGACAATGACGGTGAATGCCAGCGTCACGCCGCGCATGGTATGCAGCATGCGGCGGTCAGACAGCTTGTGCCCCAGCATCGGCTTGAGGATGTTTTCGCTGAACGTCACCGAAGGCGCAAGCAGCGTAGCCGAGGCGCAACTCTTGATGGCGGAAAGCAAGGCACCGAAGAACATTACCTGGGCGAACAAGTGCACCTCGGGGCGCAGGATCAAGCGCGGCAAGATCATCTGCGGATCGGTGTCGATCAAGTCGTTCACCATTTTCGGATCGAGCAGCGTGGCGGAATAGGCGAGGAACATCGGCACGAATGCGAACACGAAATACAGTCCACCGCCGAACACTGAACCCCAGATGGCGATCTTTTCCGTCTTCGCCGACTGCACGCGCTGGAACACATCCTGCTGCGGAATCGAGCCGAACATCATGGTGATCCAAGCGGCAGCGAAGGCAATGATCTCTTTCGCATCCAGCGCGGGCCAGAATTCGAACTTGCCCGCCTGCATGGCGTGATTGACCACCACACCCACTCCGCCCACTTCACCGCTGATTTCGTAGCCGATGAACAGCATGCCGATGACGATGATAATCATCTGAATAAAGTCGGTAATCGCCACCGCCCACATGCCGCCAAAAAACGTGTAGATAAGGATGGTGCCGGAACCGATCCACATCCCCGCTACTTTGCTGATCTCGCCGACGGACACCACGTTGAATACCAGACCCAGCGCGGTGATCTGCGCGCCCACCCAACCGAGGTAGGAAATCACGATGGCAATGGTGGTCAACACCTCGACACTGCGCCCAAATTTTTTCTTGTAGAAATCGCCAATAGTCAGCAGGTTCATGCGATATAACGGTGCTGCGAAAAACAGACCCACCAGAATCAGGCACATGGACGCACCGAACGGGTCGGCCACTACGCCATGCAAACCTTCCTTGAGAAAAGTCGCGGGAATGCCGAGTACCGTTTCCGAACCGAACCAGGTAGCGAACACCGTCGCCGTGACCATATAGAACGGCAAATGACGTCCGGCAATGGCGAAGTCCCGGGTGTTGTGCACACGAGTGGCCGCATACAGACCAATGCCGACCGAAATGATCCAATATGCGATAACAAACCACAGCAACATCCGAGTCTCCCGAGATTGAGCAATGGTGGATATTTTAGCAGCGTTTTTTAACTAACTAGCGCACTGCGCAATGCGCACGGAAGCCTCAAGGCTGTTTGCTGTATTAACCGCAGAGTGTGTTCTTCCAATACCCACATCACGGAGATGCCCGTCATTAGGTAATCCGCACGATGCAGTTGATGGTGATTACCGTGTTTATTGGCTTGCGCGCATGCTGTGTTTCTATTGTTCTATCCCTGAGCACAACGTTGTACCCGCCACCTGCGATAAATTCCGCCGAACCATGCAACAATGCTGCGCATCCGTTCTAATCAAGGCGCATAGCACACCGCACAACATGCCCTGCTTATTGAAATTGCTCGGAATTTCACTGCTCCTGTTAGCACAAAAGGCTCCTGTCGGAGCCCTTTGTTATTACGACGAACCTAACTGTTTACAGTTCTTTAGCATGCGATGCCAGATACTTGGCCACACCTTCTGTTGAAGCATTCATGCCGGCCTTGCCTTTGATCCAACCTGCCGGGCAGACTTCGCCATGTTCTTCGGTGAATTGCAGCGCATCTACCATACGCAGCATCTCGTCGATGTTGCGCCCCAGTGGCAGGTTGTTTACCACTTGGTGTTGCACCACGCCGGATTTGTCGATCAGGAAAGAGCCGCGGAATGCCACACCGCCATCGGCTTCAACATCATATGCCTTGGCGATCTCATGTTTGATGTCGGCAACCAAGGTGTAGCGCACTTGTCCGATTCCCCCCTTTTCCACCGGTGTGTTTTTCCAAGCCAGATGGGTGAATTGCGAGTCAATAGAAACGCCGATGACTTCCACGTTACGCTTCTTGAATTCATCCAAACGGTGATCGAAAGCAATCAGTTCGGACGGGCAGACAAAGGTGAAGTCCAGCGGGTAGAAGAACAACACCGCATGCTTACCTTTAGTAAGCTCGGAAAATTTAACTGATTTGATTTCATTGTTGCCGAGAACGGCATTGGCTGTGAAATCCGGGGCTTGCTTACCTACGAGTACGGCCATGGTAATCTCCTGATTAAAGTGTTTGTATTTTCTTGAGTAAATTGCTCAAGTATGAAATTTACCAGATGTGACACAAGTGTCAACCGAATGATGCGAATTTTTCCGCTCTTTTCCTTGAACACACACAGTTTTATTTTACAGAAATACGAATTCGCTAGATACGGAAAAAACAGCCAGAACATTTCGAGCTCACTTTGACCAAATTAACGTATTCTTAACATTAGATAATATAATTAATTATATAATATTAGCGTTTGTTAATATTATTTCAATGTTTGCCGTATTGGTCTACATTAATCTTGATTAAACTGAAACATGGGGATGTAAATGTCAAACGATGAAGAGATCTTTTTCAAGTGGTCTCCAGACTACAGCGTCAATATCAAAACTATTGACGACCAGCATAAGGTATTGGTTGACATCCTCAACTGCCTGTTCGTCGCAGTAGGCAAGCGTGAAGGCGATAAAGCCATTGCAGGGATATTGGAAGCGTTGATGGGCTATACCCAGAAGCACTTCACGCTGGAAGAGAATTTGATGCGGCAGGCAAAATACCCAGAGCTTGAATCACATATGGAAGAACACCGGAAGCTAATCAAGGAACTCGACATACTTACCAAAAAATACATGCTTGAAGATAAGCCAATCTATTTCGAGATGCTGAAATTTCTGAAGACTTGGCTCAGAGCACATATTCAAGGTGTGGACAAAAAATACAGTACCACTTTGCGCGAAGCCGGCTTCTCCGTTGACGCATGGGAAAAGGAAGCCACCGCAGAATTCACAGCCATGTCAAATTCAAAGAAGTGGTGGGAGCTCTGGAAGTAATTCTAACTAGGCGTGTTCAGTCATGGCAGTTGCCGAGAACTGGATGCGATACAGTTGCGCATACACACCTCCTTTCGCCAGCAGTTCGGTATGCGTACCAGTTTCGACGATCTGACCTTTTTGCAGCACAACAATGCGATCAGCTTTCTCAATAGTGGAGAGCCGGTGCGCAATGACCAGCGTGGTGCGGCCTTGCATCAGCATCTCCAGTGCAGCTTGCACATAACGCTCCGATTCGCTGTCCAGCGCAGAGGTGGCTTCATCCAGAATCAAAATCGGTGCATCCTTAAGAATTGCGCGAGCAATGGCAATGCGCTGGCGTTGACCGCCGGATAGCCGCACACCTTTTTCTCCCACCAACGTTTCCAGACCTTGCGGCAACTCGCGGATAAATTCCATGGCGTGTGCAGCCGTTGCGGCAGCAATGATCTCAGCCTCCGGCACTTCGCGCATCTGTCCGTAAGCAATATTGGCGGCGATGGTGTCGTTAAACAGTACTACTTCCTGGCTCACCAGCGCAATGTTGGCGCGCAAGCTGGCAAGGGTCAGGTCAGCCAGATCAAGGTTATCCAGCGTGATACGCCCCGCTGTCGGCAGATAAAACCGCGGCAGCAAATTTGCCAGTGTGCTTTTGCCGCTACCGGATGCGCCAACCAGCGCCACTGACTGCCCGGCAGGAATGTCGAGGCAAATGTCATTCAATGCCAAACGCTCATCCTCTTGGTATGACAAACAGATGTGCTCGAAGGAGAGCGCACCTGTCGCACGCTCAATCGTAGCCTTGCCTGTATCTGCTTCGCCCGGCGTATCGATCAATTCAAACACGCTCTCTGCGGCAGCCAAACCGCGCTGTACAAATTCGTTGATGCTGGTGATACGCTTCAGTGGTGCAGTCAGCATTAACATGGCCGCAACAAATGACAGAAAGCTGCCGACCGTAGTGGCATCGCTCTTGGCTTGCCCGATGGCCAGATAGATCACGATAGACAGCGCGATAGCCGCCACCATTTGCACGATGGGCACATTGGCTACCGCCGCCGTCGCCTGTTTCATCATATGCCGACGCACCCAGTTAATTTCTTCACCAAAGCGTTCCTGCTCATAGCGTTGCCCGCCGAACAGTTTTACTACTTTGTGCGCGGTGACGCTTTCTTCGATCACTTGCGTGATGCTACCCATTGCTTTCTGGGTATCGCGGCTGGCTGTGCGTAGACGCATGTTAATGGCATGGATAACCCAAGCCACGATGGGTGCGATGGTCAGCGAGAGCAATGTCAGTTTCCAATCCAGATAAAACAGCCAACCGAGCAAACCGAGAATGATGATGGAATCGCGAATGGTGATGGTCACCACGTTGGTGGCAGCGGCGGTCACGTTGGTGACATCGTAAGTAAGCTTGGAGATCAACGAACCGGTGGCATGATCGTCGTAGTAGCGCGTGGGTAACGACAATAGCTTGCCGAACATTTCGGCACGCAAATCCATTACCACTTTATTGCTGACCCAATTTATCGCATAGGAACCAAAGAAACCTGCCAAACCGCGCACAAAGAAGATCAACAGGATGAAAATCGGTGCCCAATGCATCACCGCATTGTCCTTGTTCACGAACGTGCCATCGAGAAACGGCTTAAGCAGCGCGGGCAACAACGGCTCCGTTGCCGCCCCCACCACCATACCCAGTATCGAGACAGCAAACACCCGCCAATGGGGGCGGACGTAGCCCAATAGGCGCAGATATAATTGCGCGCTGCTCATCTGGACAGAAATTGCAGTGGAGCCGAATCAGGCTGCATCTTTACTCGTGGCGAAATTTATTTTCGGTTGGCGCGAACAGCATTTGTCCGCCCACTGCGACTCCAATGTAGAGCACCGCCACCGCCACATACGAAGCGTAGTATTGCGCCACACGCGACACATATTCGGCCACACTCATGCTGTCGAAATATCCCGCAAGCAGATAGAAGCTCACGTTAGCGATGACGAACGCCGCACTTCCCGCCGCCACTGCTGCCACCAGCAAACTGGAAAGTCCTTTAACTGACAGCTTATGGTGCGGCGCATACCAGCGTCCGACAAACCACAACGCAGCGTAAGCAAATACCAGAAAGGAGTAGGCCGAGGTCACGCACCAACCGCTCACTTCGCGGAAGTTGATCGCGTAGTAATCCACCAATGCCGCTTCGAACAGTAGTAACGCCAGCACAAGCAGCGTACCGCGCGTACGCCCCAGATACAAACCACCCAGAAAAAATACCGCGTAAGACGCATCCGGCAGACACACTGCCGAACCAAAATGGTTGTAGCGCGTCATTGCCATCAGCGCCATCAGTGCTGCGGCAATCCATGTCGTTCTGTTTTGCATGCTTTTCATGTTTCCTCCAAATTGAGTGTTCGCGCCAATCCTGAATCGGCGCGAACTTTAACAGAAAGAGCCGGGGCAAGCGACAGCCGCCCGTCCCGGCCAGCCTTCAACGGTAACCAAGTCCAACAAATAATGTACGACCCAAGGTGTTGTAGCTGTATACCTCTGAATAACTGCGATTGAACAGATTATCCACGCGAGCTGTCAGGCTCAAATGTTTGTCGATGTTGTAGCGTGATGTCAGATTGAGCAGCGTGTAACTTTGCAGGGTAACTGCGGTAGCGGGGTATGCACTGTAATCTGCATCTTGACGCGCGCCGCTGTAGCGCACTTCGGCACCCAGATTCCACGCAGCCAAATCATGCGTAACCGCAACGCTGCCAAATTGCTTGGCTCGACGTTGCAATACTTGACCAGTAACAGCATCACGCGGATTTTGAAAGGTTGCATTAGCCTTCAAATGGCTTTCACCAAAATCACCTGCATAGCTCAACTCCGTACCATCAATACGGGCTTGGTTGACATTCGCCATCAAAGGATATTGATAAACGATGAGATCATGGATGCGATTATCAAAATACACCGCATCAAAGCGTTGTCCATGCGCCGCATAATGCAATCCGACTTCTTTATTTTGCGAGCGCTCCGGAACCAGATTTGGATTGCCACCCCATGCTGCAGGCGAATACATGTCGTTAAAGGTCGGTGCCTTGAAGGCATTGCTAACGCTGGCCGTGGCATGCCAATGTTCCGCAAACGATATTCCATACCCGAGCAAGCCGGTATTTGCCGTGCCGAAATCCGAGTAACGATCTTGCCGCAAGTTGAGTTGTACTTGCTGCACGCCATATTCACCCGTGTAACCAGCCAACAAGCTATTCACGTTGCGCGTGGCTTGCGTATAAAGCGTGTCGGACGTGACTGACTGTCCCAAATGTTCCGCTGCCAAGTTCAGTTGCTGCCCTTCCGCGATCTTGAGATTGTTTTGCCAAGCCAGTTGATTGCTTTGGGTTCGATTATGGTAGCCAGATGCAACGTCCGGCGAACCATTGAGATAAGTATGGCTGTCATCAACGCCTTGTGCCAAGCGAACCTGACTGTGCCACCTCTCGCCCAGCTGGTCATCCGAAGCCAACGAAATTTTATCGATGTTTTCCACGGTATTGTTGACATCAGTTACTGCCAGGTTATATGGGTTATCAAATGAGGTATTGCCGCGCGTACTGAACAACGATACAGACAATAAGTGATCCGCATTCAACGCGTGTTTGACTTGTGCATCGAGCGTGTTGTTGTCATAGCCATTGTTGTTGGGATTCGCTCCCGCTGCGAGTTGCGGGTTGATTGCCGACACACCATCGGTTTTGACTCTGCCCGCATTTACACTGAACGAAGTGTCATTCACGGCGCCGGAAAATCCCGCCGCCAAACGCTGCGTGCCGTAACTACCCAAACCTGCGCTGGCAGTAAAAGCTGGTGCGCCTGATCCATGCTTGGTGAACAACTGGATCACGCCGCCGATCGCTTCGGAGCCATACAGACTGCTGACGTTACCGCGCACCACTTCAATGCGTTCGATGCTGTCGAGCATGATGTGCTCAAGTGCGGTTGAGCCCGCTGTGGCGGAATTGACGCGCACACCATCTATAAGCACCAGCACTTGATTGGAATTGGTGCCGCGCATGAAGATGCTGGACTGCGCGCCCAATCCGCCTCTCTGTACGACCTCGACTCCTGCCAGCGTATGCAGCAATGTCGCCACATCCGGCGCACCGGAATCACGTATCTGTTGTTCGTTGATCACGGAAGTGTCCGCAATAGCCTTATCCAATGACTGCGGCATACGTGCAGCCGTGACCACCACTTCGTCCAGACTGTCGGCTGCGGCTTGCGCCAGGGGAGTTACCGCAAACAGTAATGCGGTGAGAAAAGATTTACGTTTCATGTTGCTTCCTAATTTATATTCCAAGCGACCCCGTTGGAACGTTGAACAAAATCAGGAAAGCGGCGAGAAGTGAGAATGGCCTGGAAGAACGAGCATTCGTGCGCCCCACGCGCATTTCCTGAACCTCGCCCAAGGCCGGTATCCGGGCTCACAAGTCTTGGCGCATCGCCTTCCCATGCTTGCGCACAGTGGCTGATTGACACGTCCACACTTGCTTACCGTTGCGGGGGCAGCACAGGCTTTGGAGTTAATGCTTCCTCACCTGTTTCCCGTTTAACTGAAGGCTTGCGCCGTTCAGCACCTTGAAGCGACAAGAATTCTACCAGAGCAAATGCGCAAAAATTCCAAAACACTTGCAAAACACGCTGTTAGCAATTGACTTAACAGGCTTTTTAAATTTATAGTGCGAGCATGCATAGCGAACTCGACAACCTTGACCAAAAATTGATTCAACTGGTACAACTTACCCAACGGCTACGCGCTGAAAATATACAGTTGCGCCAGGAAGTTGCTGCCGCAGTCAGCCAACAGCGCAAGAGCCAGGACAAAGTCAATGAAGCTGCGCAACGTTTGGAAAGCCTGTTATCTCAACTTCCCGAGGATGCGCAATGAGCAAAATCAGTTCGCTGGACGTAACCATCCTTGACCGCGAACTGCGCGTCGCCTGCCCCGATGGCGAGCGCGCCGAGTTGCTGGATGCCGTGGCGTATCTGGACAAAAAGATGCGCGAAATACGCGATGCCGGCAAGATCGCCTCCGTCGAACGCATCGCCATCATGGCCGCACTCAACATCACCCACGAACTCCTCACCACGCGCCTCGGCGGCGGATTTGACCTCGCCGAATTCAAGCGTAGAATGCAAGGCATGCAGGCAACCATCGATGCGACGTTAGCGGAACAAGATGAGTTGTTTTAAGTTTGTCCCCTGCGGTGTTCGTCAGATTCATAATTCTTTGAACCAATGAGCTAATGCTTAGGTTGCGCCCCATTAAAGTTACTGTTGTGAGCGTCCTTAACGGACGCACCTGATGTGACCGGGAACCGACCCTCTTGAACCCCGGTTCAAGATATTGAATCAACGGCACAGGCGGGGGACTTCATTCCAGTGCGATCTTTCGGGATCGCACTTTTTATTTGTGGAATTGAACAGACACCTTGCCCGCAACGCCCGTCAATAGGCGATCTGCATCGTACGATTGACG
>CAINCU010000008.1 GCA_903847155.1 uncultured Gallionellaceae bacterium | reverse complement strand
GTAGACAAATACACCAATGAGAAAGAAAAAACTGAAACAAAAAAAGAAACCGAAAACCGGGGCAGCGCCGTTCCGCTGCATGTGAAAGGTTACCCTCTTAAACTCGATGCATTATTGTCTTGACGGAGGGGTCCACTGTACAATTAGCATCTTGGATCTTAAGGAAAAAGGTAATCGCGTTCTATCCATGCTAGAAGATGGAGCAATCCATGGCTTGGATCAATGGAAGCAATCCGGTTTCTATTCTCAGCCCCAAGGCAATTCCTTTATCGCGCCATCTGACGCGGTGAAGCGCGAAGCCACCGAGGCAGTGTATGCGCTGGCATGGCGAGCCTCCTCAACCCTCGATTTCCTGCTTAAGGACGGCAACTTAGAAAGGTACATTGCATCAGCCCGCGAGTTCCGTTCCAAACTAAGCGAAGCAGATCATCAAGAAATCGAAAATCTAGGCAGGGAAATTTTCAATAATCTATTCGCCGATGGAGCGTCAAGTGAGCCAACTCACTGAGAACGCCATGTTTAACACTTTGTTCCAGGGAACAACCTCTTGACATCCGATAGCCGCTACTTTCTCAATGAGACTGCGTTCAAGCCCGATGCCGCCGTGGCACTCAGTTCGTGCTTTTCAGATGAAGCCAAATTCGAGTCGTTCTACTCATCACTTCTTACGCCACACCGGAAAAACCTATTTCTTCGTACTGCTTGTTTCTACCTTTATTTTGTTAAGCAAGGCGATTGGCATGTCTGCGTCGAGGGGCGCGACCCCGTCATTGATTATCTGACAAACTCATATAAGGTCGTCGGTCTCGTCTCACTGATTGAGTCTCTGTCGGACGCGCCGCATGAAGATTTTTATCAATGGTTGGTAAAACGGGACTCATCGACGATTTTTCCAATCGAAGACGCATCAAGGCTCAAGCAACTCTATGACGAATACAAGGCTTCGTTTGGATCAATTCGCCGATGTGTCGCCTTCTTTGAAAGACTAACACCTCATCGGAAGAAAGAGCTTTGCAATGCAGTGCAAATCAATGGCGTGCCTCTTGGTTCAATCAATAAACTCGCGGAGTTTCTGTACAACATTCGGAGTAAGTTTGTCCATGAGGCAGAATTGGTTATTCAGGTGAGCGAGTTGCGCCACTTATCCAAAGGCAAGAAGGGCATCGTCAATACAGAACTGCGAATTGCACTCTTGTTGACGGCTTTCGAGGAGGGACTTGTCGCATACTTTCGCGATGAAAGCAGGTTCTAGTGTCCGCTGTTGAGAAATTACATTGCCCGCTTCGGGTCGGGTGCTGCCGACCAACTTTTGTGGAAGCCGACACTCAAGTCTGTTTCTCTGATTTTTCCCAGAAAAAGTCCTGACTGACTGGTGTTGGGTGTAGAGCGGTCATTGGTGCTGAATGCCATAACTCGTTCTTCGATTCAACAGCGGTCATTCGCCTATACTATTTTTCGAGCATCGCTGACCGTCTCTTAAGGCCGAGAAGGGGACCACCGCCAGATTTCCTCGACCGGCAGTTTTATGATCAGTAAGCCGCCATTGCCCATGAAAACATCATCAGACAGATGTGTTCGATGGCGGAATGTTGGAATTGAAAACTGGATGCCAGATAGCAACTCAGTATAGGTGTGTATGTGCTACCGACTGCAATTGAGTACCCGACTAATTCCATGAACACCAGTCAATGGAATTCAAGTCAGGATATTTTCAATTGCGCCTTTGCTTTCCTACCTGGCGCTGCTGGCGGAGTGAAGCCAGACACCCTGCACTTCAATCCCTCGATTTTCTTGCCCTTGTCGAAACGGGTTGATTGGTACGACATCACATCACCACTGGCAGTCAGTTCCAATATTCGCTTTCGAACATCGGCCAATGAAATACCAATGGCTTGAGCGATCTCTGAATCAAGACACTCACCATGCGTTTTCAGATACTGGAGAATTTCATTCATGTGTTCATCAACAAGGCCGGAGTTTTATCACCGGCCTTTGTTGTGATTACTTCTTGCCGCCGTTCACCGCTGCCTTGAGAGTTGCACCAGCCTTGAATGCAGGTGCCTTGGATGCTTTGATCTTGAGCTCAGCACCGGTAGCCGGATTGCGGCCAGTGCGCGCTGCACGTTTGCGTACTTCAAATGTACCGAAGCCAACCAAGGCCACGCTATCGCCCTTCTTGAGAGTGGCGGTAATAATTTCAATCAGTGCGGCAATATTGCGGCCTGTATCAGCTTTGCTGCTGCCTGTTTTAGCTGCCAATGCGTCGATCAATTCAGTGCGATTCACGCGCGTTGCTCCTGTTGTTGTGGTTGGAATTTGAATTCTTGTAGATATTGGGTTTGATTGCAAGAGACTTCATTTATCACCCTCATAATTGAGATTGATGCTATCAATGTATTGTGCAAATACTTCAGATGCTCGATCAGCGATCTACTTGAAAATGTACCAGACTAAACTGACATCCAATCAGATAGTCAAGAATAGGGATGGTGAAAAGTCACCAATTCCTAAACAAACAAGTTAGTTGTGCCATGGAAGAATTGTAGGACGCAGTCGTTTTTGTGATTGTTTGAAAAAGGCTTGGAGAGCAGTAGTCAAAATGGCGTATGTTTTCAGGTTGGACAACTAGCTGGGCACACCGAACAATTGCCAAAATGAAGCCCGCTGGCGATTTTGAGAGGATGTTGGATACGAGGGTTCAGCGTCGAAAGGATCAACAGTGACTACTGCTGCTACATTTCTGTTAGGCACGGAGAGCAGCATTCAAAAAGCCGCTTGTTTTTGGCGCGAACAAAAAGATGAGCACGGCGAAAAATTGTCAAAGTGAAGCCTGTAGCCGGTCACGTGAGCATGTTGGGCACGAAGAGCAACAGTCGCTGTGAATAGTGCTGCAATATTTCATTTGAAAATGATGAAATCGGTGAGAGCAGTAGTCAAAAAAGGGGCCAAAAAGTATTACGCAAAAAATCCATAGTCACACAATAGTCACCGTTTAGTCACCAAATGGTCACCAAGCCCGATTTGGGGGAAATAACTGAGAACAAACGAGCTGATTTGGGGATGAATTTCTACTGATTGATGTTGTCCCAATGTCGTTCAAAGCCAATAAACACGTGGCTTTTGAACGAATGGATGGAAATGATTGAAGACCAATTTTGATTGGTCGGGGTGAGAGGATTCGAACCTCCGACTCCTGCGTCCCGAACGCAGTACTCTACCAGGCTGAGCTACACCCCGCTCATACAGACCGGACGGCCTGCTTTGAAACAAAAACTAAAATTGCCGCGTCGCGGCAAAGTGCGCCAATTCTAGCAGAGACTGCTTGTATTTAGAATCGGCAAGTGACGCGATGACTGCTTGCGCTGATGCTGCTTCGTGCAAAGCCTGCTGCCGCGTGAAGTCCAGCGCGCCTGTGTCGCGGATGATTTGCAGCACTTCGGCGAACTTGCCTACATCGCCGTGTTCGATGGCGCTGCGTACCACGGCGGCCTGTGCACTGCTGCCGTGCTGCATGGCGTAGATCAGCGGCAGAGTCGGTTTGCCTTCGGCTAGGTCGTCGCCCAGATGCTTACCGGTCTGCGCTTCGTCAGCGGAATAATCCAGCACGTCATCGATCAACTGGAACGCGGTGCCTAGATGCATGCCGTATTTCGCGACGGCTTCCTCGTCGGCGGCGGAGGCTTTGCTCAGGACCGCGCCGAGGCGCATCGCTGCTTCGAACAGCTTGGCGGTCTTGCAGTGAATCACGCGCATGTAGTTTGTGATATCCACATCCGCATCGTTGCAATTGAGCAACTGCAACACCTCGCCTTCGGCGATGACGTTAGTAGCTTCGGCCAAGATTTGCATGACGCGCATCTCGCCTACTTCGACCATCATCTGGAACGCGCGTGAATACAGGAAGTCGCCGACCAGCACGCTGGCGGCATTGCCGAACAGCGCGTTGGCGGTTTCGCGCCCGCGCCGCAGTTCGGATTCGTCCACCACATCGTCGTGCAACAGGGTCGCGGTGTGGATGAACTCTACCACCGCCGCCAGTTCGTGTTGCTGTTTGCCGTTAAAGCCAAATGCCTGCGAAGAAAGCAGCACCAGCGCCGGACGCAGGCGCTTGCCGCCGCTGTTGACGATGTATTCGCCGACCTGGTTGACCAGCACCACTTCGGAATGCAGACGCGTGCGGATCACTGCGTCCACCGCTGCCATATCTTCCGCAAGTAATTTTTTGAGAATGTCCAAGAACTCTTTCCTATTCAGAATCGTATCCGCATGATGGCGCTAATGCGCTCTTGTTTGCGGCACGCATTGTCGCATAAAGCACACTAGCTGATAACCGCACTGCGTTGACGGAGATACAGGCCGATGGCCACGCCAACCGCGCTCAGCGCCACCACATAATGCGCGGGCGCCAGTTTATCCAGCGGCAACAGCAGGCTCACCATCACCGGTGTCAGCCCGCCGAACACGGCGTAGGCCACGTTATAGGAGAACGATAGTCCAGAAAAGCGCACCGCAGGCGGAAACGCCTTAACTGCCGCGCCGGGAATCACGCCGATCACGCCGACGCAAAAGCCGCACAGCGCATATAACTCATATATGTTTTGCGGCGCGACGCCCATCTGCTGGTAGAACAGCCACGAGCTTGCGCCTAAGGCCACGCAGCCCAGCGCCAGCACGCGTCCCGCGCCGAATCTATCTGACATTGCGCCGAACGCGACGCAGCCCACGCTGAGGAACAGGGTGGCGATGCTGCTGGCTTGCAAGGCAGTGGTTGCGGGAATAGCGAACAGTTTCTGCACCAGCGTCGGCGTCATCAGGATCATCACCACGATGGCGGCGGATAGCAACCAAGTCATCAGCATGGTGAGTACCACTGCCGGACGATGCGCGCGCACCACGGTTTTCAACGGCAATTCATCTGCCAGTTGCTGGCGCGCCTGCATTTCCTTGAACACCGGCGTCTCGTGCAGATACTGGCGCAGCCACACTGACACCAAGCCGAATACGCCGCCGAGAATGAATGGCACGCGCCAGCCCTCAGCCAGCAGTTCGGTAGGTGAGTAGGCGCGGTTGACCGCTGTCGCCACCAGCGAACCGAGCAGGATGCCACCGGTCAAGCCAGCAGTCAGCGTGCCGCAGGCAAAGCCGACATGGCGCTGCGGCACGTGTTCGGCCACAAACACCCACGCACCCGGTACTTCGCCACCGATGGCCGCGCCCTGCAACACGCGCATGGCCAGCAACAACAGCGGCGCCCAGATGCCGACCACGGCATAGGTCGGCAGCAAACCGATGAGTAGCGTGGGCACGGCCATCAGCAGGATGCTCAGCATGAACATGCGCTTACGTCCGAACAAGTCACCGAAGTGCGCCATGATGATGCCGCCCAGCGGACGCGCCAAATAACCCGCAGCGAAGATGCCGTAGGTCTGCACCAGCCGCAGCCAGTCGGGCATGGCGGGCGGAAAGAACAACTGCGCGATGGCGGCGGCGAAGAAAATGAAAATGATGAAGTCGTAGAATTCCAGCGCACCGCCCAAGGCGGCCAGGGTCAGCGTACGATAGTCGTTGCGGTTTAATCTAGGCACGTTTCCCCCGTCGAACATTGATCCACAAGAGTTTGAGCATGGCAGCCAGCGCATACATCGCCAGCGGCGCGTCGATCAGATAATCCCAGATGTTGCTGGATTCGTACCAGTCCACGCTCCACGCCAGCAACGCCAACGCGATGGCCAGCGGCAACAATATCCGATTGCGCAGCACAGCCCAAAACGCCAGCGCCGCCAGCAGCACGATGAACGCCATGCTGCCGAAACCGGAACGGTAGGGATCGAGCGGACCGATACCCAGCGCAAACGGATATAGCAGCAGCGCGCATACGCTCAGAAACATCAGCAAGCTGTGGCGTTCGCGCGCATTCCACAGCACGACCGGCGTGAACACCGCTGCCTGGCGCAAGCGCGTGTAAAGCGCCGTGGCCAGCAATAGCACACTGGTGATGCTCAGGTCACCCACCATGCCGCGCAGCCAGCCTGCCAGCGACAAGCCTGCAACCGGTAGCATCACCACGCAAAATGCCGCTGCGACAACCAACAAGGGTTTGCTGTGCTCGCGGCGCGACATGTACACACGCAACACTAGCAGCATCCACACCAAGGCAAGGCCGCACAATCCTGTCCAATCCGTGAATAGCATCTTTATTTTGTCCTGTAATGCAGTTGCAGCCATGCCTGGTCAAATACCACGTGCTTGATGAAAGCCCGATTCCAGGTATAGGCTAGATGAATGTCGCCGTTGTGCGTCTGGATCATGTAAGGGTAGGAGAACTCGAAAGTGCAGGTGTTGCCCGTGCGCACGCGCGCCTTGGCCGAATTCACATAGCCCGTGATTTGCTGCGCGTCGGCTTGCTCCAGCTTGGCATCGCTGCTGCGCGCCAGATTTTCGATCAGGCCGAGGCAGGTTTGCTCATCCAGTGGCTTGTCGCGCATGGCACCCATCTCTTCCAGCCTGCGCAATTCGCGCCAGGTGTTGCCGCCGTCTTCCGACAATTGCAAACTCAGCGAATCGCGCCGCTCCTCCTGATCGTTCAATACCGCGAGCATGTTGCCATCGGGCAACACCAGCGCGGTCAAGGCCGCATCGGGATTCTTCAAAATGGATTTGACCGGCTTGCTCCAGCTTCGACCGCCGTCTTTCGTGGCGATGCTGATTACGCGGTGTTCCTTGCCTGCGCCAGCATAACGCGTGAGCACCAGCGCTTCTTTCTCGTTGCGCACCAGCACCACCGGCTGCAATGTGCCTTGTCCGCCCGCCGCCAGACGCTGCATGTCGAGCACCTTGCCGCTCTGGTCGAGGTGCAGAATTTCGGCGAACTTGGTGATGAACTCGTGATATACCGGCAAGCCCAGCGTGCCGTCGGCATACAGGAACGGCGTGCCTTTTACCAGCGTGCTGATGTTGATGAAAGGCGAAGTCACCATACGGCGCGGTGCACTCCAACTTGTGCCCTCGTCGTTCGAAGTAATCAGCGTGATCGAGCTGCCTGCCCAACCACCCAGCGACACCGTGACATAGAACAGCCACAGCTCACCATTCGCCGCGCGCGTCACCACAGGATTGCCGAGCTTGGCGATATAGCGATGCAATCCGCGCTGTGTGCCTTCGCGGCTAGCCACCACTTGCTCTGCATCCCATGCTTTGCTCAACGGATCGAACACCGCGCTGTTGATGGTCACATCCGCCGCGCCTTCGCGGCTGCCGGAAAACCAGAACGCACGCAAACGCCCGTCTTTCAACTCAACCAGCGAAGCAGCGTGCGTCTGCGTCTGCAATTTGCTCGATGCAAAGTACGTATCGAAATGGCCAGTCGCGATGCGCGGCTCCTCGCTGTTGCGCCTGCGATGCCGACTGCGCGGTGCCGGTTGTTCAGTTGCTGCGGGCGTTGCCGCTTGCACCACGGGCGGCTCCGCCAAACGAAAACCGAAAGTCACGTGTCGGCCCGAAGTTTTGAACAAAGCCAAGCTGAAAGCGGCCAGCACAAACACTGCCAATGCGAGCCTGATGAATTGCGACATCAACGGCACCCCTCTGCATAGGATTGTCTGACTGCGCCGTTTGCTGGCGCTTCAAGCAGCCACTCGCGTACGAACAGATGCTGATACACATCGCCCTTGAGCATTGCACGTATCTCTTCGCTGCTTTGCCGTCCGCGTATTTCCAGGCGCTGCCCGATGACTTTGCAGCCCGCGCACGGTTGCGCTTGCAGCGGCAATTGCATGGTGAACAAGGGATAACGCGTCACCAGATCGTCCGCCGACAAATTCCAGCCTTCTTCATAACCATGCACCTGCGCGCCTTGCAGCAGGAAGCGGTCGTCTTCATCATGCGCGCGGAAGTTGCAGGAGACCCACACGTCCTTGCCTTGCACTTCGCGCTGCGCTTGTTCGCTATATCTGCCAGGCGCACCATCGAACGGATGCACAAACGCCGCCAGTACCAGCAAGGTAAGCAGTGCCACCACATTCACCAGACCGCGCGTCCACGCGGCCTTGAATACGGCCAATAGCAGCAACAGCAGCGTCGCGCCCATCAACAGCCAATAGCCCCAGCCGTAAAGTCCGCCCACTTCTTTTTCCAGACTCAGCGCCAGCGAGGCGAACAGCGCGAGCACCGCGCCGCATGCGAGCAGCGTCGCCACGAACACCCAGCGCGGAATGCGTTGCCAGTTCAGCGCGCACAGCAAAGCCACACCCGGCATGGCTTCCAGCAGATAGCGCGCCGAACGCTGGCTGGGCACGGCGAATACCGCGAACAACACCGCCATCCATATCCACAGCAGTTGCTCAACGTCGCTCATTTGATGACGGCGGCGATACGACACCACGAACAATGCCGCCACCGGAAACGCCAGCAAGCCCGCATTCATCGGATAGCCCAGCAGCAGCGCCCAGACACTGCTGCCGCCCCACAACAGTTGCGCCCAATAACTGCCGTCGTGCGCACCGAACTTGCCCGCGTTCTCGCCCACCACGAATTCGCGCCATACCGACTGCGGATCGGGGTCGAACACGAACCACAGCGCGAACATGGATAGCGCCAAGATACCCGTCAATACTGGCTTCGCGGCATCCTTGATAACCCATTCGCGCCACTGGTAACGGCGCTGGTGCAGATACCACCAGGCCAGCACCAGACCGATCGGTGCGAGCAGAGCGAAGGATTTGTACAGCAAGCCGATGCCGACTTCGATGCCCAGCAACAACGGTATCAACAGGCGTGACTCGAAGCTGAACGGGCGCCAATACAGCAGCGTGAACATCGGCAAAAAGAACCAGAACACCTCCGCCGGATTCACCAGAAACGGGCGACCGTAACGATAGGTGCTGAAGAAGGCCAGATAGGTGAGCGCGGCGATCACGCCCGTTTCCATCTTTCCCGTCAGCCGGCTGCCGAGCAGAAGAACCAGCAGTGCGGTGAGCAAAGTGTAGATCACGCTCGGGAAACGCAGATGCCACCAATCCCAGTCCTGTCCCCAGTTGGTCGCGACGATGCCCTGCCAGAACAGCAGCGGCGGCTTGGTGTTGCGCATGTTGTCCAGTGTGGATTGCAGCGGCAGCCAGTGACCGCTTTGCGCGGTCAGCCGCGTGATGTGGGCATACACATCCTCGTCGCCGTTGCGCGGAATGTGCATGCTATCCAGCCCGTAAAAATACACGAACACCGCCAACAGCATGGCCGCCAGATAACCCAACGAGCGTGTGGCAGCCGTATGTCTCATGCTAATTCCATTTCAATACTTGAATTTACTCCCTTCTCCCGCAGGCGGGAGAAGGGTTGGGGATGAGGGTCTATGCGCTGCAATATAACTGGTTTGTTCCCTACGACCCTCACCCTAACCCTCTCCCGCTTGCGGGAGAGGGAATTGATAGCAGCAGGAATTTCATTCCACTCTCGATCTGGAAATGGAATCAACATGTCAATCGTGTTTGTCCCGCTTGAAAAACTTGATGCGCCCGAACGTCCAGATGTCGTTGAGCAGGAAGTTCAGCACGCTGGTCAGCGCGATGGCGATCAGGTTGGCAATCTGGTAGAAGAAGTGCGGCGCGAGCAGGTTGGTGAACACGATCTGCAGCACGATGCTCAGCCAGCACGCAAGCGTGTATTGGCCGAACTGGGTGAGCCACGGCAGGTGGTGATGCTGTTTGCGATCCGCCCACGTCCACAGCCGGTTCCAGAAGAAATTATTCAGCGTGGCCAGAAAGATCGCCAGCGCCAAGGAAAGATTCAGCCGTATCTCCGGCGTTTGCACCGTGTTGAACACATAATTCTGCGCCAGATACAGCACGCCGATATTGACCACCGT
>CAINCU010000007.1 GCA_903847155.1 uncultured Gallionellaceae bacterium | reverse complement strand
GCGGCAACGGCTGGTGGCGCAACGATCGGTGAATTGGTGGATTTCCTCGCGGACGAGGTGGTCGCAAAGCACATGCTGCAAGAAGACCCTCTGTTTTACTCGCTATTTGGGGACACTAGTGTCCGGTTAAAAATCGAATAAATTCAGTTGATTATGCAATTCAAGCAGTTCAGGACTGCAATCACCCCCTGCGAAGGCCTGTGATAGCGGGGTTTTCTCAAAAACAGAGACCGATAAAATCTGTAGCAAAGTGTAAAGTGAGGCATCAATTTGCAGCTCCTTTTTGACAATGGCAATCAGCACGTAAGTGGCGATAGCGCACCAAATTTGCGTCTTCACCGCATTCTCGCTGTTGCCGATGAAACGTTTGATGCGCAGGTGCTGCTTGATCCACTTGAAGAACAACTCTACCTGCCAGCGACTCTTGTAAAGCGCGGCAATAGTCAGCGCGGGCAAAGCCGTATTGTTGGTCAGAAACACCAACGTCTTGCCGGATTCCGGGTCTTTGAAACGGATGCGCCGCAACGGCTCGGGGTAGCTCTTCGAAACGTAGAAGCCATCGAGTGCGATGCGCTGGTCGCAAATGATGCCGGTGCTCCGGTCGGCAGGCATCGAGTACACTCTGTGCGCGTTCATGCCTCGCTTAGCGCGGGTCACGAAGAACGCGCCTGCCTGATGCAGCGCAAACAACCGTCCGAAATCCAGATACCCCCGATCCATCACATAGAACGAACCGGCTTCGATGGACAACATATCCAGAACGTTGACATCGCCCATCTTGCCGTCCGAGATGTGGATGAAAGCCGGGATGTTGCCGCGCAGGTCCAGCAGCGTATGCAGCTTGACCGCCGCCTTGGTAGAGCGAAACGGTGCCCACGGAAAAAGCGACAGGCACAAGTCGATGGTCGTGGCGTCCAAGGCGTAGACCGTGTTGGCGAGGTCGAGGCCGAAACTCTCGCTGCAATACAGCTTGCGCGCACGCCGGATAAGCGCCGTTGCCAAGTCTTCCCAGATGCGCCAATCGCGCCCTTCGTTGGCCTCGGCCAGCGTCGAACGTTTGACTGGCGAGCGAAACCCCATCCCGTACAATTTCTTCTGATTGGCCTGCAAGCAAATTTCGATGTCGCGCAAACTCTCGCGGTAAGTCAGTTGTGCGAAGGACATGGCGCGAAATTGCTCGGTGCAGTTCAAAGTCCGCACACCGGAATCGCCGCCATAACGCGCCACGATTCTCGCAAAACTGGTCCACGGCACAAACTCCATAATTTGTGCGAACAACGTCTTGCCAAAGTTCATAGACCGCCTCCAGAGAAATCAATCTCTGGAAGTTACGCGAATCTGAATATGAGAAAATCAATTTCAAATCGACACCAAATAATTTGCTCTGAAACCCGCGCCAATTCTGGGCTTCAGACTGTCAATACCCAATTTAACCGGACACTAGTGGTTTCCTTTCTGTGTATAGACAAGCCTTGTCCGCTGGCGCGGGTGTTTTTCAAGGAACATCAATATGTGCGGCTTCGCCGCGCCCAACCACACTGCAAATTCGCCGGTCTCCGGCCATTTATTTATTTTGCAAAAGACCACAAAACCGAATTCGCGCTATACCCCGTATTCTGTTCCAGGGAGAATCCTGATGTCTGCCACCAATCGTCATCCTGCCTTTACGCCCGTCGCCACTTCGAAGACGGCAGCACTCTCTCGGGTGCTCGACTCGGTGCCCAAGGGATACACCCAATACACTGTCGGCACCTGCGCCGCCGGGAAGGCGGTGAAGCTGGCGCAAAAGTTCCATGAGCGGTACGGTATCGGGTGTAGTCCGGCAGAAAGGATCACCCGCAAGAAGAAGGGGCTGGCCAATGCTTTGCTGGTACTATTTTTGCCTGCTGGTTCGGCATCTATTTCAGCATCTGGGTTGGCATCTGATACGGCATCTGCCACCGCCTCCGGTGCGTCGTCTGACTCGATGCTGGCGAAATGCACGGCGGAGTCTGTTGCCGGTATCTCGCCAGGTGCTCAAGTGAGCTGG
>CAINCU010000006.1 GCA_903847155.1 uncultured Gallionellaceae bacterium | reverse complement strand
TGCTGCGCAACAAGTTGAAAGAACCGGGCGAGGACGTGCAACTCGCGTGCTACGCCTACGCGCACGAAGCAGCGGATGCCGCCTTCGTCAGCATCGACAATGGCAAAGTGAAACTGGTTGCGCCGAAAGAAGATGTGCCGCTGTTGGCACAATTGAATGCCGAGCGATTGGTGAACGTGATGGAAGCGATACGCAAGGGTGCGGGGTTGCCTGCGAACGGGATCGATGCGGTGTGCGGGTATTGCGAGATGCGCGGGCTATGTCGCAAGGGAGAATGGTCATGACCAACCACATCGCCCTCGACCCAAAGCGCAGCATCGTTGTCGAAGCCTGCGCCGGTAGCGGCAAGACCTGGCTGCTGGTGTCGCGCATTGTGCGTTTGTTGCTGGATGGCGCACAGCCTTCGCAAATACTTGCCATTACCTTCACGCGCAAAGCGGCGCAGGAGATGCGCGCACGCCTGCAACTGTGGCTGCGCGATCTGGCGATGGGCGATGATGAATCGGTGCGCAAATTCTTCGCCGAACGTGGTGTGGAAAACCTGAGCGATGCGCAACTGCAACGCGCGCGCAGCCTGTACAGCAACGTGTTGTTGGCGCAACCCGCCATCACCATCAGCACCTTTCACGGCTGGTTCATGCAAGTCATGCAGCGCGCGCCGCTGAATGCCGACGTGATGCAAGGCTCGTCGCTGCTGGAACGCGCAGGCAGTGCGCAGGAAGAAGCGTGGGAAGAATTGCTGGAGCAGATGCGCAAGCAACCGGACAGCGTCGAAGCGCAGCAGATGTTATGGCTGTTCGACGAATGTGGTTTGTTCAATACGCGCAAGCTGCTGTTCAACTTCCTCGGCAAGCGCGCGGAGTGGTGGGCGTACATCCAGGGGCAATCCGATGCATTGGCTTTTGCCTTGGACAACCTGCGCACCGACCTCAAAGTGGACATGGATTTCGACCCCGCCGCCGATTGGGGCGTGTGTGTCAACAGCGATGAAGAGTTGTTTGCCTTGGTGCATCAAATGGCGGGTAACGGCACGCCCAAGCAACAGGAAAATGCGGGCGTGCTGGAACGTGCGTGGACAGACAGCGCGCGGGAAGCGCGTTTCAAAAAAGTATGGCCGCTGCTGTTCACTCAAGCCGACGAACCGCGCAAACTTAAAGCCACCAAGAATCAGAACGAAATAACTTTTGCCGGAGCCTTGTCAAATCTGCAAGCCAGTCTGCAAGCCGTGCGCGATGAGGCTGATGAACAACAGGTCTATCGCCTGAACCAAGCCGTGCTGCATTGCGGCGTGGCGTTCCTCGAACGTTACCAGACGCTCAAAGCGCAGAAGCAGCAGATGGATTTTTCCGATCTGGAATGGCAACTGTGCCGCCTGCTGCAACAAAGCGAACACGCCGAGACCATGCAATACAAACTCGACAGCCGCTATCGCCATGTGTTGCTCGACGAATTCCAGGACACCAACCCGCTGCAATGGCAAATCCTGCGCGCGTGGTTCGATGCCGCCGTGGCCGTCGATTCGCAGCCCACCGTGTTCGTCGTCGGCGATCCCAAACAATCCATCTACCGCTTCCGCCGCGCCGATGCGCGCCTGTTCGGCGTGGCGCGAGAATATCTGCAACAACATTTTGCCGCAGAGACGCTGGGCAACAGCCTCACCCGCCGCAATTCACAACCCGTGGTTGACGCAGTGAACGCCGTGTTCCGCGAACAACCGGACGGTTTCGAATTCGTTGAACATCAAACGCATCAAAAAGACTTGCCGGGACACGTGCTGGTGCTGCCGCTAGCCGTCGCGGACACACTCCCTCTCCCGCAGGCGGGAGAGGGCAGGGGTGAGGGTTTATCCGAAGAGTTGATTCTTAGAAACCCACTCACCACCCCAAGAGCCGAAGCCGAAGAAGGCGCACGTCAAAAAGAAGCCACCCAATTCGCCGCTCAATTAAAAGCCATCGTCAACGATTGGTCGGTGAACGACGAAGGAACAACGCGCCGCGCCAGCTACGGCGACATCATGGTGCTGGTGCGCAGCCGCACGCATCTTGCGGTGTATGAAGAAGCGCTGCGCGCAAAACACATCCCCTTCATCAGCTCGCGGCGCGGCGGCCTGCTCGACACGCTGGAAGCGGAAGACCTGCAAGCGCTGCTGATGTTCCTCATCACCCCCTTCGCCGATCTCGCGCTGGCGCAAGTGCTGCGCACGCCGGTGTTCGCGTGCAGCGATGAAGACTTGATGCATCTCGCACAAATTACTCCCACGCTCCAATTGGGAGAGGAAGTAAAAGTCAGCTGGTGGCAACGCTTGCAGCGCCTGCAAGCGCCATCACCCAACCTGCAACGCGCCGCCACCCTGTTAAAGAATTGGCTCGCCCTCGCCGACAAACTTCCCGTGCACGATCTGCTCGACCGCATCTATTTCGAAGGCGATGTACTCGCGCGATACAGCGCCGTGCTGCCGCCCGAGATGCGCGGCAAAGTCACCGCCAACCTGCACGCCTTCATGAAGATGGCGCTCGACATCGATGCCGGACGCTACCCCAGCTTGCCGCGCTTCTTGCAAGACCTGCGCGAATTGCGCGACAGCAGCGACGACGCGCCGGACGAAGGCAAACTCGGCACGGCGGGCGACGCGGTGCGCATCTACACCGTGCACGAATCGAAAGGGCTGGAAGCGCCTATCGTGTGGCTGCTGGACGCGAACGCGGAAAAGAACAACAAAGAAGGCAACGACGTGCTGCTCGATTGGCCGACGCATGAAGCGCAACCGCGGCACTTCTCCATGTACGCCGACCAAGCCTCGCGCGGAAAAAAACGCGCACCGCTGTTCGAACAAGATGCCGCCCAACAAGCCCGCGAAGAAATGAACCTGCTCTACGTCGCCATGACCCGCGCGCAACAAGCGCTCATCGTCAGCGGCAACAGCAAAGGCGAAGACAAAGAAGAAAAGAAAAAAGCGCCATCGTGGTATGACCGCATCGCGGCGGCAATCGCCCCCGCCGTCATTCCGGCGCAGGCCGGAATCCAGCAAGTCGAACAAGTCTCGCGTAGCGAGACAAACCCTTTATGTTGCCCGCTGCGCGGAGATGATGTCCTACTGGATTCCGGCCTGCGCCGGAATGACGAGAGTGGTGTGGTTGCTTTGCCTTCCATTCTCCCCACCGGCCAACGCGCCGCCCGCAACACTGCACAACAACAACGCGGCATCTGGCTGCACGCGCTGCTGCAACACCTCACCGAAAGCTCCCCTCGCCCGCAGGCGGGAGAGGGGGTGAGGGTCGATGCGCAGTGTGCCGACCTTCAGCACCGCCTCGCCATCCCCTCCACCGAAATGGAAACCCTCCACCAACAAGCCCAACACCTGCTCACCTCGCCCCAACTCGCCCGCTTCTTCGACGCGCAGCGATACCAAAACGCCTGCAACGAAATGCCCTACATCAACGCCAACGGCGAACTGAAACGCATCGACCGTCTGGTGGAATTCGACAACGAAGTGTGGGTGCTGGATTACAAACTAGGCGACAGCGAAGACGCTGCGCGTTACCGCGCACAGATGCAGGAATATCGGGCGGCGATGCAATCGGTGTATGCAGGCAAGACGGTGCGCTGTGCGCTGGTGTTTGCGGATGGGGTGTTGAACGAGATGTAGAGAGCGGGTTACGCCTAGCGGCTAATGCGCTCGACGCTGACTCTAGGCCGATGGGTTTTGTTATAACCAATATCAGGGTCATTTGATTTGAGTGACAAAATATATTCCCCCTCTTTTTTGCTTACTTCGTCTTTATTCTTCGACTCGAAAAGTATTTCCTTGCGAACCGTAAAATCCCGCAACTGACTTTCGGTGAAGTCGCGTTGCACATCCTCGTTATCCCACGAACCGAAATACCGCAATGAATGCCCTCGCGAACCTATGTCTTTCCCAACATAGATTTTCCCGTTAGGAAACGTTAATTTATAAACAACGTAATCGATCGCCATAGTTTGTTTTTATTTCTTCAAAAAATAGATGGTTCGACTCTCCACAATAATTCGGTAGTCTTGCGCGAACTAACTCAGCTTCTTCAACGAAAGTGTCAGCCTGAATCTGGCAACCGCCTCATCACCAAGCGTTGGAACTGTAGCGATGATCTCGATCTGTCTTTCAACTCTTTCATCCGATGCCGCGGCTTGGGCGACAAGCTCGGCGATCTCCTTGCCCTGAGTACAGCAAAAATCCACATCACCTTCGGCGCGCTTGAGAAACTCTGCCTGGAAATCTTTGAAGACCAGCGCGATGTGTTGAGGCTGCTGTCTTATCAGATGCATGGCGAGCGCTCCGGCTGCGCAGTCTGCACCGACGCAGAGCGCGACGAAGTACATCGAGCCGAGGTGGTTTTTGGTTCGGCGCCGCAACGGGATGCTGACCACCATCCGTTCCGGCGACACTTGTGTAACCGAAGCGCCGACATAAAACAGCAGGGGAATTTTGGTGAGCCCGAACCAATGTAGCGAGAAGTTCTCCCGCGTTTTTTCACTGATCAGTTTGTGCAACCAATTCATGGAATGTTCGACCTCGGAAGTTGCTTAATCGTGGTGTCCACTCTAAACATTCCAGAATATGCGCGCAACAACACTGTGCTCATACCATTTGTGAAATACATACATCATGGCAACGCCCGTCAATAGGCGATCTACATCATGCGCTTGATGGAGATGGCCGTCTTTACTGGCTCTTCATCAAGTTATGTATGCGATTCCACTTTTGGCACTGCCCGCAATAAAAATTTGAACGTTGTCCGATCTTTCTTCAACGCCTACTTAGTGGCTTCCTGCACCAGCGTCTTCAACTGTTTAAGCAAAGCTTCCCGCAGGCCGTGGAGTTCGCCAAACCTCGCCAGTGCCTCCGGGTTCCGGTTCTGGACCTGAAGCTCCAGCAGATTGATCGCCAGCGCATGCACCTGCTGGTGCAACAGTTCGACGGTCTGGAAGGCTGGCTGCGCGCCATAGCGCGCCATGCCCTCGCCATTTAGCCACTTGCCGAAGCGGCACTGGTGGTGATCCAGCGGCGGCGGGGTCTCACGTTCTCCCCTGAGAAGGTTTTCTATGGCCGCGATCCAGGCGCTGTGCTCGACGCTGGCAAAGAGCAGCGGTAAATCGTCGCGACTGATGACGGGCAGGTTCAACCAGGCCGGATCAGGGAGCCATGCAGCCGACCAGCCGGGCATCTCGTGTGCCGGCATGGGGCGCGCGATGCCATAACCCTGGGCCAGTTCGCAGCCGAGTTGCAGCAGCATCGTACCGTGTTCCACGGTCTCCACTCCTTCGGCGATGACTTGGCGGCGGAAAGCGGTGGACAGGCCGATCACGCCATCCAGAATGGCCAGATCATCCGGGTCGCCAAGCATATCGCGCACGAAGCTCTGGTCGATCTTGAGCTGGCCGACCGGCAGGCGTTTCAGGTAGGTCAGCGAAGAATAGCCGGTACCAAAGTCATCCAGGGCAAACATCACCCCGATCTCCCGGCAGTCCTCGATAACCTGGGATACTCGGGCCAAGTCATCCAACGCGCTGGTTTCCAGCACTTCCAGTTCCAGGTCGCCTGGCCTGATGTCTGGATGCATCGCCAGCATCTCACGCAGGCGCTCGACAAAATTCGTCTGCTGCAACTGACGGGCACCGACATTGACGCTGATCGGGATATTCAGCCCGGCCGCACGCCAGAGCCCCATCTGGTTCAGAGCGGTGGCGATCACCCATTCACCGATGTCGACAGCCAGCGGGTGATCCTCGATTACCGGCAGGAACACCGCCGGCGGCAATAGGCCTTTTTTCGGGTGTTGCCAGCGAATCAGTGCCTCGGCACCAATGACTTTCCCCGTGCGCATGTTCACCTTGGGCTGGTAATGAAGCACGAATTCGCGCTTGGATATGGCAAGGCGAATACGCTCCAGGCTTTCGTGATGGCCGCGGACGCTGCGGTCCTGCTCGGCGTCGAAGATGTGGTAACGGTTCTTGCCGGCCTGCTTGGCTTGATACATGGCCTGGTCAGCCTGGCGTAGCAGTTGATCCCCGTCCACGTCTTCCGCCTGCGGATAGAAAGTGACGCCAACACTGGCAGAAACCTGAAGCACGATATCTCCGAATTGCACGGGCTGGGCAGCGGCTTCGAGCAGGCGATCGAGCAGCGGCAACCCGGCTTCGATGTTGGCCAAGTCGAGCATTACAGCGACGAACTCATCGCCGCCCAGGCGGGCGAGCGTATCGCCTTCGCGCTGGGTTTGCTTCATGCGTGCGGCCAAGGTAATCAACATGTGGTCGCCCGCTTTATGCCCGTAGAGGTCGTTGATGGCCTTGAAGCCATCCAAATCGAGATAGGCTACCGCCAGCCGTTGTCCGCGCCGCTGGGTCTGAGCCATGGCCTGATGCAGGCGATCGGCCAGCAGCACGCGGTTGGGGAGATTGGTCAGTGCGTCGTAGTGGGCGATATGTTCGAGCTGTTTTTGGTGCTCCTTGAGCGAAGTAATGTCGGAAAACAGCGATATGTACTGCCGGACGTTGCCTTGTGCATCGCGCACGGCGCTAATGGTTTGCATCGCGGGGTACACCTCGCCGTTCTTGCGCTTGTTCCAGACTTCGCCATACCAGTGACCCTTCGCGATCAGG
>CAINCU010000005.1 GCA_903847155.1 uncultured Gallionellaceae bacterium | reverse complement strand
CGAGATCAGACCCAGCGCAATGTAGTTGGCAAAATGGTTCGGTTGCGCGATGTTGCCATATACCGCACTGGAAGTTTTGGCAGTGATGACCGAACCCAAGAAGATGTGCCAACGGAAGTGTTGCAGTATTCCTGCCAGTGTATTCAGCTCCGCGCCGACCAGCAAAAATACCGCAAGCACGGTTGCCACCAATGGCAAACCAAGCTCCTCGCGCAAGCGCTGCCCAAGCATAATTAACATGGCTGTGAACAGGAAATATAGCGACAGCATCAGCAACTGGTCAATATGACTGATGCGCCCCACAAAGAATTGCATCATCAACAACAGTATCAGGCCGAACGGCAGCAGCACGACACGCGGCACTTGCGGTGTTTGCCAATAGCGCGCGGTCAGCAACAGCGGCAGCGCGCACAACCCGAGTATTCCCGCGCCCCACTCCTGATAGAAGGTGGTGATGGGATAAGCGTGGTAGTAATACAGAAAAGGCAAAACCCACATCAGTCCGACAAGGGTCAGACTGACGTGGGCGAAACCGAACGAAAGGGGAAGGTGTTTTTTTAGCAACTGCCTTTGATGCCGAATCTGGCCAAGATGTTGTTCAATGGACAAATCTGTGTGAAGCCGCTCTGGAACAAATTCAACCCGACAAAGGCGGTGAAAAACAAAAAGTATTTGCTGACGAACAGCGGGCTGGCTTCCACTCCCAATATTAAAGTCAACATAATGAAACTGCCTGCAACAATTCGGACGATACGTTCTGCGTTCATGCTTAATGCTCCTTCTAGGGTTTTAGATTTTACAGATATTTCTTGTACAAGGTTGCGTAATACAACACCGGGATGACGATCAGTGTCAGCAATGTCGATACCAGAATACCGAAGATCAACGACAGCGCGAGGCCGTTAAAGATCGGGTCATCCAATATGAACAATGCCCCCAGCATCGCCGCCAGTCCGGTCAACACAATCGGTTTGGCACGTGCTGCCGCCGCGTTGATCACCGCGTGTTGCGGATCAATTCCGTCGCGCAATTGGAGGTTGACGAAATCGACCAGCAAAATCGAGTTGCGCACAATGATGCCCGCCAGCGCGATCATGCCGATCATCGAGGTTGCGGTGAACTGCGCGCCAAACAGGGCATGCCCCGGCATCACACCGATGATGGTGAGCGGAATCGGCGCCATGATAACCAGCGGCACCACATAGCTCTTGAACTGCGCCACCACCAGCAGGTAGATTAATATCAATCCCACGCCGTAAGCGATGCCCATATCGCGGAAAGTCTCATAAGTCACCTGCCACTCGCCATCCCATTTCAGTGAATAGCTGGCGTAAGGGTCGGAGGGTTGCTTGATGAAATAGGATTTCAGCGTGCCGCCCTGCTCCAGTTCCATGCCGCTGGTTTTGGTGTTGATGCCGAACATGCCGTACAGCGGACTATCCAGCTTGCCCGCCATGTCGCCGGTCACGTACACCACCGGCAACAAGTCCTTGTGATAGATCGTGTAGTCGCGTTGCATCTGCACCACTTGCACCAGTTCCGACAAGGGAACCAGCGCACCGTCGCGTGCGCGCACCTTGAGCTTGAGCACATCGTCGATACGACTGCGCTTTTCGGCGGACAATTCCAGACGCAGCGGCGGCGCATATTTCGCATCCGCCGCATGCAGCGCCGTCACGTCCTGCCCGGACAGCCCAACCTGTACCGCATCCACGATGTCGCGTTGCGCCACGCCGAGCAACGCCGCTTTGCTCTGCATCACGCGCAGCACCAGCTTGGGTGCGATCTCGCTCACGGTGTCGTCGATGCCGACGATATCCGGCGTAGCGGCGAATTGTTCATGCACCTTGCTCGCCACTTTGCGCGCGCCGTTGTAGTCCGGCCCGTAGATTTCCGCCACGATGGGCGACATCACCGGCGGGCCCGGCGGCACTTCGACCACTTTCACTTTCGCACCCCACGCCTTGGCGATCTTTTCGATCGGCTCGCGCACCGAGGTGGCGATTTGGTGACTGCTGCGCGAGCGCTTGTGTTTGTCCTGCAAGTTGACCTGGATATCGCCCTGCTCCGGCGCACTGCGCAGATAGTATTGGCGCACCAGCCCGTTGAAGTTGATGGGTGAGGCCGTACCCGCGTAAGCCTCGTAATCCGTAACTTCCGGCACCGTTGCCAGATAGGCGCCGATGTCGCGCATCACGCCCGCGGTCTGTTCCAGCGCGGTGCCGCTCGGCATATCGACCACCACTTGGAACTCCGACTTATTGTCGAACGGCAGCATCTTCAGCACCACCAACTTGACCACCACCAACGACACGGCCAGCATCAACGCGGCCAGAATACCCAGCCACAATTTGCGCCGCGCCGGTATGCCATGTACACCGTTCAGGAACGGCGACAGCAGATTGCGAAAGAAGCGCGCGATTTTGCTATCGCCTTCTTCCTTTATCACCGCGTGATGCGCATCGGCCAATTTAAGCGCCAGCCACGGTGTGACAATGAAAGCAATCGCCAGCGAGATCAGCATGCCCATGCTGGCGTTGATCGGGATCGGGCTCATGTACGGCCCCATCAGGCCGGTGACGAACGCCATCGGCAACAGCGCCGCAATCACGGTGAAGGTGGCGAGAATGGTCGGACTGCCGACCTCATCCACTGCCTCGGGAATGATCTCGGACAGCGACTGATGCTGTGACAGTTCGCGGCGGCGATGGATGTTTTCCACCACCACAATCGCGTCGTCCACCAGTATCCCGATGGAGAAAATAAGTGCGAACAACGACACGCGATTCAGCGTAAAGCCGTAAGCCCAGGATGCAAACAGCGTCGCCGCCAAGGTCAGCATAACCGCGATACCCACGATGACCGCCTCGCGCCGTCCCAGCGCGAACCACACCAGCGCCACCACGGCAAACGTGACGAAGAACAACTTGTGGATCAGCTTCATCGCCTTGTCGTTGGCGGTCTCGCCGTAGTTGCGCGTGACCGTCACCTGCACGTCGTCGGGGATCACACTGCCCTTCAGCTCTTCCACGCGTTGCAATAATTTATTGGCAACATCCACCGCGTTTTCGCCCGGCTTCTTGGTCACCGCGATAGTCACCGCGCCGTACTCACCTTTGGCTGAAATATTTTTGTCGCCTGCCGCTGCGCCCGTGCCCATCCATACATAACTCTTGGGTTGATCGGCACCGTCCTGAATCTCCGCCACATCGCGCAGGAACACCGGCTTGCCGTCGGTCACACCCACCACCAGTTGTCCGACTTCATTGGCATCGCTGAGGAAATTGCCGGTCTGCACTAGCACTTCGCGGTTGTTCTGCACCAGACTGCCCGCACTATGCGAGACATTGGAGGCCTGCAATGCGGCGCGCACTTCCTGCACCGAAAGTTGGTGCGCGTTCAACGCTTCCGGGTCGAGCAGCACACGCACCACGCGTGGAGTCGCACCCAGCGTGACCACTTCGCGCGTACCTTTCACCCGCTTCAAATCGGATTCGATGGCGTGCGCGACCTGCGTCAACTCCACCGCACCGCTACTGGCCTTATTCCGCCACAGGGTCAAGGCCAACATCGGTACATCGTCGATGCCCTTGGCTTTGATGATGGGTTGCGCCACGCCCAGCGTGGGCGGCAACCAATCGGCATGCGACCAGATCACATCGTAAAGTTTGACCAGCGACGGCACATGTTGCTCGCCCACCTTGAACTGCACCGAGATGACCGCCATGCCCGGCTGCGACACGGAATACACGTGATCGACACCGGCGATCTGCGACAGCACTTGTTCCGCTGGCGTTGAAACCGTGTTCGCCACATCCTGCGCCGAGGCGCCGGGATAGGCGATCAGCACGTTGGCCATGGTCACGTTGATCTGCGGCTCTTCCTCGCGCGGTGTCACCACCACCGCAAACACACCGAGCAGAATAGCCACCAGCGCCAGCAGCGGCGTCATCTGCGAATGCAGGAAGACGCGCGCTATACGTCCCGAGATGCCCATGCTCATTGCTTGTGCTCCGAAGCCACCATGCCCGCCTTGATTGCGTCTCGCGCCACATGCTCACCCACATTCAACCCGGCCAGCACTTCGATTTCATTCTGTTCATTCGCCTCGCCCAAACGTACTTGGCGCAGACGCGGCCAGCCCAGGTCATCCACCACATACACCGCCACCACTTCGCTGCGGTGCAACACCGCGCTCACCGGGATCAGCATCTTCTGCTCCTTGCCCACCACGAAATGTGTGCGTACAAACATGCCGGGATAAATATTCTTCTGGTTCTCGGGCATCTCGACACGCACCTGCGTGCTGTGCGTGCGCACATCGGCGGAAGGCTGCACCGTGACTGAATCCGCCTTGATCCAACGGCTCAGCGACGGCACTTCAATTGTTACCTTGGGTCGGCTGCCGATTTCTTTCAATTTATCCTGCGGCACATTGGCGATCACGCGCAGTTGCGACGGATCGAAGCCGGTCATCAGCGGCTTGCCCACCGTCACCATCTCGCCCATCTCCACCATGCGCGCCGACACCACGCCCGCGTAAGGCGCGATCACCGAGGTGTAACTCTGCGCCAGCGCCGATTGCTGCGCGCCCGCTTCGCTGGCCTGAGACTGCGCCTTGGCCATGTCGTAGTCAGACTTGGCTTTGTCCAGCGCCGCCTGACTGATGAATTTCTGCTCAAACAACTGTTGCGAACGCTCGTAGTTCAAACGCGCGTTCTGCAAAGCCGCCTCCGCCTGTGACAACTGCGCCTTGCTGCCCGCCAATGCCTGATTTGCCTCGCGCTCGTCGATGCGCAACAGCACCTGCCCCTTGCTGACGCGATCGCCCACATCAAAGTTCAGCGACTTCACCCGCCCGGAAATCTGCGCCGACACTGTGGATTGGCGCGTCGCTTCCACCACGCCGTCAACGCTGTATGTTTGCTCCACTTCGCGCAATTGCACCGGCGTCGTCGCCAGCGGCTCCGCCGCTTGCACAGAAACTCCCAGCAAAACCGCAGACAGACCGAACACCAAACCCAGATTTCGTTTCATAGACCCACCTCAAGAGATAACATGTTTGCATATTAGCATATTCTAATATACGTGCCAAGCAACCCAACGGCAGGCGACTGATCAGCTTGGCGAATCAGCGCTCATTCCGGCACGTAACGTCGCGCAGCATAAAGCCAATTTCGCCGCACGGGGTAGCCCCTTGATCTGCATCTCGCGTTTCAAGGCGGATGACTTGTCGGCGCAGGATTCGCAATACACCAGCTTCACCGGCGCGCGACCGCGCGTGTATTTGGCGCCCTCGCCCGCATTGTGCGCGGCGAGGCGCTTGACGAGGTCGTTGGTGATGCCGCAGTAGAGGGTGTTGTCGGTGCATTGCAGGAGGTAGCAGGTCCAGGTGGTAGTGTTCTGTGATTTCATTTGTACGGATTACCTAATGACCGTTCGTCCTGAGTAGGCGCAGCCGTATCGAAGGATGGGCGAAGCCCGCTGGTTTGTTACTTCAACACCGTCGGGGGTAGCCCGACAGCTAGTTCCTTTCTTTTGCTTCGCCAAAAGAAAGGAACCAAAGAAAAGGCGACCCCGGTGCGCCGCCGCTTCGCGGTTCCCTGCGTTGCTCGACTGGTCAGGCGGCTGCGGAACTCGCGCTACGCGCTCAAACAGTCCTCGCCGACACCCCCTGACCAGCCTGCGCTACTCGGCGGCGCACAGGGGAAGGAAAAGCAAAAATCAAAACCACGGCGAGGGCACTTCGTGCCCTCGCCACGTGGCTGCCCAAGAATGAATAGATTTCATTTGCCCACCTTGGCCGCAAGCCAGAGAATACGGTCATCTCCATGATTCGAAATATGTAGATCGCCTATTGACGGGCATTCCCACGCGATTAGCTTTTGTAGTGTGCAATAAGCGTAGCGCAATGCCCGTTGGTTATTGCGCCCTAGCGGGCTACTATTATCAAAACATAAGGCGATAACTTTCCGATTACCTTCCCTTCATTGCCATCGCATAAAGTTGAATCGTCCGCGCCGTATCATCGGTAAAATACCGACGATGTTTTAGATGCTCATCCGCGATCTCGTTAAGTAAGTTAGGCAAGTCCCAAATCACGATGTCGTTTTTTTCGGCTTCGATCCGAGCTTCTGCTGTCGCATCCCAAGTAACAATGATGCGTTTATAGTTTCCAGACTCAAACCCATAATCCTTGATCTTGTCGAGCACTTCTGGAATGTTGAACTTCCGATGAATGAAATAATCCAGTGTTCGTCGTTGTCCAGCGGCTTTTACCCGTTGCTTTAAAAAATCGGTGGAAAACTCCTTGGTGGTGAGTTTTGAATAGCTGGACGAAATCGACACCCCGCATTCGATGTGGTAGCGCTGAATAGACTGGGTTCTGGTATCAACGGCCAGTAAATCGACTTCATACTGTCCTTGGCATTTTATGTTGGGAATGGTGAACCACTCCTTTACATATCGACAATAGGACTCAACAATCTTTTCGGTGGTTTCCATGATTAAGGACGGCGATAATATCCGCTACACTTGGGAGTCCCGTTATTCACGGAAGAGCATGGCGTATATTTTGATCCCCGACATTTATCGCAAAGCAATTTCCCGCATTTGTCGCACTTGAGAATCATTATGCTGCTACTAGACAACTTCTTACCACAGCCTTGACATGTGAGGTCAGCCATTCTTTTCTCCTTGATTTTAAGAACAAACCAGCGGCGGAGTTTAGACTCGCAATTTGAAAATTACTAGCCGCAAGTTGATGCTATTTTGCGGCCGGATAGGGTGGACACGAAGTGCCCACCCTATGATTTTGGATTTCGGATTTTAGCTTTTTCTTCCCCTGTGCGCCGCCGAGTAGCGCAGGCTGGTCAGGGGATTTCGGCGAGGACTGTCTGAGCGCGAAGCGCGAGTTCCGCAGCCGCCTGACCAGTCGAGCAACGCAGGGAACCGCGAAGCGGCGGCGCACCGGGGTCGCCTTCTTTTTGGTTACTTTTTCTTGGCGAAGCAAGAAAAAGTAACTAGCTGTCGGGCTACCCCCGACGGTGTCGATTTTGCAAGTGGAGGAAATCAACAGAGCGTTCCCTCACCCTAGCCCTCTCCCAAAGGGCGAGGGGACGCACGGCGTTGCAGCCACCATGCAGCGCCCAGCATCACCGCGATCAAAACCAACATCCCCCCATTCCCCCACCGCACATACGGCGTACTACCCACATATCCCTGCGCAGAATATGTCAGCACGCCCTCCTCATGCTGCGGCAGCATCATCAGGATGCGTCCATCCACACCGATGACGGAAGTGACGCCGGTGTTGGTGGCGCGCAGCATCATGCGTCCGGTTTCCAGTGCGCGCATTTGCGACAGCTGGTTGTGCTGCATGGCGGCGAATGAATCGCCGTACCATGCGTCGTTGGTGACGTTCACCAGCAGCGTGGCTTGCGGCAGTGCGCGGATGATTTCTTCGCCGAAGGCATCTTCGTAGCAGATGTTGACCGCGACTTTTTGTCCGGCGACGTTGAACGGTGGCTGCTGCGCGCCGCCGCTGGTTTGGTCGCCCATGGGGATTTGCAGCACTTCGTTGATGAGCCAGCCGAGCACGCTGCGCAGCGGGATGAATTCGCCGAAGGGCACCAGATGGTTTTTGCGGTAGTGCTGGCTGTCGGCGCTGCCCAGCGAATACACGCTGTTGTAGTAGTTGCCGTTTTCTTTTTCAAACGCGCCGATCAGGATGTCGCCGCCGTTGGCGCGCGCGTGGTTGCGCAGGATTTGCTGATAGGTTTCCGGCACATATTCGCGCAGCAGCGGCAACGCGGTCTCGGGCATCACGATCAAGCGCGCATCGCTGCTTTGAGCCAGACGGCGGTAGGTTTCTAATGTGTTGACCAATGCGTCTTCAGCGAATTTGGTGTCTTGCGGGATATTGCCTTGCAGCAGGCTGACCTTGAGCGGTTCGCCTTGCGGCTGCGTCCATGCGACACCGCGCAACAGCGCGCCGCCCACCCACAGTAGCAGCAGCACGCCCAGTGCGATCTTGCCATGCTTGCTCCAGCGCGCATTCCACAACACCAGCAGCAACCCGGCGCTCAGCGCCACCAACAGCGACACGCCATACACGCCGAACAGCGGCGCATAGCCTGCCAGCGGGCTGGCCGGCACTTGCGAATAGCCAAACGAAAGCCACGGGAAGCCGGTGAACAGCAGACCGCGCAGCCATTCGGCAAGGGTCCAGATGGCAGGCATGATGAGCAGCATCCAAACACCGTTCGCCCTGAGCCTGTCGAAGGGCCGTTCATGGTTCGACAAGCTCACCACGAACGGCCTCAACTTCGCCTGCGCATACCCTGCCGCTGTGGGCAGCGTGGCGTTCACCGCCGCGAACAGTGCCGTCGCCAGCGCCGCCAGCACGGGGTGCATGTAGCCATATTCATGCAGCGCGACATAGATCCAGCTGACACCGACGCAGAACAAGCCCATGCCGAAGGCGAAGCCGATCCATGCGGCTTGCGCGGGGCGTTCGGCACGGCTCCACAGCCAGAACAGCACGGCCAGCGCGAGAACAGGCAAGGGAAAACAGCCGAACGGGGCGAAGCCGAGCACGGCGACCATGCCCGCCAGAAAGGTGAGCAAGTAAGGTGAACTGAGAATATTTTTCACGAATAACACGATGCGATTTGATTCGCCGCATTATACGGTGTAACTTCGCGCCGCCTTGTTACGAAAGCCGCCGTACCCATGCTGGATTTCACCGAATACACCAAGATTTTCATCAGCCTGTTCGCGATCATTGATCCGGTGGGCATTATCCCCATCATCATCGCGTTCACCGCCGGCATGACCGCCCAAAAGCGTGAGCGCGTGGGACGCATGGCCTCGTTTTCGGTGTTCGGCATCCTGCTTGCCGCCTTGCTGCTGGGCGAAGCAATACTGAGTTTCTTCGGCATCAGCATCCATTCCTTCCGCACGGCGGGCGGCATCCTGCTATTGCTGATGGCGATCAACATGCTGATCGGCAACAAGCCCACGCTCACCCCGGACGACCTCGACAGCGATGCAACTTCATCCGTCGCCATCGTGCCGCTTTCCACACCGTTGCTGGCCGGACCCGGCGCGATCAGCACGGTGATCCTCGATGCGCACAAGGCCAGCAGCATGGGACACTACGGCATGATGGCGCTGGTGCTGGCGGCATTGAGCTTCACCGTGTGGCTCACGTTCATCGTCGCACCGTTGATCTCGCGACGTCTGGGCAAGATCGGCAGTATCATCGTCACCCGCATGATGGGTTTATTACTCGCCGCTATTGCGGTTGAATTTATCACAGGCGGCTTGCGCGGCCTGTTTCCTGCACTAGGTTAATTATGGAAAAAATCAGACTCTCAAAACTCATGTCCGAACAAGGACTCTGCTCGCGCCGCGAAGCGGACGATTACATCGCCAAAGGCTGGGTCAAAGTTGACGGCGAAACCGTCAGCGAACTTGGCACCAAGATTCTGCCCACGCAAAAGATCACACTGGAGAAAGCCGCGCAAGCCAAGCAGGATCAGCGCGTCACCATCCTGTTGCACAAACCGATGAGCTACGTATCGGGACAAGCGGAACAAGGCTACAAACCGGCCATCGTACTGATCGGCAACGAATCGCACTGGGAACAGGATACCTCGCCGCAACGCTTCCATCGCAGCCAGTTGCTCAACCTCGCCCCCGCCGGAAGACTCGACATCGACTCCACCGGCTTGCTGGTGCTCACGCAGGATGGCCGCGTCGCCAAACAACTGATCGGCGAAGACTCGCCGGTCGAAAAAGAATATCTGGTGCGCGTACAGGGCGAGCTGGACGGCAACGGATTGGCGATGTTGAATCACGGCCTGTCGCTGGACGGCAAGAAACTCAAACCGGCCAAAGTGGCTTGGCAGAACGAAAACCAGCTGCGCTTCATTCTGGTCGAAGGCAAGAAGCGCCAGATCCGCCGCATGTGCGAAATGGTGGGATTGAAAGTCACCGCACTAAAACGCGTGCGCATCGGCAGAGTGCGACTTGGCGATCTTCCGGTGGGACAGTGGCGCTATCTGCGTGAGGACGAAAAGTTTTAGGAAAATTCCGAAATCGAAATATCCTGCTTGCCCGCAAGCCAATAGATACGGCGATCTTCACTGAATGCTTAGTACATATCTCAAATTGACGGACGTTTCCGCAAAGGTGGATGTTAAAATCTTGTAGGTGTCGCCGATCAGCCCGGCTGCTAGCTGTTGCCCAATGACCAGGTTAAACAGAATGCAACGCGACGCTGCTGAGCACAAAATCTACCCTGCGATTTTCTTTCCAGCATTTTTCTTCATGGCACAGCAGGCGGGGTTTCTCCTCACCATAGCTCACCGTCTTGATCTGCGCGGCAGGAACGCCCAATAGCTTCAGAGACTTTTCCACAGCGACTGCGCGCTGATTGCCCAAAGCCAGGTTGTATTCCTTGCTGCCGCGTTCATCCGCATTGCCTTCCAGTGTGACGACTTCGCCCTTGTGCTTCCTGATGAATTCGGCCTGTTTCTGGAGTTGGCCCCGGAACTGTGGTTTGACGAGGTACTTGTCATAATCGAAATAGATGCTTTGATTCTGAACTGCATGCTCTGCCGCAACCCGCTTGTCCGTTGCTGCCGCGTTTGAGATCGAATTCAACTTCGAATTTGCCGCTGACATTGAAGCATACAACAATCCGGCTCCGGTAGTGACATTGCTACCACTCGCCTGGACGGTTTTAGCAGAATCTCCTGATGACAATGGTGAAACAGACTTTTGTGTAGTAGAGCAAGCCACAACCAGCAACGAGGCTAAGACAACTGCAATTTTTTTCATTGCTAATTCCTTCATTGAATAATTTATGAAATTGAAACCAGATTGCGCAGACCGCCTAATGACGGGCATCTCGACGTAGGAGATATTTTTATGACTGCACTGCGCATCAACCGGACTGGACTACATTCCCGGCCATTTCTTCCTGAGCGAATTCATTGCACTGCGGATAAGTGCTGCTTGTCGGCTGGCTGACGGCGCACAGCAACGCCAGAGTAATTTGTGCAGCCGCGAGCGCGTGCCGTGTGGCATTGCATTTCAGATCGAGCAGTTCCGCCAGGTCTGCTAGCCGGTACGACGGCAGCCCCGGCCATACTTGCCAGGCCAGCAACTGGCTGTCATGCAACAGCTTGCCCAAACCGAGTCCATACTGCATCAGACTATCCATGTCGTGGACAAACATCGGCAGCTCGTTCACGAAGGCCGCCAGTTGACGTAGCACAACTTCAGCTTCGCACCCCTGCGCGAACGATGCCGTGAATTCTTCCCGTTGCACCAGACCCGCCCCGACGCGCAACGCGGCGATTTCCGTGACTCTGCCATGCGCCACCCGCTCGACGCTGACGATAACAAATTCGCCACGCAACACAGCGACGCTGGAAGGATGCGCGGTAGCCTGTTCGGCGATTTCAGCTTGAACCTCGCAGGCGGCTGCGAAAAGCGCGTGCAGGATCATTTGCTTTGGCTCTGCGGGAAGGTCAAGGCATGCACGCTGCCCTGCATGCCTCTATTATTGAGTTCCGGCACCGCCTTGATATGCAAGGATGACGGCCTGCTGCTCGTCGCCTCATGCCTGTCCAACCAGTTCAGCGTGTAGACCAGGCCGATGGTGGACAAGAACAAAAACACCGGGCCGAACAGCCAGAACACCAGCGGGATAGCGAACAGGAAGGAGCGCATGCCCACCGTGATCATGTTGCCTGCCTGAATCAGGCGGTCGGCCACGCATTCATACGAGAGTTCGGGATGCTCGATATAGCTGGACTGCGGAACGTTAAGCATGAACAGCACATGCGTAGCCAGACGCACCGACATGGCATACGAGAAAAACGCGATGATGAAATCGACCAACAGGCACAGCACCTTGATGATCCACATCTCTTGCGAGTGAGAACCAAACATGGCGAGGCCATGCCAACTGCGCACGATGTTTTCCGCCTGGCCGGAAAGGGTGAGCGTGCCCATGATCAGCAGCGAAGCGGTTGAAGCCATCATGATGCCGACCATGATGAAATTGCGCAGCGTCTGCACCGCCATGATGTCCTTGCCGGCATTGGTCATCACGTTCTGCGTCCACAGACGACGCGCCAGTGCGTTGACGGAGTGGATGGAATAGGTCGAGTCTTTACTGGCCTGAATGCGGTGATGGATGTAATAGCCGACGACCATCATCGCGCTAACAAAAAAGGCCACGGTATCGGCAACATAATCCTGCATCCCGGCATCGATTGGCATTGCTTCAGTCATGATGTGGCATCCTTTTCCTAGTATTCAGCGCTAACAGCGGCATGTGTTTCCAGTGGTCAAAAAACGGCTTACTCATTGCTCTCCTCGCGGTATGTTATAAATCGTTAACTATTAGTGACGGTGTTGAGATCTGATTCCTCCATTGCCGCAAACGGCAGAACAACGCGCTGAACCGACCCAAGCTGAAGCGTCACCCGCAGAGGACAATTCAGGCTTGCGGATCGGAAAAAAATGACGCATTCTTTGCAACCGAATTCAACCTCGTCGCGGTTTTGCTTAATGACATCGCAAGTTGCGTACCACTTTCAGCACTTCATCAATAGACTAGTTAATTCATTGGGTTGCGAAATTCCATGAGGCACACAGGGTTCACCCGAAACTCCATATCACGTTGGGCCCTACAAAATGCGTAGGATCAAGGAATGGTTCCGCATCAATCGCCTGCAACGCAAAGTGTTGCTGGTGGTGATCATCATCATCGTGGTGCCGATGGTGGTGACCGGCACGTTCAGCGCGTATTGGGTCACCAAGCGCGTGGACACCTCGATTGAAAGCTGGCTACGCGAATCGACGCGGCTCAACCTGGACTGGCTGCATGGCCTGCATCACAACGGCCAACTTTTTGCCGACCTGTTGGCGGATGCCAACCATGATCGCTGGCAGGCCGATGCCGCGCATCCGCTGATTCCCGCGCGCTTTCAGCCACTGGCGCAGGAACTGGGCATCGGCTTCGTGCAAATTTATGATCTTAACGGGCAGTTGCTACGCAGTTCCTCAGCCTTGCACACCGATTGGAAACCCGCCGCAGACCGCGACGAGGCGGTGATTCGCGTGTTCCGTGGGCAACAGCGTTTGCTGGCAGCAGTGACGGTGATCGAGGTGCCGCGTCATGGTGCCGCCCGTTATCGCCTAGTTATCGGTACGCTGTTCGACAAGCCGCTGCTACAAAGACTGGGCGTAACCAGCGGACTCAAGACCCGCCTGTACTATCCGAGCGGCGAGGATTTCGCCAAGGCATTCGCCGAGGAAGAAAGCGCATCTTTGCGTCTGCATTTGCCGGTCGAAGCCTTCGCCCGCCTGCAGGATCATCTGGAATATTTCAGCCCGGAAGCAGAAGACGACCAGTATTGGGGGCTTTACACGCCAGTGCTGGATAGCAACGGCAAAATGGAAGCCGTGCTATTCAGCGGTTTGGCGCATCGCAGCGGCGACCAGATTCTGGCCGACCGTACCACGCTGACGCTGACCATCGCCCTGCTCGGCACTTTGCTGGCGGGCTCGATGGGGTTGTTGCTCAGCCGCTTGGTGATCCGCCCTATAAAATCATTACGCGATGGCGTGTTAAAGGTGGCGGCGCAGGATTTCCGCGCCGAGATTCCGGTACGCAGCGACGACGAACTGGGCGAACTGGCACGCGCCTTCAACACCATGGCGACCAGCCTGCGCAGCGCCAGGGACGAACAACAGCGCGAGTTCCAACGTGACAAATTAACGGCTCTAGGCGAGCTGTCACTGGCGATGGCGCACGAGATACGCAACCCGATCGGCGTACTGAACACCGCCGCGCAGTTGCTGGAAAAAACCACGAACAACCCGGAGCGGCAGAACGAGCTGACGCGCATGATTCGCGAAGAGACCGCACGCCTGAACAGTCTGTTGCGCGATTTCCAGCAATTGGCCCGCCACCGCAAACCGCGATTCGCCGCTATCGCCTTGCAAAGTCCGCTGGAGGCTGCGCTGCGTTACCGTCTGGCGGGTCGCCCGGAGGTGGTGGTCAAGCGCGAATATGAACATGGCGAACGCCTGATCCTGGCTGATGCGGAACTGTTGCAACAGGCTTGGAGCAACCTCATCAACAACGCGTTGGAAGCCATGGTCGCTACCCCGGCGAAACTCACCCTGCGTTCGTGGCAGGAAGGTGAGATGTTATGCTTGGCGCTGGAAGACAATGGCCCCGGCGTTCCGATAGAACGCGTGACGCGCCTGTTTGAGCCGTTCTTCACCTCCAAGGAACATGGCAGCGGACTTGGCCTGACGCTCGCCGCCACACTGGTAGAAGCCAACGGCGGCTACCTCGAATACGCCGCCGGACGCAACGGAGGAGCGAGTTTTATCATGCGGTTTACCGAAGCCGCCGGAGGAAGCTGATGCAGCACACCATTCTGGTCGTTGAAGACGAACGCAATATGCAGTTGGTCATCCGCATGGCGCTGGAAGACGCGGGTTTCCGCGTGCTGACCGCGGACAGCGCCGAACTCGCCTTGTCGTCGCTGACGCTACCAGAGTTGTCGGTAGTTCTCACCGATCTCAAACTGCCCGGCATGCGCGGCGAAGAACTGGTGACGCATTGCAAGCAAGAACGGCCAGAAGTGCCGGTGATCGTGCTCACCGCGTTCGGCTCCATCCGTTCTGCCATCGAGTGCATCCAGTCCGGCGCCGCCGATTATCTGACCAAGCCGTTCGAAGCCGATGAACTCTTGCTCGCAATCCAGAGCGCGCTGCGCCTGCACGACCTGCTGCGCGAGAACCAGCGCCTGCAGGCCGTGGTCAGCGATGCGCAACCGCACCGTCGGCTGATCGGCGACAGTCCGGCCATGCGTCGGCTGCAGGAAGAAATCGAACAGGTCACCCCGTATCGCAGCAATGTGCTAATCACCGGCGAGAGCGGCACCGGCAAGGAAGCGGTGGCGCGCAGCATCCACGAGCGCGGACCGCGCTCCGAACAACCCTGGGTGGCGCTAAATTGCTCCGCCATTCCAAGCGACCTGATGGAAAGCGAACTGTTCGGTTATGTGCGTGGTGCCTTCACCGGTGCCAACCAGAACCGCTTGGGCCGCCTGGAACAGGCCAACGGCGGCACGCTGTTTCTCGACGAAATTGGCGACCTCGGCATCGCTTTGCAGAGCAAGCTGCTGCGCGTGTTACAAGAACGCGAATTCTCTCCGGTCGGTAGCGACGCGGTGCACAGCGTCGATGTGCGCATCATCGCCGCCACCCACCGCGACCTGCCGCAATGCGTACGCGATGGTACGTTTCGCGAAGACCTGTATTACCGCCTGGATGTTTACACCATCAACGTACCGCCGTTACGTGAAAGGCTGCAAGATGTGCCTGCGTTGGCCTCCGCCTTTCTCGCCGATCTGCTCACGGAAATCGACAAGCCGGTGCAAGGTTTTACTGCAGAGGCGCTGGCGACACTCAGCCACTTTGCATGGCCGGGCAATGTGCGCGAACTGCGCAACGCGGTGGAACGCGCCCTGCTGTCCTGCCGCGGCGAACTAATAGACTGCAAAGACCTTCCGGGCCGCCTGAATGAAGGTGTCGCCGTAGCCGCCAATCCAGAATCGACCGCCCCGGACACCGCAGACCTCGATGTCTGGCTGGAAGAACGCGAGCGCAACGCCATCCTTGCCGCGCTGGAAGCCAGCAAAGGTGTGCAAGCCCAAGCCGCTCGGCGACTGGGCATCACCGAGCGCAGCCTGTGGCACCGCATCAAGAAGCTGGACATCAAGGTGGACAAAACCTGGCGCGGCTAACTGGCGGCAATCCTGAACAGACAAACTTGCCCGCGAGCGCCTAAACACGGCAATCTCCGCACACTATACAGCGCAGATCGCCTATTGACGGGCTTCTTCATGGGATGGCGATTCCGAGTTTCCGAACTCACTGTAGCGTTGTTCGCTGGCACGTATGTCCGCGTTGACGGATTCGGCTGATGCAAGGACAATCCGCCGCACTTTCAAGGCACCTCCAATGTTCAATCCGACCCGAGACGAAGCAAGACTTTTTCTGTTCGAATCCTGGCGCAAGCGTTGCGCGCAGGAATTGCTCACGCCGCTGGAAGACCTGACCGCGCAACTGATTGACAAGCACCCGGAATTCCACGAGCTGTTCAACGACGCGGAACGCAATCAGGACAAAGATTACGCGGCGGACGGCAATGTGCTCAATCCCTTCCTGCACTTGATGATGCACCTGACCATCGAGGAACAGATTTCCATCGGCCAGCCGCAGGGCATCCGCGAGCAGTTCACGCGGCTCACGCATAAATATGAATCGGAACATGAAGCGCAGCACGCGATGATGGATTGTCTGGGCGAAATGATCTGGCAAGCGCAGCGTAACAAGACTGCGCCGGATGCGGCAATTTATATGGGTTGTCTGGAGAAGCAATGATGGCCACCTCTAAAAATTCAAAGTTCTAAGCAAGACAAGGCGCGAGCAAAAAATTGCGACGCAGCATATAGTTGGATATGTAAGGAGTAATTTTTTTGTAAGTAACGCAGTATTGCGACGAAATTTGGATTTTTAGAGGTGGCCATATGCGACTAAGCAAAATCGTGACACGTACTGGCGACGACGGCAGCACCGGATTGGCGGATGGCACGCGCGTCGCCAAAGATAGTGCGCGTATCAGCGCCATCGGCAGCGTGGATGAGCTGAACAGCCAGCTCGGCGTATTGCTTGCCGAAACGCTGCCGGAAACTATTCGGCTGGAGTTGCTGCGCATCCAGCATGACCTGTTCGATCTGGGCGGCGCACTTGCTGTCCCCGGCGCACCGTTCGACACAGAAAAACTTGCCCGTCTGGATGCAACCATCGCGCATCACAACGCTGACCTGCCGCCGCTCAGGGAATTCATCCTGCCCGGCGGCACACGCGCTGCCGCGCAGTGCCACGTGGCGCGCAGTGTGGCGCGGCGCGCCGAGCGCGATTATTTTCAGCTTATGCAAAAAGAATCAGCCCCGTTGGAGGGGCTGAAATATCTCAATCGGCTTTCGGATTTGTTGTTCGTGCTGTGCCGCGCGTTGAATCGCGCGGCGGGACAAGCAGAGACGCTGTGGCAGCGTTGAAATTACGGCAAAGGCGTCGGAGTTTTTGGTTTACGTAATTTGAGCAGCAACATCACATAGCCGGACAGGCAATAGCCGAGGAACAACAGGAATAAATTCAACGGCGGATCTTGCGCCACGAACATGAAGAATATCGCAAACAGGAAAATGACGATGAACGGCACGCTCTTGCGCATGTTGATCGACTTGAAGCTGTAGTATTTTAGGTTGCTCACCATGCTCAAACCGGCGAACACGGTCAAGCCGACTGCATACCAGCGCAACTCGAACCCTGAAAAGCGGTTGTCCAGCATCACCCACACGAAGCCCGCCACCAGCGCTGCCGCCGCCGGGCTGGGTAGACCCTGAAAATAATGTTTATCGACCACGTCGATGTTGGTATTGAAACGCGCCAGACGTAGCGCGGCACCTGCGCAGTAAATGAAGGCGGCGAACCAGCCCCATTTGCCCAAATCACGGAATGCCCATTCGTACATGAGAATGGATGGTGCTACACCGAACGACACCATATCCGACAGGCTGTCGTATTCCGCGCCAAATTCGCTTTGCGTATGCGTCAGGCGTGCCACGCGCCCGTCCAAACCATCCAGCACCATGGCGATGAAGATAGCCACGGCGGCATATTCGAACTTGCTGTTCATCGCCTGCACGATGGCGTAGAAACCGGCGAACAGTGCGGCCGTGGTGAATAGGTTGGGCAGCAGGTAGATGCTGCGCCGACGCAGGTTCATTTGCTGCTTGCGCTGATCCAGTTCATCCATATTGGTTTAGAGTTGCGCCAGAATAGTAGTAGTGGCAGACACTTTATCACCGATACTCACTTTAACGGTAGCGGTCAGCGGCAGATAAACATCCACGCGCGAACCGAAACGGATGAAGCCGTAGCGCTGACCGCGCGTCAGCACATCGCCAACCTTGATGTAGCACAGGATACGGCGTGCAATAAGTCCGGCAACTTGCACGAAGGTCACAGTCTGTCCGTCGTTGGTTTTCAGCACTACCGCATTGCGCTCGTTCTCGGTAGAAGCCTTATCCAGATCGGCGTTCACGAACTTGCCGGGAAAGTATTGGATCTTCTCGACCTTGCCATCCATCGGGCTGCGATTGGAGTGCACGTTGAACACGTTCATGAACACGCTGACCAGAATCGCTTCACGTTGCGCATAAGGATCTTGCGTGCGCTCAACCTTGATGACCCGGCCATCGCAAGCCGACAGTACAGCGCCAACTTGCTGCGGTATTTCGCGTGCCGGGTCGCGGAAGAACTGCAACACGAACACAAAGATGATCCACAACGGAATCGACCATGACGCGCATCCGACGGTGGCAGCGATTGCCAGAATCAGTGAGATCGCCAGAAACGGCCAGCCCTCGCGGGCGATGATGGGGTGTGGGTAGTTTTTCATAGGATTGAGGATCGTGGATTGAGGATTGAGTAAAAAACCGAAAGTTGAGGATTAAGGCCGGGAGCGTCCGCCCCCTATATCCTCAATCCTCACTCCTCAATCCTAGTTCTTGGATTGATCGACCAGCTTGTTCTTGCCGATCCAAGGCATCATGGAACGCAATTGTCCGCCTACCACTTCGATCGGATGCTCGGCGTTCAAACGGCGGCGCGCGGTCATTTCCGGATAGTTGGTGCGGCCTTCAAGGATGAACTGTTTGGCATAGGAACCGTTTTGGATGTTCTTCAGGCATTCCTTCATCGCGGCACGCGCTTGATCGCCGATCACGCGTTGACCGGTGACGTATTCGCCGTATTCCGCGTTGTTGGAGATGGAGTAGTTCATGTTGGCGATGCCGCCTTCATACATCAGGTCAACGATCAGCTTGAGTTCATGCAGACACTCGAAATAGGCCATCTCCGGTGCGTAGCCCGCTTCGGTCAGTGTCTCGAAACCGGCTTTCACCAGTTCCACCGCACCACCGCACAACACCGCTTGTTCGCCGAACAGGTCGGTCTCAGTCTCTTCGCGGAAGTTGGTCTCGATCACTCCACCCTTGGTGCCACCGTTGGCTGCCGCGTAAGACAACGCGATGTCTTTTGCTTTGCCGCTCTTGTCCTGATATACCGCGATCAGTGTCGGTACGCCGCCACCCTTGAGGTATTCGGAACGTACAGTGTGGCCGGGGCCTTTGGGGGCGATCATGATCACGTCCACATCGGCACGCGGCACAACCTGGTTGTAATGCACATTGAAGCCGTGGGCAAATGCCAGCGCTGCGCCAGCCTTGATATTCGGCGCAACTTCGTTGTTGTAGACATCCGGGATATTTTCGTCGGGCAACAGCATCATCACCACGTCGGCACTCTTCACTGCGTCGGCCACTTCGGCGACTTTCAGACCCGCAGCTTCAGCCTTCTTCCATGAAGCGCCGCTCTTGCGCAGGCCGACGGTCACATTCACACCGGACTCCCTCAGGTTCTGCGCGTGGGCGTGGCCTTGCGAGCCGTATCCGATGATGGTGACTTGCTTGCCCTTGATCAGGGACAGGTCTGCGTCTTTGTCGTAATAAACTTTCATGTTGGCCTCGTCGTAAAAATCAGTAAAAAATCAAAGTTTCAAAATGCGGTCGCCGCGCCCGATACCGGATGCGCCGGTACGCACGGTTTCCAGAATCAGGCCGCGATCAATTGCCTGCAAGAAGCTGTCCAGCTTGGAACCGGCGCCGGTCAGCTCGATGGTGTAGGTCTTGTCGGACACGTCGATGATGCGCCCGCGGAAAATATCCGCGATACGTTTCAGCTCCTCGCGCGATTCGCCCGTTGCCAACACCTTGACCAGCATCAATTCGCGCTCGATGTGGTCGCCGTCGGTCAGATCCATCACGGTGACCACATCCACCAGTTTGTTGAGCTGTTTGTTGATCTGCTCGATCACATCGTCGGAACCGCTGGTAACGATGGTCATGCGCGACATGGTCGGGTCTTCGGTCGGCGCCACGGTGAGCGACTCGATGTTGTATCCGCGCGCCGAGAACAGTCCGGCTACACGCGACAATGCGCCCGCTTCATTTTCCATCAGCAAAGAAATGATATGTCGCATGTTACAAATCCTCCGCCAGAATCACTTCGGACAATCCCTTGCCGCCGGGAACCATGGGATACACGTTCTCGGTGGAATCGGTACGGAAGTCGAGAAACACCAGATCGTTCTTGCGCGCGAACGCTTCTTTCAGCGCACCTTCCACATCGGATGGCTTCTCCACCAGAATACCCACGTGTCCATAGGCTTCGGCCAGCTTCACAAAATCCGGTAGCGCATCCATATAGGAATGCGAATAGCGGTTGCCGTGGAAGAATTCCTGCCACTGGCGCACCATACCCAAGTAACGGTTGTTCAACGCGACGATCTTGATCGGCACGTTATATTGCTTGCAGGTGGAAAGCTCCTGAATGTTCATCTGGATGCTGCCCTCGCCCGTCACGCAGGCCACGGTCGCTCCCGGATGCGCCAACTGCACGCCCATCGCGGCAGGCAGACCGAAACCCATGGTGCCCAAGCCGCCGGAGTTGATCCACCGACGCGGCTGATTGAACTTGTAATACTGCGCCGCCCACATCTGGTGCTGCCCCACGTCGGAAACCACGAACGCATCGCCGTGCGTGATCTTGTGCAGTGTCTCGATCACATATTGCGGTTTGATGATCTCGCTCGAATTCTTGTACGACAGCGAATTCGCACCGCGCCATTCGTCGATCTGTTTCCACCAGTTCTTCTGCGCATTCGCATCCGGCTTCTGCTTGCTGCTGTTCAGCACTGCCAACATATCGGACAACACATGCGCCACGTCTCCCACAATAGACACGTCCACCTTGACGCGTTTGGAGATGGAAGCCGGATCAATGTCGATATGAATGATCTTGCGCGGCACGGAATTGAAATGCGCCACATTGCCGATCACGCGGTCGTCGAAACGCGCGCCCACCGCCAGCAGTACATCGCAGTTCTGCATGCCGAAGTTGGCTTCATAAGTGCCGTGCATGCCGAGCATGCCAACGAATTGCTTGTCGCTCGCCGGATAGCCGCCCAAGCCCATCAGTGTGTTGGTGCAGGGCGCGCCCAGCAGGCGCACCAGTTCGGTCAATTGTTTGGAGGCATCCGACAGGATCACCCCGCCGCCCGCATACACCATGGGGCGCTTGGCTTCCAACAGCATTTGCGCGGCACGCTTGATCTGCCCGATATCGCCTTGAACTTGCGGATTGTAGGAACGAATATTCACCGTCGCGGGATAGGAAAATTCCGCTTTCTGGTTCGACACATCTTTGGGAATGTCCACCAGCACCGGGCCGGGGCGACCGCTCTTGGCCAGATAGAACGCTTTCTTCAGCGTGCTGGCGATATCTTTGGGGTCTTTCACCAAAAAGTTGTGCTTCACGCAGGGGCGGGTGATGCCGACCGCATCCACTTCCTGAAAAGCATCTTCGCCAATAAAGCTGGTCGGCACTTGGCCGCTAATAACCACCAGCGGAATGGAATCCAGATACGCGGTGGCGATGCCGGTAACGGCATTGGTTACACCGGGGCCGGACGTTACCAGCGCCACACCGACCTTGTCGGTGGATCGCGCATAGCCGTCGGCGGCATGCACCGCAGCCTGTTCGTGACGTACCAATATATGTTTGACCTTATCCTGTTTGAATAACTCGTCGTAAATGAACAACACCGCGCCGCCAGGATAGCCGAATATGTATTCGACCCCCTCTTCCTGCAAACAGCGGATGGTTATTTCTGCGCCCGTCAGTTCCATGACAAAACTACCTAATTAGCTTGATTTGTGAGATCGCGAAAGATAAAGGCTGGCAGCGTTTTGGTCAACCCCAATCAAGGCAAATGACCTTGAAAACCCTTATGACTACAGGAATTTGCTATCATGTGCTGCCTTGCGAGAGCCTAACCTTGTCCACCAGAGAACAACTATCCGAGTTCCTTGCCCAAATTGAGCGCCGCGCCTACAAACACGCGATGTTTGCGGTGCGCGACGAACATGTGGCACTGGACATCGTACAGGATGCCATGCTCAAACTGGCCGAACGCTATGGAGACAAGCCTGCGGAAGAGTTTCCGATGCTGTTCCATCGCATTCTGCAAAACACCATATTGGACCATTTCCGTCGGCAAAAGGTACGCTCGTACTGGCTTACCCTGTTTTCGTCCTTTTCTCCGAAGCATGAAGAAGAATTCGACCCGCTGGAGGTATTGGAAGATATAGATAATGCCAGTCAACCAGCACTACCGGATAACGCCCTGCAACAGACTCAGGTATTGACGGCAATCGAGAATTCGTTGCATCTTCTTCCGGCACGTCAACGAGAAGCCTTCCTGTTGCGTTACTGGGAACAAATGGACACGGCGGAAGCAGCCGCCGCAATGGGCTGCTCTGAAGGCAGCGTCAAAACTCATTGTTCGCGCGCTACGCATGCGCTGGCATTGATGCTAAAAGAGAAAGGAATCGACCTATCATGAAAATTAAATTAAATATACGTGATATCAAGCCAATGCTCGACCGTTCTGCTGCGCAACTCGATAAAGAAACGGTGGGCAAATTGCAGGCGGCTCGCCGCGTTGCACTGCAGCATCAGTTGACGAGCCAACGGGTTCCGGTGTTAGCGTGGCTTGGGCAACACAGTATGGTTCATCCCCATTCGTCGCATGGCAACAAGTCACTCGGTTGGGGGGTGGCTGCTTTGCTCGTGCTGGTTCTATTCAGTGGCGCCATCTATTGGCAGCATTCAAATTCGAACGAATATGACCATAGCGATATAGACATTGCAATCCTGACGGACGATTTACCCGTCAATATGTACGTCGATTAACCACACACGGATCGCCAGATGCATGTCTTACTGAATAAGTGCTTTAGCCTACTAATCCTGACAGCTTCCTGCTGTTTGCCGCTGACCGCATTTTCCCAAACGTGGGAAGACTTGAATCCTCAGCAGAAAGAAACACTGGCACCGTTATCCAGCACTTGGAATTCCCTGTCCGAGAAGCAACACGTCAATTTTCTGGCAATCGCCAAGCGCTATCCCAAACTCAATGAACAACAACAGCAACGGTTGCGTTCGCGTATGACAACTTGGAGCAAACTTACGCCCGAACAACGTGAGCGAGCGCGCAAGAGATACCAAACCTTCAGCAAGATACCGCCCGAAAAACGCGCAGCCATCAAAAAGAAGCTGCTCGAACAGCAGGCGCTTTCAGCTTCCAGCAGCGTTCCCCCGGCCACTCCCGTGCAGTAAACGGTATCAGCGCCGTTCGGTGCGCCACAGCATGACCAGCGCCAAACCAAGAAATATCCAGCTCATCGCCGTCGCACTTACCAAGGCAGGCCACTCGTTGAGCGCGCCCAGATTGGCAAACAATCTGCCGGCAAAGTGAAAAGTTAATCCCAGCACGACACCGACGAATATCTTGCTGCTCACACCGCCTTCCCTGCGCTGATAAGAAGAGAACGGCAAGGCCAACAACATCATCACCAGCACGGCAAAGGGATAGGCCAATTTATTCCACATGGCAATATCGTAGCGTGCTGTCTTCTGGTGATTCTCAGCAAGGTGTTGCGTATATTGATATAAATTCCAGGAGGACATCTGTTCCGGCACCACCATCAACACGCTGAGAATGCTCGGATTAAGCGTGGAACGCCAATCCATCGCCGGCATATTGCTAACGGAGGCACCCTGCACAGAAAAGTTGGTTTGCTTGACGCCTTCCAGCCTCCAATGATTGTCATTCTGGTAAATGGCGCGATCAGCGGAGGTAATACTGCGCAAATGGTAATTGCCATCGATATGATAGATGCTGATGTTCAACAGCGACGTGTCGGGCAGTACGCTTTTCACATTGACGAAGCTGCCTTCGTCTTTCACCCACACCCCCGAGCGAAACTCGCGCAAGTTGATCTGGGCATTCTGCGCCTTGAGTTTGACTTGTTGCGCCAAACGTTCGCTGGGCGGGGCAATGAATTCGCCAAACAAAAAACACATCACCAGCAGCGGCGCGCCGATGAGCAACAAAGCATTAATCATTTGCCGCAAAGAAACGCCGGATGCTCGAAACACGGTGAGTTCTGAGTTGGCTGCCATCTGCACCAGCGCAAAAATGGTTCCGATCAAAACAGCCACCGGGAACAATTCATAAATATGCCCCGGCAGAGTCAGGGTTATGAACAGCAATACATAGCCCAAACTGTAATCGCCGTGCCCCATGGAATTCAGCTCATTGATCAGATCAAGCAGCGCGAACAGCATCAACAAGGCGGCGAACACCAGCGCTACACTGAAATAGATTTCGCGCGCGAGATAGCGGGAAAGAATCTTCATTGTTTCCGCCACTGCCATGAAAACATCGAGATACGATGATAGAACATCACCAATAGCGCCGCAAACATCACCAGATGAATGCCCCACAATCCCGCCATCACACTGATCTTTTCATGCGCCACCCACGAATTGGTTACGCTGATCATATTGTTATAGACCATGTAAATGATGATCGCCGTGATGAGATTCAGCGAACGCGCGGCACGCGGATCGACATAACTGAGCGGAATCGCCATCAATACCAGGATCAATGCGCTAAGCGGCAATCCAATACGCCACTCCAGCTCCGAGGCATTCCATGGCGTCGGGTTGCGCAGCAGATCAAGAGTAGAAATAGCTTTCAGATTGGGCGCTTCCTGATGCAGCTCCACTGGCTCAATGCGCATAGAGTATCGTTCGAACTCGGCGATCTTGTAATTGGCCTGTCCCGGAATGCCTTCATAGCGCATACCTTTGAGCAGCACCAGAAAGCGATCACCATTCGCTGCCGTCTCCTGAAAGCCTTCTTTCGCCAACATAGTGCCATCTCTGCCGTTCTGCACCGATTGCACAAAAATGTTGCCAACGTGCTTTTTCTGGGCATCTACATCTTCCAGAAAAAACACGCGGTCGGCCTGCTTGGATTCGCGAAAAGCGCCCGGTGTCGCGGCGGAAACATCATCGCGACTGTCCAGCCTGCGCTTGAATTCATCGGCCTTGGACATTGCCCAGGGAGAAATCACCAGACTTAACAACGCGATCAATGCCACCACCGGCAGGGCATAGCCGAGTACCGGGCGTATCCAGCGTGTCAGGCCGATACCGGACGAAAACCACACCACCATCTCGCTGTCGCTGTAACATCGGCTCAGGGTAATCAGCACGGACATGAACAAGCTGATGGAAAGCAGCACCGGCAAATAATTCACCGAACTGAAGCCCAGCATCACCAGAATGCCATCCACAGCCAGCAAGCCGCTAACCGAATCACTCAGGAAACGGATGAGCTGGGTAAACACCACAATACCCAACAACACGGCAAAGACCAACAAACCCATGCCGACGAATTCGCGCACCAGCGACCAAAAGAAGATGCCGCGCACTTTGCGTATGCATAGCTTCTTTGACTTTTGGTCTGGTGATTGCGGATAATCGGGCATTGAAATTTATATTTGAATATTTTTAAGGAGCAGCGCGTGGAATTTAGCATAAAACAAGGCAACCCGGACTCGATGAAGAGCGGATGTGTGGTGGTCGGTGTGTTCGAAGGCGGCAAACTGTCCGCTGCCGCACAAGCCATCGACAAGGCCGCGCAGCACGCATTGAGCGACCTGACCAAGCGCGGCGACATGAGTGGCAAGGCCGCCACCACCCTGTTGCTGCACAAACTGCCCGGTGTCGCCGCCGAGCGTGTGCTGCTGGTCGGCCTGGGCAAGCCCGCAGAGCTCAACCACAAAATCAGCCTGGAGATACTGGACGCCACCTTCAAGGCATTGAACTCCACTCCCGCCAAGGATGCCGCGCTGTACATCACCGACGAAGGTGTGGGCAACGATGCCGCATGGGTCATCAAGCAAGCGGTGTTCACTGCCGCCGAACAGGCTTTCCGCGCCGACGGCATGAAAAGCAAGCCCGGCAAACCTGCCACGCTGAAGCACATCACCTTCGCCTCGCTGAACAAACCGACAGCCGCGCTGAAGAATGTGATGGAGCAAACCGCCGCCACCACGCGCGGCATGGAACTCACCAAGACGCTGGGCAACCTGCCGGGCAACATCTGCACCCCGACCTACCTCGCCGCGCAAGCGCTGGCCTTGGGCAAAGCGCACAGCAGCATCAAGACCACCGTACTCGAAGAAAAAGACATGCAGAAATTGGGCATGGGTTCTTTCCTGTCCGTCACGCGCGGCAGCGAACAACCGGCCAAGCTCATCACGCTGGAATACACCGGCGCGGCCAAGACACAGAAGCCCGTGGTACTAGTAGGCAAAGGCATCACCTTCGACTCCGGCGGCATTTCGCTCAAACCGGGTGCCGAGATGGATGAGATGAAATACGACATGTGCGGTGCCGCCAGCGTGCTCGGCGTCATGCAGGCCATCGCCGAGATGGGACTCAAGCTCAACGTGGTCGGCGTGATCCCGACTTGCGAAAACCTGCCTTCCGGCAAAGCCACCAAGCCCGGCGACATCGTCACCAGCATGTCCGGTCAGACCATCGAAATCTTGAACACCGATGCCGAAGGCCGCCTGATCCTGTGCGACGCGCTGACCTACTCCGCCAAATTCAAACCGGACACCGTGATCGACATCGCCACCCTCACTGGTGCCTGCGTGATTGCGCTGGGACATGTCGCGCACGGCATGTTCAGCAACGAAGAAAAATTGGCGCAAGAACTGCTGGCTGCAGGCGAACAAGCGCACGACCGCGCCTGGCAACTGCCGCTGTGGGATGACTATCAACATCTGCTGGACAGCAACTTCGCCGACATGCAGAACATCGGCGGCCGCGCCGGTGGCACCATCACCGCAGCCTGTTTCCTGGCGCGCTTCACCAAGGAATACCACTGGGCGCACCTGGACATCGCGGGCACGGCATGGAAATCCGGCAAACACAAAGGCGCTACCGGTCGCCCGGTGCCGATGCTCATGCAGTACCTGATCAATCGCACGGCATCGAAGTGACTAAAGTAGATTTTTATACCGGCTCGGAAGACAAGCTGCGCACCGCTTGCCAACTGAGCCACAAGGCGATGCAGAGCGGACAGCGCGTTTTGCTGCATGTGCCGGATGAAGCGACTGCCGCCAAGCTGGACAAGTTGCTCTGGCACTATCCCGCCACGGCTTTCATGCCGCACTGCCGCAGCCATGAAGCGGATGCCGCCACGCTGCCCCTGGTCATCGGACACGATGAAAATTTCCCGCATTCCGAACTGCTGATCAGTCTGCATAACGAATGCACCAACTTCTTCAGCCGCTTTGAACGGGTGATCGAGATCGTCGGCAGCGACGACGAAGACGCCAAACTGGGTCGCGCGCGATTCAAGTTTTACCGCGACCGTGGTTTTGATCCCGGCCACACCGACCTCGCCAAATTACGCACATGAGCCGCAAAAAAACTCCCGTTGATGATCTTCCATTACTCACCGAGGTGGTGGACGAAGACACAGGTAGATTTCCCACGCTGACCGAAGTCGTCGGCGAGGCAATAGATGATTCCCCGGTGCAGGGCGAACTCATAGCGACCCAGCCCGCTACACCGACATCACCGGCAGACATCACGCCGCAACTCTTGCCTTATCTGGAAAAGCATCTGGAAAACGCCTTCGCGCAAAAACTGGCGCAGAAACTGGCGGAAGCCCAGCAACACGCCATCGCACAAACCATCGCCGAACTGAAAAGCGAACTGCCGCAACTGATCCGCGATGCGCTCGATAAACCCGCCTTGCCCGCAAGCCAGCAAATACGGCGATCTCCATTGCACACATAGTGTAGATCGCCTATTGACGGGCATCTTCAGGAGGTGACCTATATAATTCCGCAACCTCGACAATCGCCGCGCCTGTATAATCTCGCCCCTTCTGACATCACGCATTTTTCGCACAGACCGCAATGGAACTCGCTAAAAGTTTTGACCCGAAGGACATCGAAGCCCGCTGGTATCCCGAATGGGAAAATTCCGGCTATTTCAAGGCCGGACTCGATCCGAATAAATCCGAATCTTTCTGCATCCAGTTACCGCCGCCCAACGTCACCGGCACGCTGCACATGGGGCACGGCTTCAACCAGACGTTGATGGATGCGCTCACGCGCTACCACCGCATGCGCGGGGATAACACGCTGTGGCAACCGGGCACCGACCATGCGGGCATTGCCACGCAGATCGTGGTGGAGCGCCAGCTCGACGCGCAAGGCATTTCGCGTCACGACCTGGGCCGCGAGAAGTTCATCGAAAAAGTGTGGGAGTGGAAGGAATATTCCGGCAACACCATTACCCAGCAAATGCGCCGCCTCGGCACTTCGCCCGACTGGTCGCGCGAACGCTTCACTATGGATCCGAAACTGAACAAGACCGTCACCGAAACCTTCGTGCGCCTGTTCAACGAAGGCCTGATCTATCGCGGCAAGCGTCTGGTGAACTGGGACCCGAAACTGCATACCGCAGTAAGCGATCTGGAAGTGGTGCAGGAAGAAGAAGACGGCTTCATGTGGCACATCCGCTATCCGCTGGTGGAAAAAGACAGCGTCGGCGGACTGACTCACCTCACCGTCGCCACCACCCGCCCCGAGACCATGCTGGGCGACGTGGCGGTGATGATGCATCCCGAAGACGAGCGCTACAAACATCTGATCGGCAAGCAAGTGCAACTGCCGCTGTGCAACCGCACCATCCCCATCATCGCCGACGAATATGTGGACAAGGAATTCGGCACCGGCGTGGTGAAGGTCACGCCTGCGCATGACTTCAACGACTATGCGGTGGGACAGCGCCACAAATTGGAAATGATTTCCATCCTCACGCTGGATGCGAAGATCAACGAACATGCGCCCAAGCAATATCAAGGCATGGATAGATTCGATGCGCGCAAGAAAATCGTGGCCGACCTCGAAGCCGCAGGCGTGTTTGAAAAAGCCGACAAGCACAAACTCAAGGTGCCGCGCGGCGACCGCACCGGCGTGGTGATCGAGCCGATGCTGACCGACCAGTGGTTCGTCGCCATGAGCGAACCCGGCCCCGAAGGCAAGAGCATCACCGAACAGGCGCTGGAATGCGTGGCCTCGGGCGAGATCAAATTCCACCCGGAGAATTGGGTCAACACTTACAACCAGTGGCTGAACAACATCCAGGACTGGTGCATCTCGCGCCAACTGTGGTGGGGTCATCAGATTCCTGCGTGGTACGGCACCAACGGCGAAGTGTTCGTCGCGCGCGACGAAACTGAAGCACGCCATCTGGCAGACAAAGCCGGCTACGCCGGACAGCTCGACCGCGACAACGACGTGCTCGACACCTGGTTCTCTTCCGCGCTGTGGCCGTTCTCCACGCTGGATTGGGAAGAAGGCAAAACGTTTGCGCAACAGAACGACTTCGTACAGAAATATCTGCCGTCGTCGGTGCTGGTCACCGGCTTCGACATCATCTTTTTCTGGGTGGCGCGCATGGTGATGATGACCAAGCACATCACTGGCAAGATTCCGTTCAAGGATGTATATGTGCACGGCCTGATCCGCGATGCGGAAGGGCAGAAGATGTCCAAGTCCAAGGGCAACGTGCTCGACCCGATCGACCTGATCGACGGCATCGGCCTCGACGAGCTGGTGAAGAAACGCACCACCGGTTTGATGAATCCCAAGCAAGCCGAACAGATCGAGAAACGCACGCGCAAAGAATTCCCGGAAGGCATCACCGCATTCGGCACCGACGCGTTGCGCTTCACTTTCGCCTCGCTCGCTTCGCCCGGACGCGACATCAAATTCGACATGCAGCGCTGCGAAGGTTATCGCAACTTCTGCAACAAACTGTGGAACGCCACGCGCTTCGTGCTGATGAATTGCGAAGGAAAAGATGTCGGACTCGACGAAACATTGCCGCTGGAATTCTCGGCTGCCGACAAGTGGATGATGAGTCTGTTGCAGCAAACCGAGGCCGAGATGGCGACGCATTTCGCCGACTACCGTTTCGACATGGCGGCACGCGCGGTGTACGAGCTGGTGTGGAACACTTACTGCGACTGGTATGTGGAGTTGGCGAAAGTGCAGATGGCCAACGGCAGCGATGCTGCGCAACGCGCCACACGCCGTACCTTGGTGCGCGTGCTGGAATCCATCCTGCGTTTGGCGCACCCGATCATTCCGTTCATCACCGAAGAGTTGTGGCAATCGGTGGCACCGATGGCAAACAAAACCGGTGACAGCATCATGCTGCAAGCCTATCCCAAGGCCGACGCGAGCAAGATCGACGAAGCTGCCATCGCGCAGATCGCGTTGCTACAGGAACTCATCACCGCCTGCCGCAGCCTGCGCAGCGAGATGAATTTGTCGCCTGCCGCGCGCGTGCCGCTGATCGCGGCGGGTGATGCAACAGTACTGAATTTACTCGCGCCCTACATCAGCAGCCTCGGCAAACTCAGTGAAGTGCAAGTCGTCGCCGAACTGCCGGAAGGTGATGCACCGGTGTCCATCGTCGGCAATTTCAAATTGATGCTGAAGGTAGAGATCGACGTTGCCGCAGAACGCGAACGCTTGGACAAGGAGATCGCCCGCCTCTCCAACGAGATCACCAAGGCGAATGCCAAGCTGGGCAACGAGAGCTTCGTGGCACGCGCTCCGGCAGCGGTGGTGGAGCAGGAAAAGAAACGTCTGGATGAGTTCGGTGCCACGCTGGTGCAGTTGCAGGCGCAGCGCAAGAAGCTGGGATAACAACGTTGGATGGGTGAAGCGTAGCGATACCCATCCAACATTTACTCAAGCCCGCAAGCCAGTAGGCACGGCCATCTCCATCAATCACATCATGCGGATCGCCTATCGACGGGCGTGTGCGTGGTTGTTGCCGACTTGTCGGCTTTACAACCACGGCCTACCCCTTGCGGGTATCCCATGATGTTTGGTTTTTTGAAATCGTATGACAGGAGTTTGCGATAGTCTTTAGCGACGACGAATCAAAAAAATGAATTCGCCGTTTTGCTCTTGCGAGGACAGCAATTCATTTCCGGTCTTGCTGCAGAAATCCACAAAGTCTTTGGGCGAACCTTTATCGGTGGCGACGATCTTCAGCACCTGTCCACCGCTCATCCCCGACAACGATTTCTTGGCGCGCAGGATGGGCAACGGACATGCCAATTGCCGCACATCGAGTATTTCATCGAACGCCAGCTCACTCATTATTCCTCTAACTCATCGCTCAACAAATGCGAGAGACGGGTATTGGCGAGCGCCAGCCGTCTCGCCAGTATGCGCGAAAATGCCTCGGCGAATTGAAAGCGGCAACTGGCCGAGGCCAGCGCCAGCACATCGGGATTAAGCTCGATCAGCTTCACGTCGGTCTTGGAGATCACATTGGTGGAGCGTTTCGAATCTTTGCCGAATACGTGCGCCATCTCGCCAAAGCAATCGCCTTCATGCAGCAGACTTAATAGTCTGCCTTGCTTGAGCACGCGCACCGAACCGGTGGCGATGATGTAAAAGTTCTGTCCGACCTCGCCTTCGCGAAGTAGCGTTTCATCCTTGGCGACTTTGTGCCATTCGCTGATACGCAACACTTCCCACAATTCGACATCGCTGAATTCCTTAAAAAACGGCAACGAACGCACGGTGTCGAATTTTTCCGTGTCGAATATCACTTCATGTTGCGGCAGACCTTCGCTGATAAAAGCCACCAGCTCGCCGGCGAATTCTTCCCATGTCTGATAACGGTACGCCACGTCCTTGCACATCGCGCGTTGCACGATGGCATCCATCGCGGGCGGCAAATCCGGGCGGTAATTACTGGGTGGCGGCGGATTGATATTCATGATCTGGTAGATCATGCTGTATCTGTTGGAAGCTTCAAACGGCACTCTGCCGGTCAACAAACGATACATGGTGACACCCAGCGAATAGATGTCGGTCTGATGCGTCAGGGCCTGCTCCTTGATCTGCTCCGGCGACATATACGCGGGCGAACCGACACCGCTCACCTGCGTGGTCTGCTGGTTCTCCAACATCGCCGCGCCGAAGTCGGAAATCTTGATGTCGCTCTCGCCGCTGATCAGAATGTTGGCGGGTTTGATGTCGCGATGGATGACACCCTGATACTGCGCGTATTCCAACGCCTTGCAGCATTTATAGATGATTTCGGCGACGCGGGAAAAACTGAGCAGGTGTTCCACATCGCCGTATTTTTCCAGCGTTTCGGCCTCGAAAAATTCCATCACCATGTAATTCATTTCGCCTTCCAGCATTGCATCGTAAATCTTCACGATGTGCGGATGCGAGAGCTTGCCCGCGAGCGATGCCTCAATCGCCAGCTGTTTGCGAAAAGCCTTGCCGCTGGTGCTGTGGCGCAGCACTTCGGGATTAAATAGTTTGAGTGCCACCTGCTGATTGTTGAACGGGTCGAGCGCAAGATACACGGTACTGGTCGCACCGCGTCCCAACTCTTTGACAATCTGATATTTCCCAACGGAGTCCATGTGCAAGCCTTGTTCTATAAGGCTGTCATTCTGCGGCCTTGGTGTCGGACTGTCCAGCAACCATAGCCTTTACATGGAATTACAAAGCGACGTTGGGGAACTCTTGGGGAGCGGTGCTATCATAACGCGCATGCAAAAAATTCTTCTTTCCGCCCTGTTCACTCTGCCATTTCTTGCCTATGCAGACGGTTTGCCAGATCTGGGCGACATATCGCAAGAAGTAGTTTCGCCGCAAATGGAACGACAAATCGGCGAACAAAGCATGTACCAAATCCGCGCGCAGAAAAATTATCTGGACGACCCGGAGATTGCCGATTACCTGAATCGTCTCGGTGAACGTCTGGTCTCCAACAGCAATGAACCAAGCCAACCGTTCGAGTTCTTTGTCATCAACGATAATTCCATCAACGCGTTTGCGCTGCCCGGCGGCTTCATCGGCGTGAACACCGGCTTGATTCAATTGGCGGAGAATGAATCCCAGTTGGCCTCGGTATTGAGCCACGAGATCTCGCACGTTACGCAGCACCATCTGGCACGCATGGTTTCCGGCCAGAGATACGATTCGCTCGCCACCATGGCGGCGATGGCGGTGGCCATACTCGCCGCGCGCAACAACCCGGATGTGGCGAGTGCAGCCATCATCAGCGCCCAAGGCGGAGCAGAGCAGCGACAACTCAATTTCACCCGTGACAATGAAAAGGAAGCCGACCGCATCGGTCTGGGCGTTCTTGAAAAATCCGGCTTTGACACCCGTGCCATGCCCGCTTTTTTCGAACGCATGCAGAAAGCCACACAGATACAGGAAGGGGATACTCCCTCCTGGCTGCGTACTCACCCGCTGACGGCAGAACGTATCGCCGATATAGATAACCGCGTGCAACAGACCCCTTTCAAACTGGTAGCAGACAGTCTGGATTTTCAATTGATGCAAGCGCGAATCAACGCCATGCAAAAATCGCCGCAAGACGCGGTAGCCTATTTCAAATCCGCCCTGGGCGAGCAGCGTTTCGGCAACCCCATCGCACAGCGCTACGGCTTGGTGCTGGCACTGTTGCGCGACAACCAAAACACGCTCGCTGCCAGCGAATTCGACACGCTTTACAAACAAGCGCCGTCTACCGCCGCCATTGCAACGCTGGGCGGACAGATCAAACGCTTGGACAAGCAGGACAAAGATGTGTTGGCTTATTACCGCAAAGCACTCAAACAATTTCCCGAATACCACGCGCTGGTTTACGACTACGCCGATGTGCTGCTACAGGCACAGCAATATCAGGACGTGCTCAAACTGCTGGATGAACAAATTTTTGTAGATGGCGATAACGCCAAGCTCTACGAACTGGAAGCCCGCGCCTACTCAGCGCTGGGTCGCCAGCAGGAATCCCACCACATGCTGGCTTACTACCAGATTTTGCACGGCAACCTGCGCGGCACCATCGAACAACTCGAACTCGCCAAACGCGCGGGCAACGACTACTACCAACTCTCCACCATCGAGACCGAACTCAAGCAATACCGCGCGATACTCGACGCACAGCGCAAAAAAACCAAAGCCCCGCAGTGATGCGAGGCTTTGCGTGAACCCGGATCATCCATCAGGCCGTCATTCCGGCGCAGGCCGGAATCCAGTTAAAAATACACTCTGCGCAGCAGACAAAACCATGCTGATGTCCCACTTGCATGGGGATTTATTGAATCATCTGGATTCCGGCCTGCGCCGGAATGACGAAGTTCCTCTGATGGATTATTTGGGTTGATCACTCTGATTGGCTAACTTCAGTCCGCCAGCGGCCTGAAACAAAACACGAAACGCCCCTCGTCAAAATCCACCGCCAGCGCCCCGCCCCGGTTCAACGCGTAATCCCAAAAGCCCTTGATCGGGCAGCCTTCGTGACACTCGCTGACATGTGCAGGCGATTCCATATCGCGTTCGCGGTCGTACCACGACAGCAACATATTGTCGCCAAGCTGCTCGTCCGCGACTGCTGTGGCGCGCTTGATGGCGGCATTAAAGTCGGGGGTGATTTCGGGTAAATTGATGTGGTGAGTTTTCATGATTGCACCTTTAAAAGATTCAGCCATTGCAGATACCGGCTAAGGTAAGCATCCGTCGAACTATATGACAGCTTCGCTGGCAAAACATTCATTCATTTTTTTGCCACGCCTTTGCGCTTTGCTGGCGGCAAATAATTCTCGCCACTCACTACCGGCTTGCCGCTTTTGGCTTCCAGCGCCTTGCGCGCATCACCCGCAATCGTGCCGCCCTCTTTGGCTGCAGAACGATTATCGACAAAGCCAACGGCATCTTTGCGGCGGGCGATTTCAGTAGTGCCTGCTTCTCCCAGCATCGTAAAGATCAACTCCAGATCGGTCATGTGATCGCGCAGATTGTTGCCCGTCTTGACCTTATCCAGCCCCTTGAGACGACTGTGTGCATTGGGCGTAACCCCGAAAGTGGCGCGGGCGATCTCGGAAGTGAGGATGGAATATTCCTTCCCCTCCTGCACGCCGCGCGCCTTCCATTCATCGGTCAGTTCGCCGCGAATGGAGATCGAGCGCAATCGCTTCTCGATCCATGCCTGCGGATAACCCTTGGACTGATACAACTCGCGTGCCCGAATACTGGCCAGTTCCGGATTCTCAATCTCCTTCACCCGCTCATAACCCACTTGCGCCAGCCAGCGCTTGAATGGTTCTGCTTTGGGGGAAGGAATGGACTGGATGATGCGGAACAGGCCTTCGGTGTTGGCGCAGTCGGTGACACGCTGTTTGCCGTCAGGGGCTTCGAGTTTCAACCCGTGACAAAATGTCACGGGTTCATTCCCCTCAGCGCCCAGCCGCTGTTTCAACTTCCGCCAATATGCCCCAGCATCGGAGCTCTCGGTCAGTACGCCACAAACATCAACTACCGAGAACCACCACTCTTCCGCATGCCAAGTGCGACGGATCGCTTTCTCCTGAAACACAACAAGATGGTTTTCAGAATTGTCTGGGACTGCGGTCTTATTGCTCATGATATTTTCCTTCCGGTTCTGTTTTGTTCCCAGCCAAGTCGTGGGCATCAACGCGCAGAACGACAACGCAATCGTAGAGAACGTTCGTTCTGCTGTCAACCAGGCACGCTGCAAGAACCGAATCAAGGGAGAAGCCCCAACTGGTAACAAATTGTAACCAGTTGAAATATGCTTCTTCAGTCGATGACAATTTGACACCGACTCATTACAAAGCCTTTGTCGAAACTGATGGTTTGATTCGACACCTTTGCTTCCACCCCGCGCTAGAATGCCTCCCCTCCCCGGCCAGTCGCCGCACATTCAGGGTCAGCACATGCTTGAAGAACGCTTAGTAAACATCGAAACAAAAATCACCTATCAGGAAGACCTGATCGAGGAACTGAACAAAACGGTCTATCTGCAGCAACAAAAATTGGACCGACTGGAAGCGATTTGCGCCTCGCTCGCCAGACACATCCAATCACTGGCTGAAGAAGGGAATGAGAAGCCTGCCGCGAACGAAAGGCCGCCGCATTACTAGGGTGGCGCTGATTAAATCCGTTCGCCCTGAGCCTGCGGTAGGGTCGCTGCACAGCGGCGGGGCACCCACCGGCGTACTCCTTGCGGGTGCTGTCGAAGGGCTTTTTGATTACCCCACTGATTTGATTTTTCCAACAGGCCACCTCATGAAGATTCCCGTCAATAGGCAATCTCCATCAAGCGCACAACGCAGATCGCCTATTGACGGGCATTCCCGCGATGTTTGGATTATCAAAATGCAAATCAGCCGCTAAAACCAAACTGCAACCGACTACTTCTCAGCGGTATTTCTGACAAAGCGTGAAAGATGAACATGAAATGATCGAACCTCTTCATCGCTCAACTCGGAATTCGAATTTTCGATAAACGTGGGAAGCGCCTTGGGGTTCAACACCCACACATCCGGCCTACCGCCTTGCGTTGGCTGATTAATATACCAACCGGGGTAAACAACAGCCGGTCGAACCGCAACAGATTTGCCAGTTAAACTCATAAGCAGCTCTTTAATCCAGTGAGCCTGAGCCTTAGCTTGCACCACAGGATCACGATCCGGCTTGAACCCATTCACCAGAATTTGCGTGCCATCGTAGTCAATCTCGGGCTTGCCCCTAGCTGGCTTGCTCATGGTTTTCGTTTCAATCGTGAACACGCCTTTCGGCCCGATGAGCAAATGATCTATGTTGAAATTGTCGCCAACAATATCGTGCAGCACGCGGTAACCTTTTTCTCTCAGCTCTTCAAGAAATTGACCAACAGCACGCTCGCCATCGCGCGCCAAACGCAACCGCTTGAGCTTGCGACGAGCCAGCACGACTTTTCGAGCGGTGAACGCCACCGCGAAAATCGCAAAGATGGTGAATACAATCGGCTGCGGAGGCGATTTGATAAACCACCGCCACCACTCATGAAGCGCTATGGCAATGGCAAACGCCGCCATGACGAGATACACCAGCACATCATCTTCCAAGACGCGCTGGATTTCTTCATCCAGCGACTGCCCCGCATACCTCAGCGGCGCAGCCTTCAATGGGGAACGCGACTCGGTAGAGTTTTTATTTCCATAGATCATTTATCACCCGATTTGTTTTGTTCAAGCCAAGATGCAATTGGAGCCAATCCTTGCCGTTTCATTCTAGCCATGAAAAATTCTCCAATTGTTGTTCGACATGAAACCATGGCCTGTCCATGGTAATTTGCTTATAGTACGGTAAGTCGCGATCTGGAAAGAAAATTATGAAGGAACTCGAACAAATTAAATTGAAGCTTCGCCAGTTTGCCGAAGAGCGCGATTGGGATCAATTCCACTCTCCAAAAAACTTATCGATGGCTTTGATAGCTGAAGCGGCTGAGTTGGTTGAACACTTCCAATGGCTGACTGAAGAGCAGTCGAAATCATTAAAGCAAGTTCAGTTAGAGCAAGTGCAAGAAGAGCTGGCCGATATTCAAATCTACCTAATACGCATAGCTGACAAACTAGATGTTAACCTCATCGAAGCAGTTGAGAAAAAGATTGAGGTCAATGCCAAGAAATATCCGACCGATAAAGTCCGGGGCAGTTCAAAGAAATACACCGAGTACAAATAAGCTGGCTTCAATTTAAAAAGGCGAGTCAATAGCTATGCAGGTATATGCTGCCAATAAAACCGAGTTTATGGATGACGTTCGATCAAACATCATCGAAACAAAGATTCTCGAAGCCTTTAAACGCAACCTCGGCCATTCAACAACGGTAAGTGAAATAGCGTCATGGAAAAACTCCATGATGTATATGAAGAACATTCTGGAAGATGGCGACATACCAAATGATGCTGGCGTTTCCATTGAATACAAACTGCCACAGACCTCTAAACGAATCGACTTCATCCTAACGGGCAAAAGTGAGAGCAAGAGCAATACGGCTGTCATCATTGAGCTTAAGCAATGGACTGAGGCCAAGGCCACCAAAATGGATGGCATTGTTTCCACATTCGTGGGCAAGGGAGAACGCGAGGTCAACCACCCGTCATACCAAGCTTGGGTTTATGCCGCATTGTTGGAAGACTTTAACGAGGCCGTGGCAAAGGAAAATATCCTTCTAAAGCCCTGCGCATACCTTCATAACTGTATTTCAGATGAAGTCATCAATGATCATTTTTACGATGAATATACTGAAAAAGCTCCAGCCTTTTTGAAGAAAGATGCGAAGAAGCTAACCGAGTTCATCAAGAAGCACGTCAAGTATGGCGACACCGATAACATCATGTATCGGATTGAAAACGGCAAGATCAAACCGTCCAAAAACCTTGCCGACAAACTCGAATCTCTCCTCAATGGAAACCAAGAGTTCCTGATGATTGATGATCAAAAGATTGTTTATGAAACGGCAATAGCCCTAAGTAATAAATCCACGGTAAAGGACAAGCATGTATTGATTGTCCAAGGCGGGCCTGGCACAGGCAAATCTGTTGTCGCAGTAAATCTACTTGTCGAGTTCACCAAACGTCAGTTGCTTGCTCAGTATGTGTCTAAGAATGCCGCACCCCGCGATGTTTACGCTAGCAAGTTGGTTGGCTCTTTCAAGAAAAGCCATATCAACAATCTTTTCAAAGGCTCCGGTTCATACACAGAAAGCGAAGCTCATATTTTTGATGCGCTCATCGTTGATGAAGCGCATCGGCTCAACGAAAAATCCGGCATGTTTCAAAACTTGGGTGAGAACCAAATCAAAGAAATAATTGCCGCCTCCAAGTTCAGCGTGTTCTTCCTCGATGAAGATCAAAGAGTGACGATGAAGGATATTGGCGAAAGCAATGAGATAAAGAGATGGGCTACTAAGTTAGGTGCGCACGTTCATGAGCTAGAGCTACAGTCTCAGTTTCGCTGCAATGGGTCAGATGGCTACCTGGCTTGGGTGGACAATTCCCTGCAAATTAAAAAAACGGCAAACGAAACTCTCGAAGGCATTAGTTACGATTTTCAAGTATTCGATTCGCCTAACGAGCTGAGAGATGCGATTTTTAGGAAAAATCGAATCCAGAATAAAGCTCGGCTCGTTGCCGGATATTGCTGGGATTGGATAAGCAAGGCTGATGCCTCGCTAAAAGACATTTCCATTAAAGAACACAATTTTGCGATGAAATGGAATCTGGCAAGCGATGGGAATCTTTGGATTCTTAAACCAGAATCCGTAAACGAGGTTGGGTGTATCCATACATGCCAAGGTCTTGAAATGGATTATGTTGGCGTAATCATCGGGCCTGATTTTGTTATCCGTAATGGTCAGGCTGTTGCCAACGCGGGTATGCGTGCGAAAACCGACTCCTCAATCAAAGGCTACAAGAAACTTAGCCAAACAAATCCAGACGACGCGAAGAATAAAACTGACATCATTATCAAGAATACCTACAGAACACTGATGACGCGTGGCAGCAAAGGTTGCTACATATTTTGCACAGACCCTGAGACCAATGCTTACTTCAAAGAACTTATCGGCTCAGTACAAGAAACCAGCGTTGATCTTGAGCATGTAACTGCTGTGCTGAACAGCGATGACGTACCGCAGGATGTCGTTAGTACATTCCCTGGCTTAACCTTAAAAATAGTTAACGCAAAAGACGTTAAACCATATCAAAACAGTGTGCCCATTTATGACTTAGCAATTGCCGCAGGTCAGTTCAGTGCTTCACAGACTGTCAATGAAGTGCCAAAAGAAGATGATATTGGATCAATCGATCAATATGATTGGGTTGAACTACCCGATGCTTTTAGGCCGCAAGCTGGTTTGTTCGTCGCCAGAGTAGTGGGGGAATCAATGAACCGACGGATACCAAATGGTTCATGGTGTTTGTTTAAGCTAGCGCCGGGTGGGACACGACAAGGCAAAGTTGTATTGGTGCAGCATCGCGATATCGATGACATAGACACTGGCGGGCACTACACAATCAAGGTGTACGAAAGCGAAAAGGCGATCCACGAAGATGGCGGATGGCAGCATACGAAAATTACCCTAAAGCCAGATACGACATCAGCGGGTTACAAGCCTATTGTTTTGAATAGTGAGGAAGCTGGTGAGTTAAAGGTAATCGCTGAAATGGTGGCTGTCTTAGGTTGATGTGCTGTAACCAATAGATATCAGTCCGACTTTTGGTAGGTAGTCACATTTTGTGACCATCTACCAACATGCCATATCGCCTGCTTTAAGGTCACAGTTTGTGACCTTAAATGCGAGTAATACTTCAATACACACCGCACACCACAACCCTTCCCCCTTTTATCCCCAATGTGCGCCATCGCCCAGATGCCGCAACTCCGCCCCGCTAGAATCATCTCCAATCCTCGGAGCCTTTCCGGTTCCCCATGCACCACATGCCACCCGACCAGAAAGGAGGCGCAGGATAATGACTACCAAGCACAAGGAGTATTGCAAGTCGGCGATCCGCGCCGGGCTGCACTATGTCACCGATGCTTTTGCCGGTTTCAGTAGGCGCCGTTCCGGCAAGGGGTGGAGCTATTACGATGAGGACGGTGCGCGCATTGATGAGCAGGTCACGCGCGCACGGCTGAATGCGCTGGCGATCCCACCGGCGTGGATGGATGTGTGGATCTGTCCCGATCCCGATGGGCACATTCAGGTGACGGCGCGCGATGAACGCGGTCGCAAGCAGTATCGTTACCATGCTTCTTACCGCGAGGCGCGCGATCAATCCAAATTTCGGCGCATGTTCGAATTCAGCGAGATTTTGCCTTTGCTGCGCGAGCGTGTGGAACGCGATCTGCGCGCGGGTGAGCAGTCACAGCGGCAATTGCTGGCTGCGGTGGTGCGGCTGCTGGACCGGACGCTGATCCGCGTGGGCAACGATGAATATGCGCGCGAAAACCATTCTTATGGTCTGACAACGATGCGCAGAAAGCATGCGCAAGTGAAGGGGACGCTGTTGCGCTTCAGCTTCCGTGGCAAGAGCGGGGTAGAGCATTCGGTGACGGTGGACGATCCGCGCATCGCCCGCATTGTGCAGCGCAGTCAGGATATGCACGGGCAGGAGATTTTTCAGTATCTGGATGCAGACGGCAAACGCAAGTTGCTGTTGGCGGACGATGTGAACGAGTATTTGCGCAAAGCCAGTGGCCGCGACATCACGGCCAAGGATTTTCGGACATGGGGCGGCACGATGGTGGCCGCTGTGAAGTTGCGTGCGTTGGGGCCTGCCGCCAGCCTGATGGAGGCGAAGCACAACATTGTGCTGGCGCTGGATGCGGTGGCAGAGCGCCTGGGCAATACACGCGCGGTGTGCCGTAAGTATTACGTGCATCCCGCCCTGTTGCTCGCCTATCACCTTGGCCTTACCGCTCCGCTTGCCCCGGAAACAGAAAAGCACACTGCCAACCGCGAGAAATCGCACGCCGCGCTACGCCGCGACGAGGTGGCAGTGTTGCAGTTTTTGCATGAGTCGGAGGCGGCTGGCTAGGAGATCACCAAGAACGAAGCGGCGTACTAAAACAAAAAGCCTCGCAGTGATGCGAGGCTTTCGTTTGTTGGTGCCCTCGCGGACTTGAACCGCGGACCAAAGGTTTATGAGCCAAGCAAGCAAAACAAAGGTTCTATATTTACCAATGCATTGCCTCACCCGCAATCATTGTTATGTAGCCACAGAAAGCGCATTACCAAAGGAGCCCCTCATAACTCGCTGCGTGATTATGTTCGAACTTCTCTTACTAACCCATTGCCGTCCGTGGCAATCGTCTGCTTTGTAGCTGCCAATTGTGCAGATCAAAAATTCGGCTATCGATCCTTAAGCGACATTTTGACTTCACGAAAACTGACTATTGAACTGTTTCAACAAAGCGATACGTCCCATGGCAGGCGATGCAGTTATTCATTGCGACACTCAATTTCGCTACAACCCGATTGCTGTCCCTGGATTTCTCTGCATCAGCAGCGATGTCATCGAATTTTTTTCGCGTATCAAAACCAAGCGATTTCATTCCCAAAGGAATTTTCCTGAATAATGATCCCGGAACCCCCGCCTCTGCGCCCATTCCCGATGCCTTGGCATATTTGATTACCGTATCAAAATCCTTTTCGGATGCTGCCGCCAATATGGCTTGCGAATTTTGTAGCCATACACGCATCTCAAGTAACAGCGTATTGCGTTCATCCTTGGTTAACATGACTGCCTGACGGTTGTCATCGGATGGCTGCACATTACCCACGGTAAATTTATATCCGAACATTGCAACGATAATGAACAGCACCGCGACCAATATCCAGCTTAATTTGCAGTTATTCATTCCACTTTCTCTTTAGAACTTTTCACAGATGCGTTCTTTGCCATTCAGAAACCAATCTATCTGGCTTCTGCACCACGACACAACAAGGCCACACATCTCACTGTGATACAAATTGCCAGCATCAAAGCCAGTTTTCCGGATAGCGTCTTGATTCCGGAATGTTGTTAACCAGTATCGCTACCAACAGCATAATCATGGGACCTATGGTGGCAGGTATCAGCACGTATAAATACCCCAATCGATGAATCTGCTCAGACCCGATTACCGCGATTAAACTTGTCGCTCCGCCGGGCGGGTGTAGCGTGCGAGTGATGTGCATGACGGCGATGGCAATCGCTACTGCCATCGCTTCCGCTAACCAAGGATAATGTTGGAATATCTTCCAGCAAGTGACACCAACGATAGCAGAAAGGATGTGTCCGCCCAGCAAATTGCGCGGTTGAGCCAAGGGGCTTCGAATGGCACCGTAAATGAGTACAGCCGAGGCACCAAAAGAACCAATCATTAGAGACAGGTCGGTTCCTTCAAAAAAGAAATGCCCTGCCCAAGCCACCGCGGCAATGCCCAAAAATGCACCGATCCATGACCAGATGATTTCCGTGTTGCTTACCCTTGGCGGGCTGCCATGCGTGGAGCCACGCATTTTTTTAAAATATGCGGAGATGTTCAACGTGGTTTCCCCAGATTAAATGCAGCAAGAAAGTCTTTGCGCAGCAGCAAGCCGAGCAGTCTGCCCTCGTTATCCACGACAGGTGTGCTGCGACCTTCATGTTGCCGGAACGCTCTAATAACTTCCCAGAATCCCGCATCTATCTTTACCGTTACTACCGGTGAAGTCATTGCCTCTCTGACTTGCGTCTCATGGCAATGATGTTTGAATTTGAAGGCGTCATCCAGCATGCCCAGCAACAACTCCAGAAAGGTGCCCACCTTAAGTTGCCGTAAGAAATCGTTTTCAGTAAGCATGCCTATCACGCAGCCTTTTTCATCCACTACGGGCAAACTCTTGAAACCAGATCGAACAAGAGATTTGGCTGCCTGGTCGAGGTACATGTCGGGCAGCAAAGGTTCAATACCAGAACGCATCAAATTTCTTACACTGAAATTGCTGAATAAACGTCCCAATGCATGGCGATGAGCCAAGTGATAGATTATTCTAAAATCTTCTGTTGAGATGTCGAGATAACCCGGGATGTGCTGCATCGCATCCAAAATATCTTCATCGGATAATTCGATTTCCTCCACCTTATCGGCAACAGAATTATTTTGGGGATTTTCGCTCGAAGAACTTTTCATATTAAGAAATTATCCAAATAAATTTCAACGTTAAGCCCAGTTCCAAACTCCCTGCATAGTATTCTATGCTTTGTCCTTCTTTGCATGATTTAAATAATTCCAAATAGAAATAATCTTCGTTAAAGCGCTCCATGAATTTCATCTGAACAAAACAGCCATCTGCTCATATAGCAAGACGTATCTTGCGATAAATATCCGAAGCGGACAAACAGCATGTTCAATAGATTATCTTTAGCCCGTACTCCACCCTCTGGGCCGTTTCATGCCGGCAATCTTGCAAGCCTGCCTCACATAACCGTAGGGAAATAACTCGAATATCTTATTACGCGATTCCGCACCTAAGCGTTCGACAAGGTGTTTCGTAACGTGGCGAACATCAGGGGCGATTTGATGTTCTGCGTAATATTCGCGCATGAAACGAATCGCATCCCAATGATCTTCAGTGAGCTGAATGTCTTCCTGATTAGCGAACTGCTTGGCCAATTCTTCGCTCCATGTCGATGGATCAATCAAATAGCCTTCATCATCGATATCTGCTGTCAGCATGGCTTGCTCCATTTTAATTCTAAATTATTCGGAAAATGAGACACCACCATTAAGAATAAATTCCACATCAATTAAAAAGAAAAATCAATCTCAGCTATCAGATTTCGGCCTGGCATTAGGAAGTATGAATACGCCTTGGTGTTAAATAAATTATTGATTGCAACATCTGCTTTCACCTTACCGGAAAAGGCATACCCCAATTTGGCATTAACCATACTGTAGGAATCGTAACTGGTTGGCACACCTTCGACCACATCGGTGTTATGTGCTGTTGCAAATACATGTCCAACGTATCGTGCATCCAGCATTCCCGACCACGCGCCCTGCTGAGCACGCATGCCGATGCCGCAGATATTCTTCGGCGAATCGGTCAGGCGCATGCCGACGCTCAATGGATCGGCGCTGTTCTCCAGCATTTTGGAATCGATATATGAATAGTTGGCGTCCAGTGACAACCAGTTCGTCAGTTTGCTACTCGCAGCCAACTCAACACCTTTTACTCTGGCTTTTCCCGCATTGATGCGTTGCGATAAAACCAATGGCGTAATCTGCTTCAAATAGATCAGATCGCTTAACTCATTCTCAAAATATGTCGCTGTGCTCTTGGTATTTTCAGTAAGACGCATCTCTCCGCCCAGCTCCCATGTCGTCCCGTGTTCTGGCTGTAAATTGGGATCGCCTTGTGTGGTCAAGCCATTGATGGTCGAGGTGGTGTACATATCTTCATTGGTTGGCGCTCGGAAAGATTTTCCGAATGAGAAACGCAACGTGGTAGATGCCGTTGCCTGATACACCGCCGACAATTTGGGACTGAAGGCGGTAGCGCCGCGCGCGGGATATTGCGTTGCACCAACGGGTGCGGTGTTCCTGAAATTGTCGCCCCTGGTCTGCCAACGATCCACCCGCCCGCCCACATAGAGCCGGAGTGCATCCAGCGCGTGGATTTCATCTTGAAGAAAGACTGCACTCATCATCGAATTGCCGTCGTACCCACCATTCACCGTAGTACGCGAGTCAGGGTTGCGCCAATCGGTCAATGCATACGATGTCTGATTGGCATAGTCCTGATGCAGTGCGACCCCCGTCACCAGAAAATGTTTGAGTCCAACCGGAAAGCTTAACTGCACCGTACCGTCGATGCCGCTGTTCGGTGTATCCATCAGCGTTCCCGCGCCACCGGACCAGGTCGAGGTCGCTCCCGACTGAGTAAAACTGTACGCTCGAGAAATTCGGGCAAAATCGACCTTCAACAAATAATCGTTGCCTATTGTCCCGTCATAGCCGGCGAAATATCGTGTTGCATCTTCGTGCAGCGGCGAGTTGTTGACGAAACTGAATTCGGTCAGCGTGACACGTTGGCCGTTGATACCCAGCGTGCCGCTCGATATCGGCGCACCTGCAGCATCCGTGAGGTAAGTGTTGAAATGGCTGTAGCCCTCGTCGATGTTCTGGTAGGCAAAACCGGCGTAGAGCTTATCGAGCTCATTCAAGTTATAAAAAACCTTGGCTGTCGCATTGCTTGAACTCCACGGCGTTGTACCCTTATCGCCAACTAGATAGGCAGGTGCACCGTCGCGGGTGGTGATCATCTGTGCCCCGTTGACTGGTGTACCCGCCGCTCCTGCGGCAGGGATCTTAACCACGAAATCGTTCACATAACTGTCCCGGCTTTGTTGTCCATAGCCAACAACAACACCGAAACCGTTATTTAGTTTCTCCCGCCAATAGACGCTGGCATCTTCTCCGCTAGCATCACCCCAGCCTTTTTTCAGCTTGGCGGTGAGTTCATGCTTGACTGGCTGTTTGGTGATGATGCTTACGACGCCGCCGATGGCATTGCTGCCATACAGCGAAGAGAATGCACCGGGCACGACTTCGATGCGCTCGATATCCTCGACAAACGGAATGCGCCAGTTCACTTTTCCCGAACGACCATCCTGCAGCGGTTGGCCATCGAGTAGGATCAACGTCTTGCTCTGGTCGATGCCGCGCAACGACATCCCGCTTGTACCGGAGGTGCCTTGCGACAAGCCCAGTGCGCCATCGCGCAAATAGAGACTCGGCACCTGGTCAAGTGCGTCGCCTAGCCGCGAAACATTTTTTTCTGCAATACTATTTGCATTCACAACTGTCACGGCAGCAGGCGCATCGGCAAGCGTTGCATCCGCACGTGTTGCCGTCACCACCACTTCGTCCAGTTCAATGGCCTCATCGTTTTGAGAAATATTGGCGGCGTTGGCTAATCCGCAAATCCAGCCCAACGCCAACACTATCGTTCCTCTGCGTAACCGAGTTTTCATCTTGACTCCTCGCAACGTTCACAACCAGCAGACTGCAACAGCTCAATGCGCCAGTACCCATTCCACCAAGGTCTGGATGTTGGCATCGCTAACTTTCGGACCATTGGGTGGCATCGGAATCGGCCCCCATACTCCTGCGCCGCCGCCTTTAACTTTTTTGACCAGCCTGGCCTCTGCCTCCTTGTCTCCTTTGTATTTCTTTGCAACATCCTGATATGACGGTCCGAGCACTTTATGGTCGACGGCATGACACGCCAAACAATTGCTCGCCTTAGCCAGAGCATCACCGTTTGCCATATCTACAGCGGCTTGTGCAGGGGGCATGCTGAACAACAAAGACCCGGCCAGAATCAAAAAATATCGCGTTTGCATTACGTAGTCCTTTCGAATTTTTGTTGCATCTCCGAACTTCCGAGAGCACGGACACTGCCCGCATTCCCGGTCGCTCATCACAATGTAGTTTTAGTAAATGTCATGCTGCGTGTTGTACACATTGAACTTGCCAGTGGGCGTGATGATCTCGGGGTCCTTGATTACAGCTTTCAGCTTGCGCGTCTTGTCATCCACCACAACGATGGCAGATTCCTTATCCTTGGCACTCCATACCGAGAACCATACTTCATCGCCAGCCGCGTTGTACTCGGGCTGCACGACACGTTTGGCGCCGTCGCCCAAACCCGACCATTCTCCGATCGGAAGAACCTGATAGCCTTTGTCCAGTTGCCTAATGTCAAACACTGCAACGGACTGACTCAGTTTCGCATCAGGGTTCAGCGGAGTATCCACCCACAGATTCTTCGACTTGGGATTTGTCTTGATGAACAGCGAGCCGCCGCCTTGCCCCTTGAGTGTGCGCACCACTTTCCAGGCATTCTGCTTGTGTTTCACTGGGTCAGTGCCGATTAGCGTAATGGAATCATCGCCAAGGTCGCCAGTCGCCCACACTGGTCCGAATTTCGGGTCGATAAAGTTGGCACCGCGACCGGGATGAGGCGTCTTGCCCACATCGACCAACGCCGCCAACTTGTCTTCCTTGGTATCCACTACCGCGATCTTGTTGGAAGCATTGGCGGCCACCATCATGTAGCGCCCGGTCGAATCAAACCCGCCGTCATGCAGGAAACGAGCGGCATCAATCACGGTCATCTTCAGATTTGTGAGATCGGAATAATTGACCATATAAATCTTGCCTGTCTCCTTGGCATTCACCAGAAACTCAGGTTTGAAGTGAGATGCCACAATCGAGGCGACACGCGGCTCCGGGTGATATTCCTGCGGATCGACCGTCATGCCGCGAGTCGAAACGATTTTGCGCGGTTTGAGCGTATCTCCGTCCATGATCACGAACTGCGGCGGCCAATAAGTACCGGCGATGGCGATTTTGTCTTCAAAGCCTTTGAACTTGGAAGTCTCGACCGAGCGAGCTTCCAGTCCGACCTTGATCTCTGCCACGGTCTGCGGTTTATCCATCCACAAATCGATCAGGTCGATTCTGGCATCACGCCCGATCACATAGAGATAACGACCGGAAGCAGACATGCGCGAGATGTGCACGGCATAGCCGGTCTTAATCGTCTCTACTATTTTTTTGGTGTCGCCATCGATCAGTGCAATCTTTCCCGCATCGCGCAACGTCACCGAGAACAGATTCTTCAGGTTTAGCTTGTTCATCTGCTTTGTGGGACGCTTCTCCGGCGGCACTATTACTGTCCACGACGCTTCCATCTCCTTCATGCCGTATTCTGGCGGTGTCGGCGGTTCCTGCTGCACGTAACGCGCCATCAGATCCACTTCCGTTTCGGTCAATTCACCCGAGGTGCCCCAGTTGGGCATGCCTGCCGGAGAGCCGTAATTGATGAATATCTTGAGGTATTCAGTACCGCGCTCCAAAGTGATATTCGGCGTTAGCGGCTTGCCGGTCGCGCCCTTGCGCAATACGCCATGACAGCCTGCGCAGCGCTGGAAAAATATCTCCTTGCCGCGACTGAATTCCGCCTCAGTCATTGGCGGCGCCTTGGGATTGATATTCTGGTGCATGGGTTCGCTTCCCATCGGTGATCCGCCAGAACTTTCATACACCGTCTCCACCTTGCTAGTGCTATGCCCGGCAGTTTCTTGCGCAAAGGCCATGCCAACTGCAAATGGCAATGCTGCCAATGTCATCACCCCCCATATCATTTTGTTCGTTTGCTTCATCACGCCTCCCTTATTGTGTGTAAATAAAGTGCATCGCTAAGTCAGCCAACTATTCTTGGCCTATGGAGTGCATGGTCGAATAATGGACATCGAAACTCATTGATTAAGGTCAAGCAATTTGCAAGCGACAAATCCTTAATACAGATCAATCCAATGAAGGGGGAGCAATGCTACGATGTTTTAAGTGCACACTTGTCGGGCAATGTGGGGAAGGTTTTTGCCCTGATTTCGCTGCAAAATAGAACTGAACAGGAGCTTCTGTGGATCAAAAAGACAAGGAAAGTGCAGTATTCAAATATCTGCCTTCGGGGCGTCAGGTGGCGATCCATTTCATCATTCTGTTCACGCTCTCCTGCCTGTTGGGGCCATGGATCGGTCCATGGCTGACCAACTGGATCAACCCGCCCACTGCTTGGGGCATCACCACCAAGATCGGCGACTATTCGCTGATGAACGTCCTGCTTTGGGGATTTGCCTTCCTGATGTTCGAGGTGTTCTTTTATACCGGCTGGCTGATCGCTCTGGCAAAAAAAGGCTGGGAAGAAGCGCAACCGAAATCCTGGTACAACTGAGTTAAAGCTGCTTGCATGATGGACTCATTTCACCGCGTCAGTTGCGCATACAGCAGTGGCAATTCGCGCGGCAGTTCCGAAGGCTTGCGGATCACTACGTAGCCGTTGATGCCGAACAGGTGCGGTAGGTAGCTGCTGCCTTTTTCGTCGATGGTGACGCAGAACGGGCGCAACCCTAACTGGCGTGCTTCGTGGATGGCGACGCGCGTGTCTTCCACGCCGTAGCGGCCTTCGTACTGATCCAGATCGTTCGGCTTACCATCGGTGAGTAGCAGCAGCAACCGTTGCGTTGCGGGTTGTTTGGACAGCAACTGGCTGGCGTGGCGTATGGCTGCACCCATGCGTGTGTAAAAGCCGGGTTTTATGGCAGCGATGCGCCCGCGCACTTCGTCGTTGTACTTGCGCTCGAATTCTTTCAGCACGTGGAAGCGAATGTTCTCACGCTTGAGCGAGGAGAAACCGTACAGCGCGAAACGGTCGCCGGTGGCTGACAGTGCCTCGGAGAACAGGAACAATGTGTCGCGGATCACGTCGATGACACGTGCGTGATCGCTGACGTAGGCATCTGTGGAGAGCGACAAGTCGGCCAGCAGCAAGCACGCCAGATCGCGGTCGCGGTAATGATGCGCCTTGTACAGTCCCTGCTCGCGCGCCTGTGTGCCGCTGATGCGATCTGCGCTGAATTGCACGCAGGCATCGAGATCGAGTTCGCTGCCGTCGAACTGTCCCTTGATCCACACCTTGGACGGTGTCAGCGCGGCGAACTGGCTGCGCAGGCGGCGCGCGGTGGCGGACAGGTGCGCGGGCAGCGGTAGCGCTTCCGCGTTGCGCGCCAGCATGGGTTGCACGCGGCAATGTGCGGGTTGCATGAGCTGTTTTTTGTAATGCCATTCCGGCAACAATATCCCCTCGCCCAATGGACAATCATCCGAGGCCGCCGAGGGCAAGTCGAGGTCGAACTTCAGGCGCGAGGCAGAGGTCTTACCGTCCTGCGCCACGCTCATGCGATCCATATCTTCCGCCGCCTTCTCGTCGGGCGCTTCGTCCTCTTCGGTGGGACGATTGACCTTGATGTATTCCGCCCAACTGAAAATGCTTTCCGCTCGGAAGGACATCATGAAGCTGTCCTTGCCTTTGGGCATCTCGACCCGCTCCGCTTGGTAACGGCGATCGTTCTCGTTCTTCTTGCTGTCGCCGCTCTCGTGGTTTTGCGGTTCGGCGCTGCTGCCGCTGGCGGCTGCGCTGACAGGCGGATTGGGGTGCAGCCACAAGTACACCGGCTGCGGTGCGCGTCTGGCCGGAGGCAAGCGTTCCACGCTGCCGGGATTCTGCAATGCGGCACGGATGGCTGTTTCCTGCTCGCGCTCGCCCTGCGTCAGGCGCTCGGGCAACGGGCGCAAGGACAGCACGGCTTCCACCAGTCGGCGGTAACGCGATGCGAGGCCGGGGAAACGCGCCAGCACATCCAGCGTGGCGCGCTGGTTGCGTTGTATCCACGGCTGTGCGGGATCGGAATATGTGGCGGACAAGGCGATCAGCCATAGATACAAATCGCGGTTCAGCTTTCGCTGCGGAAACAGATCGATCATTGCAGGCAGGTGCAGCGTTTCACCGTTCAGCCAGGTCAGCTCGGTGGTGAGATTGCTGCCCGCGATGCGCTGCAACAAGCTGCGTTTCGCGCCGTGCTGGGTGACGGTTGCCGATTTCACCGCGAGTCCGCTATCGCCGCCCCAAGCGCGAAACAAAATCCCGGCTGTCTTGCTGATCTGCTCCAGCGTGACTGCCTCGTGCGGGTAGCGTTTGTCGGCTGCGCCGGTGATGAGCTTGTGCCACAGCGCTCCAATATGTTCTTCCATTTATTTTTTCTTTTCCTGATCGTAACAATGCAATGGAATTGCATCGTGATGCCCGAAATCTCGCGCCGATTTATCGAGCGCGCATTCGTCTTGCACCCACTTCAACAGCGAACCGTCGGGATTGTTGGCCTGCACTTGGGAACAGGCGTTGGCGCACTGGCCGCATTGGGTGCAAGTGAACATGAGACGTTTGATTTTGCGCGGTTTGATGCGCATCGGGCAGATGTTGTCGCAGGCCGCATTGCAATCGGCGCACTCGTCCACGCGACGGCGGTTGAAGCCGATCACCATGGCTTTGCGGTTCGCCATCCAGGCGATGCTCTGGAACAGGCCGACGGCACAGGCGTAGCGGCAGAACAGATGTCTGGCGAACATGAATTCGACAAAGAAGGCGAGCGTGCCGACTCCGAGGAAAACACTCTGGTTGCGGGTCAGCGTGCCATGCCACAGGTTGCCGTAGATTTCTGTCGGCGGCAGCAGATAGGTCAGCAGCGCAATCGCCCACACGAAGGCGAAGGCCACTACCAGCGGCAGCAACACCAGCCAGTAAAGCGGATTGGCACGGGTGTAAGAGCTGTCGGCATTCTTCTCCGGCAGCGCTTGGCGATCCCACAGACTTTGCCTGCCGATGGTGCGGCGCATCAGTTGATTGATGGTTTCCACCACGGAAAAATGCGGACACAACCAGCCGCAATACAGTCGCCCGTATTTCCATGAGACCCACACGCCGAGTGCGATGGTGCCGATGATAGGCAAACCGCCGCGCAGCGCAATGTTGAAAGCTGCGTGAGTAGCATCGATCTTTCCTGCGACAAAATCATCCAGCCCCAGCGTCCAGTGCATGCCCAGAAAAAAGAAATGCTTGAGGTTGAGGTCCAGCCGGAACAGGTCGAACACCGGCGCCAGCACGAACAGCATGAAAAAGCCGGCTTGTGACAGCAGTCGCATGCGTTGAATCTTATCCATCACACTTCTTTCCAAGCAGAGGATAAACGTATTGCTGTCCGGCCATTGCTTTGGACAAACCGATGATACCCAGCAGCACCAAGGTGGAATGGCAAGTGACGAAATATACGATGAGCACGATCCAGGTATTGGCCGAGGTGTAACCGCCGAGCAAGAGAATGGCAAGGTTGGCGATCACCAGCAATATCCCCGCCCAGATGCTGGCGGAAACCGTTTGCTTCAAATGACAAACGGCCAACTGCGGTGCAGACGCACGATGTTTGAAATACAGGTGCAGCAGAATGACGAAGCACAATCCCGGTGCCAGCAGCAGATTGGCGAGATAAAGCACTTCCGCCATTACCGCGAGGGTTTGTCCGGGTTGCTCGCTGTCATCTGCCGAAGCTGGCATAAACGATCTCCATCAGCGCCTCGGCAGTCTCTTCGTCGTCGGTGAGCGGCTCCACCAGCGCGGCGCGGCAGGCATCCACCGGATCGAATCCGCTACCGATCAGCGTTGCGGTATAGACCAGCAGACGCGTGCTGGCGGCTTCTTCCAGATCATGCTCTTTGAGTGCGCGCAGGCTGTTGGCGAGATTGACCAAACGCTTCGCCAGCATGGTATCCGCGGCGGTCTCGCCGATGACGATCTGCTGTTCCAGTTCAGCTCCCGGAAAATCGAAACGCAGGCTGACGAAACGCTGGCGTGTGCTGGGCTTCATGCCTTTGAGGAAGTTCTGGTAACCGGGGTTGTAGGAAACGATCAGCATGAATTCCGGCGGCGCCTGCAGAATCTCTCCTGTGCGTTCGATAGGCAGGATGCGGCGGTCGTCGGAGAGCGGATGTAGTACCACGGTGGTGTCCTTACGCGCTTCCACCACTTCGTCCAGATAGCAAATGCCGCCTTCGCGCACCGCGCGCGTCAGTGGCCCGTCATTCCAGTAGGTCACGCCGTCGCCGATAAGATGCCGACCTACCAAGTCGGAGGCGGTGAGGTCGTCGTGGCAGGCCACGGTATAAAGCGGCAAGCCGAGCTTGGCCGCCATGTGTGTCACGAAGCGCGTCTTGCCGCAACCGGTCGGCCCCTTGATCAGCAGTGGCAAACGGTTGCGATAGGCATGCTCGAACAGCTCAATCTCGTTGCTGTGCGGCTTGTAGAAAGGTAACTCACTCATAATCAGAACCAATGTCAGGATTTGATTTAGTCTAGACCAAGCGGGGAAATAATTACTTGATCGTGGATAAGTAAGCGATGGTAATCAGCCCCGTCACCAGCAGCAGCCAGCCCAGCACGATACCGCGCCACAACCAGCGGGTACGGCGCAGTCCCATGAAATAGTTGGCCATCAACTGCACCTTGATTGCCGCAGTACCTATCACGATCAACATGACGGTGAGGCCGCCCAGCCCTGCTTCGCCGATGCTATAGGTGGTCACGGTCAGCAGCATCAAGGCTAGCCAAATATAAGTGCAGGGACGAATGAAGTGAGGTTTATCCATGAGAGTCTAGTGAATCACGTAAACCAGCGGGAACAGGATGATCCACAGCAGATCCACCATGTGCCAATAAGAGGCTCCGGTTTCCACGCCGGTATGATTTTCCGCACTATAGCCACCGCTTCTTGCCTTCAGCATCACCGCCATCAGGATCACCATACCGAGGATCACGTGCATGAAATGGAAGATCGTCAGCGACAGATAGAACATGTAAAAAGTGTTGGTGCTGAGCGTGATGCCGTCGGCGAACTTGGCGTGAAACTCGAACAGTTTGATGACCAGAAAAATCCCGCCAAAGCCAATGGCGGCGGCGATCCAGCGCGCGCATTCGCGCGATAAATTCTGTTTGATGGCCGCGACTGCGCGCACCATGAAATAGCTGCTGGTAATCAGCACCAGGGTATTGATGGCGCCGGAAGTAATATTGAGGTGCTGTTGCGATTCGTTGAACAGCACCACGTTGTGTGCCCGCGCAAAAGCGTAGGCGACGAAGAAAATTCCGAAGGCCAGCAGTTCGGCAAAGATGAAAAACCAGATCGCCAAGTCGCCCGGCGGTGTGGCGTGAATTTCATGTGATGCGATTGAATTATTTGTCAAAGCGGAAGGTCGTGATGAAATAAAAAAAGGGGGCGCGAACGCCCCCTTTGAAGAACAAAATTACGCTGCTGCCTGAGCTTCGCTGTTCTTATAGAAGAAGCTCCAGATATACAGCACCAAGCCGATCAAGAACACGAAGCCGGTGATTTCGCGCAACCAGTAGAACAACATCACCTGATCCTGCGCTTCCATGAAGCTCATCGGATTGCTACCCATGCGTTGCAGCCAGATTTGCAAAATGCCTGCAGCGGTGAGGAACAACGTGATGAATACGATGGACACTGTCATCAGCCAGAACGCCCACATTTCCATGACTTGCGACGGGCCAGAGTTTGCACTACGGCCGCGCAACAGTGGCATGGCGTAGGAGATCATGGTCAGGTTCACCATCACATAAGCGCCGTAGAACGCCATGTGGCCGTGGGCTGCGGTGATCTGCGTGCCGTGGGTGTAGAAGTTCACCGGAGCCAGTGTGTGCATGAATCCCCACACGCCCGCACCGAGGAAAGACATCACGCCCGTACCCAGTGCCCACAGCGTGGCAGCTTTGTTGGGATGCTCGCGGCGGCGACGGTTCACCATATTGAAGGCAAACACAGTCATCATAAAGAACGGTATGGGCTCTAAGGCAGAGAACACGGAACCGAACCATTGCCAGTATTCCGGCGTACCGATCCAGAAGTAGTGATGGCCGGTGCCGATGATGCCGGTGATCAGGGTCATGGCGATAATGATGTAGAGCCATTTTTCGATGACTTCACGGTCAACACCGGTGATCTTGATCAGCACAAAGGCCAGCATTGCACCAAGGATCAGTTCCCAAACGCCTTCTACCCACAAATGCACCGTCCACCACCAGAAATATTTATCCAGCACCAGATTGGACGGGTTGTAGAAAGAGAACAGGAAGAATATCGCCAGACCCCACAGTCCCATCAGCAGCACCAGACTGATCGAAGTTTTGCGACCCTTGAGCACAGTCATGCTGATGTTGAACAGGAAGGCCAGCGCCACGATCACGATACCAACTTTGGTCGGTAGCGGTTGTTCAAGGAATTCCCGTCCCATGGTGGCTAGAATGTCGTTGCCCGTCATATGCGCAAGCGTGGCGTAAGGCACCGCCAGATAGCCGACGATGGTCAGCACACCCGCAACCAGAAAGATCCAGAACATGATCATGGCCAGCTTGGGGCTATATAGCTCAGTCTCCGCTTCCTCGGGAATCAAATAATAAGCCGCGCCCATGAAGCCGAACAGAATCCACACGATCAGCAGGTTGGTGTGAACCATACGGGCCACGTTGAAAGGAATGTAGGGAAACAAAAAGTCTCCTACCACATACTGATAGCCCATTATCAGGCCGAACAGAATTTGTCCGACGAACAGGCCAATGGCGGCAATGAAATATGGCTTCGCCACCGCTTGGGATTTAAATTGCATCTTGAGTTCCTCCTAAACCGTTTTGTGACAGGGTATCTACTGGATCAGCCTTGGATGTTAGGCGGCCAATTGTTGGTGTTGATCTCTGATGTCCATTTCAGGAATTCGACCACGTCATCGAGTTGCTGATCGGTCAAATTGAATTGCGGCATCTGACGGCGCCCCGGAGCTCCAGTGGGTTGGCCCTTAATCCACGCCTTGATGAAATCACCGCCACGGCGCTTATAGACGTTGCCCAACTCGGGAGCGAAATACGCACCTTCACCCAAGATGGTGTGGCATCCGACGCAGTCGCGTGTTTCCCAGATGTGCTTGCCGCGTACCACGGCATCGGTGATGTTCTCCCGATGATCCCGTTTTGGCAGGCCCTGCACTGTGTCGAAGGTCAAGCCGAGAAACAACAGGAAGAAAAATACCGCCCCCCCATAAAATATGTTTCGCGCCATCGCCTTGGTAAACGTTTCGCTCATAACTTACCTCCTGAATGAATGTATCTGCATTGGTTGTTGCCCCGACCTTGATTGCTTTGCCTTTTCATCCTTGTGTTCGGAAAAATAAGGCGCGCAACCAAGTTCATAAATCACGGCGTACTCACAGTAACTCAGGGGTAGCATGCCAATCCTTGACTTCAGTCAAGAAAATCCATCTGAAGCAATTTGTGTGTGTGGAATTATTTGCTGCGACAGGAGGGCGATGGCTAACGACAGTGAAAGTCGGACACATCACCAGTGCAGTCATGTTCTGCAGAATGAAGAAGCTCGATCCGAAGCAAAACAAGATGTGGTGATGAACAGACGCGGCTACACACTGTTCGGCAGTGCCTGATCGGAAGATAAACCTGTCTGCGCGGTCACAACGACTCTGCATTGCTGTTGGTGGAGTCTTGTCCCTTGTACCAGATCAATATTTCGTAGCTGCCATCGTCGCAGTCGTGCATTTGATAGTCGTAGCCCCATTCTTGCAGAATCGAAAACAGCAAGTGAGGTATGCGTTGAATCAGCAATCGTAGGCGTTCGCCTGACTCAAGAACATTAAGCGCTTCGAGGGTTAGTTCCATCGGCTCGGGTGGTGCCAACCAGCGCGCATCGACAATGCGTTCGTGCATAACGACCTCCTAGCTAACCGTTCGCATGCGGTCAAGCAATTCATCCATTTCGCTGGACAATACCTGATCTACCAACATCTATTTTTCCTTTCAGGAGTACCTCTGCAGTTTGAATAATCTGAAGCAGCTGGCGTGCATTTTCGACGTATACCGCGCGTGTTTCCTTGAGCTGAGTCAAGGAACGATATTTCATGATTGGTAATCTGCTCGTACTGCACATTCAAGCAGAGACTTATTCAGCGGTTTTACGATGGCGAATGCAAATCCAGCGTATCGTCCACTGCTTCATCACTTCGCTATTCGTAGTGCTTGAACATATAATCAGCCACTTGGATTTTAAGGAGCCGTCTTGACCAACCCAGTTAAAGTCCCCGCTTTCCTCGTTCGCCTCCCCTTGTTTTGTGAAATGTCATCGGAAGAAATCGAGCGCATTGCCCAAGGTACGCGCGAACTTCACTTGGTACGCGGCAATGTGTTGTTCCAGCGTGGCGATGCTTCAAACGGATTTTATGTAGTGATTCATGGCCAGATCAAACTAGCCTTAACTTCACCGCAAGGGATCGAGAAAGTTGTCGATTTGCTCGGGCCTGGACAAAGCTTTGGCGAAGCAGTTATGTTCATGGGTAAGCCGTACCCGGTTTACGCACAAGCTCTGACAGACTCGCTGGCACTTCATATCAACAAGAATGTGATTGTTGGCGGCATCGACAGCGATCCGGCCTTCTGCCGCAAAATGCTGGCGGGACTTTCCACTCGCCTGCACCGTCTGATTCAGAACGTCGAATCGCTCTCGCTACGTTCCTCGGCACAACGAGTGATCGATTACCTGCTGCATGATCTGGAGAAGATCAAGGAAGGTAAGGACATCCACATAAGCTTGTCGGCCAACAAGAATGTGATCGCATCCAATCTCAACATCACCCCGGAAACTTTTTCACGCATCCTTCACAATTTGTCCGATGCTGGCTTGATCAAGGTGGAAGGTAAGGATGTATGCATCAGGGACGTTGCAAAATTGCGCACTTACGACGAGTGACCATCATCAATTCCAGAATCAAAGACAACAGCAGTCACGAACGGGGCTTGAACTAAGAAGAATAAACTCCATCTTAAACATTGTTCTTTTTGACATGGAGTTGGCTGATAAAATGGAAAAGATTCTGGAATACCTGAACAAGCATGGTGAAGGTCTCGACACTGAAATAGCTGTCGCAACGCGCATACCGCTAAACAACGTACATCTGCATCTAAATGAGCTCATGGCAAAGAAAGAAGTCATGACCTTCCACGCAACTCGATATGTGGATTGCGTCAAATCCGAGGTAATGATCTGCCGATTGGCTGGGAAGGGTCCAGCAATTAAGCAACAGAGAAAGTCAAAATCGCATACGCTCAATTAGGAAACTGCGGAATTAGAGGTAGAGCAAAGGATTTTCCACACAAAAAAGTGATGCAGATTTTGATGTCGGTCTTGATGCTGCATGAATAGTGGTGCTATTGGATGAGGCAAGAAAAAAGGAGCTACACCTAAGTGTAACTCCTTGTTTTGTTGGTGGGCCCTCGCGGACTTGAACCGCGGACCAAAGGATTATGAGTCCTCTGCTCTAACCAACTGAGCTAAGGGCCCGTGAACTTAACTTTCGCCGTCGAGGAAGCTCTTGAGCTTTTCCGAACGCGATGGATGACGTAGTTTGCGCAATGCCTTGGCTTCAATCTGACGGATACGTTCGCGGGTTACATCGAATTGTTTGCCGACTTCTTCCAGTGTGTGGTCGGTATTCATTTCAATGCCAAAACGCATACGCAGCACTTTGGCTTCACGCGGGGTGAGGCTATCCAGAATATCCTTAGTGACGTTGCGCAGGCTGTCGTATACCGCCGCTTCGACAGGGGCCAGCGAGTTGGCATCTTCGATGAAGTCGCCCAGATGCGAATCGTCGTCGTCACCCACAGGGGTCTCCATGGAGATTGGTTCCTTGGCGATCTTGAGGATTTTGCGGATTTTGTCTTCCGGCATTTCCATCTTGATCGCTAGAGTGGCGGCATCAGCTTCCTGTCCGGTCTCTTGCAAAATCTGGCGCGAGATTCGATTCATCTTGTTGATGGTTTCGATCATGTGCACCGGGATGCGGATGGTGCGCGCCTGGTCGGCGATGGAACGGGTGATGGCCTGACGAATCCACCATGTCGCATAGGTCGAGAATTTGTAACCTCGACGGTATTCGAATTTGTCCACAGCCTTCATCAAACCGATATTGCCTTCCTGAATCAGATCAAGGAATTGCAAACCACGGTTGGTGTATTTCTTGGCGATGGAAATCACCAGACGCAGGTTGGCCTCGATCATGTCGCGCTTGGCGCGGCGTGCTTTGGCTTCGCCATTGGTCATCTGCTTGTTGATCTCTTTCAGATCAAGAATCGGGATGCCGACGCGTTGTTGCAGCGCGATCATCTTCTTTTGCTGATCGATGATGGCGGGCTGGTGACGCGACAGTGTTTCGCTGTAGGGTTTTTTGGCCGCGATTTCGTGCTTCACCCAATCCAGATTGCTTTCGTTGGGCGGAAACACTTTGATGAAGTGCGGACGCGGCATGTGCGCTTTGGTCACGCACAAATCCTGAATGCTGCGTTCGCAGGCGCGCACTTCTTCCACCAGTCCACGCATGGTGTCGCACAGCGCATCCACTTGCTTGGCGGAGAAACGGAACTGCATCAGATCGTCGGAGATTTGCTGTTGCAGCTTGTCGTATTGCTTGCTGCGATAGCCGTGCTTCTCATAGGCCTTGCCCAGCTTGATGAAGTTGTCGCTGATGATCGCGAAGCGTTCCAGCGCGTCTGCTTTGAGTTGCGCCAAATTGGCGGCAGCGGCGGCGGCGGTGGCTTCTTCGTCGTCCTCTTCCTCTTCGTCAGATTCCTCGGTTTCAGCTTCTTCTTCTTCTTCGCTTTCGTCGGCACCAATCTTTGCTTCATCTTCGCTATCAACGAAACCATCAATTAATTCGTCAATACGTAACTCATCTTTTGCCACCTTGCCGGCCAATAACAAAATCTCGGCAATAGTTGCGGGACAAGCAGAGATGGCCTGAATCATATGTTTCAGGCCATCTTCGATACGCTTGGCGATCTCGATCTCATCCTGTCGGGTGAGCAGATTCACCACGCCCATTTCGCGCATGTACATGCGAACCGGGTCGGTGGTGCGTCCAAATTCGGAATCTACAGTAGAGATTGCAGCTTCGGCTTCGGCGGCGGCATCTTCGTCGGCAACCACCGGCGTGGTCTCGGCCATCGACAGCGTTTCTGAATCCGGCGCAACGTCGCACACCGTGATGCCCATGTCGTTAATCATGCTAACCACACCTTCGACCTGCTCAACTTCGAGCATGTCCGGCAAGTGGTCGTTGATTTCCGCATAAGTCAGATAGCCGCGCTCCTTGCCCAGCAGGATCAGCGCTTTCAGGCGCGTGCGCCGCTCCTCGACATCCTGCGCAGGATCAACCATGGCAGCAGCTGCGGCCGCCTTGTCTTTGGCTGTTTGTTTGGCGGCAGCAGGTTGTTTGGCTTGAATTGCGGGTTTCTTTTGTTGCGGAGTCGCCATTTTGAGGGTTCCCAAAGTTGATTTGTACTCGATTACAGCGGGCGCATTAAATCAAAAGCGCCTTCGAAAAGGTCGCGGATTATACCCGATTTCCAAAACTTTTCCGAAGGTTAGCTACGCTCACCCTCTTTGCAGCAACTGCAAATAACGTGCCCGTTCTTGTTCATTCAGGACTTTTAAGTCCCTGCCCTGCATTTTCGCGTGCAAGGTATCCAACTCCGCCCTGCGCGATTCCTCGCGCAGCTTTTCCAGCGATCCGGCGAATTCGGACTCGACATCAAAACTCTCGCCCCACTGCATCACCTCTCCCTGTGCAGAGGCGAACACCGCTTCGTGCGCTGTGTCCTGAAAATGCTGAATCATTGCCGCTGTGCTTGTCTCGTCCACCGATTCGCTCAACCAATCGACCAAGGCAGCGATGGCCGCGCCTTCCACCCCCTCAGTGTGGCTATCGTGTGGCAACTGGCGCGCCAATTCCGGGCGCATCACCAGACAGCGCAACAAGGTGCGCAAACTTGAAGGCGTGGAGCGTTTGACTTTTGGCGGCGCGGCACGCTGCGGTGCGGCAATCGGCTTGATGACATATAACGCCTCCAACTCTGCTTGCGTCACGCCCGCCAGCGCGGCCACCTCCTTGCGCAACAGCAATGCGGTGGCCGGCGCCGTGATTGCGGTAAGCAGCGGCTGTGCATTTTTCAGCAAAGCGCTGCGACCTTCTTGAGTGTGCAAATCGACTTGCGCGGTGAGTTCGCGCAGCAGATAACCAGAAAGCGGCAGCGAATTTTCCAGTTCGTGCTCGAAGGCTTCGGCACCATATTCGCGGATGTAAGTGTCGGGATCGTGCTCTTCCGGCAAAAACAAAAATCCAATGCGTTTGCCGTCCACCAGTTGCGGCAACGCGTTTTCCAGAGCACGCCACGCCGCTTTTTGCCCAGGCTTGTCGCCATCGAAGCAGAACACTACCTGATCGCACAGGCGCAACAGCTTTTGCACATGATACGGCGTGGTAGCCGTACCCAGTGTGGCCACGGCATATTCCACGCCGTGTTGCGCCAGTGCCACCACGTCCATGTAGCCTTCGACCACGATCACACGTTGCTGCGCGCGGATGGATTTTTGCGCCTGATACAAACCGTAGAGTTCGTGGCCTTTTTCAAACAGCGGTGTTTCCGGAGAATTCAGATATTTCGGTTCGCCCTTGTCCAGTACGCGTCCACCGAAACCGATGACCTGTCCTCGCACATTGACAATGGGGAACATGATGCGGTCGCGGAATCGGTCGTAACGTTTACCGCCTTCGCCTTCAATGACCAATCCGGTTTCAACCAAACTGGTGTCCTGATAATTCGGCACCGCCGCCTTTAGGTTCTGCCAATCATCAGGCGAATAACCGATGCCGAAGCGCGCGGCGACTTCACCGCTCAAACCGCGCCCCTTCAAGTATTCAATGGCGCGCGGCGTTTTTTTCAGTTGCTCGCGGTAGTAGCGCGTGGCGGATTGCATCAGGTCGTACAGATCGGGCGCGACCTTGTGTTGCGGCAAATTGGACGCTTCCTGCGGAACCGCCACGCCGATGCTTTTCGCCAGTTCTTCTATCGCTTCGACGTAGCCCATCCCGGCGTGTTCCATGACAAAACCAATGGCAGTGCCATGCGCTCCGCAACCGAAACAGTGATAGAACTGTTTGGACTGGCTAACTGTAAAAGACGGAGATTTTTCGTTATGGAAGGGGCAGCAGGCGACAAAGTTGGCACCGGCTTTTTTGAGCGGAAGATAACGCTCAATCACATCCACGATGTCGAGACGATTGAGCAGATCCTGAATGAAACTTTTTGGAATCACTCTGCCCTCGCGCATTAGCGGCTGAGATACGCCGCATCGACTAATGGAGATACTGCTAGAGAAACGATTACTTGGTCAGTTGCGCTTTAATCAGACCGGAAACTTTGCCCATATCGGCACGTCCGGCCAGCTTGGGCTTTACCACGCCCATCACTTTACCCATATCTTGCGGTCCGGCTGCACCTGTCGCAGCGATGGCCTCGGCGATGGCGGCGATAACATCGGCCTCGCTGAGTTGCTGCGGCATATAGGTCTGCAACACGGTTACTTCAAACTTTTCGATATCCACCAAATCCTGACGGTTTGCCGCTTCGAATTGACTGATGGAATCGCGGCGCTGCTTCAACATCTTTTCGATGATGGCAACCACATCAGTATCCGTTAGCTCGATGCGCTCGTCCACCTCGCGCTGCTTCATCGCCGCGAGTAAAAGACGAATCGCCCCGAGACGCGCCGTTTCCCTGGCGCGCATCGCGGTCTTCATGTCTTCGGTGATTTGCTGCTTGAGACTCATATCAAACTACCCTTCGCCCGAGAGGCGAGGCAGATCAATACAGCTTAGGCGGGAGAGTCTGGCTACGCAGGCGCTTGTAATGGCGCTTCACGGCAGCAGCCAGCTTGCGCTTGCGCTCTGCGGTGGGCTTCTCGTAAAACTCACGAGCACGCAATTCGGTCAACAGACCGGTTTTTTCCACCGAACGCTTGAAGCGGCGCATCGCCACTTCGAACGGCTCATTCTCTTTAACACGTACTGTTGTCATGAACAAACTACCTTCTACCAAAAATTCGAGGGCGCGATTCTACAAAACAACGCTTTATTACACAACCGATATTTATTGCACCGTTATCCGCCCGAACTTGCGTTTGCCAACTTGCGCCACAACCACCGCTCCCGCCTTGAGTTGCAGTGCTTTGTCGCCGACTTTTTCGCCGTCGAGTTTGACTGCTCCGGCATCTATCATGCGCAGCGCTTCGGATGTGCTGGGAACAAAACCGGCCTGTTTGAGAAGTTGAGCGATACCTATGTTGCCGTTGGTTCCGGCAACACTAATTTCAGGCATATCGTCCGGCAGCACGCCTTTCTGGAAGCGTGCTTCAAATTCCGCCAGTGCGTCTTCGGCGGCTTTTTGCGTGTGGAATCGGGCGACGATTTCCTGCGCCAGCAGCACTTTGATGTCGCGCGGGTTGCGGCCGCCATTCACTTCTTCGCGGAAATTTTCGATCTGCGCCAGACTGCGAAAGGAGAGCAATTCAAGGTAGCGCCACATCAAATCATCGGAGACTGACATCAATTTGCCAAACATTTCTTGCGGTGTGTCGGTGATGCCAACGTAGTTACCCAGCGACTTGGACATCTTGTTAATGCCGTCCAGCCCCTCCAATAGCGGCATGGTGAGCACACACTGCGCGGGTTGGCCAAAGTGCTTTTGCAGTTCGCGTCCCATCAGCAGGTTGAATTTCTGGTCGGTGCCGCCTAGTTCAATATCAGCCTTGAGCGCGACGGAGTCATAGCCTTGCACCAGCGGATAGATGAATTCGTGGATGGCGATGGGCTGGTTGGCTTTATAGCGCTTGGAGAAGTCGTCGCGCTCCAGCATCTGCGCCACAGTATGTGTGGCAGCGAGGCGAATCAGATCGACCGCGCTGAATTTATCCATCCAAGTGGAGTTGAACACGACTTCAGTTTTATTCGGATCAAGCACTTTGAATACTTGCTCGCGGTAACTCTGCGCATTGGCAAGCACCTGCTCACGCGACAGTGGCGGACGGGTAGTGTTTTTTCCTGTAGGGTCGCCGATCATGCCGGTGAAGTCGCCGATCAGGAATAGCGCGTGGTGCCCCAAGTCCTGCAACTGGCGCATTTTATTGAGCAGCACGGTGTGACCGAGGTGCAGGTCGGGCGCGGTAGGATCGAAACCGGCTTTGATGCGCAACGGGCGACCTTGATCCAATTTCTTGATTAGTTCGGATTCGAGCAGCAATTCGTCGCTGCCGCGTTTGATTTGATTGAGAATTTCTTGTTGATTCATATCGAAAGACCGCTTGTCTGTTTTTCGCCCAATGTCTGAACGGGTTTTGAGGGGCTAGCGCTTTCTGTTAAAGTGCGCACCAATTTCATCTCAACAAGTGCTAGCGTCTGTCGCTGAAGGGCCACTGACTGCCAGCACTGCCGCCTTGGGAGGCGCGAATGTTACCGCAAAATACTTTATCACACGCACACAAAATGAAGTTGCGCTGGTTCGTCACACTCTCTACCCTGCCTTTATTGGGTGTAGTGACAGCCTTCGGCATCATGCCACAGGCGGATACCATCACGCGCGAGCAAAAGTCCGTGATTGAAGACATTGTCCTACCTTCCGCTCCCGCAATTGCTGGCAACGCTACAACTTTTTGGCGTAACGAACGCATCCAGCGCGGCGACACGATTGCCGAGTTGTTGCGCCGCCTGAACGTAGAAGACCAACCTGCCAGCGACTACTTGCGCAAGAATAAGGCCGCCGAAGGATTACGCCAGTTGGCCGTAGGCAAAGATGTTCAAGCCGAAACAGATGCCAACGGTGCGTTGTTGGCACTGCGCTATCAGGGCAACGACGCCAACCAAATCATTATCGAAAAGACCGGCAACGACTTCAAAGCGCGCACATTGCCCGCCATTACCGAACAGCGCATACAAGTCCGCACCGGGGAGATCAAGACGAATCTATTCGCCGCAACCGATGAGGCCGGCCTGCCCGATCCCGCAGCCAACCAGTTGGCTGACATCTTCGGCGGTGACATTGATTTTCATCGCGATCTGCGCAAGGGCGACAAGTTCACCGTCATTTACGAAATGACGTATATCAACGGCGAGCCAACACGTACCGGTCGCATCCTCTCTGCCGAATTCATCAACCACAGTAACGCTTACCGCGCTGCGTACTTCCAGAACACCGAATCGGGCGGCAATTATTACTCACCGGATGGCAAGAGCATGCGCAAAGCTTTCCTTCGATCACCGCTCGAGTTTTCTCGTGTCAGTTCCGGTTTCAGCATGTCACGCTTCCATCCGATACTAAATAAGTGGCGTTCACATAAAGGCGTGGATTACGCCGCTCCGATGGGCACCAAGGTCAAGGTTACTTGCGACGGTATAGTAGCCTTCGTCGGCAAACAAAACGGCTATGGCAATGTGGTGATGGTCAATCACCAAGGCCGTTACACTACAGTTTACGGCCACCTGTCGCGCTTCGCCGGCGGCCTGCGTAGCGGCCAACATGTGGGGCAAGGACAGATCATAGGTTATGTCGGCATGACTGGCTTGGCCACCGGACCGCATCTGCATTATGAATTCAGGATAAACGGCATCCAGCGCGACCCGTTGAAAGTTGCGCTGCCGGACGGCAAACCGATCAGCGAAGCGCAAAAGGCCGCATTTGCGGACGCAACTGCCAATCTGTACGGGCAGCTGGATATGTTGCGCAATACCCGTGTCGCCAAACTTGACTAGGTGAACACCACACCCGACTTATACATTGGCATCATGTCCGGCACCAGCCTGGATGGCATTGATGCCGCGCTGGTTGATCTCTCGCAAGCTTCACCGCGGCTGGTTTCCAGCCATTACCAACTCTATGCCGAATCCCTAAAAGAGGCGATACTCGCTCTGCACACGGCTGCCTCTGACGAACTGCACCAGTCGCAAGTCATTGCCATTCAATTGGCGAATGAATACGCCGATGCGATACATGCTTTGCTGAAGAAATCCGGATTCGCACCGGAGCAAATTCAAGCCATAGGTTGTCACGGGCAGACCATCCGCCACCGTCCGGAACTTGGCTATACCATTCAACTCAACAATGCAGCGTTGTTGGCCGAGTTGACCGGCATTAATGTGGTAAGCGACTTCCGCTCACGCGACATCGCGGCGGGCGGACAGGGAGCACCGCTGGTTCCGGCTTTTCATGATCATGTGCTGCGCCACGCAAGCATCCACCGCGCCATTCTCAACATCGGCGGCATCGCCAATCTGACTGATCTTCCCCCAAGGGAGAATACGACAGGGTTCGATAGCGGCCCGGGCAACCTGCTGATGGATGCATGGATCACCAAACATCAAGCGGAACTCTTCGACAAGAATGGCGCATGGTCTGCCAGCGGCAAGATCATCCCCTTGCTGCTGCAAAGATTGTTAGCCGAGCCTTTCTTTGTCGCCACTCCACCCAAGAGCACCGGGCGTGATTTGTTCAACATGGCTTGGCTGGAAAAACATCTAAACGGAAACGAAATCCCCGAGGACGTGCAGGCAACATTGCTCGCGCTCACTGGCGACAGCATTGCCGATGCTGTACAACACTTCTGTACTGGAGTGGAAGAGCTCTACCTGTGCGGCGGCGGAGCACATAACAACGCGCTGGTATCGCATTTGCGACATGCGCTACCGCAATGTCGCATTCTGAAAACTGATGTGTTGGGTATTGCCGCCGACTGGATGGAGGCCATTGCCTTTGCCTGGCTGGCTCAACAGACTTTGCATCTGCGCCCATCCAACCTGCCTGCCGTCACCGGTGCAAAACATCCCTGTGTGTTGGGTGCAATTTACCCGGCATAAAACAAACGGGGCGCAGATGCGCCCCGTTTTTGAGAAACAAACAGCCTGATTTATACCGAGAAAGACGATCCGCAACCACAGGTAGTGGTGGCATTCGGATTCCTGATGACAAACTGCGAACCTTCCAGACCTTCGGTGTAGTCAATCTCCGCACCAACCAGATACTGGAAACTCATCGGGTCAATCAATAATTGCACGCCATTCTTGCTCATTACAGTGTCGTCTTCGTTGGCTACTTCGTCAAAAGTGAAACCGTATTGAAAGCCGGAACAGCCGCCACCACTGACGAACACACGCAGCTTGAGCTCATTGTTACCTTCCTCCTCGATCAACTGTTTCACTTTATTTGCCGCGCTGTCGGTAAACAACAGCGGGTCTTGCATTTCGGTCACTGCATTCATGTTCTTCTCCTTACTGTATTATTTTGATTCGGTGCCACTCAGTTTGAGCGATACCACTTTTTCCGATGCTTCATTAAGGTGTACCAATTTTCCTTCAACAATCGCGCCCAATTGAATCTCCAACGTCTTGTACTTCACATCACCTGTGATCTTGGCCTTGCTTTGTAGTTCCATATATTCCGACGCATGTATCGGTCCAGTCACTACTCCATTCACTACCAGATGAGTCACCCTGATCTCACCATCAACTTTGGCATGCTCGCTTAAAACCAGTGTGCTGGCTTTGGACTGATCTGCAACCACATTACCACTGATCTCACCGTCCACACGCAATCCACCTGTGAAAAACACATCACCCTTGACCTTGGTACCCAGACCAATTAGTGAGTCAATGCGGTTTTGCGGCTTGCTATGCTTATTGAACATCAAGTCTTCTCCATTATGAAAGCAATACTGTCTGCTTTGCTTTGGGCTCTTGCAGTCCCTTTTCAAACACCCTGATTTCAACGCTATCAACGCGTGTGTCGGGTGGCAGTCTGAACACTCGATCCACACGCTGATAATACCTGAAGCTCAAACGGTGCTCCGCAACTTCAGCTTCATTCTGCCGAGGGAATTGTAACACTACTTTTTGGCCACCATTTGCACCGTTCACCAGTATCTGAAGGTCACCTTCAAAATCCCGTCCTTGACGCTGAATACCCTGCACTAACAACATCCGCAGGTGATATTCACCGGGAAGACTTCCTGCTTCCAATTTGGGTCTATGGATAGACAAATCCGCATCACGCCCGGCAGTAAGTGGAAGATTTTGAAAGAATGACAAATCTTCCTGCAATTGAGAATTCTCGTCATGCAGCGCCTTGACCTGAACTTGCACTTCATCTGCGGCCGCTTGCTGAATCTGTGTTTGACGCTCATCCACCGCAATCTGATTGGTCTGTTTGGCATTCTCCGCCTCCAGAAATACCACCCGATCACGCAACTCAGCGATCTCCTTCTCCGCTTGCCCGCGATGAAATCCGGCCAATTCCATTCCCGTGTCGTAAGCCCACCACACCAGATAACCCATGATTAGCAGGAAGGGTAACGTAATGGCCCAGCGCACATACCATGGCACATGGGGACGTACCGACAAGCGCGGCGCGGAAATACTGAATCTGCGTTTCAGGGTGCGTATCATTTTTTCAGGGCAACAAAGGAATCAGGTTTATTCCGTCCGCCTCAGGCAAACCGAACATGATATTCATATTCTGCACAGCCTGTCCCGCCGCACCTTTGACTAGATTATCGATCACCGACAGTACAACCACCGTGTCACCTCCTTGAGGTCTGTGTACCGCGATGCGGCAGATGTTTGAACCGCGCACCGAACGCGTCTCGGGCATGCTACCCGCAGGTAGCACATCAACGAATGCCTCGCCAGCATAACGCTGCTCAAACAATGCCTGCAAGTCAGCATCTTTCTTGATCCGCCCATACAGCGTGGCATGGATGCCGCGTATCAGCGGTGTCAGGTGCGGCACAAAGGTCAGCCCGACCGGCTTGCCCAAGATGTTTGCCAACCCTTGTTTAATCTCCGGCAAATGCCGATGCCCGGCCACGCCGTAAGCCTTGAAATTATCCGAAGCCTCGGAAAACAGCGAGTGAACCTCGGCCTTGCGCCCTGCACCGGACACGCCGGATTTGGCATCGGCGATCAGCGAACCTTCCTCGATCAGCCCTGCTTCCAGCAAGGGTATAAAACCCAGTTGCACCGCCGTCGGATAACAACCCGGATTGGCCACCAGCCGCGCCTGTTTGATTTTCGCCCGATTCACTTCCGGCAAGCCATACACCGCTTCCGCCACCAAGTCGGGACAGGCGTGCGTCATGCCGTACCACTTTTCCCACTCGGCGATGTCCTGGATACGGAAATCCGCAGCGAGGTCGATCACCCGCACGCCCGCATCCAGCAAGGCACGGGTCTGTTGCATGGCGATGCCATTGGGCGTGGCGAAGAACACCACGTCGCACTGGTCGAGATGTGCTTCATCCGGATGAGTGAACTTCAGATCGACATGACCGCGCAGGCTGGGGAACATCTGGCTGACCGGTGTGCCTGCATCGGCACGCGAAGTAATCACCCGCAGTTCCGCCTGCGGATGTCCCGCCAGCAGCCGTAGCAATTCAACTCCGGTATATCCTGTCCCGCCAACGATTCCAACCTTAAGCATTGTTCACCTCTCTAAAAGTGGTTGCGAATGATAAATGGAAAAGCCGCCCAAAGGCGGCTTTTCCGTCCAACGGCTGGTCCCGAAGGACCAGCGGTAATCCCGAAGGATTAACGCTTGGAGAATTGTTTCCTGCGACGAGCTTTACGCAGACCGACTTTCTTACGCTCGACTTCACGTGCATCACGAGTAACCAGACCTGCCTTGCTCAAGACTGGCTTCAGGTTTGCGTCGAAATCAATCAGCGCGCGGGTGATGCCATGGCGCACCGCACCCGCTTGACCGGATTCGCCGCCACCGGCAACGTTCACCATGATGTCGAACTTGCCCATCATTTCTGTCAGTTCCAGAGGTTGACGCACCACCATACGACCTGTCTCGCGCGAGAAAAACTCGTCGATCGGCTTGTCGTTGACAACGATTTCGCCCTTACCGGGCTTCATGAACACACGTGCCACCGCGCTCTTGCGACGGCCTGTTCCGTAGTTATAAGTTACGCTCATAATTAAGCCTTCAACAGTTCAATAAGTTTCGGTTGCTGCGCGCTGTGCGGATGAGTTGCACCGCCGTAGACCTTGAGCTTGCTCAACATCGCATAGCCCAGAGGTCCTTTTGGCAACATGCCGCGCACGGCCTTTTGCAACACGCGCTGTGGATGGCGCTGTTGCAGCTTAAGGAAATTGGTTGCGTGAATACCGCCGGGATAACCCGTATGGCGGTAGTAAATCTTGTCCTGAGCCTTGTTGCCGGTCACGCGCAGCTTGTCGGCATTGACGACCACGACGAAATCGCCGGTATCAACGTGCGGTGTGTAGATGGCCTTATGCTTGCCGCGCAAGCGGATAGCAATCTGGCTGGCCAAACGGCCCAGAATCTTGTCGGCGGCATCAACCAGCAACCAGTCATGCTGGACTTCGTGCGGCTTAGCGGAAAATGTTTTCATGGCATTTCCTAAATCTTTAAAATATGGATAACGGACTGCGAAGGGCGCGCATTCTATGTGAGACCTCCCCACCTGTCAAACTCTTATCAAAGAGTCTGCAAATCACGCCCGGCTGGCCGGGGGCGCAGCATCATATCCAACCACACCTTCCAGCGTACATATTTTTCCGGTAGCTCTTTAACAGACTGAGCCACTTCGATTTTTTCGGCGCGCATGTTGGTAGTCAAGGATAACCTGGCAGCTAACTGCGCCGCACCGAGCAGGCTGGCATCCGCCTGCGGCAAGCGGTAAATGGGGAGTTGAGTGCACTGGGCAATGCCTTGCTGCAAACAGGGCAAGTTGGAGCGACCGCCAGAGAGATAGACGCGTGTGATGCTGAATTCGCGCTGAAAATCTTCCAGGATGCGCGCCACGCGAAAGATGATGCCTTCTTGCAGCAGCACTGCGATGCGCTGCGGTGGAAGAAGTTCCACCGGTTCGGAAAAGGTCAGCCCTAGGTCGCTACGGAAATACGGCGCCCCCAAGCCGCTCGGTTCAGCCAGACAAAATATATCGTCGCCAGCCAATTCCTCCGCGCGGCAGGTCTTGGTCGGATAACCCGCCAAAGCGGCGGCAATGGAATTGAGCGTGCCTTCACTGGACAGATGTACCTGCCCGTCTTCACCCTGCCACACCAGCGTTTGCAAGTAGCCCGGCGGCGCTGCCCGTCCTGCGGGCAAATAGCACACGACAAAGCCCCCCGTGCCCAGATTGACCAAGGCTTCCGGCTGATCGCTGGCGATACTGGAAATCAGCGCGGCGGATTGATCGCCCATACTGGCCTGCAACACCAACCCGTTTTGCAATGGCAAATTCAATCCGGCGGATGATCTGATTTGCGGCAATGCTTGCAGCGGAATATCGAACAGTTCGCACAATGCAGGCGACCACTGCTGACGATGAATATCCATTAACAACGTGCGTGCCGCCATCGACGCATCGATCACATGCTGCGCACCGCCCGTCCAGCGCCAAATTAGAAAAGTATCCAGCGTGCCCAGCAGCCATTCGCCATTGACCAACTGCTCGCGCCAAGCCGGATGTTCGCGCAGCAGCACACGCAGTTTGGGTGCCAAGTAATAAGGCGTGAGCGGCAGTCCGGTAAGTTCGCGTATCGTTGCTTCTTGTGCGCGCAGCGCGGCGCAACTTGCCGCACCTCTATCGTCCTGCCAGGAAATCAGTGGTGTGATCGGTTTTCCGCTGGCGCGCTCCCAGATCAGGAATGAAGAACGCTGACTGCATAAACCCAACGGCGGGCGCGCATCGGTCTGCGCCAGACAGGCCGCCAACACCGTATCCGCAGTCTCCGCGTAGGCAAGCGCATCGCTCTCATAGCGCCCGCCCTCCGCCGCAATCTGCGGCGCGTGCTGCGACACGATGCCGCCCAGAGTGCCGTCTTGCGACAGCAGACCCGCCTTGATGCTCGTCGTTCCCAGATCGAGTGCGATGGCAACGATCATATGTAGCACGCCTCGACTTCTTGCGTGACTCTATCAGCATCCCAACCCAACGCGGGCGCGACCAGCTCGGCGAGACGGCGAATCTCCGCCGTGTTCAACTTCGCAAGAATCAGCAACGGCATGCGGCGGCGCAGCAGGTCGGACAGATACAGCACCATTTCATCTTTCGCACACAGCAACAGATCGGCATAAATGAACGGCAACTCCGCCACGATGCGCGCCGCAAGCGGCGGCTTTTGTTTGACGATTTCAAAAACTTTTTCGACTCGATTGCCATGTCGCCGCAACAGCCACTTCGCGCTCTCGCCATCAATGCCAAGACGTTGCGCGATGAGCGTCATCTCAGCCGACCACGCAGCAAAATTCTGCGTCGGCTTCCACGGAAAATCCCGGTCTTTCGTTGCGCAGCCCCCAGCCATACCCAGCCGCACACACACCGCATCCACGATCACCACCGCATCTTCGCGCGCCGAGGTGAGCTTGCCGCCGATGGCATAATGCAGGCCGTTGCTGGCGGTTTTCAATTCCCAGTCGCGGCTGGCTTTGGACGGATGCGCCGCGTCGCTCTGCTTCATCGCGCGCACACCGGCATAGCTGCCGACCACATCGGCTTTCGTCCACGCCGTCTTCAGAAAACGATTGGCGGCGGCCAGCAGGTAATCCACATCGTCGTCCTCGACCACCACCCGATTGATGTCGCCGCGATAGTCGGTGTCCGTCGTACCCAGCAACGTGCGCCCGTACCACGGGATGATGAAGAACACGCGCCCATCCTGTTTCGCCGTGAGCAGGATCGCCTCGCGGGTCGGCAGCGCGGGCAGCACTAGATGGATGCCTTTGCTCAAGCGACACCACTCGCGGCCTTGCGCGGTCGCAGTCGCCCATTGGCCGACTGTGTTCACGCATTGCTTTGCGCGCACCTGCAACGTCGCGCCGCTCGCCACATCCTGCACCGTCGCGCCGCACGCCTTGCCGTTGGCTTCATCCCACGCCACTAGCCGCGCGTAATTCACGCACACCGCACCATGCGCCAGCGCGCCCGCCACCAGCTCCAGCACCAGCCGCGCATCGTCGGTCTGAGCATCGCCATAGGTGAAGCCGCCGTGCAAACCGGCCTCATCCAGAAACGGAAAATGTTCGGAAAATTCCTTGTGCCACAGATGATGATGGCGCATCGGCTCACCAGGAAAACCCGCCAGCGTGTCATACAACGTCAGCCCCGCCTCCAACAACAGCGTACCGTTGCGGCTGTCGGCATACACCGGCACCCCGAAGCGCAACGGCCACACGCGATGCGGCGCGGTTTGCAGCAGCATCTTCCTTTCCTTCAGCGCCTTGCGCACCAGCTTGAAATCGTAAGTCTCCAGATAGCGCAGCCCGCCGTGGATCAACTTGCTCGATGCAGACGAAGTTGCACTCGCCCAATCCCCCTGCTCCACCAGCGCCACCCTCAAACCGCGCAGCGCCGCGTCATAAGCCGTCCACGCGCCATAAATGCCACCGCCGCAAACCAGCAGATCGAACTCGTTTTGTAATGCGGAAAAGTTGCGTTGCATGTTGCTCCCTGAATGTCAGATGCCCCGCAAGCCGCGTCAATAGGCGATCTACGATATACACTGCTTGGAGATGGCCGTAGTTATTGGCTTGGCGTTAAATTTACTTTGCGCAATTACAATAATAGGTAGGATTAGCGCAGCGTATCCCGCATCCCCAACGCCTTCCCCGGCACGTCGCTAATCAGCACATCCACGCCCAGCGTCAGCGCGCGCTTGATCTCGTCGTCGCTGTTGCAGGTATAGACGGCGATGAATTTTCCGCGCTCGCGCACTGCGCCCATCATGCCTTCGTCCAGCGTGTCTATATGCACGCACACGCCGTGCAGGAACGGGTGTTCGAGCAAGGCGCGCTGGGCGAAGTCGGCCTGGTGTTCCGGTTCGAGGTTGAACACCAGCGGGAATTCCGGCGCGATACTATTGGCGTAAATGAGGCCTTCCAGATTGAACGACGAAGCCATAACGCGCCCATCGCTCACGTCGCCCGCCAGCGCCAGCGTCTGCCACACTTTGAGTTCGCGCCGCGCGTTGTCTTCCCAATCGCGCAGCTTGATCTCCAGCAGCAGGCGGCAGCGCACGCGGTAGGCGACGAGGAATTGCTGCAAACTCATCACCCCTTCGGCTGCGTTTGCAGCAGAAAAGTGTTCAGCGAAATTCATCGCCTGCAATTGCGCGTGGTGGTAGTCGTCGATGTGCTTGCCGGGCAGGTGCAGCTTCTTCAAGTCGCGGTCGTGCCACAACACAGCTACTTCGTCGCGGCTCAGTTGCACATCGGTTTCGATGCCGTCAATCGGATAGGTCAGCGCCTTGTCGAACGCGCTGCGCGTATTCTCTGGCGCTTCCTGGTTTGCGCCGCGATGGGCGAAGATTAAAGTTTTACTATTCATAAAATCCTTTAAGCAATCCACCGTTTTGCTCCCTTCTCCCGTAGGCGGGAGAAGGGCTGGGGATGAGGGGCTGTGTGCTGCAACCAATCTATTTACAACTCAACGGCCCTCACCCTAACCCTCTCCCGCCTGCGGGAGAGGGAATGATAGTAGGGTGCGCTTGCGCACCGTTTGCGATGGTGCGCAAGCGCACCCTACCCTCGCTGTTTACCCCAAGCCTGCAATAAATTTCTGCATCGAAACTTCCAGCGCCGCCCAATGCGGGTTGTACATCAGCCGGCGCAGTAATCCCTGTTTGAGGTTCTGCGGGGTGATTTCGCCGAGCAAGGCTGTTTGCGGTTGGGTGCGGCAGGCGGTGTAGCGTTTTTCGTCGCTATCGTAGTAATGCATGCAATTGAAATAGTCGCCGTTCACGCCGTAATGCGCATCTTGCGGCGGAATAACGATGGCGGTGTGCGCGCTGCTGAGGATGCGCTGCTCGGGCAGAGCGCTGTTCACCCACTCGATATTTTGCTGGTCGATCTTTTTCGTCGAGTACCACACCAGTCGGCTTTTCATGTTTTGCACGCGCAGCATGAAGCGCATGGTTCCCGATGCATGCACCGTGGTGTCGTCGGCGCTGGCGACGGCGAATACCGGGATTTTCGCTTCGATTTCCGGCAATGCTTTGGTCAGCAGATACATCTGCGCCGCCGCGTTCTTGCAGAACGATTCGTATTTGTAAAAGTCCTTATCCTGGCGCACGTCCAGCCAAGCCTCTTTCGGCAGAAACTTGCTGTACATCCGGTGCAGATTGGCCCACTTGGCGCGCAAGTCAATTTTGAATGCGGGAGAGAACAGGAACAGGCCGCGCACCCGTTTGTCGTGTGTGCTTTGCAGTACGCTCAAGACCGCGCCCGCCGAAAAGCCGCCCAGATACATTTCATCCACCTCGGCTTCCAGCGTGTCCGCGCCGTACTGCACCGCCTTCGCCCATTCCTGCCACTCGATATCGAGCAGATCGCCGGGTTGCGTGCCGTGCCCCGGCAACAGAATCGCCATCACGCGAAAACCCTGGCGCTGAAAAAATGCGCCCAGATGGCGCATGTGATACGGCGAATCGCTCAAGCCGTGCGTGAGCAAGATGCCACGCTTATAAGGTTTGTCGCGCCCTTTCTCAAAATCGCCCTCGGGCAGCAGCTCGAACGGCGAGTTGCCCGCGACGTAGATTTCCTCATCGTTCTTGAACCCGTGCGCCTGATGCAGCATGGCTTGCGTGCGCTGCACATACACCGCAAACGACAAGCCGCCACCAACAAAGCGTGAATTCACCCCAGATGATTGATGCCGCAAACCTAATATATCCATCGATCCTCCGTCATATCCGTGTAACAACCCGGCGCTACTGTGTTGCCCTCAATACCAATCCGAGGTGAGCGCTATGACCGCCATTCTACCTGCTGAACACTACCGTTCGTTTGCACGCGCACCACGCGCACAGTTTCTCGCCAATCTGGTTCTGGCACAAGAAAAGGAAACAGCCATGACCCCGCTTAAGGAAATCATCGCGGGACGCAAACTGAGCGCCTTGTTCCAGCCCATCATCGACTTGAACAGTGGCGAGTTCCTCGGCTATGAAGGACTGATACGCGGCCCGGCGGATAGCCCGCTGCATTCGCCAATCAACCTGTTCGGCGCGGCGGAACAGCAGGGACTTTCGCTCGAAGTGGAAATGCTGTCACGGCATATTGTGTTGGAAACGTTTGCCAAACAAAATCTGCCCGGCAATCTGTTCCTCAACGTCAGTCCGGAGACGCTCACCAACCCGAGCTTCAAGAATGGCCAGACGCTGTCGTTCATGAGCGAGTTGGGCATCGCGCCGGAGCGCGTCATCATCGAGATCACCGAGAACCAGCCCACTTTCGATTTCGTGGCGATGCGCAGTGCGCTGCTGCACTATCGAGGCATGGGATTTCAGATCGCCATCGACGATCTGGGTGAGGGGTTTTCCAGCCTGCGTTTGTGGTCCGAGCTGCGCCCGCAGTTCATCAAGATCGACATGCATTTCGTGCAGGGTGTGGACAGAGACCCGATCAAATTGCAATTCCTTAAATCCATCCAGAGCATCGCTGAAAGTTGCGGTACACATGTCATCGCGGAGGGCGTGGAGACTGAAGCGGAACTGCGCGTGGTGAAGGACATCGGCATCGCGCTCGGTCAGGGCTACTTCATCGCGCGTCCTAGCCATACGCCGCCGTTGCTGGCTTCCGCAGAAACCAGCCGCATCCTCAATTGTTCCAACAACATTGTCTTGCCCCAAACTGATTCGCCTCGCCGTTCGCAAACGCGGGCGCACAAGCTGCTGACTTATATTGAACCGGTGCAACCCGACACACTGATCGACCACATCTTCGACCGCTTCAATGCCAACGCCACCTTGCACGTCATCCCGGTGGTGAAGAACGGCATGCCGCAAGGCCTCATTAATCGTTATCACTTCATCGACCGATTCGCCAAACCGTTCCAGCGCGAATTGCATGGCAAAAAACCTTGTTTAGACATCATCGTCGCGCCTTTATTGGTCGAGAAGAACATGCCCATCGAAGAACTCAGCCACTTTCTGGTCGAAGCCGACAGCCGCCATTTTGCCGATGGTTTCATCATCACTGATAGCGGACGCTACATCGGTGTCGCCTCCGGCCAGGACCTGCTGCGCGAGCTGACGCAGATGCAACTGGAAGCCGCACGTTACGCCAACCCGCTCACCCTGCTGCCCGGCAACGTGCCGATTAACGAACACATCGAATACCTGCTGCACGGAAATACATCCTTCGTTGCCTGCTATTGCGACCTCGACCATTTCAAACCGTTCAACGATACCTACAGCTATCGCAAAGGCGACGAGATGATCCAGCTCTGCGGGCGTATTCTCAGTTGGGCGTGCGACCCCAAGCACGATTTTATCGGCCACATCGGCGGCGACGATTTCATTCTGCTGATGCAAAGCCGCGACTGGAAAGTGCGTTGCGAACAAGCATTGCGCTCGTTTGAGCAGGCCGCCGGACTGATGTTTGACGCCGAGCATTTAAGTGCAGGCGGCTACAACAGTGAAGGCCGCGACGGCGTGGTGAAATTCCATCCGCTCACCAGCCTGTCCATCGGCGCGATTCATGTCGTGCCGGAACAATTCGCCTCGCACCACGAAGTCTCCGCCGCGATGAGCGATGCCAAGAAAATGGCCAAGAAGATTTCCGGCAACAGCTTGTTTGTCGAGCAACGCAACGCGCTATCAAAATAGTGAAGGAGGAAGCATGAACCGTTTTTCCGCAGAGACCCTAGAGAAAAATCTGATCAGTATTCATAGCCTGTTGTTCAAGCACGGCTTCGGCAAAACGCTGGAATATTTTTGCACCATCTCTGTGTTCTCGATCAAATAATGGATCACGTCATTCCGGCCTGCACCGGAATAACGGCTCAACGAATTTTCATGTAAACCAAAATGCCCCGACATCTGGTCGCCCTGTTCCGCACCGCACGTTTTATGCTGCATCTCGTTTACGGCTTGGCCATCGCCGTGGCTTATCCGTGGTTCGCGCCCGCCTTGCGGCGACGCATTCTGCAAAACTGGTCGCGCGGCTTGCTGGACATTTTCAATGTCCGCATCGACATCAACGCCAACGACTCATTGCACCATTTGCGTCACGGTCTGATCGTCACCAACCACATCTCGTGGCTGGATGTGTTTGTGTTGAACGCGGTGGTACCGATGCGCTTCGTGGCCAAATCCGAAGTGCGGCGCTGGCCGTTCATCGGCTGGTTGTGCGCGCGGGCGCAAACCCTGTTCATCGAACGCGGCAAGGCGCGTTCTGCTGCACGCATCAATATGCAGATGGTCGAGTTGCTGCAATGCGGCGAATGTCTGGCTGTATTCCCCGAAGGCACCACCACCGATGGTGCGCAAGTCGCGCATTTTCATTCTTCGCTGCTGCAACCGGCGATTGACGCCAAGGCGCAAGTGCATCCCATCGCTATCCGTTACCAGGATGCACACGGCACACACAGCAGCGCTGCCGCGTATATCGACGCACTGTCTTTCGGCGAGTCGTTATGGAACATCCTGAGCACGCCCGAATTGCATGTGCGCCTGATCGCCACCCCGCCGCTGGATGCCTGCACCATGGACAGACGCAGCCTGACTCAGGCAGCACATGCCCGCATCAGCGACGCGCTGCACAAAGCTTCATCGAACATTCATATTGCTTTAACCCCCGCGCAACATTCGGAACGTAATCTGCTCCCATCAACCCGACAGGAGCACAACGATGTTAGATCTGATCCAGCAGCAGTTGCACCAATCGCAGCGCAGGCTGTCATTTAATCTGGCGCGCAGCGTGGCCGAAGTGGCCGAGGCGCAACGCATTCGCTTCAAGGTTTTCGGTGAAGAGATGGGCGCCAATCTACCCAGCGCCGCACTGGGTTTGGACATTGACCGCTTCGATGAATATTGCGATCACTTGCTGGTGCGCGATCACGGCAACAACAAAGTGGTTGGCACTTATCGCATTCTGCCACCGGAGCAGGCGCAACTGGCAGGCGGCTATTATTCCGAGACTGAGTTCGACATTTCACGCCTGATACACCTGCGCGACCGCATGGTGGAAGTGGGTCGCTCCTGCGTGCATCCAGATTACCGCGACGGCGCGACCATCACCCAACTGTGGAGCGGGCTGGCGGATTACGTCGGCAAGCACAATCATGAATATCTGATCGGCTGCGCCAGTATCAGCATGGGCGACGGCGGCCACTATGCCGCCAGCGTGTACAACAAAATCCACAAGCTGCACGCCGCACCCGCCGAATACACCGTGTTCCCGCATTGCCGTCTGCCGCTGGAATCATTGAACCAGAATTTGGAAGTCATCATCCCGCCGTTGATCAAAGGCTATCTGCGACTGGGTGCTTATATCGCCGGTGAACCGGCATGGGACCCCGATTTCAATTGCGCCGACGTGTTCATCCTGATGCCGGTATCACGCATGAACGCACGCTACGCCAAACATTTTCTGCGCCAGACTGCACAGTCTTAATCGATTTTTGTAGTGTCTCGCCTCCCTTCGCGCGCATGCATCACGGTGCGCGTTCTTTTTTGCTTTAAGGAAATCAATAATGGAAAGTCCATATAAAGGTAAAACCGGCATGGTCAGATTGTGGAATGCATTCGGCTATTCACTGGCCGGATTCCGCGCCGCCTATAAACACGAAGATGCCTTCCGCCAGGAAGTGTTGCTCACCGTCATTCTGATTCCGCTGGCCTTGTGGCTACCGGTGTCTCTGCTTGGCAAAGCGCTGATGATCGGCAGCGTGTTGCTGGTCATCATCGTCGAGCTGCTCAACTCGGCCATCGAAGCCACGGTGGATCGCATCTCGCTGGAGAATCACACACTCGCCAAACGCGCCAAAGACATCGGCAGCTCGGCTGTGCTGATGAGCCTCGTTAATGTGCTGGTGATGTGGGTACTGGTGCTGCTTCAACACTGATTTTTTAAGACAGCATCATGAAGATGCCCGCCAATAGGCAATCTACGTTATGTACTTGATGGAGATTGCCGTATTTACTGCCTTGCGGGCAAGTGGTATTTTAAGAATCATCTGTCATCAACTCTTCAAATATGTTTAATCAAATATTCATCTGCGCGCGCCACGATGCGCAGCATGAATACACCAAACCAAATTACTCGCTCGGCCCAGCCACTCAACATCGCGCTGGTCACTGAAACCTACCTGCCCGAGGTGAACGGCGTCGCCATCACCATCGGGCGCATGGTGCATGGCTTGCGCCAGCTGCAGCACCGCATCCATCTGATCCGCCCGCGCCAGTTCAAGCAAGACGTGGCAGCGCGAGAAGACGGTTATGAGGAGACGCTGGTGACGGGCATGCCCATCCCCGGTTATCCCGAACTAAAATCCGGCCTGCCCGCAAAAGGCCTGTTTCTGCGCTTGTGGAAACAGCAACGACCGGATGTCGTGCACATCGCCACCGAAGGTCCGCTGGGTTGGTCGGCGCTATCGGCGGCGCGCAAATTGAACATTCCGGTGAGCACGGATTTCCACACCAATTTCCATAGCTACACCGCGCACTACGGCATCGGCTTGCTGAAGAAACCCATCGCGGCCTACCTGCGCCACTTCCACAACAAGGCGGCTTGCACCATGGTGCCCACCGCTTCGCTGCAGCAACAACTGGAGTTTGAGGGCTACCAGAATGTGCTGGTAGTGTCGCGCGGCGTGGATACCGAATTGTTCCATCCGGCCAAGCGCAGCGAAGAGTTGCGCGCTTCTTGGGGTGCACGCGATTACACGCCGGTGGTGATGCTGGTGAGCCGCATTGCACCGGAAAAGAATCTGCATGTGGTGATCAAAGCCTTCGACCAGATGCGCCAGATCAACCCGCTGGCCAAGCTGGTGATGGTGGGTGACGGCCCGGCGCGCGCCGAACTGGAGAAGCAACATCCACAGGTGATCTTCGCCGGCATGCAAACCGGCGAAGCGCTGGCACAACACTACGCCTCCGGCGACATCTTCCTGTACCCCAGCCTGACCGAGACCTACGGCAACGTGACCGTGGAAGCGATGTCCAGCGGGCTGGCCACGCTGGCTTACGACTACGCCGCTGCGCAGCAACACATCCGCCACGGCGTGAATGGCTTGCTGGCGCCGTTCGCCGACACCGATGCGTTTATCACGCAAGCCAAAGGGTTGATCTCCGATATGACGCGCGTGCAACACATGCGCCTCGCCGCGCGGCAGACGGTAGAGACGCTGACCTGGGGACACATCATGGGGCAAATGGAAGCAGTGTTACTCGACACCGCGCGTACACAGGGAGACAAAAATGTCCAACTATTGGCTGCCTCTTAAAAGCCAAAGTTCTAAGCAAGACAAGGCGCGAGCAAAAAATTTCGCCGCGGCATATATGAAATATGCAAGGAGTAATTTTTTTGAGCAACGCAGTATTGCGACGAATTTTGGTTTTTAGGAGGTGGCCATGAACTTGCAACTGCAACAGATTTTTCGCTGGGACGCCGAGCTGTGCGCATTCTGCAACCGTCGTAGCCGCAACTTCACGCTGCGCAACCTGTTCCGCCTCGCCAGCCGTCTGGGCGACGGTGTGTTCTGGTACACACTGATGATCGCGTTGCTGTTGCAATATCAGGGTGCGGCGCTGCATGCCGTGTTGCACATGCTCGCGGTTGCCTTGGTCGGTACGCTGCTGTACAAATTCATCAAGGGCAAAACCCTGCGTCCGCGCCCGTTCAATGTTTACCCGGACATCATCTGCGCGGGCAAAGTGCTCGACCAGTTCAGCTTCCCCTCCGGCCACACCATGCATGCCGTTTCGTTCAGCATCATCGCCTTGACGTATTTCCCAAGCCTGTTCTGGCTCGTCGTCCCTTTCTCGCTCCTCGTCGCCTTGTCGCGCCCGATACTTGGCCTGCACTATCCGAGCGATGTGCTGGCAGGTGGGGCTTTGGGGGCGGTGCTGGCGGGAATCTCTCTCTCTTTTTAGCAATCACTCCGTCATTCCGGCGCAGGCCGGAATCCAGCAAGAATACAAATTTCGCGAAGCGGACAGTAAATATTGGTGTGCTGTCCCGCTACGCGAGGTTCTTTTATTTAACTGGATTCCGCAGCGCCGGAATGACGGATAAATTCAAGCCTCGCTAAACACATCCAGCGGCAACGGTATGCGGTGCCGCAATTGCAGCGGTGCGATGAGGTCTATGCGCTGGCGCAATGCCGGATCGTCGGCAAGCGGATCGGCATCCCACACCGGCTCTTCGCCCAACAGGATGCGGTCGATGTGCGTCAGGCGCGCACTGGTTTCGCTCAGGTAGTAGTTGAAACGGCGCTGCATTCCGGCATCTAGCCAGCGCGCGCCGTGGTAGCACAGATGCGACAAGCGGCTGCTGCGCAGCAGATTTTCGGCGCCGGACAGCATCTCCACGCCGCGCATTGCCAGTGTTTTCGGACAGGAGAAATGTTGCGCGACGTATTGCGCCAATTCGTCGCGATGTGTCTCCAGCAACTCGTGCGGCTCGACAAACAACTGTGGTCGTATGTGTATGTCCATCGCCCACTCGCAGGCTGCATGCGTCAATACAGGAACATTACCCCACATTTTTTCGTGCGCAGGAACAAAGTGGTTGTGTGCGATCACATCGACCAGCAGATGGCTGACGAAACCGAGCGAGATCGCGTATTCCTCGTCGCTCTGCGCATCGTCCAGCAGCTTGCGTGCGCGTTGCCATTGGTGCGTGGTGGAGAACGGCTCGCCCCACTTGCGCTCGCTCCACAACGCCAGATCGGGCAGGCATGCGCCAGCCAATACCAGTCTGGGGAAATTTTTGATGGCGCGACGATAGCGTGGATCAGTGATCGGTACTGCCCACAGCAGCAACTGGGCGAAATAGACATGGGTGAACAAACCCCACGCATGAGCATCTGCACTCCACAGCAACAGCGGGATGAGCCAGCGCCAATGTTTGCACGGATTCTTCATGCCGCGCAGTGTCGCTGTGCGATGCGAAATATTGATGACGCTCTGATGATTTTATTGTGACAGCGTCAGCCCGCTCTGCGCCTTCTGTCATAATGCCGCGCATCGTTTTCACCGCCCTGTCCCATGTCCTGGTTCCTCACCAACCTCGTCAGCGCCTTTCTGCTACCGCCGCTCAATCTGCTCATTCTTGCAGCACTCGGCATGTGGCAGTGGCACAAACGCCCGCTCGTCGCGCGCTGGTTGCTCGTTACCTCGTTCGTCATGCTGTGGTTGTTCTCCACTCCTTACGTTGCCGATGCTTTGCTGCAAAGTCTGGAAGGAGCGCCGCATGCCACTGATACCGGCAAGCCGCAGGCGGATGCCATCGTGGTATTGGGCGGCGGCACCTATTTTCATGCGGCGGAATACGGCGGCGACACCGTAAGCAAAGAAACGCTGGAGCGGTTGCGCTTTGCCGCAAAACTTTATCGTGAGACTGGCAAGCCGATTCTAGTGACAGGCGGCAAACCGCTGGGCAACAGCCAGTCCGAAGCGGCGCAAATGAAGCAGGTGCTGGAACAGGAATTTCACGTACCGGTGCAATGGACTGAAGGCGAGTCGGACAACACGCTGGAAAACGCGCGCCTGAGCCGGCAGATCCTCCAGCAGGCTGGCATCAATCGCATCTACCTCATCACTCATGCCTGGCACATGCCGCGTGCGGTGCAGGTTTTCCAGAAGGTCGGACTGCAAGTCGTCCCCGCCCCCACCGCTTTTACCACCCGCTATCAAGTTGATTTGCTGGCTTTCGTACCCAACGCCGATGCCCTGCGCGACAGCCGGATATTCATGCACGAGTTGATCGGCATACTATGGTATCGGCTAAAATCCTGACATCAAGCATGACGCACGGAAACGCCAATCAAAACAGTGGCGTTTCAATAAACAGACCAGAGAGGTAACACATGAAAGCACGCATCAAATGGATGGAAGAAGTTTCCTTTATCGGCGAGACCGAGAGCGGACATGCCATAGTGATGGACGGTCCGCCAACTGGCGGTGGACGCAACCTGGGGCCGCGCCCGATGGAAATGCTTTTGATCGGCACCGGCGCTTGCACCGCCTATGATGTAGTAACCATCCTGAAGAAAGGTCGGCAACAGATCACCGACTGCGTAGTGGACATCCAGTCCGAGCGCGCCGAAACCGACCCCAAGGTCTTCACCGTAATTCACATGCATTTCGTCGTAACGGGAAAAAGCCTCAAGCGCGAGCAAGTCGAACGCGCCATCCAGCTCTCTGCGGAGAAATACTGCTCGGCTTCCATCATGCTGGGCAAGACGGCAGAGATCACGCATGATTTTGAGATTGTAGAGGGGTAGGTTATAGCCCCTCGCCCGCAGGCGGGAGAGGGGTTGGGGTGAGGGGTGTCACTCCGTCGCAATCTGCTTAATACCCACCGGCCCTCATCCCCAGCCCTTCTCCCGCCTGCGGGAGAAGGGAGTACACATCAGACCCAATACACCGTCCCCGTCATCACCTTGGCCATGCCGCGCATCGCCAATTTCACCGGCAACGGCAACTCCGCCGCGCCCAGCTCCACCGCCATATCGGCGTGACCGACTTCATCCACATACATCTGCTGCGCCACGGCACGGCTCTTGGCATCCTGCGGCGGCAGAGTGTCCAGATGATGTTGCAGGTGCGCGCCGACCTGGCGTTCGGTCTCGGCCAGAAAACCCAGATTCCATTTGTCACCCAACGCTCCGGCCAACGCACCCAGCGCCAGCGAACCGCTGTACCACAGCGGATTGAGCAGACTCAGCCTTCCGCCCAGTTCATATACTCGATGCGAAGTCCAGGCCAGATGCTCGGTCTCTTCCCACGCCGCATGGTTTAACTTCGCTTCCACCACCGGGTCTTTTGCGGTCAATGCCTGCCCCTGATACAAAGCCTGCGCACAGATTTCGCCGGTGTGGTTGATACGCATCAACGCGGCGGCATGTTTCTTTTCCGCCTCGCTCATCTCTGCATCGGCGATATCCGCATCAGGATACGGGCGCGCGGTCGGCGCTTTGGCAAACAAGGTGCGCAGACCTTTATCGAATTCGATGATGAGATTGTCCAGATTCAGCACGTTAAACTCCCAAGTGGCTAAGCAGTTTTAGAAAGAAGAGAAGATATTCTCTCGCAGAATACACGACATGCAAAATTTGAACATTACTATCCAGCGCCAAAAAAAACGGGCATCCGAAGACGCCCGTTTTTATCCAAGTTGAATTACGGTCGGATCACCAGAACATCGGCGATCTTCCCGCAGTCAAATTAGAACTTCTTGTTCAGACCAACAGCGATCAGAGTGGAAGTACCGCCCATCATGCCTGCACCATACACGTTGTTAGCAACGCTGATAGAAGAGCCGGAATCATTGGTTGTGCGCTCCAGCGCAGCGTAAGCAGTAACGGTCTTGCTCAGGCCTTGCAGGTAGCCAACAGTGAAGCCCTTGCCGCTGGAATTAGCAGCATCCATCTTGTTAGCTGCGTAGGTGACTGCAACTGCACCTGGGCCAACTGGAGCCACTGCGCTCAAGCTGTATGCCTTGCCCTTGCCGCCAAAACCTGCGTTATCCTTGGTCTTGGTCTGGTAGGTACCCATCAGCTTGACCATGCCGAGGTCATAGCTGGCGCCGAGAGAGATTTCTGTCACCACGCTGGTGCCGGCTGCAGTCACGTTGGTGTAAACGGCGCTAGCTGCCACAGGACCGGCCGCATATGCTGCGGACAGCAAGTAGGCAGAAGTCTTGGTGTCGCCAGCAGTTGTAGCATTACCCAAACCGCCATTGAAGTCGGCCGTGTAGTTCCAAGCCAGAGTCACACCGCTCAGATCTGGCGAGATGTAAGCCAGAGCGCGCGGAGCACGAGCGGCAACAGCAGCGGCGCCATTCATGAACTTGCCCTTGGTTGCGGATTGCAACGGAGACACCAGAGAACCAGCAGTCGGGTCGAACTTGACAGCTTGGTCATAGGCAGCAGTTTGCAGGTAGCCAGTTGCTACGGTACCGAAGTCGCCAGCCACAGCCAGCATTTGTTGGCGTGCAGTAGCGATACCTGTGTTGGTTTCTGTATCCAGAGCATATTCAACAAGTGCAACAACCTTCATGCCGTTGCCGATATCTTCAACAGACTTGGCACCAATGCGGGAAGAAGCCAGGCCACCGGAAACAACAACGATGTCACCCTTCTTGCCGTCTGCGCCAACATGGGCAACAGCAGCGTCAACTTGACCGTACATAGTCACATCGGCGAAAGCCGGAGCGGAAAAAGCGGCAGCAATAACAGCCAGTGCGATGATTTTCTTTTGCATATTGAAACTCCTCAAGAATTAAAGTTATTTTCCAGCTATGAGGACGACTGCTTTAATAACCACATCGTCCCAAGCCCAAACTTCTACCGATACCAAACGATACGCTTAATGCGTTTTACCGCTTGCCACCAGAGCACAACCAACCACCTCGTGTGCAAGATGATTAGAGTGCATTCTGCACTTAACAAATTTGTTTGGGCAATAGTTTCATGCGGGTGTTGTTTTTTTGCAACAAGTCAATTAACCCCCGCCGCGAGTGGGGGAAGAGTGATTGAGGTTTTCCGTGTTAAAAACAAACGGGCATCCGAAGATGCCCGTCTGAATTGCCAAATTAAACTATTTAGCCAATCAGAACGAGTGGATCAAACCTGCTCCGATCGCGGTCTGAGAAGAACCCGCTTGAGCACCGTATGTCGTACCCGCGTTGAAGCCGTACACGCCTGCGGCGTCGTTCTTCAGCGAAGTGTAGGCGGCAAAAACTTCGGTGCGCTTGGAGTAGTTGTAGCCGTAGCGCAGGGTAAATTGTTTGGCGCCGGTTGCTGCAACTGTTGTCTTTCCTGCCTTGGCAAAGCTGGCGGCAACGGTGCTTTGCCCCAGCTTGTACTGGCCTGCGAGTTCAAGGTTGCTTTGCGAGTAGCTGGTCGTAGCGGAAGTATTCACCTTAATACTTTCGACTGTTGCACCCACCCAGAAATCATTCATCTTGTACTTGCCAACCAGACGCATTGCGCTGTCGGTGGTTCCGGCCGTCGTCGCATCCGCGCGGCTGTCATAGGCTGCAGCGGCATAAATGGCATCCTGTTCGTATGTGGCGGACATGGACAGCAGGGATTTATTCACTGTCGCAGTCGGCGCTTCATCCGGGCTATACGCGATGGCTGCCTGCAACCCGCCCATATTCGGCGAGGTGTAAGTCAGCAGATTCTTCTGGCGCGTGTTGAAGTTTTCCGCATTGCCGTTGGTGCGACCCATCAGATTGATGGCGCTGAATACGGTGGTGTTGTCGAACAATTCGATCGCATTGTGTGACAATTTGTACGGTGTATCCCAAACGCCCATTATCACCTGGCCAAAATCACCTTTCAGACCCACACCGCTGTTGCGTGAACCATTGCCAAAACCATTGCCGGAATTGCCATCCACATCCACCTGCACTTCGAATTGGTAGATACCTGTCAGGCCGTCGCCCAAATCTTCGCTGCCTTTAACGCCAAAGCGCGAGGCATTGGTCTGTACACGCATTGCGCTAGACTTCGCGGCCATGTCATTGTGAACTTGTTCAAAATCCAGAAAAGCCTTGCCGTACAAATTCACGTTAGCGTTATCAGCAAACGCCGGTGAGGAAATTGCGGCAGCGATGGCCAGCACGATCAGTTTCTTTTGCATCTTTCATACTCCTTGGTTTTAGGTTTGTGTCATCGGCAAGCACACCCACCGACGCAATCAAATAAACTCTCTTGAGCGAGAATTCGGAGCGGATTCTGTCGCGGAATTTTGAATTTTCTGCCGTGTAACAAAAAATTCACACAGGCGTGTCTATTACGCAACAACAGTGCGCGATGTCATAAAACTGCAATGGAATTGAGGTAGTGAGGTTTACACAATTTCGTCATTCCGACGCTGCGTGTGTTGTTGGGGCTTTAGCCCCTTACAACCACGGCGCACCCCTTGCGGGTGCAGGCCGGAATGACGGACTGTGAAAATTCCTGAGAAAAACTGTGATGGCTATTCGGGAGAAAAAACGCGCGCCAACTCAACACCGGGATCAGCAGCGCGCATGAACGCTTCGCCGACGAGGAAAGCATGTACTTGATGCCCGCGCATCATCTTCACATCTTCCACAGTAAAGATGCCGCTCTCGGTGACGACGATGCGATCTTGCCCCCTTTCAGATGAAGAGATGCGCGACAACAATTCGATTGTGGTTTGCAGGCTGACTTCAAAGGTGTGCAGGTTGCGGTTGTTGATGCCGATCAGCGGTGTGGCAAGCTTTAGTGCGATATCCAATTCTTTGCCGTCATGCACTTCAACCAATACCGCCATGCCCAGCTTGTGCGTCAACTTTTCCAGCGCTTTCATCTTGTTCAAGGTCAATGCAGCTGCAATCAACAGAATGGCATCCGCGCCCATGGCGCGTGCTTGGTAAATCTGATATTCATGCACTATAAAATCCTTGCGCAGAACCGGCAGTTCGCATGCCGCTTTTGCCTGCTTGAGATATTCCGCACTGCCCTGGAAGAATTGTTCGTCGGTCAACACTGACAGGCAGGCTGCGCCATGTTGCGCATAACTGGCGGCGATTTCGGCAGGGCGAAAATCAGCGCGGATAACCCCTTTGCTCGGACTGGCTTTTTTTATCTCGGCGATCACCGCGGGCTGTCCCGCCGCAATCTTGCTGCGAATCGCGCCGACGAAATCGCGCGCGGGTGCAGCCTGCTCGGCTTCGGCACGGATGACGGGCAAAGGTTTGGCGGATAGTGCGGCAGCAACTTCCTGGCTCTTCACCGCGAGAATCTTGTTGAGAATGTCGGACATGCTGTGCTCTCTTGAATTGAGTGCGCATTCTAGCGCAAGCGCAATGCTAAAATGTAAGCCACTCGCAACACTGGAAATATCATGGAAGACATCAAGCACTACATGCAGTCGGTCGGGAAGCAGGCGCGCGCCGCATCGCGCCTGATGGCGCAGGCCAATACCAATGCCAAGAACCACGCACTGGAAAATATTGCCACCGCCATTCTGCTCAGCAGCGCGAAACTGATCGCCGAGAACGCCAAGGACGTCGCACACGCCCGCGCCAACGGACTGGATGCCGCATCGGTGGACAGGCTGACACTCACTGAAAAAACCATAAAGAGCATGGCTGAAGGCTTGCGCCAGATTGCCGCCTTGCCCGATCTCATCGGTGAGATCAGCGATATGAAATACCGTCCTTCCGGTATCCAGGTGGGCAAGATGCGCGTACCGCTGGGCGTGATCGGCATCATCTATGAATCGCGCCCGAACGTAACGGCAGATGCCGCCGGGCTGTGTTTGAAATCGGGTAACGCCGCCATCCTGCGCGGCGGTTCGGAAGCCATCCATTCCAATCAGGCGATCGCCGCTTGCGTGTATCAAGGGCTGCGCCAAGCGGGGCTGCCGGAGACCGCCGTGCAAGTGGTGAACACCACCGACCGCGCTGCGGTGGGCGAACTCATCACCATGCAAGAGTATGTGGACGTGATTGTGCCGCGCGGAGGAAAGGATCTGATCGAGCGCGTCTCGCGCGAGGCGCGGGTCCCGGTCATCAAGCACCTGCACGGTGTCTGCCATGTGTATATCGACGACGAAGCCGATCTGGTCAAAGCCATCCGTATCGCCGACAACGCCAAGACGCACCGCTATGGAGTATGCAACGCGATGGAAACTTTACTGGTGAACGCCAAGGTGGCGGCGCAAGTGTTGCCCGAGCTGTGCAAGATATATCTCGACAAAGGCGTGGAGCTGCGCGGCGATGATGCCGCACGCAAGCTGGTGGCACAAATGAAAGCCGCCACCGAAGAAGACTGGCATACCGAATATCTCGCGCCTATCCTCAGCATCCGCGTGGTTGCCAATCTGGATGAAGCCATCGCGCACATCGACCGCTACGGCTCGCAACACACCGACAGCATCGTCACCGAGAACTACAGCAAGGCGATGCGCTTCCTGCGCGAAGTGGATTCGAGCAGCGTGATGGTCAACGCTTCGACGCGCTTCGCCGACGGCTTCGAGTACGGCCTGGGCGCGGAGATCGGCATCTCCACCGACAAGATCCATGCGCGCGGGCCGGTCGGGCTGGAAGGACTGACGTCGCAAAAATACATTGTGTTGGGTAGCGGGCAAATCAGAATCTAAAAAGAAAAGAGAACAACATGAGCCAAACCATCGAAATTAAAGTCCCGGACATTGGCAATTTCAAAGACGTTGCCGTCATCGAGATCGCTGTAAAACCCGGCGAGCAAGTGGAAAAAGAACAGGCGCTCATTTCGCTGGAAACGGACAAGGCTACGATTGATGTGCCTTCTCCCGTCGCGGGCGTGGTCAAACAAATCAAGCTAAAAGTCGGCGACAAGGTGAGCGAAGGCTCGGTGATTCTGCTGCTGGAAAGCAGTGCATCTGCGCCAGCGCCCGCCGCGAGCAAACCTGTTCCACAAGCAGTTGCACCTGCTGCACCGCAATCGACTCCGGCACCTGCAGCTAATACCGCAAAAGGTGACATCCACGCCGAAGTCGTGGTGCTAGGCGCAGGCCCCGGCGGCTACACTGCCGCGTTCCGCGCTGCCGATCTCGGCAAGCAAGTGGTGTTGATCGAGAAGCATGCCTCGCTTGGCGGCGTGTGTCTCAACGTCGGCTGCATTCCGTCCAAAGCGCTGTTGCATGTGGCAAAGGTTATCAATGAAGCAGAAGAGGTGGCGCATCACGGCGTGACTTTCGGCAAACCCAAGATCGACATCAATACAATCCGCGGCTGGAAAGAAAGTGTGATCACCAAGCTCACCGGCGGTCTCGCCGGATTGGCGAAACAGCGCAAGGTAGAGGTGGTACGCGGCACAGCGAAATTCACTTCGCCCAATAGCATTGCGGTGCAAACCGCCGAGGGCGAGAAGGTCATCACTTTCGACAATGCCATCGTCGCTGCTGGTTCCAGCGTGGCGCGCATCCCCGGCTTTCCCTATGACGATCCGCGCATCATTGACTCCACCGGCGCGCTGGCGTTGCAGGATGTGCCGAAGCGCATGCTGATTATCGGCGGTGGCATCATCGGTCTGGAAATGGCCACGGTGTATGACGCGCTGGGCAGCAAGATTTCCGTGGTGGAACTGGCCGACGGACTTATCCCCGGCGCGGACAAAGACTTGGTCAAACCGCTGCACACGCGCATCGCCAAACGTTATGAAGCGATCTACCTGAAGACCAAAGTCACCAAGATCGAAGCGCAGAAGGACGGCTTGAAAGTCACCTTCGACGGCGAACAGGCACCTGAGCCGCAACTGTATGACCGCGTGCTGATGGCCGTGGGTCGCCGTCCGAACGGACGCGAGATCAATGCCGAAGCGGCGGGATTGATCGTCAACGAACGCGGCTTCATTCCGGTCGACAAACAAATGCGCAGCAATGTGCCGCACATCTTCGCCATCGGCGACATCGTGGGTGACCCAATGCTGGCACACAAGGCGGTGCACGAAGGCAAAGTGGCGGCGGAGAATATCGCCGGACACAAGGCGTTCTTCGAGCCGTTGACTATTCCTTCCGTGGCGTACACCGATCCGGAAATCTCGTGGATGGGACTCACCGAGACACAAGCCAAGGCACAGGGTATCGAGTACGAGAAGGCGACGTTCCCGTGGGCGGCTTCCGGTCGCGCGCTGTCCATCGCACGCGAAGAAGGCGCGACCAAAGTGCTGCTCGATCCAAAGACGCGGCGCATTCTCGGCATGGGCATCGTCGGCGTGAATGCCGGCGAACTGATCGCCGAAGGCGTGCTGGCACTGGAGATGGGCGCAGACATGGAAGACATCGGCCTCACCATCCACCCGCACCCGACACTGTCTGAGACGCTGTGTTTTGCGGCGGAAATGGCGGAAGGCACAATCACCGATCTGTTTGCACCAAAGAAAAAACACTAACACAGCAGGTAGCCCGGATTTCGCTACGCTTTCTCTGGGCTACAGCATTTCTTATTTAACGATCTGTCTTCAAATAATAATGATGAGACTCCTGTTATTGATTGCCCTGATTGCCCTGAATTGTTCGGCCAGCGCGTTCGATTTGAACGGACTCAAAAGCAAGTTGAATGACTTGCGCAATCCGCCTGCCGCCACTCCAACCGCCTCAGCCACGGTAGCATCAGCGCCCTCCACATCCAAATCTCCACTCGCGCAATTCACCACACAGGATCAAATCGGCAGTCTGCGCCAAGCGCTCACCCAAGGCGCGGAAACGGCGGTGTCCAGCCTCGCCAAGGAGAACGGCTACTTGGGCAACGACAAGGTGCATATTCCGCTGCCGGACAATCTGCAAAAGGCCGAGCGGGCTATGCGCAAGATCGGCATGGGCAAATACGCGGACGAACTGACCACCTCGATGAACCGCGCCGCCGAAGCTGCCGTGCCCGAAGCGAAGGTGCTGCTGGTGGATGCGGTGAAAAAGATGACGGTAACTGATGCCAAGGATATTCTGCTGGGCAACAACGATGCGGCTACCCAATATTTCCGCCGCAATACCGAAACCGCGCTGGGCGAGAAATTCAAACCCATCGTCAGCCAGTCTATGCAAAAGGTCAGCCTCGCGCAGACGTATGACCGCTTTGCGGGCAAGGCAGCGAGAGTGGGATTGGTCAAGGAAAACGACGCGCATCTGGATGACTACATCACGCGCAAAGCGCTGGATGGCTTGTTCGTGATGATGGCGGAACAGGAAAAAGAAATCCGCGCCCATCCCTTCCAGTCTGCCAGCGACCTGGTGAAAAAAGTGTTCGGCGCGCTGCTCTGGAAATGATGCCGCTGCCCGGCAAGCCGCGTAGAATGGCGATCTACATGCACATCATGCTGAAGATTCCCGTATTTATTGGCTTTCTGGCAAGATGATGTCATTAATCCCCTCTCCCGCAGGCGGGAGAGGGCTAGGGTGAGGGGCGTGAAGTAACAACAAGTTTCAGCGTAGCGCACAGACCCTCATCCCCGACCCTTCTCCCGTCTGCGGGAGAAGGGGGTGAAGCTGGACGAACCAAAACGGTCAACCTCATGAAAAAGATTTTGCTCTTGTTGTTGCTACTGCTGACTGCTTGCGGCAAATCGCCCGAGCCGTTCTACCAAGGCTATGTGGAAGGCGAATGGCTGTACCTTTCCGCCCCCCAGGGCGGCTATCTGGTGACGCTGAACGTGGCGCGCGGCGACCATCCGGTTAAGGGCAGCAAGGCGTTCACCTTATCCAACGACCAGAACGCCGCGCAGAACGACAGCCGCACCGCCGCGCTGGAAGCACAATTGCGCGCGGCAGATTCGGCACTCAAATTCGTCACAGCAGAACTCAAACGTCAGGAAGAATTAGCCAAACAGAATTTCGCCTCGGCCTCGCGCACCGACGAATTGCTTTCCTCGCAGGCGCAAGCGGCGGCTCAGGTGCGTGTGTTACGCGAACAACTCGGCAACAAGACGGTGCAGATTCCCGAAGGCGGTGAAGTCTCTGAAACCTACTACCGCCCCGGCGAGTGGGTGCCGCCCGGACAGCCGATACTGAGCCTGCTGCCGGACGACAAGCGTCGCATCCGATTCTTCGTGCCGGAAACACAGTTGGCCGCGTTGCACATCGGGCAGGCCATAGAAGCGCATTGCGATGGCTGCACGGCACCGATCACAGCCAGTATCGACTTCATTGCGTCACAGGCGGAATACACACCGCCGGTGATTTTCAGCCAAGGCTCGCGCGAAAAACTGGTGTTCCGCGTGGAGGCCGCACCCGCATTGCATGATGCCAAATTGCTGCGTCCCGGTTTGCCAATCGAGGTGTATCTCAAGTGAACCTCGCCATCGACGTGCGCGGCATCAATAAATATTTCGGCGATAAACATGTCGTGCGCGATCTCGAATTACAGGTAAAGCAAGGAGAAATCTTCGGCTTCCTTGGCCCCAACGGCAGCGGCAAGACCACTTCGATTCGCATGCTATGCGGCCTGCTCACGCCGGACAGCGGCGCGGGCACCTGTCTCGGTTTCGACGTGTTGAACGACAGCGACGAGATCAAGAAACTCGTGGGTTACATGACGCAGAAATTCTCGCTGTGGGACGACCTGACCATCGCCGAGAATCTGGATTTCGTGGCGCGTATGTTCGGCATGAAAGACAGAAAGCAAGCCGTCGCGCAGACGCTCGAAGAACTGGGGCTGACGGCGCGGCGCGACCAGCTCGCGGGCACGCTTTCCGGCGGCTGGAAGCAGCGACTCGCCTTGGCCTCATGTTTGCTGCACCGCCCGAAGTTGCTGCTGCTGGACGAACCGACCGCAGGCGTCGATCCCAAAGCACGGCGCGACTTCTGGGAAGAGATACACCGGTTGTCGGCAGCGGGCATCACCATCCTGGTCTCCACGCATTACATGGATGAAGCGGAGCGCTGCCACCGCTTAGCCTATCTCGCCTACGGAAATTTGTTGGCCAGCGGCACTGCCGACGAGATCATCGCTGCCCAGCAACTCAGCACCTGGATCGTCATCGGACAGGACACGCAACTGTACGTCGCGGCCATTCGCCAATTGCCCGGCGTGGAACAAGTAACCACCTTCGGCATGACGCTGCATGTGAGCGGCAAAGATGCCGAGCGGCTGGCAGCGGCGCTCACGCAATTCGGCCAGCAACACCAATTGCAGATCGAACGCGGCACGCCGTCATTGGAAGATGCGTTCATCCATCTGATGCGCGACGCGCGCGATCAATTCGAGAACTGAGTATGCTCGCGCGCTTCCATCTGCATTTCCGCCGCATGTCATGGAACCGCTGGCTGGGCATCGTCATCAAGGAATTCATCCAGCTCAAACGCGACCGCCTGACCTTCGGCATGATTCTCGGCTTTCCCATCGTGCTGCTGATCATTTTCGGTTACGCCCTCAACTCAGATCCCAAGCATCTGCCGACGGTGGTGCTGATACATGAAGACAGCCCGTTCACGCGCGACTATGTTTCCGCGATGCAGAACAGCGGCTATTTCGATTTCGTCGGCAGGGTCGATACCGAGCAGGATGCGGAGGCCATGCTGGATCGCGGCGAGGTGCAGTTCGTAGTCACCTTCCCGCAGAATTTTGAACGCGCGCTGGTACGCGGCGAACGTCCGGCGATTCTGGTACAGGCCGATGCCACCGATCCGGTCGCCGCCAGCGGCGCACTGGCGGTGCTCAATCGCATCGGCAACGAAGTGTTCGCCCCCGATCTGCCGGGTTTTCTGCCGCCAGTGCAAGGCGGACTCATCGAGTTGCGCGTGCAGAAACGCTTCAACCCGCAAGGCATCACCGCCTTCAACATCGTGCCGGGCTTGCTCGGGGTGATCCTGACCATGACCATGGTGCTGATGACCGGCCTCGCCATGACGCGCGAACGCGAGCGCGGCACATTTGAGACCCTGCTCGCCACGCCCGCCACGCCGCTGGAAGTAATGACCGGCAAAATCATGCCTTACATTCTCATTGGGCTGATCCAGGTCACGGTGATCCTGCTGGCGGCGCGCTGGATATTCCATGTGCCGATGCTGGGCAGCCTCACGCTGCTGTATGGCGTGGTGCTGATATTCATCTGCGCCAACCTCACGCTGGGCATGACCTTCAGCTCCCTCGCACGCAACCAGTTGCAGGCGATGCAGATGACCTATTTTTTCTTCCTGCCCTCGATGCTGCTGTCCGGTTTCATGTTCCCGTTTCGCGGCATGCCGCAATGGGCGCAAGTGATCGGCAACTGTCTGCCGCTGACGCACTTCCTGCATCTGGTGCGCGGCATCCTGCTCAAGGGCAACGGGTGGGAATTGCTGGTACCGCATATCTGGCCGCTGTTCTTGTTTATCGCTGTGGTGCTGGGCATTGGCCTGAAGACCTTCCGCCGCACTCTGGATTAGTCACTTGGATTTTCTGAATACCTTTCTTAGCAGCGACCTCAGCCTGTGGGGACTGTTCATCAGCAGCTTCTCGCGGCGACCTTGCTGCCCGGCGGCTCGGAGGCCGTGCTGTTTGGCGTATTGAAACTGCACCCTGAATTATTCTGGCCCGCGTTGCTGCTGGGCACACTCGGCAACACCATGGGCGGCATGGTCAGCTTCGGCATGGGCTGGTTGCTACCGCAGACGCAACAACTGAAACATGTGGAGCGTGTGCGACGGTATGGCACACCCGCATTGGTATTGGCCTGGATGCCACTGATCGGCGACGCGCTGTGCCTTGCCGCGGGGTGGTTGCGCCTAAACTGGTGGCGTGCCGCGCTGTTCATGGCGCTGGGGAAATTCGCGCGTTACTGGATGATTGCGCTTGCCGCCCACAGCTGACAATACAAGCATCAGCGTTGCATCTAACCGAAAATGCAATAATCCAAGTTCTTGCTACACGTTTTCACGACAAGGCATTTACCCATCAGGGGGATGCGACATTTGATTATCCACGCTATATTTAAAACATCCGGTTTTCCGGTCATTCATGATGTTTGAATATGAATTATTCTAGAGAAAGAGAAAAAAATGAAGAGGCTTTTGGTTACAGTTCTATTGTCCGGCGCAATCGCTGCGCCCGCATTTGCCAGCGATATATCCAAGGGTAACGTAGGTGTTGGTTATGGTTTTGATAACGGGGGGGTACTTTCCGTCCACGGCGACTTTGACATCTCAAATATGGTCGATAAGCAACCCGTCATGGCGCGTGTTGGTTTTGACCACTATTCGCTCGACTACAATTTTGGTGGTTCGTATTCCTGGTCGTACAACGTGTTTTATGGCGGCGCTTATTACGATTTCAACAAAGTGTTGAAACTGGATCACAGGATTCATCCTTTTGCCGGTCTCGGTATTGGCTTCGGTACAACTTCATGCAGCGGCTCATCGTGTGCGGGAGCTCCAAGCCCGACAGTCGGCGGCCTGTACTATATCCTCGGCGCTCAATATGACGTGACGCCGAAAATCGCTGCTGAACTCAACTTCAACGGCTGGGGTGGTCTCTCACTTGGCGCCAACTTCAAGTTCTAAGCAGTCCCGATAGCATCCGCCCGTGTGGCGGACTCAACCGAAAAAAAGCAGCATCATAACGATGCTGCTTTTTTGTTTGTCCATGCAGGTCGCGGTCTCATGTTCACTGTTCCAATACTTGGTGCAAGAAAGCTAGCAATCGCTCGCGCACTTGCGGGTTTTCCAACGACTGAATATGTCCGGCATTCGGCACGATCAATAGTTCCTTGGGCTGTTTGGCTTGCTCGAACAATAGATGCGCATGGCGTACTGCTACCACTTTGTCCTGCCCGCCGTGAATAACGAACAGTGGGATGGGACTGAGTAGTGCAACGGCATCCCGGGGTGAGTAATCGTTATCGACCAGCAGCCAAGGCAGCCATTGCAGCGGCCAAGTCAGCACGAAGTGGGACAGGCTGTCGCGTGCAACTTGGCGATAGTCGGAGAATGCACTGTCGCTGATGACGGCGCGGATATTCGTGCGGTACGCACTGTGCGCACTATAGTAAATCGCCAGCGCACCGCCCAGGCTTTGCCCGAGAACCACGATACGCTGCGGGTCCACATTCTTGTGTGCCAGCAAATGGCGCAACGCGGCATCAATGTCCAGTTGTGCGCCTTCCAGTGTGGGCAAGCCATCCGATGCGCCGTAACCGCGATAGTCCAGTGCCAGCACGTTATAGCCTTGTGCCGGTAGCCAGACGACGCTGCGAAAATGGGTGCTGATATTTTCGGCATTGCCGTGCAGGAACAGCACGGTGCCTTTGGCTGCACCTTGTGCGGGCATGAACCACGCATCCAGTGTCGTGCCATCACCTGCCTGAAAATTTTCATTTTCATAGGCCACACCCCAGCGCGCCGGAGTGTCCACGAATTGATGGCTGGGCTGAAAAAATAATTGTGTGCAGCCGCATAAGCTGCACACCAGACCTGACAGAAAGATTGTTTTAAGTGCGTGCATGTCAGAAATACACCAGCAGGGAGAAAGCCGCCGTGTTGTAGATTGTTTTCAACTCGCGCAAGCGCGCAACGTCCATACGCAACGCCAGATTGCGGCTTAATGCGAGCCGCTGTTCCAACCCCAGGTTCAAAATATTGTCTTGTTGCCCGGCAAAGTAACGCAGCGTTTTAAGGTAAGGATGAATACGCCATGCCGGATCAAGGTCGATATAACTGCCGGCGCTCGCTCCGGCACCCAACGCATAACCCTTGTCCAATGCGCCGCTGAAGTGCGTGCTGACGTCGAAGAAGGCGTAACTGAGCGTGGCATTTTGACGGTCGCTCCAAGCACCGCCCATGCCTCCGTCCAGCACTGCAGCCAGCGGTTCGCTGCCATTCGCAGCTGTGACGCGCTGCCAGCCACCGGACACATGCCAGGACGGCGAGTGAAAAAAATCATCGCGCGGAGAGAGCGACAGGATGTTGACCGGTGTGACGCGTTCCACACGCGTGTCGGCAAAATCATAGTGTCGCAGTGCCATGCTGAAGAATTCGATGCCCGCACCGCGCACATAGCCCGCATCCTGATCCATCAGATCGTGATAAGTGGCGCGCATTTGCACTTCCTGAAAATCTTGCGCGGCACGCCGTCCCGCTCCCAGCGTGATGCGTGATGAGCTATGGCCCTCGTCGGGTTTTGCCTTGGGCACCGGAGCGCTTACCGGCGGTGTGATGATGTCCAAACGGCTGCGCGTGGTCTGCAGCTCTTGCACCAGCAATGCTGGATCGGCGACATCTTGATGGCCCATGACACGCCGGTAATTGGTGTAGTCCAGACTCGTTTCCAACACGGCTGCTTCGCCCGCCAGTGACCGCGCAAGCAGTGCCGGATCTGCATCCGTGATCTTGCCCTGACTGAGTGCCAGCACCAGATGACGCTCGTCTGCATCCATCAGTCCGAGTCGATTGCGCAACAGCGTGGCGTTGGACGGACGATATACAGTGTGCTCGACCAAACCGGGATGCGCGGTGATTTCGCGCACAGTATCGGAGGGGATCGCGCCCCAGCGAAAATTCTCGGTGAATTCGAATTCCGGACGCGCCACCTGCAACAATCCCAGCAAGTGATAGGAGCAATTTTCATCAAAGAAAAAATAATCGAAATACTGCGGCCCCAGTTCCCAGGCATGCATCAGCACGCGATCAACCTCCTCGGGAGTGAGTCGCAAATGGTATTCCCATAAATCGCGGTTCTCGAAGTCACTGTATTCGCGTACCTTGACGTAGTAAGGCGCCATGGAGAATGCGCCCGCATAACCGCCGAACAATCCGTTCACCGCAAAAGCAAGGCCGTTCGTTTCATTGGTATTCGCGGCAAAATTCACCGAGTAAGCGAGCAAGCGAGTGTGCTCATCCTGATCTTTGGCATCGACGCGCAAAAAAGTGTGGCCGTACATGGATGAGGGATTGTTCATGTAAGCCGAAGCGAAGATCAGCGTCAGGCCGGAAGGATTCAGCGCGGCATGCCAATTTTCATAGCGTTTGCAGATATGCGAAGGCAAACGCTCAGCATCGAATTTTAGCTGGGCATTCAGCCACGTATAACGCGCGATAAAAGAACATTGGGGATTTTGTACCGTCGCACTCTCCACGGTGTCCGAATAAAAACTGGCCAGTGTGGCATCCAGTTCGGCTTGCGGATCAGTTTTGCCATCCGCCGCCAGGTAGAACTGACGGCTATCTGGCAAGCCTTTGTAACCGGGGGCAAACACTCTGGGCACATAGTGCAGCAGCTTGTGCCATTCGGGGCGGTCGGCCAGCTTCATCTGTCGCGCCTGAGTCTGCAATTGCAAGAGATATGCATTGTCTATCGCGGCATAAGCAGCAGGTTGCAGTAACCACAGGGCAATGATCCATATCCAACGCATGTATGTGGGCGATCCTGAAAACGAATTCATAAAAAAACCCAGTAGTCACCTACTGGGTTTTTATTCAAACTGACTGGCTATTACAGCGCAGTTTGATAGTGTGACAGTTGTGCGTCAGATGCCAGCACTTCACGCAGCGAGGTCACAACTTGTTCTGTCGCAACTTGGTCATTGGTGAAGATGCGTGCCATGTTGTCTTTGGTTACGCGGTTGAATGCTGCCTGGTCTTTTGCGTCGATACCAATCAGGTGCGACAAAGAAGCCAGAGTTTCGCCGCTGCCGACAGACATGTCGCGCGCCAATTGTTGCTTGTTGTTTTCGATGAACATGGCTGTCTTCATGTTCGAATGTACAGTGCCATCAGCGGAGCAGCCCAAAGTGCCGGTAGAGATACCAAAAGTCTGGTTGCCGGAGATGCCGTTGGTGGTAACCGCCAAAACTTGTGGAGCAAGACCAGATTGGTTTTTGAACACCATAGAACCAACACCACATCCGCCTACGTTGTCGCCCGCAAAAGCGGCGATCGGCAAAGCTAGAACCAAGGACAATACTGTAATGATTTTCTTCATGTTTGCTCCCTAAGTGAGTAATTAAAAAACCAGTTTGCAATCCCCAAATTTTATTCTGGAACGCAATTATACTTATACAACTTGCATTTTATCTTTGTCAACATCCACAACTAGGTTTTCACAACTACGCAACACTACTCACCAGCATCTTCAAGCCCCAAACCACGCCAAACCCGTTTACCTCATGCGCCACGATGCCCAGCCCGCCTTCGCAGCGGCTGGCGGACAAGTCCACATGCAGCCACGGCGTGTCGTGCTCGACGAAGCGTTTGAGGAAGCGCGTGGCGAGGATATGGTCGGCTTCGCCGTCGAGTGTGCATTGCTTGATGTCGGCGACTTTTGAATCGAGTGCAGGTTCGTAATCTTCATCCTGCGGAAAAGCGCACATACGTTCGCCAGTCTGCTTGCCGATGCTTACTGCGCGTTGCGCCAACTCGTCACTCGTGGCGAACACGCCGCTGTAACGTGCCCCCAGCGCCGTCGCCATGCTGCCGGTGAGCGTAGCGAAGTCGATCATCAAGTTTGGTTTCGTGCGCGATGCCAAAGTCAGAGTGTCGGCCAGCACCATGCGCCCTTCGGCATCGGTGTGCATCACTTCGATGAATGTGCCGTTGAGCGCCTTGACGATGTCGTTCTGCTTGTAGGCTTTGGGACTGATGTGGTTCTGCGCCAGCGCCAGCCAACAGTCGATGTTCAAAGGCAATTTCAGTTGCGTGGCCGCCAGCAGGATGCCGAGTGTGACCGCCGAGCCGTTCATGTCCTCGTGCATGTTGTGCATGTAGCGCGAAGGCTTGAGGTTGTGGCCACCGGTATCGAAGCAAATGCCTTTGCCGACCAAAGCCACGGTCTGTTTGGCTCTCGGATGTTTGTAGCTGAGATGCACAATAGCCGCATCTTCGGGATCGCTGCCCTGCGCCACCGCAACGAACGCGCCCGCACCCATCTTGCGCAACGCCTTCATGTCGAACTCTTCATGCTTCCAGTTATTTTCCTGCGCCAGTTTTTTCACACGCTGACGGTAAGCGCCCGGTGTTAATTCGTTCGGCGGCAACACGGTCAACTCGCGGCACAGCAGATTGCCTGCAGCTTGCGCTTTGAGCGCGTCGAACGTCTTCTTGTCGGTGCAGCCGTACACCTCGATTTTTTGCAGCGCTTTGCGCTCGTCTTTTTTCTTGTGCACCGGCAACAGCGCGCCGTTCACCCAGGCACCATACACGGCCAGTTCGGCTGCGCGTTGCGCATGATCGCCCGACACCAAGATCGCAAGCACCTTGGGTTGCTCCTCCAGCAGCAACTGCAAACCCTTGCGCACCTGTGTTTGCAAAGCGAACGTGTCCTTGTCGAAATCCAGCATGACCCACGCCACCAGCGTCCCGTTCGCCGCGTTCGCAGACACGGGCGACTTCGCCAGTTCGTCCGCTTTCATGGCGCGGCGCTTAAGCACGGTAGCAAGCAGATCGCCGTGCGGCACATCTTTCGGCAAGGCTTTCGCTTTGGGCAACAGCACCAGCAGGTGCGTGGCATTCAGCGTCTTGGGCAGGGCGGGAAACAGATTCAGTTGTGCTAGCATTGCGGCCTCTAATTTAGTCAATTAACGTCGCAATTATACGGACTTCACCATGCGCCAATACCTAGATCTGATGCAACACGTTTTGCAACACGGCACGAAGAAATCCGACCGCACCGGCACCGGCACCACCAGCGTGTTCGGCTACCAGATGCGCTTCGATCTGGCGCAGGGCTTCCCGCTGGTCACTACCAAGAAGTGCCACCTCAAATCTATCGTCCATGAATTGTTGTGGTTCTTGCAGGGCAGTACCAACACCAAGTATCTCAAGGACAACGGAGTCAGCATTTGGGACGAATGGGCGGACGAGAACGGCGATCTCGGCCCGGTGTATGGCAAGCAATGGCGTTCGTGGGAAGCCGTGGATGGCCGCGCGATCGACCAGATATGGGATGCCGTCGAGCAGATCAAACACAATCCTGATTCGCGCCGCATCATCGTCTCGGCCTGGAACGTGGGCGACCTGGACAAGATGGCGCTTGCACCCTGCCATGCTTTTTTTCAGTTCTATGTGGCTGATGGCAAGCTCTCGTGCCAGTTGTACCAGCGCAGCGCCGACATCTTTCTCGGCGTACCGTTCAACATCGCCAGCTATGCGCTGCTCACGCTGATGATGGCGCAAGTGTGCGGCTTGCAAGCGGGCGATTTCGTACATACCTTCGGCGATGCGCATCTGTATTCGAACCACATGGAGCAAACCCGCGAACAGTTGTCGCGCGAACCGCGACCGTTGCCGAACATGAAAATCAACCCGGCAGTGAAAGACATCTTTGCTTTCAAGTTCGAAGACTTCACGCTGGAAGGCTATGACCCGCATCCGGCGATCAAAGCGCCGGTGGCAATTTGATCAATCCCATGAGCACTTCCAAGCTCGCCACCGACAACCCCATCAACGAGCAACAGCTGGCGAAACTGTTACTCGACTTGAAGCACTTCCGTGCGGAAGCAGAGAAGACGCAGCAGAGTTTGCTGGAAAGTTGGCAGCCGCATATTCACGGCACGGAGTTTGCTACTTCCGCCAGCAACATGGCGGCGTACATCGGTTTGCGTCGCCACGACTTGCGCGAGATTCAAAACGTGCTGGCTTCTATCGGATTGTCTTCGCTGGGCCGCACCGAGGGACATGTGCTGGCCAATCTGGATGCGGTGATTCATGCGCTGGAGGCCTTGACTGGCGCGCCGACGCAGCTGACGAAATTGCTGGCTGCCGCAAACACCTTCAACGAGATCGGCAACCAGTTGACCCATCGCACCAACCGCCTGTTCGGCCCAGCCCACCAGCATCGCGCGGTGCGCATTATGGTCACTTTCCCCAGCGAGGCGGCGACGGACTATCCTTTCGTGAAAGAGCTGGTGCGGCGCGGCATGGACTGCGCGCGCATCAACTGCGCGCACGATTCGCCCGAAGTGTGGCAGAAGATGATTGAGCATGTGCGCCAGGCCGAGAAGGAACTGGGACGCAACTGCAAAGTGATGATGGATCTGGCCGGGCCGAAATTGCGCACGGGCGCAGTGGCCAGCGAACAGAGCGTGGTTCACCTTAAGCCGGTGCGCAACAAGCGCGGAGTCATCACCGCGCCTGCCACGGTGATACTCGACGGCAGCGGCAGCTCCGGCTGCAACGCCGGCAAGGACGGACTGGGGCGCAGATTGCCCGCGCGTCTCAGTGTGGATACGGATTGGCAACGCCGCCTGAAAAAAGATGACCACATCAACTTTACCGACCTGCGCGGCAAGGATGGCTCGCTGATCGTGGAAGAGCGTTTGTCCGACAGTGAAGTTCGCGCCTCGTGCCAGACCACGGCGTATCTGGAAGAAAATATTTCGCTCAAACATATCGCGCACATCAAACACAATCATCCGGTGTTTGAAACCTTCATCAATGTCATCGCAGCCACGCCGATGAACATTCTGTTGCGCGAGGGCGACATGCTGATGCTCACGCGCGAAGCCATTCCCGGCGAATCCGCCGAGATCGATGAAGCCGACAACAGCATCATTCCCGCACACATCAGTTGCGCGCAGCCCGCCGTGCTGGATCATCTTAAAGTCGGTCAGCGCGTGCTGATCGACGACGGTCAAATCAGCACGGTGGTGGAAGCGCTGAACGAGGAGGGCGCACTGCTGCGCGTCACCCGCGCCAAGGCGCTGGGTTCCAAATTGATGGCAGAGAAAGGCCTCAACTTTCCCGACAGCGATCTTGCACTGCCCGCGCTCACTGAAAAAGATTTGCTCGATCTGGATTTCGTCGCCGCGCATGCCGACATTGTCGGCTATTCCTTCGTGCAATCCGCCGCTGACATGCAGGCGCTGATCGAGGCCATGGTCGCGCGCAATGCCGACAAGCTGGGCATCGTGGCCAAGATCGAAACCAAAAATGGCTTGCGCAATTTGCCCGAGATCATCGTGCGCGGTGCGGGCAAACACCCGTTCGGCGTGATGATCGCGCGCGGCGACTTGGCGGTGGAGATCGGCTACGAACGTCTCGCCGAAACGCAGGAAGAAATCATGTGGCTGTGCGAATCGGCGCATGTGCCGGTGATCTGGGCGACGCAGGTGCTGGAAGGGCTGGTCAAAGAGAACCTGCCCTCGCGCGCCGAAGTGACCGACGCGGCGATGGCCGAACGCGCCGAGTGCATCATGCTCAACAAAGGCCCTTTCGTGCTGGAGGCTATTGACGTGCTCGATCACGTTGTAGCGCGCATGCAATCGCATCAGCAGAAAAAAAGCCCGCGCATGCGCACGCTGCATTGGTAAAACAGATGAGCGATAAACCGAAACTTTCCCTCATCGTGGCAATGGCGAAGAACCGCACTATCGGCATGAACAACACATTGCCCTGGCGCTGCCCGGAAGACCTCAAGCACTTCAAGGCACTGACCATGGGACATCACATGATTATGGGACGCAAGACGTTCGACTCCATCGGCAAAGCACTGCCGGGGCGCACCACGGTGATCGTCACGCGCAACACGGAGTTGAAGGTTGAAGGTTGTCTCGTGGCGCATACGCTGGCAGAGGCGCTTAAGTTGTGTGCGGGAGACGATGAGATATTCATCGTGGGCGGCGCGGAGCTTTATGCGCAGTCATTGCCGCTGGTAAACACCATGTACGTCACCGAGATTCAACAGGATGTGCAAGGCGATGCACATTTTCCCGAGTTCGACAAGAAATCATGGCGGGAAATTTCACGTGAAGTGCGCAGGCAGGAAGCGCCGCAGCCGCTGGCTTATCACTTCGTCACCTACAGCAACACCTTGTAGATCGCCTATTGACGGGCATCTTCAAGGATATGCATTCGCCTAATACGTCCAAATCCAGGCCATGTTCACGCCTTTACTCGTCACGGCCACTTTCGGCACCCATGCCGGAACGTCATCGCCGAACAGGCGCCACGCGTCGAGCAAGCCTGGAACGGCCATGATGAGCGCGAGCCGATCATGGGACAAGCCGGTCGCTTCCGACATACCCGCGATGTCGCCGCGCGGATGATCTTTCAGGAAAGTCAGATAGGCCAGCGTGGTGCCGAGTTGCGCACACACCATGCCCGCACCGAAGTTGCTCGGCTTGCGCTTGGGTTCATCAAGATCATGGAAAGCCACTTCGTCCAGCAACCATTGCGTTTGAAAACCCGCCGAGGCGATTTGCAGTTGATCCGCTGGCGTGAAATGCGCATGCGGATAGGTGATGGACAAGCCAACGTGGCTGACCTGATAACCCTTGGACTTGGCGACTACGAAATGCCCGGTCTCGTGGGCGGCCAAGCTGGTTGCAAATCCCAGCGCGAAGTCTTCCCAGTCTGCACGTGCATCATTCAAAGTCCAGCCTTCAGCGCACACCTGCAACGGTATCCACAGTGCAACCAGCAATACCCAACACCCGAATCGTTTGCCCAAAACACACCTCAATAGTCAAGCCCGGGCGGAGCGTAACGAATTTCGTCGCATCGTGGAAGCAGATACGTCATTCCGGCGAAGGCCGGAATCCAGATGATTAACAATTCCCCGCGCAAGCGGGACAACGCCGTGGCTTTGTCCGCTTCGCGGAGTATTCCTTATTGCTGGATTCCGGCCTACGCCGGAATGACGGTTGGATGGAGTATCTGGGTTCATCGCGATTTTGAAGCGCTCAGTATTCGTATTCCACTTGCAACCTGAAGGTGTGATCGGGTGCGGCGGCGCTGTGACCCAACAGCCATGCCGCGTTGTATCTGATGGCCTGCCGATTGCCTACATCGATCTTGCCGAAGACCGCAGGGCCGAGGCTATGCGTCTGCGCTGAAGGTGCATCCCAGTGATCCCATGTGCCCAGTTCGCCCAGACCCTGCACGCCGATTTCCAGAATGGGCTGCCAGCGGTATTTGGCTTGCCACTGATATTGGAACACTGTGCTGTACGGCACACCGCTGCCGTTATCCGGCCCGAACGCGCGTTCGAACAGCAGGTTGCCGTTCAGCTGGAGCTTGCCGTATTCCGTTTGCAATAGTGGCCCGAATTTGAATTCCCACGGCGTATGGCTGCTTAACGGCGCTTCCAGTTCTGTGATGACGCCGACATCCACCGGATATTTTCCGGTCTCGGTAAGCTGGAATTTGTTTTCCCATTCGGCGATGTTGGCCAGCTGATTGCCGCTGCGTTCCTGTTTCAGGTAAACCTCGGTGAACCATGATTCCGTCGCACCGTAGCCGAAGCCCAGGCTGGCTCCCGACGAGTGCGTGCCGTCCTTCTCGTGGGCATAACCTGCTTTGAAATCGAGTTCTTTCTCGCCATATTCCACGATAGGCGTATAGACGTAATCTGCTGCGCCGGCGAATGCCCAGCCACTGTTTATCAGACCACAACACAAAATCAATGCGTGTCCCCTGTTCTTCATTTAAACAGCTCCTTTAGATGAATGATTGGATTGGCGTGGGTGGCGAACCCACTTCATGCCGGCGCCGATGGCAAGCAGTGCGACGATGTAAAACACCAGTTGCATGCCCGCCGGGCGTGAGTCATAGCCGACCAGGCTGTGCAGCAACATGCCGGCTACACCGTTCTCCGGCAGCGACATCGAGGTATCCCACAAGGGCGAGGCAAGGCTGGGCAACAAGTCGGCCTGGATCAGGAAGCGCGCGGCCTGCGAGGCCATGCCCGCCGCCAGCAGCAGCACCAGCACACTGGTCGCCGTGAAGAACCAGCGCAAAGGCACACGCAGCAGTCCGGCATAGATCGCATAACCGACGGCGATGCCCAGCGTCATGCCGACTAATCCGCCGGACAGCATCGAGGAGCGCCCGCTGTCCGAGGCGGCGATGCCATACAGGAACAACACGGTTTCCGATCCTTCTCTGAGCACGGCCAGACCCACGATCAGCAACAGCGCCGAACACTCGCTACGCCCGTCGCGGATGTCGCCCCCGGTGGCGCGCGCACTGGCGGCAAGTTCGGCGCCGTGCGACGACATCCAGATGTTGTGCCAAGCCAGCATCAGCACTGCGATGCCGAGCACGATGGCATTGAACAGTTCCTGCCCGATGCCGCTGGCGAACGAGCCGATGACATCGGTGAATGCGGCGACTATACCCGCACCAAGCAGGCCTGCCAGCAGTCCGGCGAGCAGCCAGCGCCTGCTGCCGGGAATGTCATGCGTGGCGGCTGCGATGATGCCGATGATGAGTGCCGCTTCCAGCACTTCCCTAAAAACGATGATGGCGGTTGCAAACATGATTGGTCTCCTATTGCGCGACGATGACGCCCTGAGCGGTGGCTGCGTTGAATTCACCCATGAACGGATAGCGGCCTGCATTCAGCGGCCCGATATAAAGCGTGGCACTGCCATGTCCGGCGATGACCTTCTCGCGGTTCAGCGAAAAGCTGTCAAATTCTTCGGCAGTCGCATCCTGATTCTCGATCAGCAACTTGATCTTTTTTCCGGCCGGGACGGTAAGCTCGGCAGGCTGGAAACAGTGATCCTTGATGGTCATGGTGTAGTCGGCATCGACGGCAAAAACTAATTGCGGAAGTAGCAGTGCGACAAAACAGATTTTCTTCATGGCCATCCTCGGCTGGTGATTTAGGTGAATGATAATCGTTCTCATTTGCATTCGCAAGCACTTTGAGGCATCATGCAAAAACTGCATGGAGAACCTTTAATGGACAAATCACAGCCTGAAAATCTCAAGAACGTCGGTCTGAAATCCACGTTGCCAAGACTCAAAATTCTGGGCTTGTTCGAATCCGGGCAAGAGCGCCACATGAGCGCGGAGGATGTGTACAAGCAATTGCTTTCGACAGGTGACGATGTCGGGCTGGCTACGGTGTACCGCGTACTGACCCAGTTCCAGCAGGCCGGACTATTGGTGCGCCACAACTTCGAAGGTGGCAAATCGGTATTTGAGCTCAATCAGGGCAAGCATCACGATCACATCGTTTGCCTGCAATGCGGACACGTCGAAGAGTTCTACGACTCCGCCATCGAGTCGCGCCAGAAGAAGGTCGCTGCCGAACTGGGCTTTGAAGTGCATGACCACTCGCTGCAAATCTACGCGGATTGCACCAAAGCGAAATGCCCGAATAAACGTTAAGCTGCCCTTCATGCCAGAACACACCCAATCCCTCGAACTGCTTGCCCCCGCCAAGACCGCCGCCATCGGACGCGAAGCCATATTGCACGGCGCGGATGCGGTGTATATCGGCGGGCCGTCGTTCGGCGCGCGCGACAAGGCAGGCAATGCCATCGCCGATATCGCCGATTTGGTGAACTTTGCCCACTTCTTCCACGCAAAGATTTACGTCACGCTCAACACCATGCTGCACGAGGCCGAACTTGAAGCCGCGCGCAAACTGGCGTGGGATTGTTATGAAGCGGGCGTGGATGCGCTGATCGTGCAGGACATGGGCTTGCTCGAACTCGATCTGCCGCCGCTTGATTTGCACGCTTCCACGCAATGCGACATCCGCACGCCGGAGAAAGCGCGCTTCCTCGCCGATGTCGGTTTTTCGCAACTGGTGCTGGCGCGCGAACTCAGGATAGCGGAGATCGCTAAAGTGAGAGCATCTGTTCCCTCCGATACTGTCATCGAGCATTTCATCCACGGCGCATTGTGCGTGGCCTATTCCGGCCAGTGTTACATCAGTCACGCTCACACCGGACGTAGCGCCAATCGCGGTGACTGTTCGCAAGCCTGCCGCCTGCCATACACGCTACAAGATGCTAAGGGGCAGATCGTCGCGTTCGAAAAACATCTGCTGTCGCTGAAGGACAACAACCAGAGCGCCAACCTGCACGCATTGATCGATGCCGGTGTGCGCAGCTTCAAGATCGAAGGTCGTTACAAAGATGCGGCTTATGTGAAGAACATCACTGGCCACTATCGCCAACTACTCGACACGATACTCAACGAGCGCCCGGAATTGCATGCCGCCTCCAGCGGCAAAACCAAATTGCTGTTCACGCCCGACCCGGACAAGACTTTCCATCGCGGAGCAACGGATTATTTTTCGCAAGGCCGTAAGGCTGATATCGGTGCCTTCGACACACCCACCTTCGTCGGCCTGGAGTTGGGCACGGTGATGCAAGTCGGCGACAAATGGTTTGAGATGGAAGCCAACGAAGACTTGGCGAACAGCGACGGACTGAATTACCTGCACAATCGTGAAGTGATTGGACTGCAAGCGAACGTGGTCGAGCGCAAAGGCAAAGTGTGGCGCGTGTATCCGAACGAACCGATGCACACCCTGCAAGGATTGCGTGTCGGCCTCGCCATTAGTCGCAACCGTGACCACGCATGGGAACAAACGCTCAGCAAAAAATCCTCCGAGCGGCGTATCGGTGTGACAGCTACCTTCAATGAAACAACAGAAGGATTCTTGCTCACGCTGCAAGATGAAGACGGCATCACGGCGGCTGCCAGCACCGATTTTGCAAAGCAGCCCGCAAAAAATCCTGCGGAAGCAGAAGGCCATGTGCGCGATCAACTAGCACGCTTTGGTAATACCGATTTTGAATTGAATTCACTCAGCATCGCGTGGACGCAGCCGTGGTTCGTCCCTAGTTCGTTAGCAAACAAACTGCGCCGCGAAGCCGTAGAAAGACTCGAAGCCGCACGCATCAAAACCTGCACCCGCCTGCCGCGCAAACCCTCCGCAGAACCGCCCGCGCTGTATCCCGAAGAATCCCTGTCCTACCTCGCCAACGTCAACAACTCCGCCGCGCAAGCCTTCTACACCAAACACGGCGTAAAGCTGATAGCAGCGGCATACGAGCAACACCAGCAAGCAGGCGAAGTCTCGCTGATGATCACCCGCCACTGCATCCGTTATTCGTTAAGCCTGTGCCCCAAGCAAGCCAAAGGCGTGCTCGGCGTGCAAGGCCAAGTGCGCGCCGAGCCGATGACACTGGCCAACGGCAGCGAGAAACTAAGGCTGGAATTCGACTGCAGGAAGTGCGAGATGCATGTGATGGGGAAGATTAAGAAGCATGTTTTGAAGATGCCGCAGGCAGAATCAGTCACGTTTCATCCGCGCAGTTAATCGATGCAATTCGATGACAGTTCAGTAGGGCGCAATAACCAATGGGTTTGCACCCTGCACAAGTCAGCAAAACCAGCGAATTCTCACCCTTGCGGCGCTGTTTTTACCCACGAAAGATAAAGTTCCCACGTTGGGTCGGGTTTGGCTTCGGCTTCGATACGGTACTCGGGAAATTTTTCTTTTAAGGCGTGCGCGACTTTGTCGAGTTCAGCATCGCCGCCAAAGTAAAAGAAATATTCGCGCAGTCCAGCCGACACGACGCGGCGGGTATAAACAGCCCAGCCGTTGCTGTATTGCGAGACAAGTTCCAGCAGGTTGTTTTCGATTTTATCCAGCATCTCGGCTTCATCGGGATGCCAGTAAGTTCCTTCCGGTTTTTTCTGGCACCACACGCCTATCCACGCCAGATTGGGCAGCTCTTCGCCGGGCAGTTCGCCCACGAAGCTGTCGTCGAGTAAAACTTGCGATTGGTTGCCCAGAATTTCCGTGTCGTAAAGTTGCCAAGTCATTTGTGAGAGCCTGTGTTGAAGTTAAAAAACCAATTATATAAAAGCTGGCGCAATTGAATTGTTTTTTGTAGAAACACGCGCCGATTCCATTTCCCGCTTTTGCCGCCTTGTGGTGCAATTACCCGTTGAATCTGCCACCTCATCTGAAATTTTTTTATAATATCAATGGCATGAAGATGCTTGTCAATAGGCGTTTGCATACATCTCATTTGGCAGATGTTTGTCATCCATGTTTTGCCTGTATGCCTTGCTCTAGCCGCTCTTTTCTTTAACGGCTGAGGTATGATAGTGACTGTCGGTGTGGGCTTCACGCTTGGCCGACCTCATTTCTAGCAGCCTAGATTTTTTTAAAGGGGGGTTCCATGAACAAATTGTTTTTGGTCGTACTCGCATCTCTCATCTGGACATCTGCCAATGCCGGACAATACAACCCGAAAATGAAGGTATGCCGTCAGGATTTTGACAAGCACTGTTTCAATGTTGCACAGGGCGGAGGTCGCCAGATGAAGTGCCTTTACGATATCCGCGATCAAATTTCTCCTGCTTGTGCTTCACTTATCACGAAGAAATACGAACAATATGTACAACTGCACGAAAAGAAGAAAAGCAAGTAGTCTATTTACTATATGGCGGAATGACATCAACTACCAGAGTTGATTTCGCAGGAAACAGACTAAATTGAAAAAGGCGGGCTTGCAAGCCCGCCTTTGTTATGGGGAATCTTTTATTTGAGATTTGCGCATTTTTCATGATGGCGCGCTTGCCGGTGTATTGCTGGATCGCCTATTGACGCGATTTGCAGAGAGATTTTCCATACAGGAAAGATGGAAGTTGTTCTATTGCAGACTTATCAGCCTCTTGCCAACTGCACCAACACGCGCTCTGCCATTTTGGACAACGACACCACCTCATCCACCGCACCCATCTCGATTGCAGCGCGCGGCATGCCAAACACGATACAGCTCGCTTCATCCTGCGCAAAGTTGTATGCGCCTGCCTGCTTCATTTCCAGCATGGCAAGCGCGCCGTCTTTACCCATGCCGGTGAACATGACACCGATAGCGTCCGCACCAAGTGCCTTGGCAGCCGATTTGAACAACACCTCTACTGAGGGACGATGACGGTTCACTGGGGGTTGCTGGCTGAGTGCTGTGCGGTATTTACCTGCGATTCGCTCCACCTCTAAATGCGAGTTCCCGGGGGCAAGATAGACATGACCGGCTTCGATGCTTTCATGGTTTATCGCTTCGCTTACATGCAGCGCACACAGATGATCCAATCGCTCGGCAAAGGATTTGGTAAACAATTCCGGCATGTGCTGTGCAATGAGAATGGCTGGCGCGTGCTGCGGCATCCCGGACAGGAACACCTTGAGCGCTTCCGTGCCGCCGGTCGAAGAACCGACCACGATTATTTTCTCGCCCATTATTGCTCCCGAACCTGCGCTATCCGCGCGTAGACAGTGCTGGTGTGCAACTTGAAAATCTCATCGGTGTATTAAGAGTTCCCCGCTAAATATTCCGGCGAACGGTGATTTAAAGTTTTCAGTTTTATACTGATGCCTTACAAAGCAATCTGTTATCACCCTCGCCAGCCACAGCAATGCGTTCCAGTGCCGCCAATACGCCCATGCTTTCCGTCTCCATCTTGGCAACCAGTTCCATACCTCGTACAGGATCGCCCGCGCGAAAGGCGGTTACAGCTTCTTTGCCGTTCTGATGAAAGTTTTGGTGTGAAGATGCTACTGCTGCATAGCCATCCAATTTAGAGTAACAATCCCTACCCTCTCCTTCGAAATACCATTTACCCAGACGGCAATTGGTATGCGATGAAAAACTGTCAGCCATATTTTCCGAGATGCCCATGAACACTTTGTAAATCTCAAACTTGAATAGTATATGGTCGATCTTGGAGACTTCGATAAAACTGCGCAGCGCAGCCGCTGAAATGGTGCCTTCCATGGTGTGCGCCAGATCGAGCAAGTGCTTCATGTTTCCCATCACGTTGCCGACATCGCCGCTGAACACTTGTGACTTCTTCGCCCAATCCTGCATCTGGGTTTGCGTGCGTTCGGTCTCGCCTTGAATTGCGGTGACAATAATGGATATCTCGCTGGTCGCTTTGGCTGTTCGTTCCGCCAGTTTGCGCACTTCGTCTGCCACCACCGCAAATCCGCGACCTTGCTCCCCAGCGCGTGCCGCTTCAATGGCGGCATTAAGCGCCAGCAAATTAGTCTGGTCAGCGATTTCTTTGATGAGTTGCACGATGCTGCCGATTTGCGCCGCGCGTTCGGTCAGATTCTTCACGTTCTGCGAAGTCTGCAGGGTATCGCCGGAGAGTGCCTCCAGACTGGTAGCGATGTGCATCACCGCCTCGCGGTTAGTTACCGAGACGTTGGCTGCCTCAATCGCATGCTCTTTCTCCTCGCGTAATGAATTGGCCGCCTCCGCCTGCGAATGTTGCAACGCGACAAATGAGACACCGAAATTCTGCATGTTACCGTAGATTTTTTCTGCGACCTGGCACGAGGTCTTTGCTGCCGTCGCCTCTGTGCGCAAAGCATTGCGCTCAGCTTCCAGCTTCACCAATTCACTACGTAGCGCGGCATTATCACGCTCGGCCTCTACCAAGCGGCGCATGGCCACTTGATGTTCTTGTTTTAATTTTCCACCGAACATGATGTTTCTCCTATTTATGCGATAGCGCTCATAGTCGCCATCATTATGGGTGTTGCCTATTTCTCAGTTTCCGCGCACATCGCTCAATAATTCCTTGATGTCCAGAATCAACACGATGTCGCCTTCGCTGGACATGGTGACTCCTGCCACGCCTTTGGGGCGGAAAGTATCCAGCGATTTGATCACTACGTCTTCGTGACCGACGAAACCATCTGCGGTCAAAATGAAACTGTTGTTGCCGAACTGCATCAATACGCCCACTTCGGAGCGCTCGTTGGATCCCCAGCCGATGAGTTGAGTGAGCGGCAGTACGGGCAACACTTCGCCGCGTACCACCATGGTCGCTTTGCCGGATACTTTCTGTAGCCCTGCCTGTGTCACCGGCAAAATCTCGCGCACCATGGATAGCGGCACAGCGAATGACTGGTTGCCCAAACGCAATACCAGCACTGGCAAGATCGCCAAAGTGAGTGGCAGTGAAATGGAGATCGTTGTGCCTATTCCCGGTTCGGAATGAATGTTGACCGTGCCGTTAAGTTTCTGGATATTGGTTCTCACCACATCCATACCCACGCCGCGTCCCGAAACGCTGGAAATTTCGTCTTTGGTTGAAAATCCCGGCAGAAAGATCAATTCAAGACATTGGTTCTCATCCAATGTATTGGCGACTTCGTTGGTAATCAAACCTTTGCTAATCGCCTTGTTGCGTATCACTTCCGGGCGCATGCCTTTGCCATCATCCGAGATGACAATGAGAATGTGATCCCCTTCCTGACGCGCAGAAAGTTCCACCTGACTTTTTTCAGATTTCCCCGCTGCAAGGCGTTCTTCTCTGGTCTCCACGCCATGATCGACTGCATTACGTACCAGATGCACCAGCGGGTCGTTCAAGTCTTCGATCATGGTCTTGTCCATCTCGGTTTCTTCACCGGACAACACCAGTTCGACATCCTTGCCCAGCGAACGTGCCAAGTCGCGCGCCAAACGCGGGTATTTTTTGAACAGTCGGCCAATGGGCTGCATGCGCGTTTTCATCACCGCGTTTTGCAAATTAACCACCAGCATATCCAGCTGATTGACTGCTTGATCCAGCTCGCGCAAGGTGTCCGCATCGTTACGGCCCTGCAAGATGTCGGTACGCAAATGCGTCAAGCGATTCTTGGTAAGGCCGATTTCGCCGGACAGGTTGAGCACCTGATCCAGACGCTCGGTATCCACGCGTATCGTGGTTTCCTTGGTCTCGACAGCGGGCACATCCCCAGCGCGGCGACCAACTGTCGATCCCGGCACATCTGTGGTGCGGCGTCCGAATGCTTTTCTGGTGGATTCTTCTTCGTCCACAGCCTGTTTGATCTGTTCAGGATCGCGCTTCGCTCCAACCTGTTCAATGATGTCGGAACCGGTGAGCGCCTTGTACAACGCATCCCAGTCAACGTTTTCGGCACCTGCCGGAGGCGTACTGGCAGTTGCTGGTGCTACTTGTGCAACCGGTTTTGATTTACTGGCCAGCGCCACCGGCTTGCCTTCCAGCGCAGTTTTAAGCGCGGACAGAATTTCATCCGGGGCAGAACTCGGTTGCTGACTTTGCTGTAGCGCGCTGAACATGCGCCGCACTTCGGCGGTCGCCGCAAAAATCACGTCCATCAACTCGGCATTCAATGAAAGTTGGTTATTTCGCAATTTATCGAATAAATTTTCGGTAAGGTGACACAGTGTGACCAGTTCGTTTGCATTCAAGAATCCTGCACCGCCCTTGATCGTGTGAAAGCCACGAAATATCTCATTCAGTAAAGCGCTGTCCTGTGGATTTTTTTCCAGCCCCATCAGCTTGCTATCCACATCAGATAACATGTCACCCGCTTCCATCAAGAAATCGCTTAACAGCTCTTCCATCCCGGCAAATTCGTTCATGTTTTTCTCCTAGTTCTTAGGATTGAGGGTTTAGGAATGAGGCTTGAGAAACACCTCTCTTCGAATTCCGTGCAATCCTCAACAACACATTGCCAGCAAGCCAATAAACACGCCACTCTCCACGAACCATCTGATATAGATCGCCTATTGACGGGCATTGCAGCTCAATCCTCAATCAAAATCCCAAACTTTCCAGCAAGTCATCCACCTGATCCTGATTGGTCACTACGTCGTTTCGTCCTGCCGGATTAATGACTGGACCATTCAGCATTCCACTCTGAATCTCAGCTCGCACGGATGGCGGTGCGTTTTCCAACAGTACCGACAAGAGTTGCTGTTCCATCTCCTGCGTCACTTGAATGATCTTTTTGATGACTTGTCCGGTGAGATCCTGAAAGTCTTGCGCCATCATGATTTCCATCAAGTAGGCGTTGGTCGCTTTGGTTTGCTTGGGTGTTTCGTGCAAATAAGCGTGCGTTTGGGTCACCAGTTCTTTGAACTGTGCCACGTCAATTTGTTTTTTGAACAACATATCCCACTGGATAGCCAGACGGTGCGCATCGTCGCCCAGTTTATCCACCACGGGTTGCGCCGCCTCGGTGGCATTCAACACGCGCTCCGCCGCTTGCTGGGTCAGCGTGGCGACATAGTTCAAGCGGTCACGCGCATCGGGTATGGTTGCTGCCGCTTTTTCGATTTCCTTGTGCAAGCCCAGTTCGCGCAAGGTGTCGTGCAGTTTGCGTGCCATCAGTCCGACCTGGTTGATGACTTTGTCCTGTTCGCTCTCCGGCTTGAGCGTTACAACTTTTGCTTTTTCCGGTCTGCCTTCTTCTGCGCTCGCAGCAATGATGCTGTCGAACAGCGCCTCCAGATCGTCGGAATCCTGATTTGCAGTATTAGTCGCCATGGTTCGCCTCACTTGTTCATGTTAGCAAATATCTTCTTCATCTTTTCGTCCAGTGTCGCCGCCGTAAACGGTTTGACGATGTACCCGGAAGCCCCTGTCTTTGCCGCTTCAATGATGTTTTCTTTCTTGGCCTCCGCCGTCACCATCAATACCGGCAGATGCTTGAGTGCGGCGTCGGAGCGAATGTGGCGCAGCAATTCGATGCCGGTCATGTTTGGCATATTCCAGTCGGTCACCACGAAATCGAATGGGTCGTTGCGCAATTTGTTTAGTGCGTCCACCCCGTCTTCAGCTTCTTGTACATTGACAAAGCCCAGCTCTTTTAGAAGATTACGCACGATACGTCGCATCGTGGAAAAATCGTCAACCACCAGAAATTTTGTATCTTCTATGCCCATCTCTATCTCCTAATTTCAGGATTGAGAAAACCAAGACCTACGGTCATCTCAATCCTCGTTCCTATGTCAGCAGCGGTCGCAACGTGGACGACAGCACCAATGAATCAAATTTTGGAACGTAATAATCGACGCCAACTCGCTTGCCCATCGCACGATTGGCATCCGACGAAAGCGATGAATGCATTACTACCGGGATGCCGTCGAAGCGCCTGTCGTTCTTGATGTATTGGGTCAACACATAGCCATCCATAGCCGGCATTTCTGCATCGGTCAGGATGACTTGGATCTGATTGCGCAAATCTTCGCCAGAATTCTGTGCGGTATCTGCCATGGAACGCAGACGATCCCACGCTTCCTGACCGTTGTTAGCCTGAATATATTTGACTCCCATCTTGTCCAGCACTTCGATAATTTTGCGCCGCGCCACCATCGAGTCATCGGCGAAAAATATGCATATTTCATTTGCCGATTCGATCCGTTCAACGTTGCCGACGACGGCTTCGCCGAATGCATCCGAAAGTATCTGTTCCACATCCAGAATCGATACCAGCGATCCGTCTTCCAGATTGGTTATGGCTGTAATCAACGCGCCCTTGTCCGTGAGCATGCCCTCTGTCGGACGCACTTTGTCCCAATCCACGCGAATGATCCGATCCACATCTTTCACCATAAATCCGAGGATGTGATTGTTATATTCGGCCACCATCATGGTCTGGTGCGGTGTTTCTTCTTGGATACCCATGAATTTCGCCAGATTGAGTACCGGCATCACGTGTCCGCGCAAGCTGATGATGCCATCCACACCGGCTGGCATATTGGGAGTACGTGTGACCTTGCCGGAATTCGACACTTCTTTGACTTTAAACACGTTGATACCGAATTTTTCCTCGGTACCCAAATTGAACAGCAGGATTTCCATCTTATTGGTTCCCGCCAGATTGGTACGTGCATCAATGTGATCCAGCAAGTTGTCGTGCTCGGATGCCAGCATGTCTTCGGTGTAAGTCATCTTTCGCTCCTTTAAGCCAATATCCGCGCCAGCGTTTGTGATAGTTTCTGCGGTTCGAATTTAGGTACATACTCATCCACACCGACTGCTTTGCCCAATTGTTGATTGGAGGTACTCGACAGCGAGGAATGCATAATTACCGGGATACCGTTGAAACGTTTGTCCGCCTTGATCTTCCGCGTCAGCATATAGCCATCCATCTCTGGCATCTCCACATCGGTAAGAATGACTTGCACCATATCTTTGAGCGGTGTGTTGGAAGCATCAGCGTAGTCGGCCATTCTGGTCAGCTCCAGCCACGCTTGGCGACCATTGATTGCCGCGATATGCTTTACCCCCATCGCGTCCAGCGTGCGTGCAATCTGGTTGCGCGCCACCGAAGAGTCATCGGCAAAGAATACGGTGCGGTTCTCTTTACCCAACGGTTTCACTGATTTGAAAATCATTTCGTCTGTGCCGAAGTGCCCGGTTTCCGCCAGCACTTTTTCCACATCAAGCATCATCACCAGCCGCTTGTCTTTCAACTCAGTAATTGCCGTGACCAAACCGCCCAACTCTGCCACCAGCATCTCCGGCGGCACGCGCATCGCAGCCCAATCCAGGCGCAGGATGTTATCCACTGCCTTGACCAGGAAACCCTGTGTGTGGCCGTTGTATTCTGTGACGATCATGATCTCCGGTTTACTATCCGATTCCATGCCAATGTATTTGGCAAGGTCGATCACTGGAACCAGCGCTCCGCGCAGGCTGACCATCCCCTCAACAGCATTCGGCATCTCCGGTGCACGTGTGATGTCCGGGATGCGCATTACCTCACGCACCTTGAATACGTTGATGCCGAAGGTTTCATCGCGTCCGGTACGCAGATCCTTGCCCAATGAGAACATCAGGATCTCCAGCTTGTTGGTGCCCGCCAGTTTGGTGCGAGCATCAATATTCTTTAACAGGTCAGACATTTTTTTCTCCTTCTGACAGCATGCAGTTAATCACCCAACACGCTGATTTCATTTTCTCACTGCACCTTTGGTCAGCGGAAACCCCGCTCTACTTAGCTCATCGGCAGATTTTGCCAATTCTTCAGTGGCAGACTTGGCATCCAGAGCGGGGTGGGTATTGCTATACACCAAGTTGGCAATTCGCTCCAGACTCTGCGCCACACTAAATCCGCGTCCTTGCTCACCGGCACGCGCAGCCTCAATAGCCGCGTTCAAAACCCGCAAATTAGTTTGCTCGGCGATTTCCTTGATGCCATCTGTAATTTATTTTGTAGCGAAAGTTTGCTCCGCCAATCGTTCATTTTCATTCCTTAACGTACTTTCATCGACGACGAATTCTCTAGCCGTTCCCTCATAGCGACATTTCGATGACATCCTTTAATTTCATTCAAGCGCAGAGCGGCTCTAATGTTAGGCATGTTTCAAATGAACACCTGACTAAGGAAACACAGATCAAGCCTTCCATTCGTGGTGAGCAGCCGAGCCATGAATGTAGTACGACGCCCAATCAGGTGGTTGCGAAATTTGCCATTTTGACAAGTGCAGAACAAATAGACTAAATCAGTATCATCCTAATGCTTTCACTGCTGCACGGGCGACAATGTCGCGTTCGCTTCAGGCTCGCTCGAAACTCCTGGCGCGCCCAATACCGAACCCACATCGCCATTTTCCGCATCGATCTGAACTGTCCCCCCATCCTGCTGTGCTGCTTCTTCTGCTTTCTTGTTCATCACGATGATACTGATACGGCGGTTGATGGGGTTCAACGGCTGCGTTCTATCAAACAGCACCGCCGACGACAATCCAACCACTCGCACAACCTTTTCCTCCGACAGCCCACCTTGGATGAGTTCGCGGCGCGAGGCATTGGCTCGATCCGCAGACAATTCCCAATTGCTATATTTTCCACCTGCAGTGATATACGGTTGGGCATCCGTATGCCCGGACAAGCTGATCTTATTTGGCATCTCGTTTAGCATTTTGCCGATCTCCCGCAAAATATCCCTTGTATAGACTTCCAGTTTTGCGCTTCCACTCTGGAACATAGGTCTGTTCTTTTCATCAACGATCTGGATGCGCAACCCCTCGGTTGTGAGATCAAGCAGAATTTGCTTTTTGTACTGTTGCAGTTTTGCATTGTTCTCGATGGCCGCTTCGATGGTAGTTTTCAGATCCCGCAGACGGTCAATTTCCTTTTTGGCCTCAAGTCGCATAAATTCTTCGTTGGTCGCCTTCAGGTTGATAATTTTCTTCTTCGATTCCAACTCACCTGATTTGACCTGCCCTTCGCTGCGCGTAAGGTCTTTTCCGCCACCCTTGACAATGCTGGAACTATCTCCACTACCTGAGCCTCCCATCAAGGCGACCTTGAGCGGTGTTTTAAAATATTCGGAAATGCCCTGCAGATCTCCTCTAGTGGTGGAACCCAGCAGCCACATCAGCAGGAAAAACGCCATCATCGCCGTTACAAAGTCAGCATATGCGATCTTCCATGCACCCCCATGACTGCCGCCGATCACCTTCCTGATACGCTTGATAACGATGGGGCGCTTATTCTTATCTTCGCTCATACCGCTCTCCGCAATCGCCTAGCGTTTTTGTTTGACGTGTTCTTCCAACTCTATAAAGCCGGGGCGTTCAGTAGAGCTCAATACTTTGCGTCCGAATTCCACAGCCATCGCTGGGGCGTACCCATTCAGGTTGGCCAATAACACCACTTTCATCGTCTGATATATTTTGGTGCCTTCTTCAGCTTTTTGCTCAAGCAGAGTAGCCAGCGGGCCTACGAATCCATAAGCCAACAAGATGCCGAGAAATGTTCCAACTAATGCGTGCGCAATCAGTATCCCCAGTTCAGACGGCGGAATATCCACTGATTCCATGGTGTGCACTACACCCATCACCGCCGCGACGATGCCAAACGCCGGCATGCCATCGCCCACTTTGGCGACGATGTGCGAGGAAAGCATTGCTTCGTGATGATGCGTTTCGATTTCCACATCCATCAGATTTTCAATCTCCATAGCGTTGAGATTGCCACTAACCATGATGCGCAGATAATCGGTCATAAATTCAACAACATGATGATTGCCAAGTATCATGGGATATTTGCTGAAAATCGGACTTTCTTCAGGATTCTCCACATCACCTTCGATGGACATCATGCCTTCTTTGCGCACCTTGCCCAGCAACTCATACATGAGCGCCATCAATTCCATATAGGTGGCTTTGTTGTACTTGGAACCTTTGAAAACTGTCGGCAAATCTTTGAAGGTTGCCTTAATCGCCTTCATGTTGTTGCCCACGAAGAATGCGCCTCCTGCACCACCGGCAATCATCAGCAATTCTATCGGCTGAAGTAACGCCCCCAGATGCCCGCCCGCCAAGGCGAACCCGCCAAATACCGATGCTGCCACCACGATATAGCCAATAATTACTAGCATGTATCACTCCATCGCTTTTGCATTTCTAAGTATTCCAAATTGCATCCTACCAACCATTGGCTTCTTTCATACGCTGAACAACCACGTGTTTCTGTAACATTTATGCGAACTGAAAAAAATGCCGCCACTACTGACTCACCCCATCAGCAGTAGCGGCGTTCGATGAAAAACCTTTAGCAGCGCTGGAAATTGCCTCTCAAAGCGCAACTGCTTCAGATTGTGCGGCTTTCTTCGTTTTTCCGGCGCGCGACGGCGGACGGCATATGCCACAGGTATAGTCTGCACACAATTCATTAGTATGCACCACGAACTGGCCACCGCATTCCTTACAGCTAGTGAGTTGCAGCATCTTCGCATCGAAGAATCGAATCAGAAACCATGCGCGAGTGATACTAAGAGACGGCTCTCCACCGCTAACCTCTATTTGCTCCAAGTATAAATTATAGCTCTTGATGAGTGCTTCGACACCGGAAACGCTGGCGTTTTTTTCTAGAAATTGGTGAATACCCATGAACAAGGAGGAATGAATGTTCGGCAACCAGCTCATGAACCAATCAGTTGAATAAGGTAACATGCCCTTGGACGGGGATTCGCCTTTGACTTCTTTATAGAGCTTTAGTAGCCGCTCTCGACTCAGATGAGTTTCTTCCTGCAGCAACTGCAACCGCGCACCCAATTCAATCAATTCAATTGCAATTTGAATTTCGCGCGCTTCGTTCACCACACTTTTGTTGCGCATGATGACCTCCGCCTAGGCTGCAAGTGCTTCAACCTGCCGCCCTGCCATCAGGATAGTGGCATGGGTTTGCGACATCATTCTGTCCTTGTTGTAGTCGGTAATCATGCTCAGCAACAGGCGCTCATCAAAGCGAAAACGGCACAACAGCATATTTGCTCCTGCCATCTTAAGTAACTGCGCTGGCGATAAACCGACGATCAACTCTGCCAACTCCTCACTCACGCCCAAACGAAAAATCGCGCTGACTTTGTCGTCGCGAATCATTTGTTGCGCCAACATCATGTAGGAAAGATTGGTTTCTTTGATTTCTTCGTGTATTTGATTGGCTTTCATTGCAACCTCCTTGGACATTAGAGATGTCTTGTTTCGACAGTTGCATTTTGGGAGAAGCGGGGATGTAAGGAAATCAGATGTTTTCCGATTCTTGTGTAGGAAGATAACCTACATCCCGCAGATGTCACCGTTACTATTTTTTTCGGAAATCACGGATATCAAAGTACGGGACAGAATCGAATTTGAAGTGTCGCCTCTTATGGAACGGAAACAGGATGCACGTAATCCAAACTGAACTGGCTCCATCTCTTAGTAAGTCGGCGTAGCTAATTCACGGCGGCACAGATCAAGTTGCTACCCAACTTAATGTCCATCGGACGAAGTCTCATGCAGAGGTAAATTAGTCTTATCACATCCCCGATGGACAATCTTGCATGCCACTTTATAGTCTGCACTCGCTGCAGACCAATTCTTTAGAACTTCATATGCACTGGCGCGACCTAAATAATATTTAGGGTTAGGCGGGTACTTGCGGTCATCATTTTGTTGTATGGCTATGTTGTATGCAAGTACTGCCTGCTCCATCTCACCTTTCTTGATATAAGCCCAGCCAAGGTTGCCCCAAGCGGGAGGTTGGTCTGGTAATAGCTCGATGGATCGTTTCATATCACTAATTGCCAGGTCATACTGGTCAAGTTTTATGTACTCTGTCCCACGGTTGTAATAAATCCTAAACTCACCTGGCAAATCCGAGCGTCCTTGCACCAGTTTTTCTGCATCGTTCCACAACAAAAACGTGTGCGAAAAGGTGCTCAATCGTTCCATGGCGAGCGGAATCATAAAAATGGAAATGACTGCGAGCATCAACATCGCGCCACGCGCCGTGAATTTCCACACAATCAATGGCAGTAATGCAAATGCTCCAGCCGCCCACAAATAGCTGCGGTACAACACGAATGACTCTTGTATGCGTACTGTGGAAAACTCCGTCATGAACAGCAACCACGGAAACAGTAGCGAAAACCCGAGCAATCCGAGCTTGCCGCGTTTGAACAGCAAGCGCAGCGCCAGCAATCCGTAAAGCAGGAACGCAAACAATGCCAGCAAGTAAAGGGGAAGGTTGCTATTGGCAAACGGCTCGCGCATGTCCACCGAAGTCCATGCCGGATTGGGCAGCAGCCACAGCACTCCGTATTTGAAAAACAAAAAACACTGGGTCAGAATGCTCAAGAAATAGGCATGTTCAACCTTCCCTTGTCCCAGCATATCAGGTGCGGTTATCTCATAGACCGCCCCCAACAAACCAATTCTTTGCAGCAGCATAAACAACGCGATCAGCGCACAGGCCGCATAAATTCCCCATAAGCGCTTCCACAGCGCCGATGAAGGCTTCTCCAGCAGCATCGTCAGCGCCAGCATCACCGCCGGCAGCATCACCACAAGCTCTTTGGAAAACACCGCCAGATAATATAAAGCCACGCTCCCCCACAGCCAACGCGGGCGCTGCTCGGTCAAACCGCGCATATAGAAATATAGCGCCAAAATACCGAACAGGGTGGCCATCACAATAGTGCGCTCGACTAGATAGCCAGCGCCATATACCGCAACCGGATGCCATACAAACAGCAGGGCAGCAAAAAATGCCGTCCAAACATGGGGCAACCTAATCGGATCGCCCGTATTTTTTTTCAGAGCCAAATCAAACAAGCGGTGCAGAAAGAAAAACAGTGCAATGCCGGTCGCCGCATGCAGTAATAAATTCTCCACACGAAACCAGATCAGTTCCAGGCCGATTCCATGCGCCGTCCAGGCGATGGTCGCCATCGGCAGCCAGCGCATTTCAAAAGGAGAAAAGTGCCGGTAATGGGCCAGCTGGTCATTACCCAGCATAAAAAACTGTTGATCGTCGAACACGATGGGGTTCCACAGGAATTGCCCATAAATGGCTGCGACCGCGATCAGCAACAGCAGCGCATAAATCGCCTTGCTGAAAACGGGAAATTCCTTTGTAACCGGCATAATCATTTTTTCGAAATACCCCAAAACGAAAGAAGCCCCTAAGGGGGCTTCTTTCATGCTACTCATGCACAACTCTTCTAGCTGTTACTTACAAATGGTTGCTGCAAAGCAGGTGGAGTTTGTATCTGTGGTCCAAGTGAAGCCGGCAACTGAACTGTAGGTGCCACTCAGTGCATAAGTTTCACCCGCCATGCCATTAATAGTCGTTGCTCTGGCCAAAATTTCTACTGATGTTTGCGGTGTACCTGCTACAAAAGCGGGGACATATACAGCGACGTCAGCAACATACTTGCCCAATGCGGCCACAGTAGCGGTGGGTGATACTGTTGTAACTGGGGCAGCTGTTCCAGGCGCAGGCGAAACACCAGCGTAACCAATTGCAACCGGCACGCCGTTGGATCCGTTGGGGCAACTCGACAAATCACCTGTATCCGCCTGGCATGCCTCAACTGCTGACTTCATAGCTTGAGTGGCTTGAGTCACTTCAGTGAACTTGGCTTTCTTGGTGTAGTTGCTGTAAGCAGGGATCGCCACAGCTGCCAGAATACCGATAATCGCCACAACGATCATTAGCTCGATCAGCGTAAAACCTTGTTGAACTTGTTTCATGTTTAGCTCCTTGAAAAATTTGTAGGATGCCCTTGCGGACTACACACTGGGTGTGTTTTAGAATAGTAGCAGGTAACATGCCTAAATCAAAACCGCTTGCTTGTTGGCTTGGCCATTAATCAAATACGAAATATGGCAATTTATGAAGAACAAGTGCCGTATTCCGTCACATTCGTTCTTCAGGGGATATAGCCGGGTATTTTGGTTTCGTCCACCTCATCTATCTGTTCCAGAGCGAGAAAGCGCCGGGCATAATCCAAATAGACTTTTTCGCGGATGAATACATCGAACAGTTCGGGGTCGATGTGTCCGCTCTCCTTGAAATACCCCAAAATGGCGAGTGACTCGGTAAGCGTCTTGCCTTCCTTGTAAGGGCGGTCTTTTGCAGTCAGTGCCTCGAAGATGTCAGCGATGCCCATCAGTCTTGCTTGCACTGTCATTTGCTCGCGTTTCAATCCTTTGGGGTAACCCTTACCGTCCATGCGCTCATGATGGCCGCCTGCATATTCCGGAACATGCTTGAGATGATTCGGCCAGGGCAGTGATTCAAGCATCTTGATGGTGACCACGATGTGGTGGTTGATGATCTGGCGCTCTTCTGCAGTCAAGGTGCCGGCACGAATTGTCAGATTCGCCAACTCATCCGCATTCAGAAAATTCGCTGCCTCGCCTTGCGCATTACGCCATTGATATTGGGCGATGGTTTGCACTCGGGCAATATCCCCTTCTGACATTTTCTCGGAGCCCATATTGCACTTCCATAAGAATTCGCGATCCGAGTTGAACTGGCGAATACGCTCCTCGTATTCATTGGCACTCGCGCGGCCTTCAAGCATGTCGATGCGGGCATCGCGCTTGAGCACTTCCAATCTTGTGTCAAGCAAATGAATACGGTCGAAAATGGTTTGCAGCTTGGTAGCTTTGTCTACCACATGCACCGGCGTGGTGATCTTGCCGCAGTCGTGCAATAACCCGGCGATCTTGAGTTCGTATCGATCTTTGTCGGTCAGTTCGAAATTTCTCAGCGAACCTTGCTTGGAGCGATTCGCCGCCTCTGCAAGCATCATGGTTAGCACCGGAACGCGTGCGCAATGCCCGCCTGTATAGGGTGATTTATCGTCGATGGCAGTGTTAATGAGGCTGATTAAAGATTCAAATAAGTCTTCCATTTGCTGAATCAGACGACGATTGCTGATCGCGATGGCGGCTTGTGAGGCGAGCGATTCCAGCAATTGCTGGTCATCCTTGGAAAATTGCAGCACGCTCCGGCTTTGTCGATCCAGTGCGTTAATAAGCTGCAACACACCAATGATTACGTTCTCATGATTTCGCATCGGAACCGCAAGGATTGAGCACGAACGATAACCTGTCTTGGCATCAAATTTCTTGGTGCCGGAAAAATCGAAACCCTCTGCGATATACGCATCCGGAATATTGACGGTCTCTCCGCTCAATGCCGCATGGCTCACCACCATGGCATGATTGGGCTGCCCATTCATGTATAAATTGATCGGATAGAACGGAATCGGTTTACCGGATGTTCCGCCCATCCGAATATTGAGCGAGTCGTTATGAAGAATTTCAAAGATCAGCTGTTGATTTCCGTCATCCGCCAGATATAGCGTACCCGCATCGGCATTTGTGATCTTTTGCGCAGCGTTAAGGATATTTTCCAGCAAGCGATTGATGTCACGTTCGCTGGACAGGGCAGCACCGATAGCATTGAGATCGCTCAGGCGATTGAGCAGACCTTCCAGCATGGTGATCTGTACATGCTCTTGCTCCATATCCCCGGTCGTATCCACTTTTCTATTTGATGCACACCGCGCGAACTTGATGGATGTCGGTGACTCCAGTCAACACTTTCTCAATGCCATCTTGTTTCAAGGTGCGCATTCCCTCTTCCAAAGCAATGGCAAACAATTCGGCCACACGCGCATGCTCCTGAATGGCTTTCTTGATTGGGTCGGTGCCGATCAGCAATTCGTGCAAGCCAACGCGTCCGCGATAACCCGTGCCAGAACATTTGTCGCAGCCGACTTTTTCGTAAAGCGTAATTTGCCCTTTATCGTCGCCGAATAACCTTACCCAATCGGCATAAAGCGCTTTGTATGCAGCATTCGCATCTTTCTTCCAGGTTTCCGTCGTCATTAATTCAAGCGCATATTCAGTAAGCAATGATTTGATCTCTTCCTGTGAGGCGATATGCGCTTTCTTGCAATCCTTGCACAAGCGTTTACCCAAACGTTGCGCGAGAATACCCAACAGCGCATCGGCAAAGTTGAACGGATCCATACCCATGTCCAGCAAGCGGTTGATGGATTCCGGTGCGCTGTTGGTGTGCAAGGTGGCGAATACTAAGTGACCCGTGAGTGAAGCTTCGATACCGATGGACACGGTTTCCTTGTCGCGCATTTCACCGACCATAATCACATCCGGGTCGGCACGCAGGAAAGCTCGCATGATAGTGGCGAAATCCAACCCGGCCTTCTTATTGATTTGCACCTGACGCAGTCCTTTCTGCGTAATTTCCACCGGGTCTTCCGCTGTCCATATTTTTGTGTCCGGTGTGTTGATGTGCTTCAAGATTGAGTGCAGCGTGGTGGTTTTACCGGAACCAGTCGGGCCGCAAACAAAGAACAGGCCATATGGCTTGGATACGGTCTTTTTTATCAGTTCAAGGTTGCGCGCAGAGAATCCCATGTTATCAAGCGGAATCGGATCCCCAGAAGCCAGAATACGCATCACCACGTCTTCCACGCCTCCCTGAGAAGGAATGGTCGCCACGCGCAGTTCGATGTCCAGCGGACCGTATTTTTTGAATTTTATTTTGCCGTCCTGCGGCTTGCGCTTCTCGGAAATATCCAGGTCACACATGATTTTGAGACGTGTCACCAGTGCATTCCGATAGGTAGACGGGATTTCGATGTAATTCATCAGTGAGCCATCTTTGCGAACGCGAATCTGCGTTTTGGCTTTGCCCGGTCCCGGTTCGATGTGAATATCAGATGCACCCATCTTGTAGGCATCCACGATGATTTTATTTACCAGCTTAACTAACTCATTGTCCGCCGCAGCGCTGACATCGTCTTGACTGCTGGCTCCCAACTCCTCGTCATCATCGCCTCCCAACGAAGTGAGCAAGTCATCCACCGAACCTTCCATGTCGGCCATGTTGCCGCTGAAGTCTCCAGCGCCGCTACTGCCGCCGCCGCTATAAAACAAGTCGAGCGTGGCTTTGAATTCGCGATGCGTACAAACTTTGTAAACAAGTTTGTTTTTGGGAAATATGTTATTTACCACCCGCGAAGCCTGAATTCGCTCTGGGTCGGTGGTCAATATCACTACGCCTTCTGGCGTGTCGTCAATCGGTACCCAATGGCTGCTTTCGACGTATTCGCGCTTGAGGTTGCGCAACAATTCAGCCGGTTTTATGCGGTCTGTTTTATGCGGCTCATATGCAACACCGAAGAAAGCAGCGAGCGCCTTGCCTAAAGCGTCTGGCTTAACCTGAAATTCGTCAAGCAGCACATCCTCTATATCCACCCCTTTGCGCCGAGCAGTTCGCGTGGCCAATTCAAATTCGGCAGCGGATATCACCGCATCAGATACTAGATAATCGTATTTTGTTTTGACTGCTCCGCTCTGCTGTTGACGCTGGCGGAGCGCAACAGACAGAGTCTGCGTCAATTCGCGCACTCCCTCTTCCACCATGGCCGGGAACGGTATGCCGGCTTTGTTGTTGATGACCTGAATCACCCCGACCAATTCGCCATTTTCTTCAACAATGGGCGCGACCAACATTTGTTTGGTACGGTAGCCAGTACGTTTGTCAACATCCTGCAAGAAACGCAGCGTTGGGCTGTACAAGGCCAATTCCTGCTCGTCGTACACGTCTTTGAGATTGAGTAGTTTTTTTCGAAAGGCAGCATAGCCGGCAATACTTTGCTCGGCGATCGGCAATTTCAGGTCTTTAAATGAATTCAGTCCGGTCTTGACTTTGGAAACTAACGAAGCCTTGTCTTCACCCAATACATAAATCGTCAGGCGTTCAGCATTAAAAAGTGCACAGATGTCCTTGCTAACATCCAGCATAATCTCATCGATATTGCTGGTTGCATGGATCTTGTTGGTGACCTGATTGAGGTTCTTGGTGAACTCCAACCGTAACCCCATTTCGCTAGCATTGCCTTGCACCGCACTATTCATTGCTTCTCCCTACCTTGCCATTGTTGTGCCTTGGAGATCGACCATAGGCTGTTTTCTATTTTCTCGTAACCTGTTTGCTAAAAATCGATGTGAAAATGTTCCTTCAGCATCTTCTTTGGCAACACAATAAATTGCAGTATTTCTCTATTTGTTATTGTATTCGGCAACTTGTCGTCCAAGTTACTTGATCAAAAATCAAATTCTTGTCCGTTTTGTAGAATTACGGGATCAAAGCCATGCACGAGCTCATTGATCTCTTTCATCGTCACCTCTGCCTCTCCCGGTTTCAGATGCGTGATGAATATCTCCGGATGTAATTGAAGCTTGCATAACTCTTCGAAAAGTAAACTGGGACACAAATGCTTGGACAAGATAGCCAAAGCTTTATCGGCATCAGAAAAAGCCGTTTCCACAATCAAGTATCTCAGGTCTTGAATTCGATTGACCTCTTGCCAAAATGCATCGCACGTCGTGGTATCACCACTGAACACCAGGCTCGCCGTACCACTATCAATCCAAAACCCAACTGCGGGAACGACGTGATTGACCGGCAATGGTGTCAGTTTTCGCCTACCCAACTCCACTGTCTCTCCTAATTTGATCTCTTCATAGCGCATTACCGGCTGATACAGATTGGGTATCTCGGCAAAATCCGGCCAAATCTCCCAGTTGAAAATATGTTGCTGCAATATAGCCAGTGTCTCCGCTGTGGCATGGATGAGCAACGGTTTATCTCGCATCAAACCTACGCTATCCACCAGCAAGGGAAGGCACGCAATATGATCCAGATGGGAATGTGTAATGAAGATATGGTCGATCAAGCTCATCTCTGCCAAGCTCAGATCACCCAATCCGGTACCGGCATCAATCAGAACGTCATGATCCAGCAATAGCGAAGTCGTACGGCAATTCCCGCCTATCCCACCGCTACAACCAAGCACCCGAAGTTTCATCGCCGTTAACTCACTTCGTTTTGAAGATGAATACACCATCCCAATTGTCGCCCGGCGGATCATTGCGGTAGTGGGCAACACGTTCGGCATACACTTGATACAACTTGCACTGCGGCGACATATTGCGCAGGCTCAACAACTGAAGCTCGGCTTTATCCCAGTCTTGCTTGCGATACAAGCGCAACGCTTGATGAAACAGTTTAGCTTCCTCCTGCTGATCCTTGTCAACTTCGCTGTTTAATCCCAACGGCTCGAAAATCGCCACGGGTTGCACCTTGCCTTTTACTCGAACCATATCCACTTCGCGGTATAAAAAATCGGGAACGGCTTGCTTGGTCGCCTCGCCCACCAGTACCAATGCACCATATTCTTTGGTAATTCCCTCCAAGCGCGAAGCAAGATTCACCGCATCGCCCATCACCGTATATGCCACGCGCACTTCAGAACCCATGTTGCCCACACTGACTCTTCCTGTATTGATGCCCACACCGATATGTATCTCTGGCCATCCCTTTTCTTTAAATTGCGGCTGCAACTCAGCCAAGGTGCGCTGCATTTCAAGTCCCGCAAGAATTGCATGGTATGCATGGCGTTCGTCAGGCAAAGGTGCTCCCCAAAACGCCATAATGCAGTCACCCATGTATTTATCAATCGTGCCACGCTGCTTGTAGATGATGCGCGAAAGCGGGGTGAGGAATGCGTTCATCAGTAGAGACAACTCTTTGGACTCAAGCCCCTCTGAGATGGTGGTGAATCCCCGCACATCGGAGAATAAGATGGTCATCTCGCGACTATCGCCTTCCATTGAGACGCTCTCAGGATTCTTGGCCATTTCTTCGACCACTTCGCCCGGCACATACTGCCCGAACAAACCTGTGATCTTTCGCTTGTCGCGCGACTCCACGAAATAACCGAAGGACATATTCAATGCGAACAACGTTAATATCATCAGCATGCCGCCCGCCAGAGGCAGTGCCATATTCCCGTATTGCCACAACGACATATTCAGTACGACATCTCCAGTCAATACACACAGAGTAACCAGCATCCCGCGCATCGGACTCAACAACGGCAAAATCACGCTCAACACAACTCCGATGAGCAGCAAAAGAAGCACGTTCGCGCCCAGCAAATAATGGGGATTTTGTTTGAGGTTTTGGTTGAGAATGCCGCTGATCATGTTGGCATGTATCTCCACCCCCGGATACACTTCGCCCACAGGTGTAGCGCGCATATCCATCAGGCCAGGTGCGGATGTCCCAATTAGTACAATCTTGTTTTGCAAGTCCGTCACCGGTAATTTCTCATGCAACACATCTGTTACAGAAATGTAGCGGAATGTGCCGCGTCCACCGCGAAATGGAATCAGCGCGCTACCTTCCCTATCCACAGGTATTGTCAAATCCCCTTGTGCGGATACCAGCGATAGCCACTCCAGTCCGCTGTAATCTTTGCTCTGGCTACCCGCAAATCCCGGAGCCAATTTGGAAAAATCCAATACAGTACGCACCACAGCCAATGATAAAGACTCGTAATAGGCACCATCATGTTCTACGATCATAGGAACACGCCTGACTACACCATCAAAATCGACCTGCGGATTGAAATGACCTGCCGAAGCAGCACTTTCCTGCAACTCTGGCAAATTGGCACCATAACTATCCCACTTGAGGAAGTTGACCGGATGCCCCTTAAAAAAACCGGGGGGAAAAACTGGTGCAGGCAGTAAGCCAGACATACTACTAGCCGCCCCGGCTTCACTATTGCTGAAGTAGTATCCCAATACTACGTTGCGTTGCTTGAGTTTACTGGCAAACAAGGCATCGTATTCAAGATGCGGCTTGATCTGGCTCAATATGGATTGAAACTGAGGTATATCCTTGAATTGCTTGCGTCCCAAGTCCTGCAACACATTCAGTCCGGAACTGGTATCTTTCTCTGCAAAGACCACGTCGAAACCTACAACTGCGACATGGTAACGATCAAACAGTTCGTCCATCAATGCAGCAAGCTTATCGCGCGCCCATGGCCACCGACCCTCTTGCTTAAGGCTTTTCTCATCAATGTCGAGAATGACTATGCGCTCATCGTTCGTATGCGGCAAGGTCAGCCGCATACGGTAGTCGTACAATTTTGCATCAGTAAATTGGACAAAGCCGAGCTGATAGAACTTCGCGGCATCGCCCAAAAAAAACAAAGCTATTAACAGACCCAAACCGATAAGAAGTGCGTGCTTTTTCATTTACAGCCCTCTTTTTCAGCAGAAACATTTTTACATCTGAAAAATCAATTGAGGAATCTCGGGTCAGGCCTTGAAATAAAACTCCATTTTGACACCGGCCAACTCAATAAGGTCATGGTCATTTAACAAATGCGGCTGTTCGCCTACCGAAGAACCATTTACCAGCGGGAAACTGCCTCCTTCAACGTGAGTAATAAAGTAACCGTGCGGACGGCGCGCCAACACCGCAACTTGAACGCCCGGCTTGCCCAGAGTAGTCAGATTCTTGCTGAGCTCCAACTCCTTGCCCAAATTCGGCCCGTTCAATATCTGAATAACCGCAAGCTGTGTCTGTCCTGTCGCTGTGGCCGACACGGTTGGCTTGATATCCTCTTTAGCGGCAGTCGTGTTGAATTGTGTGGTTGAGTCCTGCTTGGCGGCAAGCGCCCCCGCCTCTGCTTGCGTAGTGCCGCGATTGAGGCTTTCTTCAACCTTGTGAGGAGACGATGTTTTGACCGGTGCGCGCAGCACCATCGTCTTTTCAAAATCTGCCGATGTTGTTTGCGTAGGTTGGTCGTTCAAATATTTGAGTTTGTATTTGCCAATTTCGATGACATCATTGTTTTGTAAAAAATGCTTTTGGGTGGGAGCACCGTTTATAGACGACCCATTGGTACTGCCTAGATCCTCGAAAAAAGAGTCATTTAAAATAGTAATTACAGCAGCATGTTCGCTGCTAATTGCAAGATTGTCGATGGCAATATCGTTATGCGGCTTGCGGCCTATGGTCGTGCGTTCTTTGGTAAGTGGATATTCTTTGATCACCACTCCGTCCATGCTAAGTATCAATTTTGCCGGCATCTCAATTTCCCCGTAATAACTTGTAACCTCATCAATTCTTAAACCAGAACTTAAACTTGGACCACCAGTCTCGTGGTGCGGCATAACCGCCTTTGACCTTCACCAAGATAACGGAAATGTTGTCACGTCCACCTTTGTCGTTCGCCTGCTCAATCAATTGCACGGCAGCAAGGGACAGATTCCCCTGCAGCATCTGCACTGTAGCTCCGATGTCTTCATCTTCGACCATATCGTTCAGTCCATCCGAACACAGCAAATATATGTCGCCAACTTCTACATCATGTACATGCACCTCGGGTACAACATCCGCCTCAATTCCGACAGCGCGAGTCACCAGATTCTTGTTCTTGGAAAGCCGCGCCATCTCTTTGCTGATGACTCCGCTATCGATCTGCTCCTGCAACAACGAATGGTCACGCGTTATGGTTTCAAACACTTCGCCGCGCAAACGGTACATACGTGAGTCACCCACATGCGCTACTACAACGCGATTATCATAAAAAAGCGCAGTGACGATAGTGGTGCCCATCCCTGCATACTGCGGCTGACTCTGAGCGGCGTTAAAAATGGAAAGATTGGCTTTCTTCACATTTTCGCGCAATAAAATAACACCCACCTCTTCCCCAGAAGCGGTTTCTTTTTCCTCCGGCCTTACTTCTTCCAGACTGTGCCTAATTTCGCTGGACAAAACTGACACTGCAATCCCGCTTGCGACTTCGCCCGCATTGTATCCGCCCATACCATCCGCCAATACGACCAACCCGCATACAGCATCATAGGTCACGCTATCCTCATTGTGGGAGCGCACCATGCCAGGATTGGTTTGACTGACTATCTCCAACGCATCTTTAACGTTCACAATTTGCCCTCGCTGTTGGTAGTTTACTGTAGCCCAGCCGCGCATTGACGAATCGCGTCCGCCATTGCAGCGCCATTCTCATAGCGATCCTGCACCTTCTTCGCCAACGCTTTATTGATGATGGCAACCACGCATGGCGGCACGTCCGGATTGATACTCAAGATATCGGTATGTGGTTCATTGGCGATGCGAAACATCAATTGCGCCATGGAATCACCCTCGAACGGCAGCTTACCACACACCAATTGATACAGACTCACGCCCAGCGAGAACAAATCGGAGTGTCCTTCGATCTTGGTGCCTGCCAACTGCTCCGGCGACATAAAAGAAGGCGTACCAAGCACCATACCGGTTTTGGTTTTGGACGAATCGGTGATGCGGGCAATACCAAAGTCGGTGACTTTCACTGTATCAGTTTCCAAGTCGTACATAATATTGGCAGGTTTGATGTCGCGATGCACCACGTTCAGACTATGCGCATAGCTCAGTGCATCTGCCACGCGCGCGATGATGCTCAACACCTTGGGCAGCGGTAATAGATTGGGTTGTTTGGCGTACATCACCAAATCCTTGCCCTTGAGAAATTCCATCGCGATGTAGGCCAGATCATGTTCCTCGCCTGCATCGTACATGGTGACAATGTTGGGATGGTTCAGCCGTCCCGCCGTCTCGGCTTCGCGGAAGAATCGGGCTTTTACATCTTCCAACTCGTCAGCCTCGAACTCCTGCGACAGCGCCATGGTTTTGATCGCAACAATACGACCGATCTTCGGATCCTTGCCTAAATACACCACGCCCATCGCACCCTTGCCCAATTCCTTTTCGATCTGATAACGACCCAGCATCGGCTTGGACAACCCGGCTTGATTCAGCTTCATCGTACTGTCGTTGCTGCGACCGGAACTGCCGCCGAGAATAACAGTTTCCGACATCGCCTTGGATTGCGCCGTGCGCGCCTCCAAATCGCGGAACTTCGGATTGTGATCGGCCATATATTTGAATACCGACTCAGCTTTGTTGAACTGGCGCTTGCGTTCAAAATCCAGACCGAGGTTATACAACACATCCATCAGGCTATCGTCCAGCGGCACTTTACGGAATTTGTCGAACGCAATATCCAACTGCCCCTGCCCCTGAAACGCCAAACCCAGCATGCGGTTGCTTTCGGCAGAGTCGGCGTCGGATTTCTCCTTGCCTTTCTCAGTCAGCAGGAAACGCTTGGTGGTCAACAGTAAATGCCCCACCAGCAGCAATGCTATCGGCAACATCAACTGTAGCCACATCGCCTGCGTCGTCATCAGCACAAAATGGACAACCAGCAGCGTGACAAACAGGCCACCGGTAACTGCCGCACCCAGCCCCGCACTTAAACGCGGAAGCAATAGAATCAGATACAACGAGACCAGCAGGAACACGGCAATCTCCGCCCACAGCCCCCAACTAGGTGCAACAAAAAAATCCTGCTTCAAAATACTGGAAACCGAATGCGCCAACGTTAGCACGGGTGGTGTCGTCGCTGAAATCGGAGTCACTTGGGCAGCCCCCACACCAGCAGCTGTCGCTCCGATCAAGACGATTTTGTCCTTGTATTTGTCGGCAGGTATTTTTCCAGTCAGCACGTCGTAGAATGAATCCACTTGGAAAGCTGGCTTACCGTCTCGATTCGCATAGAAATAAGTATGCATGCGCAGCGCTGCGTCCGTGGCGATACTTAAATTGCCCAGCTTGACACCTTCGCCCAATGTAACTTGAATATCTTTCGGTTCAAGATTTAAACTCTTTGCCGCAATCATCAGCGATAAGGACGGATAGTATTGATCGTAGTAACTTATAACCAATGGCTCGGTGCGTATGCCGCCATCCACATCAGGCGTTGCGTTGATATGGCCCATCGCTATTGCTTGCTGCCCCAATACCTGAATAGGCACCAGCGCACCAAGCGCAGGAATCGGCGCAGTTGCCCTGTCGCCACCTTTAACATTCACTAGATTATTTTTTAGAACATAGTCCGGCAGCGCCGCGTCTGGTTTACCCTGCGGCTCGCCCAGTTCGAAATACATACCAAGCAGCACGTTATTGACCTTGGACATGCTCTCGGCAAGTTTCTGATCATTGTCCAGATGCTGCAAGGCTTCCTGTATCAGGCCTTGCATCTCCTGCCATTCGGCAGGGTTGGTTTGTTTGAGTGAGGTTTTTTCAAGAGCGCTGGCGATATTGAGGATGTAGTTCAAACCGGCATCTACTTGCGGTTCAAAGAAAAATACGGTGTTGCCGACGACTTTGGCGTGACCTTCCGCCAGCTTGTCCAACATCTTTGCCTGAATCTCGCGGGGCCACGGCCAACGCCCCAGATTGGCAATGCTTTCATCATCAATGGCGATGACCACGATCTTGTCGCTGGCTACGCGCGATGAAGCCAGTACACCCCAGTCATAGGCTTTGCGTTCAAGACTCTGGATCAGATCGCTGTTGGCACTGAACATGAATACCAAAGTAACCAGCAAAGCAGTGAACCAATCGGTTTTCCAAAATGCTTTTTTCATATTCGCCCGCCCGTTTTTACTCATTCCCGGAGCCTACTGGGGCGGATACTAAAACATTTTTCAAGCCCTAGCCATACCTGTTTGATTAATCAGCCGTTTCATTTAACGAGCAGCACTGGCATCGGTGCCAGATGAGCGACCTTGCTGGCAACTGATCCCAGTAACAAATCGGACAACGTACCTTGTCCGTGTGCACTTATCACAATCTGATCCACACCCTGCTCTTGCGCATACTGCACGATAGCCTCGGCGGGGGTTCCGATACTGATGTGATAGGCATAGGCCAGACCTGCGGCATCCAGTTTGGCGCGCGCATCCGCCAAAGCTGCCATTCCCTGTTCACGATAATAGTCGTTGATCGTATCCTTATTGATGAACAGTTTCACATTGCCGGATGCCAGCTTCCACTGCACGTTGAGCAGATGTATCTGCGGAACCTCCTTCAACCATGCCACGCTGGCAATCATATAATCCACCGCGCGGTTTGCGCTGGCCGAACCATCTACCGGAATCATTACTTTCATCTTTTGCTCCCTTCAGAGTTTTTGGACGTAGCCGATACCTGTTCATCCACCAGATGCACCGCTGCGGTCTTTACCGTCATGCGCAGCGCAAGCCACTTGCCAACTGCCAGCACCAAGATCGCGCATACCACTGGAACCAACCAGTGCAACACAGGTTGCGTCTCCAGCAGCGGCTTGAACAATGCCTCGCCGACCAGCATCTCGCCCGCCACATAGCCCAACAGCGCACCACCCAGATAGATGATGAACGAGAAGCGATCAATCAGTTTCAGCACCAATTGGCTGCTCCACGCAATCATAGGAATGCTCACCAATAAACCGAATACCAGCAACCATGCATTGCCGTGTGCAGCAGCAGCCACACCGAGCACGTTGTCCAGACTCATCACAAAGTCGGCGATGATGATGGTCTTCACCGCGCCCCACAGATGCGTTGCTGCTTTGATGTCGCCTTCGCCATGCTCTTCTTCGGGCAGGATCAATTTGATACCGATCCACAACAGCAGCAATGCGCCGATCAGCTTCAAATAGGGCAGCGACAACAAGTTCACCGCAAAAAAAGTCAATCCAATGCGTAAGCCGATTGCCCCGCCCACGCCATACAAGATGCCTTGCTTGCGCTGTGCCACAGGCAAGTTGCGGCAGGCCAATGCAATCACCACCGCGTTGTCGCCTGACAACAACAAGTCGATCACAATGATCTTGAACACATCCACCCAGAACTGGGCGGAACTCAACATTTCCAGCATTGCTTACCTTTCTGAATCAGCGGCGAGGAAGTAAAAAATGGGGAGTTGGATCGCAACTCCCCACTTTCTATTTATCGCCACCTGCTACAACTAACCCTTCAACACCTTCTGCATGGTGCGTCCCATCTCAGCCGGATTGCGCGTGATATGGATACCGCATTCTTCCATCACTGCCAGCTTCTCGTTGGCACCGCCTTGTCCGCCGGAGATGATCGCGCCCGCGTGACCCATGCGCTTGCCGGGAGGTGCAGTGACGCCCGCAATGAAACCGACCACGGGTTTTTTCATGTGGTCCTTGATCCAGCGCGCGCACTCTTCTTCGTCCGTACCGCCGATCTCGCCGACCATCACCACCGCATCGGTTTCAGGATCGTCATTGAACAATCTCAGCACATCGATATGCTTGAGACCATTGATCGGATCGCCGCCAATGCCCACACATGAAGATTGTCCGTAACCCAATGCCGAGAGCTGTCCGACCGCTTCATAAGTCAGCGTGCCGGAGCGCGACACCACGCCAATGCGACCCTTCTTGTGAATGTGTCCGGGCATGATGCCGATCTTGATCTCGTCCGGCGTAATCAGGCCGGGGCAGTTCGGTCCGATGAGGATGGTCTTCTTGCCCTGCATCTTGTAACGCGTCTTCAGCATGTCATGCACCGGCACGCCTTCGGTGATGCAGATCACCAGATCCAGCTCGGCTTCCACTGCCTCGTCGATGGCTGCCGCTGCGCCCGAGGGCGGCACGTAGATCACCGACACGGTGGCACCGGTGGCTTTTTTCGCATCGAGCACGCTGGCATAAACCGGAATGCCGTCGAACTGTTCACCGGCTTTTTTCGGATTCACACCGGCCACAAAACAATTCGCGCCGTTCGCATACTGCTTGCAATGAAACGTATGAAACTGGCCGACCTTGCCGGTCATGCCTTGCGTGATGACTCGGGTATCTTTGTTGATGAGTATGGACATGTTATTTAACCTTTCGCAGCCGCGACAACCTTCTGTGCCGCGTCCGCCATATCGTTACCGGAAATGATGGGCAGGCCGGAGTCGGCCAGAATCTTCTTGCCCAATTCGACGTTGGTACCTTCCAGACGCACCACCAAAGGCACATTGAGATGCACCTCGCGCGCAGCCGCAACCACGCCCTCGGCGATCACGTCGCAGCGCATGATGCCGCCGAAAATATTGACCAGAATGGCTTTGAGATTGGGGTTGCGCAGCATCAGCTTGAACGCCTCGGTGACCTTCTCCGCGGTCGCGCCGCCGCCCACATCGAGGAAGTTGGCCGGACTGCCGCCGTACAGCTTGATGATGTCCATCGTGGCCATCGCCAAGCCCGCGCCGTTTACCAGACAACCGATGTTGCCGTCGAGCTGGATGTAGCTCAGGTCGAATTTCGAGGCCTCGATCTCCGCCGGATCTTCTTCATCCAGATCGCGCATGGCGACGATCTCGGGACGACGATACAAGGCGTTGGAGTCGAAGTTGAATTTTGCATCCAGCGCCACCACGCGATTATCTGCGGTGACGATCAGCGGATTGATTTCCGCCAGCATCGCATCCTTCTCCACGAAAGCGCGATACAGCCCCTGCAACACCTTGACCGCTTGTGCATTCGCCACGTCGGGAATACCGATGTCACGCGCAACCTTGGACGCTTCGGCATCGGTCAAGCCCGTAGTCGGGTCGATACGCACGGTATGAATTTTTTCCGGCGTATGCTTGGCGACCTCTTCGATCTCCATGCCGCCTTCGCTGGAAGCCAGCAGCGCAACGCGTTGCGAAACGCGATCCACCACCATTCCCACGTAGAGTTCCTTGACGATCTGCGCGCCTTCTTCGACCAGCAGACGACGCACCACCTGGCCCTCGGGGCCGGTCTGATGCGTGATGAGATGCATGCCCAAAATCTGACCCGCAAACTGGCGCACTTCGTCCAGCGACTTCGCCACCTTCACGCCGCCGCCCTTGCCGCGACCGCCCGCGTGAATCTGCGCCTTCACCACCCACACACTGCCGCCCAGCTGCTTGGCTGCGGCGACCGCTTCTTCAATGCTGAAACAGGCGACACCGCGCGGAGTCGGCACGCCAAACTCGCGCAATATCTCTTTTCCCTGGTATTCGTGTATTTTCATGATTCCTCCAAATTTAGGAAGGGCGGAATTTACCAGACTGCCAATGAAAGTGCAGTAGCTTTCAATCAATTAGCCGCGAATGAATCACCCAAGATTGCCCTCAATCACCAACCTCACGGAAACACCCGTCAATAGGCGATCTGCATTAGAGATACGATGAAGATGCCCGTGTTTATTGGCTTTTCAGTAAGTCGATTATTGGAATTGTCGCACTGCGCGGATAAGGAAAAAACTGAAGCCTTTTTTGCACAATGGGGCCGCCGGAGACTATCTGGCGACCCCGCCTTTCCCATAAAACACATCGCCGCTTAGAAATCCCAGCGCAGTCCTGCCGAACAGAAGAAGCGCTTCGTTTTGGTAGTGGACTGTGGACCGTCGTAGTTCGAACTTGCGATACCGCCATCCGCATCAAACGACAACTGATCCTTGATACGATAAGTTCCTCGCACCATAGGCATCACACTCGATGTCACTCCGCCATCCTGGTCAGTCTGGTGCGACAGTTGCAGCGATGTATCCACTGACCAAGTGTTGCCGTACGGGATGTGGTTGTACAGATATAGAGACTGCCCGTTCACCGAACTGCCCATCGTGAAGGACGCATTCGCAGACCAGATGTCACCTGCTTTGTAGAGTCCACTGCCGACCACCAGCGCTGAAACCGCTTTTTCCACACCGCGTCCTGCCTGGGCATCAATACAACCCTGATTCGTTACTGAACCAGTGCATTGCGTAATCGGCAAGCCAGTCGTTTGATCTATGGTCTGTCCGCTGGCGTTGAGCGCGGTGACACTAGACAAGCGCAAATCGCCACCCACCTGCCATTTCTCCCGATACTGCATGGTCGCACCGAGCTGCGCCATATTCGAAGTGGCGGTTCGCGCCATTGCCAGATCACGCAAATCGCTGACCGACATGGATTGCAGCAACGCATCTACGGAAGAAGTGCCCGCGCCATTCAAGGCATTGCGCACACTTAACGATGGCGCCTTGCGATGATCCAGCATGAAATTCAGACTAACGTTGGGCATGCCTACCGTACCCATGAACTGGGCGACATTCAACGCCTTGAAATAGGTATCGTAATCCACCGTGGCAAACATAGTTTTTTTGCCTTCGAAATAGCGCCACTCCGCACCCACGCCCCGGCGATCCGTTGTGCCTTCCACGTTTTGATTGATCGTGTACAGTGAGTAAGACCCCAAGTCGTAACTGGCACCACCGAACGTTGGTTTGCTACCTTGGGAATAGTCCACCAATTTCCCTGCCACAACATTGATGTGCGTAAGCGGCGAGTTCGCAACAGAGCCATACACGCCGTCGAAGCGCCCCATCACCCCGCCCCCCGAAGACGATTGACGCCCGGCGCGCAGCATATAATCAAGCTTTCGATCTTTTATTTCGCCATAGACTGCAGTCAAACGATTACTGCTTGGTTGACCTGAAATAAAATTTCTGGTGTTGGAATCGCTGAACACCAAGCGACCGTCATACTCTTCGCTCCTATAACGCTCTGAAGCATCCACACTCGTTATAAGCATGGACGTATCCGTCATCGACTGCGTCAAAGTGGTGGGCACACCGTTATAGACCTGAGTCGAATCCATGTTGGTTTTACTAAAATAATAATGCGAGGAAACACCGCCATAACTGACCCAACTCCCCGACTTCTTCTTTTCCTCAGCGGTGGCATTTTTCTTTTCCGTGGATGGAACTGCGCCAGATGCAACTGTACCGGATGCAACTGCGCCGGGTACGACTGCGCCAGATGCAACGACGCCTGCAACTGCGGCGATTTGCGGCGTGTCCTGTTTGTACAACCCGGTTAAACGCTGCATCACACGGGGCACTCCGGCACCTTCCGCATACAACCTCAGATACAGGTCATATTCCATCTTGGCTTTATCTAGCTGCCCATCACGTTGACGTGCCACGCCCACCCACTCCTGCGCGTCCTGCGAATAGTCGTTGGGAGGCAGCAGCAATAGCTGGTTGAATGTATCAATTGCCGTTTTGTTTTTTCCAGCAGCCAGCGCATCCCGTCCTTGCACCATCAGTGTGCGCGCCTGTTTGTTATTTTCCGCCAGATTCGCCTCATCCGCCGACAGCGCAGCCGCAGGTACGGCGCCAACTTCCGGTTTAATGATGGGCAACAAGGGCAACGCGGCATTGCTCACGGTTCGCCGATCCGGCTTGATGGTGATGCGCAAACTTTGATTATCCTTGCCCGGTGCCACACTGAACTCCGCCTCGCGCTCAAACTCGATCACAAGTTTCGGCTTGGTTTGCTGGTCGCGCGTGGTCACTGTAAAAGCTGGAATGAGACCAGAAGGCGGTGAGTTACGAACTTCATTGTCTACCCACAACTCAGGTTGTCCCACCGGTTTCTTATTGTTGTTATCCGGAGTAACTATCAACCCTTGCGCCCGTTCATAGTAAATCTCCAGCGTCTTGCCGCTTTTCTCGGGGACGTGCCGCAGATAATGTATCGGGGCCGACAGGTGGATGGTGGCAACGATACCCTCTCTTTGATATTCCAGACCAACATCATCCAATGGCTGAGCTTCAGCATTAACGACGCATATCATCGCGCATACAGCGACAACAAATCCAAGTGATTCCGATCTCCCGACGTGATTCATTCTTCAACTCCCGACAACTTTAGAACTTTCGAAACCCACATAAAGTTCAAATAGACCGCGCAGCAACCTCCCGCGCGGCCCCAAATCAAAACACCATCAATCCCAAACTGTGAAGGCGCTGCCTTGTCTACCTAAAGGCTTGTGGCAAGAACTACTTGAACACGTTACGTTTCCCTTGTGACTACTTTGTTGCGGAGGATTGTTAGGTGCGTAGACAACAGCACCTTTATAGTGACAAGAATTACATGCCGTTTGAGACAGATAGGCATGCAGGGGTGCTCCGGTCAAGACTGTTGTTGTCCCAGTATGGCAAGTTGCGCACGCTACACCACCTAGATAGGTAACATGGTTCGCTGGAACACCACCCAATGCACCTAGCCAAGTGGTCTTGGACGAATGGCAATCACTACACGCCGCTGTCGTCGCAATGTGGCTTGTCGGTTTGCCCAAAATCGCACCGTTGGTTGTGTAGGCACCACTGTGACAAGTCGCACAGGCGCTCGCTGTCACATGATCGAAAACCGCACCTACGAAGCTGGTGAAGTTCTTGTGGCAGGACTGGCAAGAGCTCAAGCCCATTGCAGTTGTAACGTTGTGTATCGTATTCGCCTTTTGCACCACGCCTGCATACGCCGGACTGTTTCCATGACAATTCCCGCAGGAGGTGGACGCCCCTGCATGATCGTAAGCTGCCCCGGTAAAGCTGGTGTAGTTCTTGTGACATGCCTGGCACGTCAACCCCATTCCGGTTGTGCCGGTATGGATAGTGTTTGACGATTGAACCACACCCGCATACGCCGGACTATTCCCGTGACAAGTCCCGCAGGAAGTTGACGCCCCCGCATGATCGTACGTTGCCCCAGTAAAGCTGGTGAAGTTCTTGTGACATGCTTGGCACGTCAACCCCATCGCGATTGTGCCCGTATGTATAGCATTTGATGTTTGCAACACACTTGCATACGCAGGGCTATTCCCGTGACAAGTCCCGCAGGAAGTTGACGACCCTGCATGGTTCATCGTCCATGTTGCAAAACTTGTCGTACTGGTATGGCACAGGTCACAGTTATTCCCCGTGGTCGGGATATGCAATGTGGCTGACGATTTACCTTTTGCATTCACGCCGTCATGACACGTTCCACAGATACCCGCGATCACCCCCGTGTGAGTGTTGGCTCCCAACCAAGAGGTTTTGGAAGTATGACAAGTACTGCAGGCTGCTGTCGTTGCGACGTGAGTGAACCCCTGAACTGAATTCATGCCCAGTATTGAGCCATTGGTGGTGTAGGCACCGCTATGACAAGTCGCGCAGGCACTTGCAGTCACGTGATCGAATACCGCACCCGTAAAGCTGGTGTAGCTCTTATGGCAGGACTGGCATGAACTCAAGCCCATTGCGGTGGTGACGTTGTGGATAGTATTCGCCTTTTGCACCACGCCTGCGTACGCCGGACTATTCCCGTGACAAGTCCCGCAGGAGGTTGACGCTCCCGCATGATTGTAAGTTGCACCGGTAAAGCTGGTGTAGTTCTTGTGACATGCCTGGCACGTCAGCCCCATCGCGGTTACGCCGGTATGGATAGTATTGGATGTTTGCTTCACACCCAAATATGCCGGACTATTTCCGTGACAAGTCCCGCAGGAAGTTGACGCCCCCGCATGATCGTAAGTTGCGCCAGTAAAACTGGTGTAGTTCTTGTGACATGCCTGGCACGTCAACCCCATCGCGGCTGTGCCGGTATGGATGGTCGAAACCTTTTGCGTTACTCCTGGAAATGACGGATTGCCGTGGCAGGTATCGCACTGGTTCGATGCTCCGACGTGATCGTAAACTGCACCGGTGAAACTGTAGAAATTCTTGTGGCACACATTACAACCGGTGATTCCCATTCCCGACATCACCGCCTGACTCAAGTGCGTAGAAGAAATATAAGTTCGGCCTGGACCTGCTGCACCGTGGCAGGAAACACAATCTCCGGATATGCCTACATGGTTCCAGGTCGCAGGGAGCCAAGCGCTGCTACGGTGACATTGATCGCAAGAGGATGCGGTCGAAAGGTGTGACACGGTCTTGCCGGTTGAGATGCGCCCGTTGTGACAGTTGGCGCACTGTCCGGTTTTGGCCGTGCCATGGTTGAAACGCGCGCCCAGAAAGGTGGATGTATTGAAATGGCAGGTTTCGCAGGCCGCATCGGTGATGATATGACTATTCGATTTGGGTAGTGCCACGATGCGACTGCCGACTGCATGACAACCGTCACAGTTTCTCGGCGTACCCTTGAATACACCGCCCATGTGGCAGGTTTCGCACGCTGCAGCGGCGTGTCCTCCGTAAAGCGGAAAACCGGTGGACATGTGATTGAAATCTCTTCCAACCATTTGCGTTTCGGCCACGGCCTGCAACGACAACACGGTTAGCGCTATGGCAATCAAACTGCCCAATACTCGTCCTAATCGTTTCATGATCCACCCCCTTTAACAATCATCACTACTTCATATTGATACGCGCAAGACATACCGTATTCAGGAATAGGTCATTCGCAATTTAGAAGCAACTATTACGCAAACCACGGCAAGCTACTTGTTGTGAATTGGCACAGTTCGTAAAAATATTATCCATGACGAAAGCATCCATCGATATACCGTACGTCGGTTTGCACTTTACGACGAACGGCGCTTACGCTTGCTAACGCGCCGTCGCACCTATCTTCACTTTTTTCCAGTCATCCCCGTCATGGCAACGGTCACAGCGATCACCGAAGTTGCCATTGTGTCTATCATCGCGATCATGACAGCTTCCGCATGCCGTTGACTGCAACACCTTCTTGTCCATCGGCTTTTGGTGGCAGGAGTAACACCTGTCGGCGATCTTTTTGTGCGGCCCGTCCAGTTTGAACATGGTCTTGTTGTGGTCAAAATCCCATGTCTGCCACGCACGCGTTGAGTGGCAAATCTGGCATTCCGTACCAAACTTACGTTTGTGCGTATCGTCCTTTTCGTGACAGCCGAAGCATTCCCTGCCTGCATCCTTGAAAGTCGGAACGATATGACACTTCTTGCAAGCCGCGAGCGAATGTCTGCCCAACAAAGGAAACGCCGACATGCGCTGGTGATTGAAATTAGTCTTGTTCCAAGATTCTTCCACGTGGCAAGACTCGCATTTTTTGCCTTCCTGACCTTTGTGCTTATCGTCCTTCTCGTGACAGAAGATGCAATTGCTTTGCAACTTGTCCTTGAATAAATCGCCCTTGTGGCACGACACGCACTTGACCGGAACGTGCTTACCCAACAACGGGTATTTGGTCTGCTTGGCGTGGTCGAACTTGATCTCTTTCCACTCCTTCTCGACGTGGCAGTCCTCGCACTTCGCGCCGAAGGTGGTTTTGTGCTTGTCGTCTTTCAAGTGGCAAGATAAGCAATTCTGCTTCAGCTTGTCCTTGTACAGATCGCCTTTGTGACACGACACGCACTTGGCTTGGGCATGCTTGCCCAGCAACGGGTACTTGGTCAGCTTGGCGTGATCAAACAAGATTTCCTTCCACCCCTTCTCAACGTGGCAGGTATCGCACTTTGGACCGAAAGAGGCCTTGTGCTTGTCGTCCTTCTGGTGACAAGAGAAACAGTTCGTCTTCAGCTTTTCCTTATACAGCTTGCCTTTGTGACAACTCACACACTTTGCCTCGGCATGTTTGCCGAACAGCGGATACTTGGTCTTCTTGTTGTGTTCAAAAATAATTTCTTTCCAGCCCTTCTCGCTATGGCAGGTCTCACAATTCGTTCCGAAATTGCCTTTATGCTTGTCATCCTTCTGGTGGCAAGAGTTGCACAGCTTGGCCGTGTCTTTGTATTTGCCGTCGATGTGGCATTTGTCGCACTTCACCTCTACGTGCTTGCCCAGCAAATTGAAATGGGTCTTGGAGTGATCGAAGTTGGTGGTCTTCCAATCTTTTTCCGAGTGGCACTTGGCACAGTCAGTGCCCAAGCCGCCTTTGTGCTTGTCGTCCTTTTTGTGGCAACTATTGCACACACTGGGCGCATCGCGGAATTTCACGCCAGCCTTATGGCAACTGCCGCACTTCACCTTTTCACCGAGATGTTTCTCCTTCAATTGAAAGTCGGTCAACTTGTGATCGAACTTGTCGTGATCGAACTCGGCGATCCTGGCATCGCGCCCCTTGTGCTCGGTATGGCATTCCTTGCACTCTTTGCCCGCATCCATACGCCCGTGATAGCCGGTCTTGTCGGCAATATCTTTGCCGACATCTTTGTGGCAATCCGAGCACATCGTCGACTGCGCGGCCTTGTCGAATTTCTTGTGACACTTTTCGCAATCCTCCTCGACCTTGGCGTGGCCTTTAATGACTTCGCCCGGCATCAGCAATTTATTGGCGTGTGCCGATGCCGCAAAAAAAAGGCTGCTCAGCAGGAGTATGCGCAAGAACATTTTCATATTCGATCAGTGTTCGGTTGGTTAGTAAGCGTGAACGGCATACACGTGGTAGAACGCGCTGAACACCATCATATAGACCAGCGGAATATGGAAAATATGCCACCACGAGAACAGGCGCTCATAGGTGCGGAACTGCGCGGCATCGCGCATTGCACGAAGGTATGACGAAATTTTCTCGCGGTACTCAAGGAACATCTTTTCCATACCCGCCAATTGCTGCTCGCTGAAATTTTTCTCCCGCGCCTGTTCATGCATGATGTTGCGGACTTCCTTGGTCAGTACCCGCGAAAGCGCTGAAGCCTGATAACCCACCCTGACAAAGTTGGCGAAGCCGTAGCCGGATTCTTTGCTATAACTCTCCGCACGTATGCGGAATTCATCCAGTGCTTTTTCGACATGAGGCGCAAAACTGAGCACCGATTTCACATCACCCGTCTGCTCCATGTCGGCGCGCAACTCGTTCACTGAGGTTTGCTTGCCATAAAGACCATGGTGAATCTTGGTATAGAAGAAACGGCCAAAAGTACCACTACCGGATACCATCAGCATACACAGCATGGCCACTGCTGCGTTCGGAGAGCCTATGGGGTGAAGGAAGGGGATATACACATGATAGGTAGAATGGAAAATAATGGTCATCGGCCCCAGGATGCCCAACACCATGTGCCATTTAAACCAGGACGGCAATATGCCGAAGTTCTCGAAAAACTTGACGCGCTTGCGCAATGGGTAAAGCAGCAGCACGAGCATCATCAAGCCGCCCGCCAAGCCAAGGTTATAGCCGAAATCAAAGAGTTGCTCACCCGGCTTGAACAGTGTTTGCGGGTACAACGCAAAATAGCCGCCGAACGTAATGGCTCCCACGATACTGATAAATATCAGCCAGCGCAGATGTTCCGATTGATCTTTCGCTCTCATCACTATCTCTTTCAATGTAAGTCGTATTTTTTTGGGCCGCGGATTGTAACGGCGAAAACAACCTCCAGCAATTCAGAAGTTTGTCTTATTTTGCCATGCAACATAAAATGCCGTCGGCTGCGGCGGGCGGCAGTTGACAAAATCCCGCAAGGTTCGTGCCCAAGCACTTGGCCTGTATTGAAACTTTCCGGCCACGCGGATACTAAAGAGCCTCTAAATCCCTTTTTCATATACCCCACACCATGGATATTTTTGATTTTGCCATTTACCTCGTTCCCTTGTTCATCATTGTCTATTTCTATTTGAGCGGCAGAAAGAAGCAAGAGAACGCGGCGGTCGAAATAATGAATGAAGCCATCGAAGCCGGCCTGACCGAGCCCCCTTCGCTGCACCCCGAGATCAATCCCAATATTTGTCTGGGCTCCGGCAGTTGCATCCCGGCCTGCCCAGAAGCGGCGATCGGCATGATTAAAGGCAAGGCGGTGCTGATTAACCCGACCCATTGCATCGGCCACGGCGCGTGTGAAGCGGCCTGTCCGCACGACGCGATCACGCTGGTGTTCGGCACCGCGAAACGCGGCATGGATATTCCGCACATCAGCCCCAGCTTCGAAACCAACGTCCCAGGTATCTTCATCGCGGGTGAGTTGGGCGGCATGGGGCTGATTCGCAAAGCTGCCACGCAAGGCACACAAGCCATAGGACACATCGCCAAGCTCAAAGGCAGCAGCAATCCTTACGACGTGGTCATCGTCGGTACCGGACCTGCCGGACTGACGGCGACGCTGGGGGCGATGGAGCACAAGTTGCGTCATGTCACCATCGAACAGGAAACCTCGCTCGGAGGAACCGTCTTCCAATACCCGCGTAACAAAGTGGTAATGACTGCACCGGTGAAATTGCCCATCGTCGGCGAGATGCAGTTCAAGGAAGTCAGCAAGGAAAAACTGCTTGAGTTCTGGCACGGCATCATCCAGAAAACCGGCATGAAACTTAATTTCAACGAGCGCATGGAAAGCATCACCAAAACCGACAGCGGTTTCGTCGTCAAAACCGGCAAAGGTGAATACGCAACCCGCACCGTTTTGCTGGCGATCGGCAGGCGTGGCACGCCGCGCAAACTGGGCGTTCCCGGTGAGGAACAACCCAAAGTCGTGTATCGCATGATCGACCCTGAGCAATACAAGAACATGCATGTGCTGGTGGTGGGCGGCGGCGACAGCGCGCTGGAAGCCGCCATCGCAATCGCAGAACAACCCGGCACCACGGTTACCCTTTCTTATCGCAGTGAAGCTTTTGGGCGCGGCAAGCCGAAGAACCGTGAGCGCCTGAAAGCGATGACCGACAACGGCAGAATCGACGTGCGCCTGAAATCGAACGTCAAGCTCATCGAAAAAGACAAACTTGTGCTGGAACAGGAAGGCAACAAATTCGACATCCCCAACGATGCCGTCATTGTGTGTGCTGGCGGCATCTTGCCTACGCCGTTCCTCAAGGAGATTGGCGTGTTGGTGGAAACCAAATTCGGCACTGCCTGAGAACACATAGGCATTTTTAGAATAGTCCAATTGGACTAACCGTTTTATTAATCATCACCGACAACTTTCCGATCACCTTCCGTTACTTGCGCGAACATCACTGTTGCGCGCAAACCTCCACTGGAATTAGCCTGTTCAAAACGTAACGATGCGTCATGTAATTCGACGATTCGTTTGACAATGGACAGCCCCAGACCGCTGCCGCTGGCCTGCGTGTCCACGGGGCGATAGAACCGCTCCGTCACTTTGTTAATTTCCTGCTCTGGAATGCCCGGCCCATCATCGCTCACCGACAGACTGGCTACCCCTTGTCGATATTCGAAAGATATTTTGACTGTCGTTCCTGACGGCGTATGCCGCACCGCGTTGTCGATCAGATTGCGCATCAATATACGAAGCAACTCAGAATTACCCCGAACGGTTATTTCATCACCTTCCGCCAATTCGATGCGCGCACCCTTGGCAAGTGCAGAGGGAGCGATGGCTCCGATTTCACCAGATGCCATTTCTCGTAGGCGGCATATTTCTATCACGCCACCGTCCAGCGCATCCAGCCGCGCCAGCGTCAATAACTGTTCAATCAAATGCGTAGCGCGATCGCAGCCGAGGATGGCGTTGTTCAACGCATGTAGGCGCTCTGCATCACCGGTTGCGGCGCGCGCCACTTGCGCCTGCGCCTTGATCGCCGCCACTGGGGTGCGCAATTCGTGCGCGGCATCCGCAGTAAAGCGCCGTTCTTTCTGGATAGTTGCATCAATGCGCGCAAACAATTGGTTGAGACGCTCGATCAACGGCATCACTTCGCGCGGTGCAGTAGCCATATCCAGCGGAGCAAGAGTTTTCGGATCGCGTTGCCCCACATCTGCAGCCAGCTTGTCCAGCGGCAGCAACCCGCGCGTCACCGCTACCCACAATAACAACGCCAACAATGGCAGGGAAAACAACAGTGGCAACAGCATATTGCCAGCAATATCACGCGCCAATTTTTCCCGAAGATCGGCGCGTTCAGCCACGTGAACCAGATATTCGCCGGACTCGTCCCAAGTACTAAATACGCGCCAAAGATGCCCATCTATTGTGCTGTTGCTAAAGCCGCCCACGTCCGTCAAATGCTGCGGTGGAGAGTTGGCGGAATGCAGGCGCAGCCGCGTCCCCTTTTCCCATATTTGAAACGCAACTCCGCGTGCATACTTGTGCAGTTGCGGTGCATGATCCTCTTCGAGTTCATCCAGCTCGTGCGTTGCCTGCACCACCAGCAACGCGGCATCCTGCGCCAGATGCGCATCCAGCACCTCGTCGAATTCCTCGCGCGCATCAAAATAAATGAATGTGGCTGCCCCGATCCACACCACAATGACTGTCATCAGAGCCAGTGTCAGCAATCGTCGTTTTAAGGAGGCATGGCCGCGCATTTCAACTTTCCTTGTCCGACTGAATCAGGTAGCCCACACCGCGTATGGTTGCGATCAGCTCAGGGAACAGCTTGCGGCGCAAATGATGGATATGCACTTCCACCGCATTGCTCTCAACCTCCTCGCCCCATGCATACAGTTGCTCTTCAATGCGGGAACGCGAAAGCACTTTCCCTGCATCGAGCATCAAGGCATGCAGCACCGCAAATTCCTTGGGTGATAAATCGACGGTTTGCTCGCGATAAATCACACGATGCGCGGCGTGATCAAGCTGGACTCCGCCGACCTGCAACAACAACTCCGCCTTGCCGCTGGAGCGGCGAATCAGCGCTCGCAAACGCGCCGCCAGCTCACCCATGTCGAACGGCTTGAGCAGATAGTCGTCGGCTCCCGCATCCAAACCTTTGATGCGGTCATTCACGGTATCCCGCGCGGTCAGAATCAACACCGGTATTGGAGCATTACGACTGCGCAGCCGACGCAGCACCTCCAGACCGTCAAGTCGCGGCAGCCCCAGATCCAGAACGACTGCCGCGTAAGCCTCGGTAGAGAGCGCCTGATCTGCCGTAACGCCATCGCGCATCCAGTCCACGGCATAGCCGGACTGTTTCAAGCCAGCCTGAATAGCATCACCCAGCAAGGCATCATCTTCGACCACCAGAATGCGCATATCTCACCCGTGAAAAACCGCTTATCAAGCGTGCCAATTTTGCATAGTACGTCGCCTTGAACTGTTCTCCAATTACTTGGGGATCCTGATGCTGTGTTCGCTGTAGTTCCCGCTATCTGCCTGAGTGTGGCAGGCCGCACAATTGGCCGGACTGTTTACTTTTGGATTTTTCCATACGCGATCTGCTACTTTGTCATGCTCGCGCAAGAACCAGCGGGTTTCGGTGATGCGCAAATCCGGTTTGCCGGAAGACTGATATCTGCTGCTGCCCGCATTCTTTTCCAGAAAAGTGCCTATCTCTTTAGCAGCCTTGGTATCCAGACTGGCATCACTACCGAAGTGTTTATCCAGCCCGGACATCACGGCGCGCCACGATTCTGCAGGAAGCAATCGCGGCGGGTAAGCCACATGGCAAGAGCCGCACTCGGTCTGCCACAGTGCATTCTTGGCAACAGGTATACGTTCATCATCATCGTCATGCTCAGCCTGAGCGACCGACATCATTCCGCCAGTAAGTAAAAGTGCAACGGCAAACATGTTAAAAATATTTTGAAATTTTAATTTCATAACAATCTCCTTATTTATTTGACTGTGAGCAGATAGGCAAGCACGTCCCCTTTTTCCTGCGGTGTACAAACGCGTGCCAGCACATCATGGCAATTACGCTTGAACCATTTTTCCACTTTGGTCGGATCGGTAAAACGTTCCGCATTAGCAGACGGCGCCAGTGGCTGGATAGCTTTGCTGGTCTTCACATGTTTGCCCATAGCGGCAGGATTATCGGTATGGCAAGCCGAACAACTCAATTCGCCGCCGTGTTTTGACTTAAAAAACTGCTCCCCGCTCACTGCCGAAAACCCCTTATAGCCGCCGACAGCTTTGGCCGAACTTGCCATAGAAGTAAGTATTTGACTTGGCGTTTCGGCCAACACTGGTTGCACTGCCAGTCCGGCAACTGCGACTAACAACGATATAAAAAATTTGCGTGACATCATTTGCTCCTGGAATTTGCATTTCGAGGCAGACACAATAGCTATACAGACTTAAGGAATTCTTAAGAGCAGAAAATGAATGTGCAGTAGCTTTCCATCAATTAGCCGCGGATGAATCACTCAAGATGGGTCTCAATTACCAACCTCACGCAAACGCCCGTCAATAGGCGATTTACATCACATGAATGATGAAGATGCCCGTATTCATTGACTTTCCATCATGTCTGTCATTGGAATATTCGCCCCACGCGGGTTAGGCAGATAATTACAGTTATTTTGCACAGCGGAGTCGCCGGAGAATATCCGGCGACCCCGTCTTTTCCAGCTTGTCCTACAGGTAAATATCAAGCTACCATCGTACCCCCTGAAATCATCACACCATTCACCATCATGTCAACAAACCATCTCTCCCGTATCGGCACACCGCTAAGCCCGTCCGCCACCAAGGTCTTGTTTTTGGGGGCGGGTGAACTCGGCAAAGAAGTCGTCATCGCTTTGCAACGTCTGGGAGTGGAAGTGATCGCGGTGGATCGTTATGCCGATGCGCCGGGCATGCAGGTGGCGCATCGCTCGCACGTCATCAACATGACCGATCCGGTTGCCTTGCGCGCGGTGATCGAAGCGGAACGCCCTGACTTAGTGGTGCCCGAAATCGAGGCTATCGCCACTTCAGTCTTGGCCGACATCGAAAGAGAAAAGATCGCCGAGGTGATCCCGACCGCGCGTGCCGCCCAACTCACCATGAACCGCGAAGGCATACGCCGCCTTGCTGCCGAAGAACTCGGCTTGCCGACCTCCGCATTCAAGTTCGCCAATTCGCTGGAAGAACTGCAAGCCGCCATCGACGGCGGCATCGGCTTCCCCTGCATCGTCAAACCGGTCATGTCTTCTTCCGGCAAAGGACAGTCCTTGTTGCGCGGGCAGCAGGATGTGCAAACCGCATGGGACTACGCATTGAAGTCCGGTCGCGTCAAGGAAGCGCGCGTCATCGTGGAAGGCTTCGTGGATTTCGAATACGAGATCACCCAGCTCACCGTGCGCGCCATCGGCGCATCCGGCAAAGTGGAAACCTTCTTCTGCGAACCCATTGGCCATGTGCAAGTGTCGGGCGACTATGTCGAATCGTGGCAGCCGCAAATCATGTCGCCCGTGGCATTGCAGCGCGCACGCGACATGGCGGGCAAAGTGACTACCGCCTTGGGCGGGCGCGGCATCTTTGGCGTGGAGCTATTCATCAGAGGCGACGAAGTGTGGTTCTCCGAAGTCAGCCCGCGCCCGCACGACACCGGCCTGGTCACCCTCGCCACCCAACGCCAGTCGGAATTTGAATTGCACGCGCGCGCCATTCTCGGCCTGCCGGTGAATACCGAACTGCGCCGCCCCGGCGCATCGGCAGTGATCTACGGCGGACTGGCAGAAAAGGGCATCGCCTTCGAAGGCGTGGAAAAAGCACTCGCCGTACCGGAATCCGACATCCGCCTGTTCGGCAAACCGGAAAGCTTCCTCAAACGCCGCATGGGCGTCGCCGTCTGCAATGCAGACAACACCGACGAAGCACGTCGTCGCGCAAAACTCGCTGCATCGCTGGTGAAGCCGGTCAAGGGCTGAGCCGGTTACAACCCGGATCAGAGGGTTGATCCGGGTTCGTTTCAATCAGTTGCGTATTCTGGAAAACTCTCCTGCTGTTTGGTTATTTTTTGAACGACCGCTTGAATCCATAACCCAAAGCCATCACTGACCAACGCTGATTCGTTGCCCAATAGAATCCATTCAAAAAGGGGAGCTAACGACCATACGCGAACTGTGGTAATTTTATGGAAGTGCAGTCTACTGGATGTCCGCTTTCTACTTTTTCGAACCACCACTTTCGACACGAAGCGAATACTGAATTTTGCTCTGACCCCATAAGCATATAGAGGGCGCAATGAAGTCAGGTTATCTTTATGTATTGGTTCACCCGTCCGATCCGAACCTTTACAAGGTCGGACAAACTACCCGTCATCCCGAGGAGCGATTAGCCGAGCACAATAACAACTATGAAGAATACGCGGGCAAGTTAGTCAAAGAGACTAGTCAGAAATGGGAACTCAAGACATACATTACCGTTTCTGATCCATATTGGGCCGAAACGGTTTTTTGGGGAGCAACGCCATTGGGCGTTATCCCGTTTCGGCAAGGAATTGAAGTTCAAAAAATGGAATGGGAATGGATACAGGCGGGTTTGGACGCAGCCAAGAAAGCGGAGGTAAGGCCTCCTCCGAAGCCGTTGCCCGACCATGTTTATGCATATACGGCATGGATGAAAAAACGACTGGTAGGACGTGACATAACCCTTGTAGGGCATGTTACAAGTAAGTCTGGAAAAGCTACATTTCGATGCAGAAATGGCCATGAATGGCGGACGATATCCGCTTATGTAGCAGAAGGTAAAGGTTGTCCGCAGTGTGGGCTCGGCGATAGGGAACCAGATGAAATTTGGCAGGCGGCAAAACTGGGCTACCTTTGTCTATTGATACATCCTGATAAGCCAGGAGTTATTAAAATCGGGCTGACATACAGCACACTAGAACAATGTTTTGAAGAAAATGTCTGGGAAGACTGGGAGGTACATCGCTATCGATTTGTTGAGGAACCCGTTTTAGCTGAATCATTAATTTGGGAGTTGCTAGGCTATCCTCTGCCCAATGATCGCGAACCAATTAATATCGATTTGAGCATAGCAGAGCAAGCGTTCCGCGACTTAATTTTCCGAATGCATAGCGAGATTGCTTTGAGGGAGAAGGATAAAAAAGATGCCTCTCGCGAACGATAGAAATTGGCCGACTTGCACCGAGTGTCAACTGCCTTTCTGTATGATGCGCAAAGCCTCGCGCACGATAGGCATCAGCGCTTCATCGCCGTTGCGTGCAACATGCTCGCGCAGCGCGCTACGCATGCGCGGCTCCCAATTCCGCTGGATGTGCGCGACAACGCCCGCCACCGCTTGCTCGCGATCAGGCATGGCATCGAAAAATGCGCCAATCTGGTTGGCCATTTTGATCAGTTTTTCCGGTTTCATTTCGGGGTTCCTTGCAGACGATGGGCGTGAGTATAAATGGCGCAGCTGTTGCCGCGCAGGAAGCCGACCAGTGTGAGGTTCAGTTTGTCGGCGAGGCGCACGGCGGCGGCGGTTGGTGCGGAGACGGCGGCTAGGATGCCATAACCCAACGCGGCCGATTTCTGCACCATCTCGAAGCTGGCGCGGCTGGTGATGAGCAACGCTCCGCCGGGTATCGCCTCGGCACGCGCCAGCGCGCCCAGCGTTTTGTCCAGCGCGTTATGGCGACCGACATCTTCGCGCACATGGCTGATGCTGCCATCTGCTGCGATGCGGCATGCGGCATGCACAGCTCCTGTGGTCTGTTGCAATATCTGCTGCGCGGGCAAGCGGTGCATGCCTTCATACAGGGCTTGCAGCGGGAATGGTGCGACATCCGCCAGCGGCGGCAGATCGCGCACTACCTGCGTGAGGCTTTCCGCGCCGCATAGGCCGCAGCCGGTGCGCCCGGCCAGACTGCGGCGGTGTTCCTTGAGCTTGGCGAATGCGCCTCCTGCTATTTTCAGATGCACGGTGATGCCTGCCTCGGCTTCGTCAATCTCGATGTCGAACACCTCGCTGCGTTTTTCCACGATGCCTTCGGTGAGGCTGAAGCCCAGCGCGAAATCTTCAAGGTCAGCGGGCGTGGCCAGCATCACGGTGTGCGAGATGCCGTTGTATTCGAAGGCGATGGGGATTTCTTCGGCGACGGTGTCGAGGCTGGAGATGCCGCCGGGGCGCGTTACTGATAATTGGGTTTGAGAATTCATCTATTCATCGACAGTTGTAAATTCCAGATCACTTCAAGCCCCTCGCCCGCAGGCGGGAGAGGGGTTGGGGTGAGGGACAGTGAGATGAAATAATTCTGGCATGTATGCACAGTCCCTCATTCCCGGCCCTTCCCCCGCCTGCGGGGGAAGGGAGTAGTTTGCCATAGCATCATTTCCTCGCCGCACCCGCCAGCAACTTCCGCTGCTTTTCATCCTCGCGCGCATTGCGCTTCTGCCATGCCGACGGCTGATCCACCTTCACCAGTTGCACCGCCGTCACTTTGTACTCGGGGCAGTTGGTGGCCCAGTCGGAGTTGTCGGTGGTGATGACGTTGGCACCGGACTCTGGGAAGTGGAAGGTGGTGTAAACCACGCCGGGTTGCACGCGCTCGGTCACGGTGGCGCGCAGCACGGTGTCGCCCGCGCGCGACTGGATGCCGACCCAGTCGCCTTGTTTGATGCCGCGTTCTTCGGCATCGTGCGGGTGGATTTCCAGCACGTCTTCGGGATAGAACTGCACGTTCTCGGTACGCCGCGTTTGCGCGCCGACGTTGTATTGCGACAGGATGCGCCCGGTGGTGAGCAGCAGCGGGAAGCGCGGCGTGACCTTCTCGTCGGTCGGCACATATTGCGTGTTGAAGAAACGCCCCTTGCCGCGCACGAAAGCGTTCACGTGCATGAGCGGTGTGCCTTCCGGCATCTTGTCGTTGCACGGCCATTGCACGCTGCCCATGCGTTCCAGTTTGTCGTAGCTGACCCCGGCGAAAGTCGGCGTGAGGTGCGCGATCTCTTCCATGATCTGCGACGGATGCTCGTAGTGCATCGGGTATCCGAGTGCTGCGGCCAGCCCCAGCGTCACTTCCCAATCGGCCTTGCCCGCGAGCGGCGGCATGACGCGGCGCACGCGCGAGATGCGCCGCTCGCCGTTGGTGAACGTGCCGTCCTTTTCCAGGAACGATGCGCCGGGCAGGAACACATGCGCGAACTTCGCGGTCTCGTTGAGGAACAAGTCCTGCACCACCACACATTCCATCGCGGCCAGCGCGGCCTGCACGTGCTGCGTGTTGGGGTCGGACTGCGCCGGGTCTTCGCCTTGGCAGTACAAGCCCTTGAACGAACCGTCCAGCGCGGCTTCCAGCATGTTGGGGATGCGCAGGCCGGGATTGGCTTGAAGGTTAACGCTCCATGCTTTTTCAAACAACTCGCGCGTAGCGTTGTCGGACACATGGCGATAGCCGGGATAAATATCGGGGAAACCGCCCATGTCACACGAGCCTTGCACGTTGTTTTGCCCGCGCAACGGATTTACGCCCACACCTTCGCGTCCCACATTGCCGGTCGCCATCGCAAGGTTGGCAATGGCGATCACCGCCGTCGAACCTTGCGAATGTTCGGTCACGCCGAGGCCGTAGAAAATCGCCGCGTTGCCGCCGGTCGCATACAGACGCGCTGCCGCGCGCACGTCAGCCGCAGGCACGCCGGTGACGGTCTCCATCGCCTCGGGTGAATTGGCCGAACGCGCGGAGAACTCGCGCCATTCGGCATAAGCTTGCGTCTCGCAACGTTCGGCGATGAACGGCTCGTTGACCAAACCTTCAGTCACGATCACGTGCGCCAGCGCAGACAGCATGGCGACGTTGGTGCCGGGGCGCAGCTTCAAATGGTACGTGGCACGCGCATGCGGCGCGTTCACCATGTCGATCTCGCGCGGGTCGATCACGATCAGCTTCGCCCCCTCGCGCACGCGACGCTTAAGACGTGAGCCGACCACGGGATGGCCTTCGCTGGGATTGGAGCCGATGAGCAGAATCACATCGGACTGTTCCACCGACTTGAACGTCTGCGTGCCCGCCGACGTACCCAGCGTCTGCCCGAGTCCGTAACCCGTCGGCGCATGGCACACCCGCGCGCAGGTATCGACGTTGTTGTTGCCGAACGCGGCACGCACCAGTTTCTGCACCAGATAGTCTTCCTCGTTGGTGCAGCGGCTGGACACCAGCGCGCCCACGGCATTCTTGCCGTACTTTTCCTGCACGCGGCGGAACTCTTTTGCCGCATAGGCGAACGCTTCATCCCACGACACTTCGCACCACGGGTCGCTGGTCTTCGCACGGATCATCGGCTTGGTGATGCGATCTTTGTGCGTCGCATAACCCCAGGCGAAGCGGCCCTTGACGCAGGCATGGCCTTCGTTGGCTTTGCCGTCTTTCCACGGCACCATGCGCACCACTTCGTTGCCCTGCATCTCGGCCTTGAAGCCGCAACCGACACCGCAGTAGGCGCAGGTGGTGATCGCGTCATGCTCGGCCTGACCTTTGGCGATCACCGTCTTCTCGATCAGCGCCGCCGTCGGGCAGGCGTTGACGCACGCGCCGCAGGAGACGCATTCCGATTCCATGAAACTTTCGCCCTGCCCCGCCGTCACGCGCGAATCGAAACCGCGCCCGCTGATGGTCAGCGCGAACGTGCCTTGCTGTTCTTCGCACGCGCGCACGCAGCGGTTGCACACGATGCACTTGGCCGGGTCATAGGTGAAGTAAGGATTGGATTCGTCCTTCTTAACACTGGTGAAGTGGTTCGCACCCGCCATGCCGTAACGCACTTCGCGCAGGCCGACTTCGTCCGCCATCGCTTGCAATTCGCAATCGCCGTTGGTGGCGCAGGTCAGGCAGTCGAGCGGATGGTCGGAGATATACAGTTCCATCACATTGCGGCGCAGCTCGGCCAGCTTGGGCGTTTGCGTGCGCACGGTCATGCCCGCTGCTGCGGGCGTGGTGCAGGAAGACGGATAGCCGCGCCGGCCTTCGATTTCCACCAGACATAAACGGCATGAGCCGAACGGCGCGAGGGAGTCGGTGGCGCAAAGTTTGGGGATCATCACGCCCGCCTTGACGGCGGCGCGCATGACTGAAGTTCCGGCGGGAACCGTGACGGTCACGCCGTCGATATGCAGGGTGACTTCGTGGTCGGAGGTGATGGCGGGAGTGCCGTAGTCGATTTCGTTCATTGGAAATCCTCCGGGAAATGGTTCAGCGCCGACAGCACCGGATACGCTGTCATGCCGCCCATCGCGCACATCGAGCCATAAGTCATGGTGTCGCACAGGCTGCGCAGCAACGGGATTTGCGCGCTGTCTCCGGCGCGGATGCGGTCGATGACTTCGACACCGCGCGTAGAGCCGATGCGGCAAGGCGTGCATTTGCCGCAGGATTCGATGGCGCAAAACTGCATGGCATAACGCGCCTGTTTGGCCATATCCACGGTGTCGTCGAAGGCGACGATGCCGCCGTGGCCGAGTGCTGCGCCGATGGCGGCGAAGGCTTCGTAGTCGAGCACGGTGTCGAACTGCGACTCGGGCAGATACGCGCCCAGCGGCCCGCCGACTTGCACTGCGCGCAGCGGACGGCCAGTGCGCGAGCCGCCGCCGTAGTCGTACAGCAATTCGCGCAACGTGCTGCCGAACGGCACTTCGACCAGTCCGCCGAATTTGATATTGCCCGCCAGCTGGAACGGCAGCGTGCCGCGCGAACTGCCTACGCCAAGGTCGCAATAAAACGCTGCGCCCTGCGCGAGGATGTCCGGCACGCTGGCGATAGTGATGACGTTGTTGATGACTGTCGGCTGGCCGAACAGGCCGGAGATCGCGGGCAGCGGCGGCTTGTTGCGCACGATGCCGCGCTTGCCTTCTATGCTTTCCAGCATGGCCGTCTCTTCGCCGCACACATAAGCACCTGCGCCCTTGCGCACTTCGATGTGAAAATCTCCCAGCCAATCGCCCACCACTGCCAACGCGGCATTCAATGCGGCATAGGCGTGTGGATATTCGGAGCGCACGTAGATGTAACCCTTGTCCGCGCCGACCGCGAGCGCGGCGATGGCCATGCCTTCGAGCACACAGAACGGATCGCCTTCCAGCAGCATGCGGTCGGCGACGGTGCCCGAGTCGCCTTCGTCGGCGTTGCATACGATGTATTTCTGGCTGGCTGTCGTATCGAGCACCGTCTTCCATTTGATGCCGGTGGGAAACGCCGCGCCGCCGCGCCCGCGCAGGCCGGAGTCGGTGACCAAACACACGATGTCGGCGGGTTGCATGCTATGGGCGAGTGCCAGCCCCTTGCCGCCGCCGTGCGCCAAGTAATCATCCAGCGAACGCGGATCGACAATGCCGACGCGGCGCATGGTGACGCGATGTTGCTTGGCGAGATAAGGCAGCGCTTCGATGTCGCCCAGGCGCAGCGGGTGTTTGCCGCCAGCAGTGAAATTCGCCGCGAACAGGCTTGGCACATCGGCCACCGTCACCGGCCCGTAAGCCACGCGGCCTTGCGCGGTGACGACTTCGACCAGCGGCTCCAGCCAGAACATTCCGCGCGAGCCGTTGCGCACGATGTTGATGACCAACTTGAGTTTGTTTGCCTGTTTGACTATGGCGGCAACGACCTCATCTGCGCCCAGCGCCAATGCGCCCGCGTCGCCGGGAACGTAAAGCGTGATGCTCATGCTTTTTCTCCCAGCTTGTGCATCAAGGCATCGAACTTTTGCGGTGTCACGCGCGCATGCAGCTCAGTCTCGTCGATCTGGATGGCCGGGCCGATGGAACACAGCCCCAGGCAATACACCGGTTCCAGCGTGACATCCGCGCCCTGCAAGCGCTTGGCCGCATGTGCCGCCAGCGCCTCGCTGCCGTTGGCCTGGCAGGCCTCGGCACAGCACACGCGAACGACATGCTTGCCCGGCGGCGTCTGACGGAAATGATGGTAATAAGTGATTACGCCATGCACCTCTGCACGCGACAGGTTGAGCTCCTTCGCGATCAGCGGCACCGCATCCTCCGGCACATAACCCAACTCATGCTGGATGTCGTACAAAATGGGCAGCAGCGCTCCGGGCTGATGCTGGTGTTTAGTGAATATGGTATTCAAAATTGCATTCATGGCTGTGATTCCTCTCAACTGATCCCGGGCAACGCCCGACTCCTGATCCTTACGAAGGCGCGAAGACTAACATTTCGCATTTGGTTACTTCAACCAAGTGTGCCGAGTCTGCATATTTTGTTGGATGGTTGTTACGGGGAAAATCACGGAAGGACTATATGTGGCACGCTGCCGTCCGTGGCGTAAGTCAGCTTTCTGGCATCGAGTTTTCAGCCTCAACTGTCGCTTGGTGGCCGGTATGCGAAGTACAACTCTCATGATATGCCGCCCGACATTTGTCATTGGCGGATTGCGCTCCAAAATATTATTTGTGTTTCCATTAAGTAAGAGGATTGTGCTGACATGCTACTGCAATCTGGGATTGCGACCCAGTAAAAACATATAAATCAAGTGGCGCTTTTACACCATTTTGACTGGCTGGTTTGCGAGTATTACAGGTGGTGGTTTTTCTTTTGCGGGGAGGGAAATAGTACCCAAGCAATGCGCGGGCATTGAACAAGTGCGGTTACAAACTGGTTACATAAGATATGGGCATGAAAACAAAAAAGCCCCGCATCGCTGCGAGGCTTGATTATATTGGTGCCGCTTGACGGACTCGAACTGTCGACCTACCGCTTACAAGGCGGTTGCTCTACCAACTGAGCTAAAGCGGCGGTGAAACTTTGAAACTGGTGGGTCGGGCGAGATTCGAACTCGCGACCAACGGATTAAAAGTCCGCTGCTCTACCGACTGAGCTACCGACCCCCTCCCAAAAAGGAGCGCGCATTATACGGGTTTGACCTCGACTGTCAAACAAACCGGCAGCAGAGTTACTCGCTGCGATAGCGCGTGGAATCGGGCACTCCGGCAGATTGGAATCCCTCGCGCCGCAAGCGGCAGGAATCACAGCGGCCACAGGCATGGCCCGCTTCATCGGCCTGATAACAGGAGACGGTGAGTGCGTAATCCACCCCCAATCGCATGCCTTCACGGATGATCTCAGCCTTGGACAGATGCAACAGCGGCGCATGCAGCGTAAGTGGCCTACCTTCTACCGCCGCTTTAGTCGCCAGATTCGCCATACGTTCAAAGGCTTCCACATATTCGGGTCGGCAATCCGGGTAACCGGAGTAGTCCACCGCATTCACACCGAAAAAAATATCCTGCGCTTGCAGCACCTCCGCCCATGCTAACGCCAGCGACAGCATGATGGTGTTACGCGCTGGAACATAGGTCAGCGGGATGCCGCTACTGGCCTGCTCCGGCACAGCAATGTTGTCATCGGTCAACGCCGAACCGCCGAACGCGGTGAGGTCGATGCTGATGACGCGATGTTCATGTGCGCCGAGTTTGCGCGCCACGCGCTGGGATGCCGCGAGTTCGGCATGGTGGCGTTGCCCGTAGTTCACGCTCAGGGCGTAACACTCAAAATCCTGCTTGCGCGCCATCGCCAGCACTGTGGCGGAATCCAGTCCGCCGGAAAGTAATATCACGGCTCTTTTCATATCAACGCCCCACCTCATTGCCCCAGAGTATTTTATGCAACTGCACTTGCAAACGCACCGGCAAGCGATCGCGCAATATCCATTCCGCCAAATCTTTTGGTGCAAGCTGCCCCTGTGTGGGTGAGAACAACACCTCGCAATGTTGCGCAAGCTGACGCTCGCTTATCACGTGCCTTGCCCATTGATAATCCGCTTCATCGCACAGCACAAACTTGATTTCATCGTGCGCATGCAGATGTTCCAGATTGCTCCACAAGTTCTTTTCCATTTCGCCGGATGCGGGCGTCTTGATGTCCAATACCTTGATCACCCGCGCATCCACTTTGCTCACATCAATTGCCCCGCCGGTTTCCAGCGAAACCTCATAGCCTGCGTCACACAAGGCTCGCAGCAACAACAGGCAGTTTTTCTGAGCCAGCGGCTCACCTCCGGTGACCGTCACAAAACGAGGCGCATGTTTTGCCACTTCCTGCAAAATGGACGACAGCGTCATCGTCTGCCCGCCCGTGAAAGCATAAGTGGTATCACAGTAGGTGCAACGCAGCGGACAGCCGGTCAGTCGCACGAACACGGTGGGCAATCCAACACGACTGGTCTCGCCCTGTAGAGAAAAAAATATTTCGCTGATGCGCAACGATTCGTCGGCCGTGTTTGTCATGAACTTCAGTAAGTCTTACTTGATGGTGGCGAGACGCTTCTTGGCATTATCCGAAGCATCACTTCCGGGGAATTGCGTGATGATCTGTTTGAGGGTCTTTTTTGCCGCAACCTTATTCTTTAATTCCAGCTGGCACTCGGCAATATTCAGCATCACTTCCGGCACACGCGGGTGATCTACATACTTGCTCACCAGCGCCTGATAACTGTCCAAACTGTTCGCGTAATCTTTTATCAGGAAATACGCATTGCCCATCCAGTAATAGACGTTCGCTTCATGCCCTGTCTGGGGAAATTGTTTCAAAAAATCGCGGAAGGCTATCGCCGCATTCTGATAATCCTCAGTCTTGTAGAATCCATATGCCGTTTCGAACGCCTTATTTTCTCCGACGGGATTTGCATCTCTTGTGCTGTCAACCCTGCCCGCCTTTCCCGGAACGGGTTGCACGGCTGTAGCATCACCCGCTTCGAAGCGACGTACACGTGAATCCAGATCGACGTAAAAATCTTTTTGCCGCTTCTCAGCATCCTGCAAGTCATGCACCAACTCTTCGTTTTGACCGTGCAGCTTGCGGATCTCGGCGGCTTGCGCCTCCAGTTGCATTTGCAAGTCCAGCAAGGAATGAGTGCGGATCTTGCTGTCTTCTTCGGCGCTCGCCCGCGCCTCTTCCAGTTTGACAACGCGTGCTTCGAGCAATTGAACTTGATTGCGCGCATCTTCATCCGCAAACAGCCCAGCCGAAGCCGGGCAACTCACCAGATACAAAACCAGAAAGAGCGAGCCGAGTTTGGACACGATGTTTACTTGGTGTAGTCGATGTCGGCGCGGCGGTTCTGCGCCCACGACGCTTCGTCATGGCCTGTGGCAAGTGGCTTCTCTTCACCATAACTGATAGCCTCGATCTGATCGGAACGCGCACCGCCCAGCACCAGCGCTTTCTTGGTGTTATTGGCACGGCGTTGACCCAAGGCCAAATTGTATTCACTGCTGCCGCGTTCATCCGCATTGCCTTCTACACGCACTTTCAAATTCGGATTGGAGGCAAGATTTTGAGCGTGCGCCTGAATCGTATTCAGATCTGCTGGTTGTACTGCATCAACATCAAACGGGAAGAAAACACTATGCTTTGCCAAAGCTTGGGCTTCTACCGCTGCGCGAACATCCGCATCCGCATCCGCTTTAGCGTTGGCCTTGGCCGCTGCCGAAGCGTTTGGATCTGCCTCAACTCGTGCAGCCACAGCTTCTGCAGCTATCGCCTTCGCCTCAGCTGCTTGCACAGGTGACTGATCCACAGATGGCTGGTTCACGGCGGACGTTACAGGAGCAGCTACCGCAGGAGCGGATACCACTGGGGCAGGCTTTGCATCGGCCACCACCGCTTTGGGCGGATTGCTACCGCAAGCTGCCAGCAGATTGACCAACAGCACACTTAATATCAATTTATTCTTCATAAATATCTCCAAAAATTATTGTTTCAGGAAAGGCCCCCAAATCGGTTCGCGTATATCACCAAACTGCGCGACCATCTTCTGCTTCACTTTACCGTCACTGGAAACGGTTGCCAATATACCACGCCCCTGTGACTCGCTTCCAAACAGGATGAGCTTGCCGTTGGGGGCAAAGCTCGGTTTTTTCTCCCAGCCGCCGGAGGTCAGGATTTGCATTTGCATGCTCTCGAAATCCTGCGTTGCGATGTAGAACTTCCCTCCATCGTAATGCGAGAACACGAAACTCTTACCATCCGGACTGAAGCGCGGTGAAAAATTACTGTTCCCTTCGAATGTGAGACGCTCAGCAGAGCCCCCATTCACCGGCACACGATATATCTGTGCGCTGCCACCACGATCCGAAGTGAACAAAATAGACTTCCCATCCGGCGAAAAGTTCGGTTCGGTATCAATTTCTTCTCCGGAGATAATACTGTGCAAATTACTGCCGTCACTATTCATCAGGTAAATTTGCGAATTACCCTCGTGCGTCAGCACCAGCGCGATCTGTTTACCGTCCGGCGACCATGCTGGCGAACTGTTGCTGCCGGGAAAACTTGCCAGCAAAGTACGTTGTCTCGAAGTCAAGGTCTGCACAAAAATCATGGCACGCCGCTGTTCGAAGCTGACGTAGGCCAGTTGCTTGCCATCCGGCGACCAGGCGGGAGACATGATCGGCTCATTGGAAGCCAACAAGCTCTGCTCGCCATAGCCATCGCTATCAGCCACCACCAGGCGAAAACGTCCTTTATCGCGGCTCACGTAGGCGATGCGCGTACTGAACACTCCTGCACTGCCGGTCAATCTCTCATACACCATATCGGAGATACGATGCGCGATGGCGCGCACCTGATCGCTCTGTGCGATCAGCACTTGCGACTCAAGCTCGGTGTGCCGCACCATATCAAGCAAGCTGAACTTGACGCTCACGTTGCCGCCATCCAGTTTTTTGATGCTGCCCATGAGCAACGCTTCCACACCGGGCCACTCGACATATTTCACTTCGCCCGGCTCATGCGGAGCCTTGCCCGCCGGATCAATCAGCTTGAACAAACCGGTACGCAACAAATCATTTGTCACCACACTGGAAATCCCCTGTGCGTCCGGCACGTCCCCGGCGAAGCGCGCCACAGAGACGGGTGTCTGGTGCTCACCGGCACCGGTAATTTCGATGTTGAGTTCAGCCTGCGCAGGCCAAGCGAAACACAACACACACAGTAATAACAAACGATGCATACCTTATTCCTCTTTCGGCCTGATAATCAGGTGCAAATTCCTAAATGATTTCTTCAATCCTTCGTCTGGCGGTAACTTAAAGGGCTGTGCAGACAAGATAGCTCGCGCTACGGCATCGTCATACGCCTGATTTCCGCTGCTCTTTTGCAACACCGGCTCATCCATCACCGTGCCATCCGGCAGCAAGGTGACCCGATATTCCGCCACCGTAGTAGCTGGCAATCGCGACCAATCGCCCTTGATGTTGTGCTGAATCTTGCTGCTGATCATGCCAGTGTATCGCTCTACTTCGGTAGTCGTCGCGGCATCAATGTCCGCTCGGACCCTCGCCTGCACATCTTGCCTGCGTTGCGCTGCATATTCGGCCATCTGACGCTGTTCTTCCTGATCCTGCTTGACCTTAAATTCTTGCTCCTGTTTGGCCTTGATCTCCTGATCCTGCTTGGACTTGATCTCCTGCTCCGTCGGCTTGACAGGCTCAACCTTGCTAACCTTCTTCTCGCGCAAAACGATATCTGCCTTCACGGGTGGTGGCGGCTCGGCCTTAACCACAGGGACAGGTACGGGCGCGGGCGCAGGCACATGCATGGTCGGCTGCACCGGCATTGGAGCGGGTGCAGCCGGTTGCGCCGGCAGCACCGGAGCCTGTTCAGTCACCGGCAGGCTATCCCATAAGTCAACCGAGTATGCCTCGGGTGGGCGCGCCTGCCAGCGCATGCCGAACATCAACAACAAAATAAATGCGACATGCACCGCCAAGGCAAGCAAGCCCGCCGGTAATTTATTCGGTTCACGATAACTCAATGCGTGACTCATCGTACCTTGGTAAGCAGCCCGACCTTTTTGATGTGCTGTTGCTGCAACATATCCATCACGTTGATCACTTCCTCATAACGCACTTTTTTATCGGCGGAGATCACCACCGATTGTTCAGGGTTCAGGACTAATTTCCGATGCAGCAACGCGGTCAGCTCATCAAGCGAAACAGGTAGCTCTTGTTCGCCTTGCGCGTGATCGCGCAACGCCAAGGTCGAATCTTTCTTGATAATCACTTCGAGCGGCGCAATTGATGGCGCCAGTGATTTACCCACGCTGGGCAAATCAATCTGTCCGGTATTCATCATCGGAGCGGTGATCATGAAGATAACCAACAACACCAGCATCACGTCGATGTAAGGCACGACATTGATCTGGCTGATCGGCAAATGTGATGAGCGCCGACTGAAACTCATGGCCGCACCTCCGACACGTTACTGATGAAACGACTAGCCATTCGACTAGGCGAGCAAACAACGCTCGCCAAGTCGCTGGTTATGGCGTAGCCAGCCGTTTGCGGGAGGAGGTGCATGGCAGCCATTCCCGCACCCATCGCTATCGCGCACCGTGTCATGGCTGCCTCTGGAGGACATTAGAAAACTCTTCGATGAAACTCTCGAAGCGTGACGACAAACGCGCCACGTCATGCACATAACGGTTGTACGCCACCACCGCTGGGATCGCCGCGAACAAGCCCATCGCCGTCGCCACCAAGGCCTCGGCGATGCCCGGTGCAACTTGTGCCAGCGTCGCCTGCCCGACGTTCGACAAACCACGGAACGCATTCATGATGCCCCACACCGTGCCCAGTAAACCGACATACGGACTGACCGAGCCAACCGTCGCCAGAAAAGACAGATGCGATTCCAGATGATCCATCTCGCGCTGATAGCTCGCGCGCATGGCGCGACGCGAACCATCCATCAGCGCAGCACTATCTACACCGTGTGTTTTCTTCAACTTGACGAACTCGGCGAAGCCCGCCGCAAAAATACGCTCCAGCGCGCCCTGATCTCTGCGCGAGATATTGGTCGCATGCTGGTACAACCCCATCAGATCGGGATTGCTCCAGAACTCGTCTTCAAATTCGCGCGTCTGCTTCACCGCTGCGCGCACCGCGAACAACTTGAGAAAAATGTACCACCACGACATCAACGATACCAGCAGCAACAGACCCAACACCAACTGCACCAGCAAACTGGCATTGATCACCAAATGACCAAACGACAAATCCTGAATCAGTTCCATTTACTCAATCCCATTGTTTGCGCAACACATCCGGCACACTCACCGGCTTGAAAGTCTGCATATTCACACACACCAGATGAACCTCGCCTTCGGTCAGCAACTCTTCACCCCGCCGCACCTCCTGCAACAACGTCACCCGACTGCGCCCGATGTCTTTCACCAGTGCCGTCACCGTCAGCAGATCATCGAGCAACGCAGGCTTCAGATAATCCATCTTCAGCGAACGCACCACGAACGCCACACCGAACTCTTTCATCAAGCCCGCGTTGCTGTGACCAAACGTGCGCAACCACTCAGTCCGCGCCCGCTCCATAAAGTTCACATAATTCGCGTGATATACCACCCCGCCCGCGTCAGTGTCCTGAAAATACACGCGCACCGGTAACGAAAAAATCTTGTGCTTACTCATCCCACAACTCCTTGTTGTTGCCGCTACGCGGTTGCACTAGGCCGAAATGCAGGTAAGCATTCGCCGTCGCCATGCGTCCGCGCGGGGTGCGTTGCAGATAGCCTTGCTGGATCAGATACGGTTCCAGCACGTCTTCAATGGTGTCGCGCTCTTCGCCGATGGCGGCGGCGAGGTTATCCACGCCAACAGGCCCGCCCATGAATTTTTCGATCACGGTCTGCAATAGTTTTCTGTCCATCACATCCAGCCCCTGCGAATCCACGTCCAGCATGATCAGCGCTGCATCGGCCACTTCGCGCGTGGCATGGCCTTCGGCGCGCACATCGGCGTAGTCGCGCACGCGGCGCAACAGGCGGTTGGCGATACGCGGTGTGCCGCGCGAACGCTTAGCGATTTCAAATGCGCCATCGTCCGAGATGGGCAGTTCCAGCAAGCCCGCCGAGCGCGTGACGATGCGCTGCAATTCCTGCGGCGTATAAAATTCCAGCCGCGCCACGATGCCGAAACGGTCGCGCAGCGGATTGGTCAACATACCCGCGCGCGTGGTCGCGCCCACCAGCGTAAACGGCGGCAGGTCGATTTTTACCGAACGTGCGCCCGGCCCTTCGCCGATCATGATGTCGATCTGATAATCCTCCAGCGCCGGATACAGAATTTCTTCCACCACCGGCGACAACCGATGTATCTCGTCGATGAACAACACATCATGCGGTTCCAGATTGGTGAGTAACGCCGCCAGATCGCCCGCGCGCTCCAGCACCGGCCCGGAAGTGTGGCGCAGATTCACGCCCATCTCGCGCGCGATGATCTGCGCCAACGTGGTCTTGCCCAATCCCGGCGGACCGAACAGCAGCACATGGTCCAGCGGCTCTTTGCGCATCTTCGCCGCCTGAATAAAAATCTCCAATTGCCCGCGAATCTTCTCCTGCCCGACATATTCATCAAGCTGCTTGGGACGCAACGCCCGTTCCAGCGCCTCCTCCTGTTTCGAGGCGGGCGCGGCGGAAATGATGCGCGGTTCGGAGGTGAGGTCGTCGTTGTGGATCATGCTTTGGATAATAGCTTAAGCGCTTGGCGGATGCCGTCCGACACTCCGGCATCCTTGGATAATTGTTTGGCGGCCCAGTCGGCTTCCTTCTCGTTGTAACCCAAGGCCTGCAAGGCGTTGATGATGTCGCTGCTGGACGATGCGACGAGTGTGCCTTGCGTGGTGCCTGCGCCGGTCACGCTGAACTTGCCTTGCAGTTCCAGCAGCAGACGTTCGGCGGTTTTCTTGCCCACGCCGGGGATTTTGGTGAGGCGCGCCGCATCTTTGTTCGCCACGGCTACCGCGAGGTCGTTGAGACTCAGACCGGACAGCACCGACAGCGCGAGCTTGGGGCCGACACCGCTGATCTTGAGCAACTGGCGAAAAGCGATGCGTTCTTCCTGTGTCAGGAATCCATACAGCAACTGCGCATCTTCGCGCACGATGAGCTGCGTGTGCAGCACGACTTTTTCGTTGAGTGCGGGCAGGTTGTAGAAGGTGCTCATTGGCACATCCAGCTCGTAGCCGACGCCCTGCACGTCCAGCAGAATCTGCGGCGGGTTCTTTTCCAGCAGCGTGCCGCTCAGTCTTCCGATCATTCCATTTTACCCCGAATTATTTTGCCACCCACTCCGCAACGCCCGTCAATAGGCGATCTACGCTATGCACTTGATGAAGATGCCCGTCTTTACTTGCTTGCGCACAAGGTAACTTTTCAAAACCTATTTACTCAACAACAACGCCAGCGACAACAGCGTGCCATGCACCATCATCGCGCCGATGGTGGCTTTGATCGCGTCGCCCAGTTGTTGCGGCTGGGCGGCGTGTTGCAGCAGCAGGCGCGCGGCTTTGATGCTCAGCGGCAAGGCGAGGAAAGCAGCCAGCGCGAGCATGGGCAACCAGCCGAGCAGCACGCTGGCCAGCAGCCAGGCGTAACACAGCAACACGATCAAGGCGTAACCCCAACGCGCGGTTTGCACTTGCAGGCGCGCTACCCAATGCAATTTGCCGGCGGCGGTGTCGGCAGTGCGGTCGGGGAATTGGTTGATGTAGAGCAGGTTGGTCACCAGCAGCGCGTAGGACAATCCGGCGATGAACGGCGCGGCGGCAAAGCCTTTGCGCTGCACGAAGTCGCTGCCGACGGTGATGGCGAGGAAGCCCGCCGCCACGCACAACTCGCCCAGCCCGCGACTGTTCAAACGGAAGGGAGGCGCGGAATACGCCCAGCCGATAAATAATCCGACGAGGCCAATATACATCAGCTGCGGCGCAGAGCGTGCCATCAGCCACAGCCCGGCGGCGGCCACGCAAGCCATCAGTGCAAAACCGAAGTTGCGCGTCTGCGCCGTGGTCAGCACGCCGTTCTGGATGAAGCGGCTGCCGCCAGTGAACGGGAAGATGCGTTCGGTGTTTTGCGCGTCGGTGCCGTTCAGCGCGTCGTAATAATCGTTGAGCACGTTCACACCGGCATGGGCGAACAGGGCGAACAGCAACGTAACCAGCGCCAGTGATACGCTGAAGTCCAGCCCGTCATGCCAGGCAATGGCCAGTCCGATCACACAAGCCATCAAGCTGGCCGTCAGAAATGACGGACGCGTCGCGACAAAATAACGTGACAACGGATTTTGCATTGTGGCAAGCGTTGGTTCCAGCGGTGGCGGTGGCATCGTCATACCAATCTCCCTTTTTTCACACGAAGGCCTTTAGTCGCCAGCGCGCCCGAACCCATGCCGCCGTGCGCGTGACAGATGGCGCACGCCAGCGCGTCCGCCGCATCCGGGCTGGGCGTGCCGGACAGGCTGAGCAAGCGTTGCACCATCGCCTGCACTTGTTCTTTATCGGCATGGCCGTTGCCCACCACCGCCTGCTTCACTTGCAGCGCGGTGTATTCCGCCACCGGCAGATCGGCCAGCACCGCCGCGCAGATCGCCGCACCGCGCGCCTGTCCGAGCAACAACGTGGACTGCGGATTCACGTTGACGAACACCTTTTCCACCGCCACCTGCTGCGGCTGGTGCTGCGCGATGACCTCGCTCAATCCGCTCAAGATCACTTTCAACCGTTGCGGCAACTCACCATCCGGTGTCTTGAGGCAACCGCTGGCCACGTAATGCAAATGCTGGCCTTGTTTGTCGAGGATGCCGAAGCCGGTGATTCTCAGCCCCGGATCAATTCCCAAGATGCGTACAGAATCGCCCATTAACTATCTTGGTTTGAAACCAAATTTAACTAATTGGCTAATCAGATAATCATCAAGATTGTTGATGTGAGTATCCTTAATTTCAAGCAGTTTTAGTCCGTTCTGCCGATATATTTCCAGCTTCTTTTCTTTTCGAGCTTTGTATTTTGGGTTGCTTTCCATTCCCCAAAATTCGATGTAAAGATCATATTCAGGCAAGAAGAAGTCACAATACATTGCCTGCTCCACGGGCACCAAACGTTCATACGCGTGGACAATGCGATTTTCATATAACAGCGCATCAATCATGGCCTCTCCGCGCGAGCGCACCATGTGCCCATCGGACGCACGTATCGTCGGAGGAAATTCATCTCTGAACCCTTCCGTTTTGTCTGCCGCTTCTTCTGAAATTTGTGAAGCTTGAACAACGGAAAGAGGTTCCAACTCAATTGAGAGAATTTCGCTAACGGCTTTTTGCAAAATACGGGACTTGCAAATATCTTGATGCCAAAGGACGAATGGGACTCCGCTTTTGGAATGTAAAGTCCTCTTTGCCTTTAGCTTTTCACCCAGCTCGGATGGCTTCCATCCCTTGCCATCTTTTTCCAGCCAGCCCAAATCTAACAAAACTCTGTTTATCTGTTTTGCATCAAGATTGAACCGCTCCCCCAAAGAGGTAGAGTTCAAGAAAACACTTGAAACATCAGGTGGCGGGGCAATCTGTGGTGTAGCCACATATGAAGCTGTCGGCTCTTCGGCTACCTGCCTGCTCTTTTTCCAGTGTACATAACAAAGATTGTGACCTTCCTTCTGGACATGGCTGTCACAACCTTCCACAGAACAAACAGCTAGGCTTGCCGCGCTCATTCCTCAATCACCGCCGTCGTATAAACCTGCTGCACATCGCCCACGTCTTCCAGCGCATCCAGCAGCTTTTGCATCTTCACCGCATCGTCGCCGCTGAACGGCACTTCGGTCTCCGCTTTCATGGTGACTTCGCCCATTTCCGCTTTGAAGCCCGCCGCTTCCAGGCGTTGCTTCACCGCCACGAAGTCGTTGGGTGTGGTGATGACTTCAATACTGCCATCGTCGTTGTTGATGATGTCTTCCGCGCCCGCGTCCAGCGCCACTTCCAGCAGCGCGTTTTCATCGGTGCCGGGGGCGAAGATCATTTGCCCGCAATGTTTGAACAGGAACGACACCGAGCCATCGGTGCCGAGGTTGCCGCCGTATTTGGTGAAGGCGTGGCGCACATCGGCCACGGTGCGCGTCTTGTTGTCGGTCATGCAGTCCACCATAACCGCAGCGCCGTTGATGCCGTAGCCTTCGTAGCGCAGTTCCATATAGTCCACGCCGTCCAGTTCGCCCGCGCCGCGCTTGATGGCGCGCTCAACATTGTCCTTCGGCATATTCTGGTCATAGGCTTTTTCCATCGCCAGACGCAGGCGCGCATTGATGTCGGGATCGCTGCCGCCCAGTTTGGCGGCGACGGTGATTTCCTTGATGAGGCGGGTGAATATCTGGCCGCGCTTGGCATCCTGCCTGCCTTTGCGGTGTTGAATGTTTGCCCATTTACTGTGACCGGACATGGCGATTCCTCGAATATGCGTAATAAGCCGGATGGTAGCATTTCGCGCCGCATTGACCAAAATTAGCAGCGCCAAAACGAACAGGCCAGCATCAAGCTGGCCTGTTCGCTGCTACCGGCAATGCCGCGCAAACCTGTTACTGAGCGCGCTTCATCTTCTTCATGTCACATTTGTCGCCCATTTGCCCGTGCATGATCTGCATGCTGTTTTGCAACTCTTCTTTGCTTACCTTGCCGTCCTTGTTGGCATCCACTGCATCGAAGCTGTTGGACAGCATCGGCATCTGTTCCGCTTCCACTTTGCTCAGCGCACCATCATGGTTGGTATCGGCCGCATCGAATTGCTGGTCAAGCATCGTCATCCCTTTGCCCATCCTCTTGCCCTGCGAACCTTCCAGTTCGTCCTGGCTGAGCTTGCCGTCGTGGTTGGCATCCATTTCCTTGAAACGTGCGTCATGAAACGCATTGAATTCCTTCTTGCTGATCACACCGTCGCCGTTCTTGTCCATCTCCTGGAAGCACTCAGTGCGATGTTGGGCATCACAAGCCAGCGCCAGCGGCGCGGAGCAAAGCAGACAGCCCGCTACGATCAATTTGGATAATATCTTCATGTTTTCTCTCCTGAATAGGGTTATTGAGTCCGTCCGCACAGCTATCAGCGCGACGCAGATAGGTTAACACGAACGAACTTGGGCAGCAGGTCGTCGGGTTATAATCCGCCCGACTTTTTTCAGCACCTCCCAATGAACATATTTTACGAAGAAGACGGCGGTTTCAAGGTTGGCAATATCCTTACCGACAACACCACCTCCCTGCAAGTCGAGAACACCCACGGCAAGCGCAGCAAGATCAAATCGGCCAACGTGATGCTGCGTTTCGCGCAGCCCGGCTTGGCCGAATTCCTGACCCAAGCGGAGCAGATCGCCGCCGACATCGACGTGGAATTCCTGTGGGAAGCCTCGCCACAAGACGAGTTCAACTTTGACGTACTGGCGCAGGATTATTTCGGCCATGTGCCGAATCCCATTGAAGCGGCAGGCGCTTTGATCCGCCTGCATTCTTCGCCGATGCATTTCTACAAAAAAGGCAAAGGCCGCTACAAAGCAGCACCCGCCGATGCGCTCAAATCGGCGCTGGCCAGCGCGGAAAAGAAACGCCTGCAAGCCGAACTGCAAGCGCGCTACATCGAACAGCTCAGCGCATTCCAATTGCCTGCGGAATTCGGCGACAAGCTATCCATGATCCTGTACCAGCCGGATCGCAATGCCATCGAAGTCAAAGCGCTGGAAGCCGCCTGCGCTGGCACGCATTTGTCGGCGGCGCATCTGCTGCATCAGTGCGGCGCGCTACCTTCTACGCACGATTACCACCTGAATAAATTCCTGTTCGAAAACTTCCCGCGCGGCACGGCCTTCCCTGCAGTCACGGTGGAAGAACATCCCGAGCTGCCGAAAGCCACGGTCAACGCCTTCAGCATCGACGACGCCAGCACGACCGAGATCGACGATGCGTTCTCGGTGGAAAAACTGCCAAACGGCAACTGGCGCATCGGCATCCACATCGCCGCGCCCACACTGGGCATCGCCCTCAATTCTCCGATCGACGCCATCGCCATGCAGCGCATGTCCACCGTGTACATGCCGGGCGAAAAAATCACCATGCTGCCAGACAACGTGGTGCAAGCCTTCACGCTGTGCGCCGACAAGGTTTGTCCCGCGCTGTCGCTGTACGTGGAAGCGGATGCCGAAACGCTGGCGATCGTCAGCAGCGAAAGCCGCGTCGAGCGTTTGCATATCGCCGCTAACCTGCGCCACGACACGCTGGAACCATTGTTCAACGAAGAGACGCTGGCGGCGGGAAAGCTCGATTACGCCTACGCGCCCGAACTGACATTACTGTGGAATTTCGCCAACAAGCTGGAAGCCACGCGCGGCAAATCCTCCGACAACAGCACGCAGCAGATCGACTACATATTCCATGTGGTGGACGACCACGTGACCATCGGCCAGCGCTTGCGCGGTTCGCCCATCGACAAGGTGGTGTCAGAGTTGATGATCCTTGCCAACAGTAGTTGGGGCAAGTTGCTGGACGATCACGACGTAGCCGGCATCTACCGCACGCAGAACAACGGCAAGGTGAAAATGAGCACCGTCGCTGCGCCGCACCAGGGTTTGGGCGTAGCGCATTACGCATGGTCAAGCTCACCGCTGCGGCGCTATGTCGATCTGGTAAACCAACGCCAGCTCATCAGCGTGTTGCGCGGCGAGCCGCCCGCTTATGCTCGCAACGACACTGCGCTGTTCACCATCTTGCGCGACTTCGACACCGCCTACACCACCTACAACGAATTCCAGCGCAACATGGAACGCTACTGGTGTTTGCGCTGGTTACAACAAGAAAGCGTAAAGCAAGTTTCTGCCACTGTATTGCGCGAAAATCTGGTCAAGCTCGCCGACATCCCTTTAGTCGGACGCATCTCTTCACTGCCCGAGACACCACCCAACACCAAAGTGACATTGGAGATTGCCTCTATCGACTTGCTCGATTTGAATTTTGAGGCGCGTTATGTGAGTACAGTTCAAGAGGACGCATGAAAAGACTGCTCGTCAGTGCGCTGTTGGCTAAAGAACGCATCGCGTTTGCCACCGCATTTTCGTTTGCACTGCACGCTTTCGTACTATTCGGCATCACTTTCACCATTCCGGATGCGCGCAACCTGCAAACAAAATTGCAACCGCTGGAAGTCACTCTGGTCAACAGCAAATCAAAATCCAAACCGAACAAAGCCCGCTCCTACGCGCAGAACAATCTGGATGGCGGAGGCAATACTGAAGTTAATAGACACGCAGGTACGTTTTTCCCCGTGCTGGGCAATGACAGCCAATTCACACCCGAGCAAGCCACACAGCACATGAAGGTATTAGAGCAAGAACAGAAACGTCTGCTCGCGCAAGCCAAGAGCAATTACAAAGTTGATCAGTATAAAGAGGTTACGCAGCAAGTCAGCAGCCAACTCAGCGGGCAGGACTTGGTTGATAGCGCTCTGGAGATCGCGCGCCTTGAAGCCGAGATCACCAAAAACATCTCCATCTACGAAAAAATGCCCAAGCGCAAATTCATCGGCGCACGCACTCAGGAATACCGCTATGCGCAATATGTGGAAGACTGGCGCAGCAAGGTGGAACGCATCGGCAACATGAACTATCCCGAAGTTGCGCGCCGCCAAAAAATCTACGGCAAGCTCCAGCTCACCGTCAGTATCCGTTCCGATGGCAGTGTGGAAAACGTGGAAGTTGACCGCTCGTCCGGCCAACGTTTGCTCGATGCTTCCGCCATCCGCATCGTCAAGCTGGCCGCACCCTACGCGCCATTCCCGCCTGACATCCGCAAGGAGACCGACATCCTCAGTATCACCCGCACCTGGACATTCACAACCAGTGATCAACTTGAAGCGGAATAACTTATCCGTTAGCATGCGCCGCATGTTGCGCTCGCTGTCCGTCCGATTCCTGCTCGTCTTCGCCCTACTGTTCGCCCAGCAAGGTGCGGTGTTGCACGCGGCTTCGCACATCCTGGCCGATCATTCGCAAGACCAGTCGAAGCCGAATGACAAGCACTGTGACCTGTGCGCGGCTTACGCGCAGATCGGCAGCGCCATCGGGGTCAGCACCATCTCCTTCAATTTTACTGAGTTCTTCGCCAAAGAACTCACTACTCTTTTCACTTCGTACTATTCTTTCGCGTTCACTGCATTCGCGGCACGCGCTCCGCCCCTTTCCGCATAATTACTTTCAATATCCCCGCGCTTAACCTCGCGTGGCTTTGTGATTTTTATTGCGGAGAACACATGTTCAAAAAAATTTGTTCGGGTACAGCCGTGGCTGTCCTGATGCTTCATTCCGTCGGCGCTTGCGCCGCCAGCCCCGGCAGTGATAACGCTTTCAATCCGGCCTTGTCGCTCATTCTGTCCGGCACCTACGGCAGCTTGCAGCAAGACCCAGCCATACCCGCCACCGGTTTCGCCATGAATCCCAATTCGGGGCACGAACAGAGTTTCAATCTCGGCGAATCCGAGCTGGGTATTGCCGCTGACATTGATCCGCTGTTTCGCGGCATCGCCACCATCTCGCTCGCCTCTGCCGGTGGCGTCAGCGTGGAAAATGCTTTTGTGCAAACCTCGTCGCTGGGCAACGGACTCAACCTCAAGTTCGGCCGCATCTTTTCCGGCCTGGGTTATCTCAACGAGCAACATTCGCACACTTGGGACTTCGTTGACCAGCCGCTGGTGTATGCAGTGCTGTGGGGCGACCAGTTGAAAGAGGATGGCATTCAGCTCAAGTGGCTGGCGCCTACCGACATGTTCATCGAGGTAGGCGGCGAACTCGGCAAAGGCAGCAATTTTCCCGGAGCCGTCCGAGCCAAGAACGGCAACGGCGAAGGCGTGCTGTTCGCGCATTTCGGCGACGACATTGGCATCGAACAAAGCTGGCGCGCTGGAGTTTCGCTGCATCAGACGCATGCCGTGGATAGGCTCAGCAGCAGCATTCCTGCCGCAGGCATCGTGAGCAACAGTTTCAGTGGCGACAGCCAAACCGGCGGTCTGGACTTCGTGTGGAAATATTCGCCCAACGGCAATTTCTACGAACGCTACCTGAAAGTGCAGGGAGAATATTTCCAGCGCAAGGAAAGCGGGTCGCTGACGTATGACGCGGCTGGTTTGAGTACTGCAGGAACAGCTACAGGCAGCTACTCCGTCACCCAAAGCGGCTGGTATGTGCAGAGCGTGTATCAGTTCACGCCGAACTGGCGCACCGGCTTGCGCTACGACCGGCTTGATCCCGGCATCGCCAGCTTGGGCGTTTCTCTCACAGGAAAAGTCATCAGCGATTACGCCTTCAACCCATCGCGCCTGACTTGGATGACAGATTACAACGCCAGCGAATTCTCGCGCATCCGCCTGCAACTGGCGCACGACAACTCGCGTCAGGGACTGCCTGACAATCAGGTGTTGGTGCAATACATCGTAAGCATGGGTGCGCACGGCGCACACCAGTATTGATACTCGCAATTCAAAAGGAAATAACATGCAAAAAATACTCTGGACACTGTTTCTGTTGCTACTTACCAGCAACGCTCACGCCGCGCTCAACGTGTTCGCCTGCGAACCGGAATGGGCGGCGCTTACACAACAACTCGCAGGCGACAAGGCCAGCATCTACACCGCCACCGGCCCGTTGCAAGACCCGCATCAAGTGCAGGCGCGTCCCAGCCTGATCGCTAAGGCGCGCAGTGCGCAACTGCTGGTGTGTACCGGCGCGGAATTGGAGATCGGCTGGATGCCGGTGGTGTTGCGCGAATCCACCAACAGCAAAATCCAACCCGGCAGCCCCGGCAATTTTGAAGCAGCGAAATACGTCACCATGCTGGAAGTGCCCACCCGTCTGGATAGAGCCGATGGCGATGTGCATGCTGCTGGCAACCCGCACATCCAGACCGATGCGCGCAACTTCCTGCCGGTGGCGGAAGCGCTCAGCCAACGCCTGATCCAGCTTGATCCAGCCAACGCTGTTTTCTACCAACAGCGGTTCACCGCATTCAATCAGCAGTGGCGCGCGGCGATTGCGAAATGGGAAAAACAGGCAGCACCGTTGAAGGGCATTTCCATCATCGTGCAACACAAAGGCTTCCCCTACCTCAACAACTGGCTGGGGTTGCATGAAGTCGCCGAACTGGAACCCAAACCCGGCATGGAACCCAGTGCCGCATGGCTGGGCAAGGTGTTGAATGGACTGCAACAGTATCCGGCGCGCATGGTGATCCGCGCCGCCTACCAGGATGGGCGCCCGTCGGAATGGATCGCGGAACGCGCACATGTGCCCGCCGTGGTCGTGCCGTTCACCGTGGGCGGCACGCCGCAGGCGAACGATTTGTTTGCAATGTTTGATGACACCATCCAGCGCTTGCTGGCGGGATTGAAATAACAACCGTTATTCTGGCGCAAGTCGGAATAACGAGTTTCTAAAGGAATAACTCTATGAACGACATCGAACTCAACATCCTGCTGCCCGCTTTCATCGCGGGCTTGCTGGTTCTGTCCACCCATATTCTGCTCGGCATGAAAGTGCTGGAGCGCGGCGTGATTTTCGCCGATCTTGCGGTGGCACAGATCGCAGGGCTCGGCGTGGTCATCGCCGGATTGCTTGACCTCACCGACAAACCGCTGCTGGTGCAACTCATCGCCGCTGTCAGCGCGCTGTGTGGAGCTGGCCTGCTGGCGTGGATCGAACGGCGCGTGCCTGAGGTCAAGGAAGCCTGTATCGGTCTGACTTTCGTGCTCGCCGCCAGTGGCGGCATTTTGCTGATGAGCCGCGATGTGCATGCAGGTGAACATCTCAAGGATTTGCTGGTCGGGCAGATTCTGTGGGTGAGCGTCGAACAATTGATTGTCACCGCTGTTTTGTCCGCCGTGTTGCTTGCATTGTGGCATTGGACCAAACTGAAAAGCAGCAATCTCGGCTTCTACGGCCTGTTCGCTCTGGCCGTCACCGCTTCAGTGCAACTGGTCGGCATCTATCTCGTATTCGCCAGCCTGATCGTTCCGGCGCTCGCCACCTACCGCGTCAAACAACGCCGCATAGCAATTGCATTTGCCATCGGCATCGCCGGATATGCCGTCGGCTTGTTGCTGTCGGCATTGTTCGATCTGCCGAGTGGCGCCACCGTGGTGTGGGCGATGGCCGCAGTGGGCGTTATCGTTGTATGGCTGCTGTCTGCGCGAAAGATGAGCTGATTTTCATTACAATGCGCACACTGATTTTTCCGCGCATTCAACATGACCGACCAATACGCCGTTATCGGCAATCCCATCTCGCACAGCAAGTCGCCGCTGATTCACTCGATGTTCGCGCAACAGACCGGACAGGACATGAGCTACGAGGCTATCGAGTCGCCGCTGGACGGCTTCACTGCGACCATTCTGCGTTTGCGTGATGAAGGTTACAAGGGTTGCAACGTGACCGTGCCTTTTAAGTTCGAGGCATTCAAGTTATGCAACCGACTCAGCAACCGCGCACGCGATGCAAAGGCAGTAAATACGCTGATCTTCCGTGATGACGAAATACTCGGCGCCAACACCGACGGTGCAGGCTTGCTAGCAGACATCGAGAAGAATCTGAATTTCAAGTTGATGTGGAAGGACGCGCTGCTGCTCGGCGCGGGCGGCGCGGCGGCTGGCGTGTTGTGGCCGCTGTTCAATGCTGGAGTCGGCATCGTCATCGCCAACCGCACACTCGAAAAAGCGCAATTGTTGGCGGACGAATTCAAAGGCTCCGGCACGGTGTATGCGCGGCGCTACGACGAGTTGGCGGGTAAGCAATTCGACTTGGTCATCAACGCCACTTCCAGCGGTTTGTCGGATGAATTGCCACCACTGCCGGAAGCATTGTTCAAACCCGGCGCATTGGCCTACGACATGATGTATGGGCGCGATACGCCGTTCTTGCGCTATGCCCGCGAACAAGGCGCAACGACCGTCTCCGACGGTCTGGGCATGCTGGTGGAGCAGGCTGCCGAAGCGTTCTTCCTGTGGCGCAACGTGCGCCCGGATTCCAAGTCCGTGCTGGAAAAAATGCGCGCATGAGAAAACCTAAGAGTCTTTTCTGGCGTATCGTTCTGCTGCTGTTCGCGCTGTTTGTGCTGTACCAACTGTGGCTGTTTGCCCATGTCTGTTGGTGGATCAAGTTCAACCCTTCCAGCAGCGCATTTATGGATGACCGTCTGGAAATGATGCAGGACAAGAACCCGAAGGCCGAGCTGAAACAGAAATGGGTTCCCTACAACAGGATTTCCGATAACCTCAAGCAGGCGCTCATCGCTGCCGAAGACGCCAAGTTCGTCGATCACGAGGGTTTCGATTGGGAAGGCATCGCCAAGGCTTACGAGAAAAACAAGAAGAAAGGCAAGATCGTCGCCGGCGGTTCCACCATCAGCCAGCAACTGGCAAAGAATCTATTTCTCTCCACCAAGCGCACGCCGTGGCGTAAAGGCGAGGAAGTCATCATCACCTTGATGCTAGAGGCGGTGATGAACAAGCAGCGTATTTTCGAGATTTACCTGAACGTCATCGAATGGGGTAACGGGGTATTTGGCGCTGAAGCGGCGGCACGCCATTACTTTGGTGTCAGTGCCGCACAACTCAGCCCGGAACAAGCCGCCAAGCTCGCCGCCATGGTGCCCAACCCGCGCTATTACGACAAACACCGCGAAGCGCGCGGCATGCTCGCCAAGACCAGCGTCATTCTGGATCGCATGCCGGATGCGGATATCCCATGAGTACGCCTGTCCCGCACACGCCCGTCAAATGGCGATCTACAAAACAATACCTTGAAGATACCCGTGTTTATTGGCTTACGAAACATCTATCTTGATTAATCTTGCAGTCTGCTTGGATTTGATTTCTCGCGCCGTTCAAAGAAGCGCAGCAAGAAGAAAGTAAGCCATCCCACAACAACCAGTGCGATCGTGAAAAGCGTATAAGAAATCGGCCAAGGAATTCCCTGCGTCATCATTGAAAACTCTGACATGCCGCCGATACCGGCCAACACATTGAGCGGCATGAACACGACGCTCAATACGGTCAGGCGCTTTACGTTTTTGTTCTGGTTGTTGTTAATGAAACCGACCGTGGCATCCATCAGGAAGTTGATCTTATCGAAGATGAATGCGGTGTGTCCGTCCAGTGAATCGATGTCGCGCAGGATTTGCTGGGCATCTTCCAACTGCTGTTTGGTCAGGAATTTGCTGCGCATGAGGAACGACACGGCACGGCGGGTATCCAGCACGTTGCGGCGGATCAGGCCGTTCAGGTCTTCTTCGTGCGCAATGGCCGTCAGGGTGTCGTCGGCTTGCTCGCCAATATTGTTATTGCTGAGCACTTGCTTGCTCACCACGCGCAGCCCTTGGTAAACATCTTCCAGTGCATCGGCGGAATATTCGGCATCAGCGGCATACAGGTCGAGCAAGACATCTCTGGAATCGAGCACATAGTTTGGTTGCGCGAGTGCGCGCAAGCGCTGCAAACGAAAGACCGGCAAATCAACTTTGCGTACTGAGAACAATATGTCCTGATATAAAACAAAGGCCACCGGGACACTGCGCGAAACATCTTCTTTGTCGAGCAAAAAATCGGAGCGCAAATGAATTGAACCATTTCCTTCGACATAAAAGCGCGCGCTCGATTCAAGGTCATTCAACTTGTCCGGGTCGGGCAGTTCGATGCCGAATATGGCACCGACCCAAACCCGTTCTTCGAACGACGGGTTCACCATGTCGATCCAAACCGGCTTGACCTTGATTAAATCATCGCGGGTACTGATGGCGATCTCGCGCAAGCGGCCTTCATGCAACTCGAATGCCTTGATGCTGGATTTTTCGTTTTTGTATTCGCGTCTTCCTAATGCCTGTATCAGTGAAATCGGCACATCCTTAAGAATCTGTTCCTTGCGTTCATCATTAAATTGATCCCAAACGAATAGCTGGTCTTCCGGAGTTAATTCTTCCAGAACTTGCGAAACTTCAGTCGGGGAAATCTGGTTAAGGATCTGCTGCATTTTCGCCAGATTCTGTTTGCGCACCAGGGTTTCCACCAAGTCGCGACGAGGTATGTCCTGCTTGTGGACAAAACCCTCGACGAGCCGGTGCTTTTTAATTAAATTAAGTACCGTCTGCTGGTTGTTCTGGTGTTCGATTTCCGAATCGCTTGACATAAGAATGCTGGCCTGTGGAAAAGACGAATTGCTGCCGGAATTATAAGTTATCCTCCAGCGATGTCAGTCTGTTATCTATTGCCAATTATCAGTAATTCGCAGGATTGCCCACGATGAACAAACCAGCCCGCGAACACCACTATGTCGAGAACGTGCAGGAACAGTTGAAGCTAGTGCAACACCTGCTTGAGGAACAGATTTTGGCAGCGACGGTGACGCACCGCCAGGAATTGCCACGTGATGAGCGGCATGAGTTGCTGGACAAAATGCTGCACAAGCGGCATCTGGCAAAATTGCGCGAGAAGCTGGACGAGTTGCACTCCGCCGACATTGCCTACATTCTGGAATCCTTACCCATCGAGCAGCGCTTGATGCTGTGGGATCTGGTGAAAGCGGATCGCGACGGCGATATCCTGATTGAAGTTTCTGATTCGGTGCGCGAATCACTGATTGCCAGCATGAGTCGCGAGGAGTTGCGCGAAGCGGCGGAACAGCTCGACACCGACGAGATTGCCGACCTCGCCCCCGACCTGCCGCAAAACGTGATGCGCGACGTATTCAAGTCGCTGTCCATCGAAGAACGCGAGCAACTGCGTTCGGCCATGTCGTATCAGGAAGATTCCGTCGGCGCGCTGATGGATTTCAACATGATGCATGTGCGCGAGGATGTGACGCTGGAAGTGGTGTCGCGCTATCTGCGCCGTTTCGACGAACTGCCCGACCATACCGACCAGGTGTTCGTAGTGGATAGGGACGACCGTTTCAAGGGCGTGTTGCCAATCAACTTGATCGTAGTCAACGCGCCTGAAACTGTGGTGGGGAAATTGATGCTAACCGACACTATCCGGCTCAACCCGGATGACAAGGCCGAGCAGGCCGCACAATCGTTCGAACGCTACGATCTGGTTTCCGCACCAGTGGTGGATGAGGATGGCAAGCTGGTCGGACGCGTCACGGTGAATGTGGTGCTTGACTTCATCCGTGCCGAATCGGAAAGCGATTTGCTGAATCAGGCCGGTCTGCGCGAAGAGGAGGATATTTTCGCTTCGGTGTGGAAGTCGGCACAGAACCGCTGGTCTTGGCTGGCACTAAATCTGTGTACTGCTTTCTTCGCCTCGCGCGTGATCGGTGAATTTGAAAACACCATCCAGCAGTTCGTCGCCCTTGCCACGTTGATGCCCATCGTTGCTGGCATCGCAGGCAACTCGGCAAACCAGACCACCACCATCATCATCCGTTCGTTAGCACTCGGTCAGATTTCGCAGAACAATGCACGTCGTTTAATGCTCAAGGAATTGGCGATCAGCGGCTTGAACGGTGTGGTGTGGGGCGGCATCGCAGGGCTATTCGCGTTCTTCCTGTATCACAGCATACCGCTCGGCTTGGTGATGACCAGCGCAATAGTTCTCAACCTGACAGTGGGCGCTATCGTCGGTCTGTTCATCCCGCTCATCATGCAGAAATTAGGTCGCGATCCTGCCATCGGCTCCAGCGTGATGATTACCGCCATCACCGACAGCGGCGGTTTTTTCATCTTCCTTGGCTTGGCAACAATCTTCCTGATTCACTGATTCTGACATCCCAATCGCGGCATCACATTCAGATGTGTCGCAATCAATTACTCAGACCCAAAGACATACACCACCACGAACTGTTGTGCTTACTCAGCCTGAACAGGAGTGAGTTTGCTGCTTGATTGCTGATGATAATAATTCTGTGGAAAAGATATACAGTTCGCTGAAGGGCTCAACAAACTTGGAAAAAAACGCCAAACCACCTTGCTCGCAACGGACTTCATAGAAAGGGCGAAACGCAAAACCCGGCGCCCGCCCCAATCTATGAAGCTTAGGCGCCGAGGATGCCTTTGCCTGCAGCAGGAGCAGATTTCGCTACTACTTTCTTGGCAGGTTTTTTTGCCGCTGCTTTTTTCGCAACTGGCTTTTTGGCTGCTACTACTTTTTTCGCGGCCGGTTTTTTGGCAGCTACTTTCTTTGCGGCAGGCTTAGCTGCGGATTTTTTCGCAACTGGCTTTTTGGCTGCCACCACTTTTTTCGCGGCCGATTTTTTGGCAGCTACTTTCTTTGCGGCAGGCTTAGCTGCGACTTTTTTCGCAACTGGCTTTTTGGCTGCTACTACTTTTTTCGCGGCCGGTTTTTTGGCAGCTACTTTCTTTGCGGCAGGCTTAGCTGCGGATTTTTTCGCAACTGGCTTTTTGGCTGCCATTACTTTT
>CAINCU010000004.1 GCA_903847155.1 uncultured Gallionellaceae bacterium | reverse complement strand
GTGGAGTTTTCTTTACAGCCTTGGTTGATTGGGCTGGTTGTGCTGCTGTTTTTTCCACCATCGTTATTCCCCTTGTAGTGAGTTGAATGGATTTTGCGATTCGCAATCCTGCCGCAATGAATCCAATAAATCTCACGAATGCCGTCCAAATTTGAACGGCATTCGTGAGATTTTAAATTTGGCATATCCAATAATCCGCACACGTTCCGCAGACGTGCTACAGCGCACCGGATGAAATATGACGCTTTCTTAGGTTGCTATCAGGCGTTCGCCAGTGGTGCTAGGCGTTCATGACGAATATGAATGACTTGGCAAGATGTGCTGTAGAGGCGCTGCGGTTGTTTTGATGTTTTTACTACTTGGGGAGACTGCCGTGCAAATTGTTGGAATGGATATTGGTTATTCGAATTTGAAGGTCGCTTTTGGAAAAAGCGGCAGCGAGCCGACTTTGGTAAACCGGCCTGCCGGTGCAGCGCCATCGGAGAACATCGGGCAGCAGATTATGGCCACCGGCGTCGATGAGCCGTTGCGCGTGCTGGTGGATGGCCGGGAGTATGTCGCCGGTGTGAGCTACGACCGTCTGGAAAATTGGCCGCGCGAACTCCACAAGGACTACACCGCCACTGATTCGTACCGCGCCTTGTTTAACGCCGGGCTGCTGCTGTCCGGCATGACGGAAATTGACCGCGTTGTAACCGGCTTGCCAACCAGCCAATACTTTGACGAAGGCTTGCGCAAGCATCTCATCAAGACCATGAAGGGTGAACACAAAGTCACGCCAAAAAAGACGATCATGGTCAAAGACGTGAAGATTGTGCCGCAACCATTGGGCGGATTCGTCGATTATCTCCACAGCCTTGGCGATCCCAGCCAAATTGAAGATGCCAGCGTGCTGGTGGTTGACCCCGGTTTCTTCTCGATGGATTGGGTGATGCTCGTCAACGGTGAATTCAAGCGCGGCTCATCCGGCACCAGCCTTGATGCCATGTCGGTGGTGCTCAGTGAGGCAGGCGCACTGATCGCCAAAGACCACGGCAGCAATCCGGGGCAAAGCAAGATGGAAAATGCGGTGCGCTCTGGCCGCTACTCCGTTTCTGTTTACGGCACCCGTGTGGACATCAAACCCTATCTCGCAACAGCCGCAGCAGCGGTTGGCCATGTTGCGTGCGCTCAATTGCAAGCGTCCTTGCGCAAGGAAGAATCAGACGTTGACGCGATTGTTCTGGTAGGCGGTGGAGCACCGCTCTTTGAAAGCGCTATCAAATCGGTATTCGACAAGACTCCGATCACGATTGCCGCCGAGTCGGTATTTGCCAACGTGCGCGGTTTCTGGCTCGGCGGCGAGGCTTAATGCCTTCGCTGCGACAGAATGTATTGGAGGCGTGATGCGAATCACCATCAATTATTTTGAGGGCTATCCCGAGCTTGAGGCGGAACTGACCAAGTATTCGCCGCGCGCTCGGGCCGAGCGTTTGCGCTTTCTTGCGGCGCTGGGGCTTTCCTTTTTGCACGATGGGCGTCCAGCACGTGTCGTTCCGCTTCCCAATGCAGAAGTGTCTTCCCCCCCGGCATCTGCACCAGCAGATGAAACCACAGGTGGCGGAGCTGGCGCTGCGAGGCGGATCACTAAAAACGTGTTCGACCAGGCTTGACGGGATGGCGGTTATGACGGTTTTAACCACATGGTCTGGTCGCAAAGTGGACTACGCCAACTCATCGCCAGACGATATTTACATTCTGGACATTGCAACCGTGCAGTCGCGAGAGTGCAGGTATGCAGGGCACGGCTTTCAATTTTATTCAGTCTGTTTTTCAGGGTGAGCACACAGTTGCGTTGATGAGGTGGGTTGATGATTGAAACGCTTGAATGGGCAGGGTGCATCACAGG
>CAINCU010000003.1 GCA_903847155.1 uncultured Gallionellaceae bacterium | reverse complement strand
GCCAAGGGCGTGATCCAGATTTTCAACGTCGGTGCGGAACGCATGCTGGGCTACGCCGCCGCCGATGTGATGAACAAGATCACCCCTGCCGATAGGTCCGATCCGCAGGAAATTATCGAGCGCGCCAATGAACTAAGCGTGGAACTGGGTACGCCCATCACGCCGGGCTTTGAAGCCCTGGTGTTCAAGGCTTCGCGCGGCATCGAGGATATTTACGAGCTGACCTATATCCGCAAAGACGGTAGCCGTTTCCCGGCGGTGGTGTCGGTCACCGCGCTGCGCGACGATCAAAACGACATCATCGGTTATCTGTTGATCGGCACCGACAACACGGCACGCAAGCAGATTGAAGCTGAGCAGAAACAGCTCGATCAACGTCTGCGCGATCTGCAGTACTACACGCGCTCGCTGATCGAATCCAACATCGACGCGATCATGACCACCGATCCTTCCGGCATCGTCACCGATGTCAACAAACAGATGGAGGCGCTCACCGGCTCCACGCGCGACGAGCTGATCGGCTCGCCATTCAAAAACAGCTTCACCGATTCTGAACGAGCCGAGTCAAGCATCAAGCGGGTATTGAGAGAAAAGAAAGTCACCGACTACGAACTCACCGCACGCGCCAGAGACGGCAAGGAAACGGTGGTGTCGTTCAACGCGGCCACATTCTATGACCGCGACCGAAAGTTGCAGGGCGTGTTCGCCGCCGCGCGCGATATTACAGAACGCAAACGTCTGGATCAGGTGTTGCTGGAAAAGAATATCGAACTGGAAAACGCCACCTCAGTCGCGGAAAAAGCCAACCTCGCCAAATCGGATTTCCTGTCCAGCATGAGCCATGAGTTGCGCAGCCCGCTCAATGCCATCCTCGGTTTCGCCCAGCTGATGGAGTCCGATACACCGCCACCGACAGCGTCGCAAAAGGAAAGTGTCGCGCAGATCCTGCAGGCGGGATGGCATCTGCTCAAGCTCATCAACGAGATTCTCGATCTGGCGAAAGTCGAATCGAGACAAGTGCCGCTGTCGGAAGAGCCGGTGTCGCTGGCCGAAGTCGTGCTTGAATGCCAGAACATGGTCGATCCGCAAGTGCAACAGCGCGGCATCACACTGACCCTCCCACGCTTCGCCACGCCGATGTATGTGCGTGCCGACCGCACCCGCTTGAAACAGGTGCTCATCAATTTGCTTTCCAACGCGATCAAGTACAACGTGCCACAGGGGACAGTCGCAGTGAAATGCGCCGAGACCGCGCCGGGACGCATACGCATCAGCATCAAAGACAGTGGTACAGGATTATCCCCGGAACAAGTAGCGCAGCTGTTCCAGCCATTCAACCGACTCGGACAAGAGGCTGGCGGCGAGGAAGGCACCGGCATCGGCCTGGTGGTAGCCAAGCGTTTGGTCGAACTGATGGGCGGGGTGATCGGCGTGGAAAGCAGTGTCGGTGCGGGCAGTATATTCTGGTTTGAACTACTGGCGATCGACGAACCACGTCTGGTACTTGAGGAAGGATCCCCACTGCCGTTGCCGCAACCCCATCAATCCCGCTCATCGCGCACACACACCCTGCTCTATGTGGAAGACAACCCGGCCAACATGAAGCTGGTTGAGCAGATCATCACGCGTCACCCGGAGCTCAGTCTGCTGACGGCGGTGAATGGGAAAGACGGCATCAAAATCGCGCGCGCAGCGCGGCCTGATGTGATCTTGATGGACATCAATCTGCCCGGCATCAACGGCTTCGAAGCGCTTAAATTACTGCGCCAGGACAAGATTACTGCGCATATTCCAGTCATCGCCATCAGCGCCAATGCGATGCCATTCGACATTGACAGAGGCGTGAAGGCGGGGTTCTTCCGCTATATCACCAAGCCGATCAAAGTTGATGAATTCATGGAAGCACTGCATGGGGCGCTGAAATTTGTGGAGCAGGATATGGTTCCAAGCGAATAAGGAGAGGTAACGATCATGATCAGTTCATCCGATATTCTTCACAGCAAAATCCTGATAGCTGACGATCTGCAAGCCAACATCTTGCTGTTGGAGCGGATTCTGCACGGAGTCGGCTATGACAGCATTACTTCCACTCTGGATTCGCGTGAAGTGTGCGAGTTGCACCGCAAGAATCGTTATGACTTGATCCTGCTCGATCTGATGATGCCCGGTATGGACGGCTTTCAGGTGATGGAAGGACTCAAGGAAATCGAGCCGCAGGATTGGATCCAGGACTTGAACAGGACACACCTGTTCCAGGTGCTGGAGGGTATGAAGGAAACCGCACCGGGCGGCTACATTCCTGTCATTGTGATCACCGCACAACCGGCACACAAGATGCGCGCTCTTGAGGCCGGTGCGCGCGATTTCATCAGCAAACCGTTTGAGCTGGCCGAGGTGCTGGTACGCGTGCGCAATATGCTGGAAGTGCGCCTGCTGTACAAGGAAACGAAAAATTACGTTACAGCGCTGGAACAAAAGATTCTGGAAGTCGAAGCCAGCCGCGATTTGATCCGTCGCCACAATAGCGAAGTTCAGCATCTTTACGATCAAATCTCGTTCATGGACGTCGACGAAAAGTCCGCATCTCAAGCAGACTCCCTATATACCATGCTCTATATCGAGGACAGTCCGGCGAACCTGAAACTGGTTGTGCAACTCATCGCGCGCTATCCGGAGATCAGTCTGCGGACTGCGGTGGACGGACATAGCGGCATTAAAATCGCCCGCGCATCGCTGCCAGATGTGATCTTGATGGACATCAACCTGCCCGGCATCAATGGCTATGAAACTCTGAAAATACTGCAATCAGACCCGTTGACGGCGCATATCCCCGTCATCGCGATCAGCGCCAACACCATGCCGCCCGACATCGAAAAAGTAACGCAAGCAGGCTTCTTTCGCTACATCACCAAGCCAGCCAAAGTGGATGAATTCAGTGTCGCGCTGAATGAGGCTCTGGATTTTCGTGACAAGAAGCTGTACCAAGAAAATAAGGAGCGGCAAATATCATGATCAGTTCATCCGACATTCTTCAAAGCAAGATCCTGATCGTTGATGATAAGAAAGCCAACGTTATGCTGCTGGATCGGATTCTGCGTGATGCCGGATACGTTTCCATCGCCGCCACCCATGACCCGCGTAAGGTTTGTGAACTTCACCTCAACAATCGTTACGACTTGATCCTGCTCGATCTGGTGATGCCTGACATGGACGGGTTTCAGGTGATGCAAGGACTCAAGGAGATCGAGCCGCAGGATTGGCTTCTGGAATTGACCCGGACCTACCAGTTCCAAGTGAAGCAAGGGCTCAAGGAAACCGAACCTGGCGGTTATCTTCCGGTGATTGTGATCACTGCACAGCCGGAGGAAAAGCTGCATGCGCTCCAGGCCGGCGCTCGCGATTTCATCAGCAAACCGTTCGAACCGGCCGAAGTGCTGGTACGCGTTCGCAATATGCTGGAAGTACGTCTGCTGTACAAGGAAACGAGGAGCTACATCAAGGCGCTGGAGCAAAAAATCGCGCAAACCGGCGGTGAAACATCATGAGCTGGCTGCATCCGATTCGCGCCATACTGAGCTGGCTACATCCGATTCGAGCCACACCACGTCATACTGTGCTCTATGTAGAGGACAACCCGACCAATTTAAAGTTGCTCAAGCAACTCATTGCGCGCCGCCCGGAACTCGATCTGCTGACTGCGACAAACGGAATCAAAGGTGTTGAGCTTGCGCGCACATTCAGGCCGGATGTGATTCTGATGGACATCAACATGCCCGGCCTCAATGGTTTCGAAGCATTGCAGATACTGCGGTCAAACCCGCTCACGGCGCACATTCCGGTCATTGCCATCAGTGGTAACGCCTTGCCGGAAGACATCAAAAAAGGACTTAAAGCGGGATTCCTGCGCTATATAACCAAGCCCATCAAGGTCAATGAATTCATGCAGGCGCTGGATAAGGCGCTGAAATTTGTGACTGCGGAATCAGCTGCTGCAATCAATCCGGTACCTAAATGATGGTCAGTACCTCCGACATTTTGAACGCCAGCATCCTGATCGTTGACGACCAGCAGGCCAATGTCACGCTGCTTGAGCGGATGCTGCACGGCGCGGGCTATGTTGCCGTCACTTCCACGATGTTGCCGCACGAGGTGTGCAAGCTGCACCAAAAAAATCACTACGACCTGATCCTGCTCGATATTCAAATGCCCGGCATGGATGGATTCCAGGTGATGGAATGCCTGAATGCATTCGAGGCAGATGACTACCCGCAGGTGCTGGTCATCACCGCCGAACCGGGTCACAAGGAACGCGCACTGCAAGCCGGAGCGAAAGATTTCGTCAGCAAACCGTTTGAAATTACCGAAGTACTGGCACGCGTCCGCAACCTGCTGGAAATGCGCTTGATGCAAAAGGAAATCGCCGATCACCGCGAAGACAATCCGGCACTGTCCGGCATCATTCAGCGCAACATCCGCAAGATCATCCAGGTGCGCCAAAAGGCAGTCAGCGAGCAAAGTTTGCAAGATCGCATCGCCAACGGCATGACTTCTTTTTCAGGCAGCATGACTTTCCTGTTTGTGCATATCGCGTGGTTTGCAGCCTGGATATTGCTCAACACCGGACGTTTCGGTATCACTCCTTTCGATCGCTATCCCTACGAACTGCTGACCATGACTGTGTCGCTGGAAGCCATCTTTCTTTCTACCTTCGTGCTCATCAGCCAGAACCTGTTCGGCAAACAGGCAGAACGTCTTACCGATCTGGGCTTGCAAACCAGCCTGCTCACCGAACATGAGCTGACACGGGTGTTGCAAATGCTGCATGACATCCAATGCAAACTCGGCATCAGCAACAATGAAGACCGCAACCTTGCCGATGCGGATCTTGAAATGGAAACCAAACCGGAAGATGTGCTCGCTGAAATCGTGCGCCTGCAACGGCGCGCCGCAAGATAAAAACTGGAGCAAAAGTAATGATTAATACCTCCGACACTCTTCAAGGCAATATCCTGATCGTTGACGATCTGGAGGCCAATGTTCTGTTGCTGGAACGCATCATTCGCGGCGCAGGCTATCTCTCCATCACCTCCACCACCGATCCGCGCCAGGTCTGCGAACTGCATCGCAAAAATAATTACGATCTGATCCTGCTTGATTTACAGATGCCCGGCATGGACGGCTTTCAGGTGATGGAAGGTCTCAAGGAGATCGAAACGGGCGACTATCTGCCGGTGCTGGTGATCACCGCGCAACCCGACCACAAGCTGCATGCCCTGAAAGCGGGTGCGAAGGATTTCATCAGCAAGCCGTTCGAGTTAGCCGAGGTGCTGGTGCGCGTGCACAATATGCTGGAGGTGCGGCTGCTGCACAAGGACTTGCGCAATTACAACGATGTTCTGGAACAACGCGTGCAGGAAAGAACCGCAGAGCTTCAATCCAGCTATCTGGAAACCATCTTCAGCATGACGCGCGCGGCGGAACACAAGGATGAAGACACCGGCGCGCATGTGAAACGCATCAGCTATTACAGTCAGGCGCTGGCAAAGATGCTTGCGCTGGATGATGCCTTCGTCGACAAGATATTTTTCGCCAGCCCGATGCACGACATCGGCAAGATCGGCGTTCCCGACCATATCCTGCTCAAGCCGGGCGAACATACGCCGGAAGAAAGTGAGATCATGAAAACTCATGCCGCGATGGGGGCGCAGATCCTCGGCAACAGCAAGTCGCCCTATCTCAAGATGGGAGCGGAGATCGCGCTCAATCACCACGAGCGCTGGGATGGCAGCGGTTATCCGAATGGCAAACAGGCGGAACAAATACCGCTGGCAGCACGCATCATGAACATCTGCGACATCTACGATGCACTGCGCAGCAAGCGCCCGTACAAGCCCGCCTTCGACCACCAGAAGACCATGGAAATAATGATCTACGGCGATGGGCGAACTCTGCCGGAGCATTTCGACCCGATCGTTTATGCCGTATTCAAGAAGAACCACTTGGCGTTTCGCAATATCTTCGAGGCTTACACGGAGTAGGCTCGATGAAACCCACCACGGAGTTTCTATTTTGTGAAGGTACGGCGTAATATGCACTAACGCCCAGACAATTTTCTTGATCTAGTCCAAGGTGAAGTTTCTTCATTCTGTAATAATCTTGGGTCAGATGTATGACACTACGAACTTCTCCATTCAGCGATCCCGCTCTAAAAGCACTGCGAATTTCCGAAAGTCGCTATCGTCGATTATTTGAAACCGCGCAGGACGGCATTCTGTTGCTCAATGCAAAGACGGCGCAGATCGAAGACGTCAATCCCTACCTGATCGCCATGCTGGGCTATTCGCATACCGAGTTTCTTGGAAAAAAGATTTGGGAAGTGGGTTCGTTTGCGGACATCGCGCAGAGCAAGGAGATGTTCGAGGAACTGCAAACAAAAGGCTATGTCCGCTACAAAGACCTGCCGCTCAAAACCAAGGCAGGTGCAAAAATCGCGGTTGAATTCGTCAGCAATACTTACGACTGCGAAGGCATCAAAGTCATCCAGTGCAACATCCGCAATATTTCCGAGCGCAAAGCGGATCACGCGACCATTCTGCGCCACACGCAGTTGTATGCTGCGCTGAGCCAATGCAACAAGGCCATCGTGCATTGCACCGGAGAAGAAGAATTATTTCTGGAAGCCTGTCGCGCTGCGGTGCGCTTCGGCGGCATGAAGATGGCATGGATCGGCATGATTGACAATGAAACAAACATGGTGCGGCCGGTCGCCAGCTTTGGCGATGACACTGCGTACCTGAAAGACGTGAACATCTCGGCAGATATGGCTAGCCCGTTCGGACACAGCCCGACTGGTACTGCCATCAGAGAAAACGAGCCGTTCTGGTGTCAGGACTTTTTGCACGACCCGCAGACTCTTCCGTGGCAAGAGCGCGCCGCGCTCGCGGGTTTGGCCGCATCCGCTTCGCTGCCGTTGCGCAGAGAGGGCATCGTCGTCGGCGCATTCACTTTGTATGCCGGCGAGGTCGATTCATTCGACGAGCCTGCGCGCAATCTGCTGGTGGAAATGTCAGGTGATATCAGTTTTGCGCTCAGCAACTTTGCCTACCAGTCTCAGCGCATCCGTGCACAGAAGGAAATCGAATTCAAGAACATGATCCTGCAAACTCAGCAGGAGACTTCGCCCGATGCCATCCTGGTGGTCGACGAGCATTCCAGAATCATCACCTTCAATCGACAATTCACCGATTTATGGCAACTCTCCCCACAGCTCGTGAACACAGGGCTGGATGCGCCCGTGCTCAAAGCAATTGTTGAACACGTTGCAGACCCGGAAGCGTTCATCGTCCGGGTGAAATATTTATATGCGCATCGCAACGAGAAGAGTAGCGAGGAAATACAACTAATAGACGGCAGGATCATTGATCGCTATTCCGCTCCGGTTACCGCTGCGGACGGCAAATATCACGGGCGTGTCTGGTATTTCCGCGACATCACCGAGCGCAAGCATGCAGAGAAAGAGATCGAGCGTCTGGCTTACTACGATCCGTTGACCAGTTTGCCGAATCGCCGTCTGCTGAATGATCGCTTGCAGCATGCCCTGTCTGCCAGCACGCGGCATCACAACTACGGTGCGATCCTGTACCTCGATCTCGATAACTTCAAGGCCCTTAACGATACCAAGGGACATAACATCGGCGATCTGTTGCTGATCGAGGTGGCCAATCGGCTGCAAACCTGTATGCGTGAAGGCGATACCGTGGCACGGATGGGCGGAGATGATTTCGTCGTCATCCTGGAATCGTTGAATACCGAACCGGCGCAAGCCGCTGCCCAAGCGGAAACCGTAGCGGGGAAAATCCTCGACTTCCTCAGGCAGCCTTATTCGCTGCAAGACTACGAATACCATTGCACCGCCAGCATCGGCATCAACTTGTTTCACAACCATGACAGCACGGTGGACGAACTGCTCAAGCGTGCCGATGCCGCCATGTATCAAGCGAAAGCGAGCGGACGCAATACCCTGCGTTTCTACGATGCCGACATGCAGGCGGTGCTGGAAGATCGCATGGCTATGGAAAAAGATTTGCATAATGCATTGTCGGAAAACCAACTCAGCCTTTATTACCAGATGCAGGTAGAGCACAGCGGTCATATTATCGGCGCAGAGGCGTTGATACGCTGGCAACATCCACAGCGTGGTCTGGTTTCACCCGCGCAGTTCATCCCGCTGGCGGAAGAAAGCGGACTGATATTGCTCATCGGGCAATGGGTGATGGACACCGCCTGCGCCCAACTCAAGGCATGGGAATCCGATCCACTGACACGCGATCTGCAACTTTCCATCAATGTCAGCGCGCGCCAGTTCCGTCAACTGCATTTTGTCGAGCAAGTGCGCCAAACATTGAGCCGCCATGCGATCACCGCCGACCATCTCAAGCTCGAACTCACCGAAAGTCTGGTGCTGGACAACGTGGCAGACACCATCGTCACGATGCAGGCACTCCGAACAATCGGCGTACTTTTCTCCATGGACGACTTCGGCACCGGCTTTTCATCGCTGGCTTATCTGACTCAGTTACCGCTAGACCAATTGAAGATCGACCAATCCTTCGTGCGCAACATCGGCGTGAAACACACTGATGCAGTCATCGTGCAAACCATCATCGGCATGGCCAACAATCTGGGCATGGAAGTCATCGCCGAAGGCGTGGAGACGGAACAGCAGCGCGCATTTCTGCAGCAGCACGGATGCGGGCTCTGTCAGGGTTTTCTGTTCGGCAGGCCGGTGCCGATCGGGGAATTCGAGGCAAAGCTGAAAGATCAGATTTAAGGGCATCTCTAATAATTCAAATTCCGTCATTCCGGCGAAGGCCGGAATCCAGCGGTTTTTTATAAGGCCGTTACGTCAGTGCGTTGCACTGCGCCTATTTTTTTACTAGGCACCGGCCTTCGCCGGTGTGACGAATTAATAGTTTATGTAGGGTGGGTACGTTTCATGTGCCCACGCGAATTCTTTCAAAAACCCAACCTCGTGAAGACGCCCGTCAATAGGCGATCTGCATCGTTCTGCGCATGTAGAATGGCGTATCTATTGGCTTTCAGTGAAAGTCGGTGTGAATTTTTTCGCTTGATCCTGGTTAACGCAAAGCAGTCTGATTATGTTTTATGTTCGCTAGCGTACCGTATTCAATCCCCCGTCAGCCTAAACTTCTCACCATGTTCATCATGTGTTTCCACAACCGGGGCAACACAGTTGCATGAGCGATACTTGGCGCTGATTAGTGTCACCCAAGCATTCGGTGAGGTATCCATGATGTTCGATTCTGTTGTCGATATTTTTCTGCGCTTCTCGGCGGCAACTGTTGTCGGCGGTCTGGTCGGATTGAACCGCGAGTTGATGCACAAGCCCGTCGGCTGCGCACGCATGCACTGGTCGCATTGGGTGCAGCGATCGCAACGGCATTGGTCACCTGGAGCGTAGAAGCTAATGCGGTATTGCACTTCGATTCGGTGAGCCGCGTGATTCAAGACATCATCACCGGCATTGGTTTTCTGGGAGCGGGCGTGATTCTGCGCACTGAAAATGGGCAGAGCGTGCATGGTCTGACGACGGCAGCATCCATCTGGCTCGCTGCCTGTCTGGGCAGCGCTTGCGGTGCGGGAGCGTTGTTGATCACGGCGTGTGCATTCGTGTTCGTCATGTTCATTCTTGTCGTTGGCGGGGCAATCGAGAACCGGGTGTTTAAAAAGCTCGGCAATGATTCCGATGAACGGACAATCTTGTGAGGAAGGAGGCACGAACATGAAAATGCAAAATCTATCAGGTCCCATCATTGTTGCCTGCTGTTCGCTGTGGATGCCGGTGCAAGCTCTGGCCGCAGATCAAGGCAAAGACGTTACTCAAACTCCAGTCGCCCGTACACCTGAAGCAGTGAAGACAACCGAACACAACAATACAACCAAAGTGAACAAGCCTTTTCGCGACTGTAATAGTTGTCCCAGGCTGGTGCTCATCCCTGCCGGGAACTTTGTCATGGGTTCGCCCGATGCCAATGCCGGGCATGCCGAGGAAGGGCGTGGCGAAGACGAAGGCCCCATGCATAACGTCCGGATTGCTGCCGTTGCGTTCGGCCAAACCGAGGTTACGCGTGGCGAGTTTGCGGAATTTGTGAAAAGTACCAAATACAGTGTCGGCGATAAATGCTGGGCGCTGAAGGAAGGCAAGTTTGAAGAAATCAGCGGGCTTAACTGGCGCAATCCCGGCTTCCCGCAAACCGACAAACATCCGGTTACCTGTGTCAATTGGGACGATGCCACAGCCTATACGAAATGGTTGTCGCGCAAGACCGGCAAACACTATCGTCTGCCGACAGAGGCCGAATGGGAATTCGCCGCGCGCGGTGGCACCACCACCGCACGCTACTGGGGAGACAAGCCGGATGATGCGTGCGCTTACGCGAATACCGGGGACAAGACGGTGCAGGCAGCGATACTCGGCGCATCGTCCTGGACAGTGCATCAATGCACGGATGGATATGTGTTCACCGCTCCAGTCGGTAGCTTCAAGGCCAACGACGTGGGGCTGTACGACATGCTGGGCAATGTGTGGGAATGGACCGAGGAAAGCTATCACCCGAACTATATCAACGCACCGACTGACGCCAGTATCTGGCAGGGTGATGGCGAGAAGCGCACGCTGCGCGGCGGTTCATGGAACAACGGTCCGCGCAACGTGCGTGCCGCTGTGCGCAACAGCAACGATCCAAGGTTGAGATTCAGCATCTTTGGTTTTCGCGTGGTCAGGGATATCCGCTAGCGCAGTGCGGAGGGCTTTATGTTTTTACGTTTCTCTTTCTGTGCCGGTCGCCCATTCATCTCTGTGCAGCGTTTGCTGTTGTGCATGGCACTGGTTTTTCCATCAAGTCTGCTTGGGGCTGAGTCTGCTGCACCGCAAACACCGCCCGACGAGTTGCAAGGTCCACCCGTCGAACAGCAAACGTCACCAGACACAACACCCACCCCTCCAGCAAACACAACGCCTGCCACATCAATAGACACAACACCCGCCACGTCAACAGATGCAGCACCGGCCACCCCTGCTACGCCCGGCATTCCCCCAACACCAAAAATCGATTCTTTCGACTTTTTGCAAAAAATGCGTAATTCAATGTCCGGCGTAATTACCCGAGCGGCAAATTCGATCGACCGCTTCTTCGCCGGAGATCGTCATTACCAGGAGAGCAATCAAACCGAGTTTGAACTGAGCCTGTCCAGAGCGACTGGATACGGAGGTGATCGCAAGCTGGATCTTTCAGCCAACCTGAATCTGAAATTGCCTGTATCCGAGGGGCGCTTGCATCTGTTGCTGGAAACAGACCCAGAGAGAAATGCAATTGATCCGACATCAGGCAACTCCGTGCTGCCAAATAGAGTCGCAGTGCCCAAGAGTGCTGCCGTGGCATTACGTTATGAGACCCCCAAGGATCAGGCATGGTTCTTCCACACGGATGGTGGACTCAAATTTCCACTTCCGGTAGAACCCTTTGTAAGAACAAGGGGGGGCTATTCGAGCATGGTGGGAAAGTGGCAAGTGACAGCAGCCGAGTCTGTGTATTGGTTCAATACGCTGGGCGTGGGTGAGACAAGTCAACTGGATTTGGAGCGTATTTTTGATCCGCAGTACCGGTTACATTCCACCAGCACTGTAACCTGGCTCAAGAACACACAGAACTTCGACATGCGTCAGGATTTATCCTATTTCTACACCATGAATGACCGTACTGTTTGGCTTTATCAGTTGAGTACGTTCGGAATCAGCAATCCGCAGCGCCAGGTGACGGACTATGTTGCGCTAGTGGATTATCGTTACCGGATGCATAGAAAATGGATGTATTTTGAAGTCAGTCCGCAATATCATTTTCCAAAAGATAGAGAATACAAACCCAACTTTGCATTTACCATGCGTCTGAGTGCGATGTTCAATGATGCAAGATGAAATTCGCCAATACGACTTTAGGCCACCTATAATTATTGGTCACACCGGCGAAGGCCGGTGTCCAGTAAAAATATGGTGCAGTGCAACGCACTGACGTAACAGCATTTTTAATAAAGTCGCTGGATTCCGGCCTTCGCCGGAATGACGGAATGACGGAATTTTAATTATTGGAGATGCCCTTTAGCTATCGAATCATCGTTGCCACAGAATATGATTTTCTTCGAGAGGAATCGCCACGCCATCGCGGTATGGTATGAGTCGCGCCGTATAGTCGGATGCCGGGCGGTTCGCTGACACATCCGCGCGATAGGCGTAGCCGTTTGTTGCGCCCACCAATAGCCGCATGCGCTTCATCTCCACCCGCTCCGGTGCACCACCGTTAATGCCATCAGCATAAAGTTCGACCCGCACTGCTTCCGGATCCAGGCCATCCAGATACATTTGTACTTCAAACACGTGTTGCTCGCCAGCAGTCTCTACCTTCACTTCGCCGAAGCGCAGCGCGTCCCATTTTTGTTCCAGCGCGTGCCGCCAATTAACCATTTGCACACCGAACACCCCTTTGTCTGCACTTCGCTTACGGTAGGCTGCGGCCGCCGGAAGGTAATGTTGTTCGCTGTATTCGCGCACAGTACGGTTGGTGGAATATTGTGGTGTCAATTGCGCCATACTTTCCCGCATGCGGTTAACCCAGGCAACGGGAATTCCTTGTGCATCACGCGTATAGAACTCCGGGATCACTTCGCGTTCGAGCAGGTCATACAGCGCCTCGGCCTCACTGGCATCCCATGCCGGATCGTCACCATGTTCCTGACCGTCACCCAATGCCCAGCCCACTTGCGGCGTATAGGCTTCCGCCCACCAGCCGTCCAACTCAGACAGATTGAGACCACCATTGACCAATACCTTCATGCCGCTGGTGCCGCATGCCTCCCACGGACGACGCGGCGTGTTGATCCAGACATCGACCCCCTGCACCAAAGACTCACTCATCAACATGTTGTAGTCACCGAGAAAGATCACATGGCGGCGCGCCTCCGGCCGCTTGATGAATTGCGTCCACTGCCGGATGAGGTCCTGCCCGGCATGATCTTCCGGATGCGCCTTGCCCGCCATGATGAGTTGAACCGGGCGTTGCGGATTGCTCAGCAAACGCAGCAGTCGTTCCGGATCGTGCAACAGCATGTTGGGACGCTTGTATGCGGCGAAGCGACGCGCAAAGCCCAAGGTCAGCACATTCGGATCGAAAAACTGTTTCGCCTCCGCCACCGCTGCGGGCGTCGCGCCGGATGCAGCCAGTTGCCTGGACGAGCGAGCGCGCACGTAATCCACAAAAGACTGACTGGCTTCAATACGAAACTGCCAGAGCCTGGCGTCGGAAACACGGCGCATGTTTTGCCCCATGACCTCCGCCGTCCCCAGCCAACGGTCTTTGCCGCAGGCCTCCGTCCATAGTTCGTCCGCCTCTGCGGAGTCCCAAGTCGGCATGTGGACGCCGTTGGTCACGTGTCCGACCGGGATTTCTTCATGCGGAATATTTGGAAACAACGGCTCAAACAAATGCCGGCTTACCCTGCCATGCAAGCGACTCACGCCATTCACCGCACCACTTCCGCGAATCGCAAGATAAGCCATGTTGAATGGTTCCGATGTGTCGTCCGGATTGTGGCGACCAAGCGCCAGCAGGTCGAGAAGCGTGAGACCAAGCTGTCTGGCATAACCACCAAGGTATTGTTTGATGAGAGCCGGCGCAAAACGATCAAATCCGGCAGCGACTGCCGTGTGCGTGGTGAACAGATTGCCTGCTCTGGTCACCGCTAGGGCTACGTCAAAAGGCTGTCCTGTTTCTCGCATGAAATCCCGCGCGCGTTCCAGCACCGCCAGGGCCGCATGGCCTTCATTCAAGTGGCACACTTCAGGTTGCAGACCCAGTGCGCGCAGCAGGCGCCAGCCACCGATTCCAAGCACCATTTCCTGTGCCAGGCGCAACTCCGGTCCGCCACCATACAACTCGCTGGTGATTCCGCGATGTGCCGGGTAATTCGCGACGTCATTGCTGTCCAGCAAGTAAAGCTTCACGCAGCCGACCTGAACCTGCCAGGTGCGCAGCCAGACCGAGTAACCGGGAAACACAACTTCCAATCGCAACCACTCCCCATCCGGTTTGCGCAAAGGCGTAATCGGCAATTGTCCCGGATCGTTATACGGATAGAGTGCCTGTTGTGCTCCGTCCCGATCAATCACCTGGCGAAAATAGCCCTGCTGGTAGAGCAGACCCACGCCGACCACCGGCACGCCCAGATCGCTGGCGGCCTTGAGTTGGTCGCCGGCCACATTGCCGAGACCGCCCGAATAAATGGGCAGCGCTTCGCTCAACATGAATTCCATACTGAAATACGCGACACAGTTCAGCGGCGCTTGCGGATGAGCTTGCTGAAACCACGCGGGTGAGTCTTCCACACGCTTTTGCGATAGTGTGAGCGCATCAATCGTTTTACGAAAAGCAGAATCGGCGAGCAAGCTGCGCAGCTTGTCGCGGGAGACGGTCTGCAAGACATCGCACGGATGATGCGTCAACTCCCACAACACCGGATCAAGTTGCCGCCACACTTCGTCGGTGGCATGGCTCCAAGTCCAGCGCAAATCCAGAGCCAGATCGACCAGGGCTTCAAATCCCTCAACGTCTGTGGGTAACAAGCTGTATAGCGGGTGGCTTGCCCGTGTTGGTTCGCTCATGATCTCGCCTCCATCTGATGCTTTAGTGAAACGTGATTGGCACTGGCCTGCATCGCCGTTCGCACTCGTTCGGCATCCCCGAGATAATAGTGTCGGATCGGTTTCATACCCTCATCCAGTTCATACACCAGCGGGATGCCGGTAGGAATATTCATCTCGACAATATCGGCATCCGACACGCCGTCCAGATACTTGACCAGCGCACGCAGGCTGTTGCCATGAGCCACGATCAACACGCGCTTTCCTGAACGCACTGCCGGCATGATGAGATCTTGCCAACATGGCAAAAAGCGCTCCAGAGTATCCTTCAAACATTCCGTGGCAGGTATCTCATTCCGGCTGAGCGCACTATAACGCGCATCATGCCGTGGATGACGCGGATCGTTCTGGTCGAGGGCAGGCGGACGGGTGTCATAGCTTCGCCGCCAGAGCTTGACCTGTGCCTCACCAAATTTCCTGACCGTCTCGGATTTGTTCAGCCCTTGCAGCGCACCATAATGCCGCTCGTTCAAGCGCCAGTCCCGCTGGACGGGAATCCACATCAACTCCATCTGGTCCAGCACCAGCCACAGCGTCCATATCGCGCGCTTCAACACGGAAGTGAACGCCATGTCGAAGATAAACCCATGCGCTTGCAGGACACGCCCGGCTTCGATTGCTTCTGTTTTGCCGTGTTCGGACAAATCAACGTCCGTCCATCCGGTGAAAAGATTCTCCTTGTTCCAGACACTTTCCCCGTGACGCAAGAGAACAATTTGCCCGCTAGGGCTTTGTTGAACGCGCTTCATGTAGCGCCATCCCCATTTTTGATCACTACCTTTACTGCATGTTCCTTCGCTGCATTGGCAAAGGTGTCATACGCTTTCAGGATTTCCGACAGTTGAAAACGGTGGCTCACGAGTTTTTTTGCATCAAGGCGTCCAGACTCGATCATCTTGAGCAGCATCGGTGTTGTGCCCGCGTCGACCAGACGCGTGGTCAACGTGATATTGGAACTCCAGAGTTTTTCAAGGTGCATCTCGACCGGTTTGCCGTGCACGCCCACGTTGGCAATACGCCCGCCGGGGGCGATGATCGCCTGGCAAATGTCGAAGGTCGCCGCGATGCCGACCGCTTCGATAGCCACGTCCACTCCGGCATTTTGCGTCAGTTCCATGACCCGTTGCGCCGCCTTGCCATCCGTGCTGTTTACGACCTGTGTCGCGCCGAACGAGCGCGCGGCATCCAGCCGGTTATCGTCCAGATCAATCATGATGATTTCTGCGGGGGAGTAGAGTTGCGCAGTAAGCAACGCAGCCAGGCCGACAGGGCCGGCGCCAATGATCGCCACGGTGTCCCCCGGTTTAACTTGTCCGTTCAACGTCCCGCATTCCAAGCCGGTGGGCAGAATGCAACTGAGCATGACTGCCGCCTCATCATCAACTTCGGGGGATAGACGATACAGTCCGGTATCGGCATAAGGGATTCTGACGTATTCGGCTTGTGTGCCGTCGATACTGTTGCCCAGCAGCCAGCCGCCATTGCTGCAATGGGAATACATCGCTTTCTTGCAGAAGTCGCAGCGACCGCAGGAAGTAATCAGGGAGATCAGCACCTTGTCTCCCTGTTTAAAATTCAGTACATCTTTCCCCGCCTGCTCGACGATCCCCACGCCTTCGTGACCGAGAATGCGCCCGTCCGGAATCGTCGGCACATCGCCCTTGAGTATGTGCAAATCGGTTCCGCAGATAGTGGTCGTGGTAATGCGCACGATGGCGTCCGTCGCCTCTTTGAGCGTTGGCCTGGGCCTGTCCTCCAGCGCCAGTTTATTCGGCCCGTGGAATACAAGCGCCTTCATCGTGGTGATATTGTCTTTGTCAGCGGCAGAATCGGTCATTGGTATTCCTTGTGATTAGTCGAGCTGATTTAGACGATTTGATTTATTTTGGCCATTGAGCGGCCCGCACTGCGCAGCGCCTCGGGACAATCCAGCCGCCCGGTATGAATCTCAATGAAAACCAGATCCTCCGCCGTGACGGCTTTACCCAGTGCATCTTCAAGGTCACCTTCAGTGTGAACATCAAGGCCCAACCCGCCGCCGAACACTTCCACCAGCTTGTGATAGCGCCACGGCTGGATGTCGTTATAGGTCCGATCAACGATCACCCGCTCGATGGTGTAGCCGTCATTGTTGAGAAGAAAAATGATGGGCTTGAGGCCGTAGCGGATCATGGTCGAGAGATCCTGACAGGTCACTTGAAAAGCGCCATCCCCCACAAACAACACGACTCTGCGCTCTGGTGCGGCCATGCCGACACCCAACGTGGCCCCGACCGTATAGCCAATCGAGCCGTAAAAAGTCTGACCGATGAAGGTCGCACCTTCCGGCATCAGCATCTCTGCGGCGCTGAACAAGGACACGCCTGTTTCGGCGATGACGATCGAATCCTTTTTGACAAAATGGCTCATGCGGTCGAAGAAGCGCTTGATGGTTAGCGCTTGCGGTGCGTTAGGTCGGTACGGCTGCGTATGCCGGTGTACGCAGCCATCGACTGCGCGCTGAATCTTCAGCGTTGCAACATCGCGCCGAGTCAGCTTTGCCGTCAGCCCGAGAATGAAATCGCGCAGGTAAACATTCTCGAAATAATGGTGTTTGATTTTGACGGTACGGATGTTGGCACTGATCGTTTTCAATTCGTCGAGCCGGGTGGTGAATCCGCCCGTATTGAAGTCGGTCATCAACTCCCCGAGTTGCAGGATGCAATCTGCCGACTCGACCCGCTCGCGCACATAGTCCCGACTGCGATCCCCCTCGAACAGACCGATGAATTGCGGGTGCTGCTCCGACAGGACAGTCTTGCCGAGCATCATGGTCACATATGGGTAGCCGGTCTTATCGAGCAAACCCGCGAATTCCTTTTGCAGCTTGAAGCGTATCAACTCCACGCCGCCGATCACCACCGGCTGCTTCGACTTGTGCAGCATGGCAAGCGCCTCATGGATTGCCTCGGCAAGCGCATCTGGATCACTGGGTGCGTGTACAGGAAACACGAAGGCATCAGGCCGATTGCATTTCATCGTCACCACGTCGGCGGGGAGGCTGATGTAAACCGGCTGCTGATAATAAAGACACGCTGACAACACCCGGTCGATCTCATCCGGTGCAGTTTCACCGGATGAGAGCTGAGTAGAGGCGACGGTGATCTTCTCGTACATCTTCAGGGGAATCTGGTAATCGCCCAGGGTGTGGTGCAACAGTGGCCGAGTGCGAAAATTGATCGTCGCAGGCGCGCCGGTGATCGCCACTACCGGCACTCTTTCTGCGTATGCACCCGCCACACCATTGATAGCGCTCAGTTCCCCGACGCCAAAGGTGGTGGCAAAAGCACCGATACCCCGGATGCGTGCGTAACCGTCAGCAGCATAGGCCGCGTTGAGTTCGTTGCAGGTGCCGACGTAGCTCACCTCGCTGTTCAGCACTTGATTGAAGAAGCCGAGGACAAAGTCACCCGGCACACCGAACAGATGATCCACGCCGATCTGTTTCAGGCGGATCAGCAGATATTCGGCGACGGTTATTTCAACGCTTAGCATTAGGGATTATTCAAAACGCTGTCGGTGAAAGTGCTCATGGTTGCACTTCGGGCAGGAAGGTATTCGAGCGGGTTTATGGAAATGCATTTTTTCGCCGCACTGATCGCAAACCAGCGTCCCCAGACCGACCAGTTCGCCGCTGTGATATCCGGCGTCTTGTGCCTGCCGGGTTAATTGATTCAGCTCTATCGTGGTCTGATCTGCGGCTTCGGCAAAGTACTCCCAGAATTCACGCTTGATCAATGCTGCGTCAAAACCTAGCCATTCCTCCAGTGTATTTCCGGTCTTGTCCAGATACTGCGCGGCATCAACCAGATCCCGCTGCATATAGGCTTCAAGCTTGATGGCTTCTTCGTCGCTAAGCTTGTGCACAGCCACAGTGTCGCCGCGTACCGCCGCCATGATCTTGTGCATAGCGACGCCGCTTTGTTTTGCTTTCTTCAGCACATTTTCCAGCAACAATTCATAAGCCTCACCCAAAGCCTCGATGAGATCGCGTGGCGGTTGTAATTTTTTCACTTTAACGCTCCTTTCAATTTGAGATTCGTTCCGAACACCTTGGGATGGCCGGCATCGGGTTGTCGCAGCGGATCAATTCGCCGACTCCATCGCAGGCAGATATTCACCGCGCTGCGCTGCGCCATTCAATCTGGCCCGTTTCAACAATGCCCGCTGCGCTGCGGCGACGTTCTCCGCTTTGCCTTGCCATGCCTGTAGCACCGTTTGTTGCAGGGCGCGTCCATAGGAAAACGACAGCAACCAAGGTGTGCCGGGAAAGTCGGCATTCATGGCGTTGAGATTGGCTGTCGCTTCTTCAGGACTCAAACCGCCGGAAAGAAAATTGATACTCGGCACCGCTGCCGGTACAGTGCGTCGAAACACGCGCAAGGTCGCTGTTGCGATCTCTGCGGCACTCGCTCTGACTGGATGATCCTTGCCCGGCAGTACCATGTTCGGTTTGAGAATCATGTGTTCCAGCACGACATGGTGACGGTGCAGTGCATGAAAGATTTCCTTGTGCACCGCCTCGGTAACCTCGGCACAGCGAGCCAGACTGTGACTCCCGTCAATCAACACTTCCGGCTCGACGATGGGCACGATGCCTTGCTCCTGACACACCGCCGCATAACGCGCCAGCACTTCGGCATTGGCCGCGATACCGAGTGCCCAGGGATAGTGTTCGCCAATCTTGTAAACCTCGCGCCACTTGGCGAAACGTGCGCCCTGATTTTTATATTGAATCAAGCGTTCCGTCAGCCCGTCCAAACCATAGGTGATCAGATCGCCGGGCGATAGCGCCAGCGGCCCTTTGCCTTTGTCCACTTTGATGCCGGGCACGATGCCGCGCTTCGCCAGTACCTTCGGCAACGGCGTGCCGTTGCCGTCGGTCTGCGCAAGTGTGTGCTCGAATTCGATCACGCCGCTGATGTAGTTCTCAATACCGGGCGCAGTAAACAACAGGGCACGGTAAGCGCGACAGTTGTCTGCAGTGGGCTCCACACCGATAGGTGCAAAGCGTTTGGCGATGGTGGGTTGGCTCTCGTCAGCGGCGAGAATGCCCTTGCCGCGTTGCACCATCTGTTCAATGGTGGCTTGAAGTTCATCAGCAATCGTCATGTTCATCTCCGGTTCGGTTGGTATGTGGGTGGTATTCATTCGGAATCCAGTGCGTTGTTCCTTGCGCGCAGTGCTTCAATTTCGTCCAGTAACTGCAAAGCCAGAGCGACTCCGGCGAGGTTGATTCCCAAGTCGCGCTGCAGGCGCATAGCTACGTTTGCGCGCCGCATGTGGACTCCGTTAAAACGCCAGTAAACGGGCTCGCGTCCGACCGGCACCAGCACGCCTTCTTCCACCAGTTCGATAATGTATTCCGCATGCACCGCACAAGCGCGGCAGACATCGGCCAGTGTCAATCCGGTCTGCTCTTCCAGAATGATTCCGCTCAGTTGCGGCAGCATCTCTTCGCTATCCATGCTCACACTCCCAGTTTGCTGCGCGGGTTGAAGGATTTGAACTGTGCGGCCATGTTGCGGTAAATCTCTTTGGCCGCATCATCGTCAGCGGGCGGCAGGGCAATCTTCAGCACTGCGTAAAAATCGCCCGGCGTACTCGCTGGAATCCCACGGCCTTTAAGTCTCAACTTGTTTCCGGCGGCAGCGCCTGCCGGGATTTTGAGCTCGACCATTCCGCCCGGAGTTGGCACGTTCAATGCCGCACCCAAGGCCGCTTCCCATGGTGCGACGGGCAGGTCGAGGTACACATCATGTTTTTCCACACGATAGAAAGAATGCGCACGGAATTCGATTTCCAGATACAGGTCGCCCGACTTGCCAAGCCCCGGACCCGGCGCGCCCTGCCCCGCCAGCCGGATATGCTGCCCGGCGCGTATGCCTCGCGGGATGGTCACATTCAGTTTGCGTTCGCGCATCGCCACGCGACCCTGTGCATCGACTTCGGGGACTTGCAGGGTGATGGTGCGGATCGCACCGTTGTATGCATCATCCAGATCAATCAGCACACGGGCGTGATGGTCTTCACCTTTGGCCTGGAATGGTGCGCGGTGACCGCGTCCCGCACTGAAGTCGCGCCCGTACAACGATTCAAAAAAATCGCTGAATTGCGCCGCGTCACCGCCGGTAAAACCGCCGCCGGAAAATTCAAAACCGCTGTTCCAATCAGGAGGCGGACTGAAGTCCTGACCGGCTTTCCAATTGGCTCCCAGCTTGTCGTAAGCAGCACGCTTTTCGGGGTCTTTGAGCACTTCATTGGCTTCGCCGACTTCCTTGAAGCGTGCTTCGGCATCAGATTCTTTGCTCACGTCCGGGTGAAATTTGCGCGCCAGCAAACGATAGGCGCGCTTGATCTCATCCTGCGTCGCATCGCGCGCAACTCCCATGATCTTGTAATAGTCTTTGAATTCCATGGTTCGATTTGTATGTGCAAATTTTCTGAAAAATTCATGAAAGACGCTTAGTCTTGAGCAATCATCATGAAAAACATTTCTCACAGAGGACTTGCCAAGCTACGGCAATTACACATTGTTGTATGTTCGCAGTCGCACAGAGCGCGCGGCTTTGGAAGTAGTAAATGTCGGGTATGGCAAAATTCTAAAGCGATTTGCTTAGGCACGTTACATAGCTTCATTCAACTAGGAGACTTTTATGCTGGTGACTTTTACAACAAAGGCTTATGCCGACATCACCATGTTTGGCGATGACGCGTTATCCATGCTAAAAATGATGGGACACAGTGCGGCGGTGCCCGGCGCAATCCGGGAAGAAGATGTTGCCCAGGCGCTGAGCCGGTTAAAGGCCGCTATCGAATCGGGAAACAGCTCACCACCGGTTGCGGACAAGAATGCGGAAGAGCCGGTGGTGAGCACGGCTCATCGAGCGCTGCCACTCATTAATCTGCTTTCTGCCGCAGTCAAGGAAAAATGCTACGTCACTTGGAAGTAGTTCGTATTTTGTTTTAAGGAAATATCATGAAAGAAATGGAACAACTGGAATTGGATGCGCACCGCAAAGACATTGCGACGGATATGCGCGGACTGCTTGAAAAATATCGCACGATCTTTGGTTGGGATATTCCCGAGATTGATCAGGAGGGCGCAGACAAACTTATTCTGGCGGAGATGCACAAAGCCCTGGATGACATTGCAGTGTGATCAACAAGGCTTAGGGAGCTGCTGTGGCGACTTCAGCCCGGTTCTTTCTGGTTAGCAGTTCTGACAGAAATAATGCCAGCAAGGTGTAAGTCAGGAACAGGTAATAGCCCGGCTGCAGGGAAGTGCCATTCGTCGTCAACAGCACCAGCTCCTGTCCGGTTGAATTCAACTGGCCGAGTTGGCTGGCAAGGATTCCGTTGAATCCGATATAGGCCATGAATATCGCCACCACCATGACATCGGCCATGGACCATTTGCCCGAACTCAAGACGAAGAATCTGATCACCCGGTTGTTTCTTGCATGGTGATAATCGAAATAATATCCCACGGTCGAAATGATCTTTAACAGCGGAATAATGATGCTGAAGGTGATCAGCAACACGCCGACCAGTTTCATCTGAAGGTCTTGATGGTTAATCATGATGCGAAATACGTCCAGAATACTTTTGCTTTGGAAAAACAACACCTGATTCTCGAAATGCACTGGATGACCCAATAACACAAAACTCAATTGGGAAATCTTTGCCTCCATATCAATGGTGGGCGTGGTGACCCCGGCCAACAGCAGGAATATAAGCGTCAGCACGAGGAACGCATAACGGGACGGGGTTAGCGCTTTCCGGCTGAAACCGGATAAAACAAAAAGACTGGTAGCGAGCGAGATCAGCAGGATGACTTGCCTGACGATCTGCGCCTGCCTGAATGCAATTTCCTTCTGCAGCTTGATGCGCGCTGCCTCCACATCTTTGGAGGTAGTCCTGAGCAGGATGCTGTTCAGCAGGGGCGTGCCCTGTAAATCAAATGTCTTGTCGGCGTATTGTTGAAGCTGTTTATTCAATACGGCCTTCACCTGCCGTCTGGTTTTCGATTTGGTGATCTCGTGAATGACCGCATCCGCATACTCTGGAATGCCTTTTTTGATGTCGTCCAGATTGATAAACATGTCGATGAAGGTTTGCGACAGCCGCCCTCCTGTTGTGCCTGCATTGCCTTCCCTGATCTTCTTGTCAACTTGATCGATCAGCGTGTTCAGCAGCACTTCGATATGCTTCTTGAGCACCCGCTCATTCGCTCTAGACACATACAGCTTGTTGATTTCCCCGGTGAGAATGACGTTGACCTGGCGCTTCCATTCATCCGCACTGAGCAGACCGTATTTGACATCGTTGAGCTCGGCGAAATCATTTTTGTTCTGCTGATTGGCAATCGAGTTGGCAATGATCTGCTGACATAGCACAGCCGATGCGATGACGATGGCCAAGGTAAAAATGAAACTGAGCAGTTTCATAACTTGTTTGTTATGCCGATGAAATATTCATTGCGGCATCTCCTTTTTGATCTGCTGCAAGGTTCCCACGACTACCGCCTGTTCCGGTCCGCCCAAGCTGACCGCCCGGTTCGCCGAGTCCAACGCTTCAGCATAGCGCTTCTGATCGAGCAGGGTTTGCGCAAGATTATTGAAGGCAATGGCGGAGTCGGGATGATCCAGCGTTGCCTGTCGAAAAGCATTCTCGGCACGCGGTGTATCTCCCAGCGCGTAGGCCGAATTACCTTCGCCTATGCGTGCCGCCAGATTGTGCGGCCAGCGCTTGAGCGCGGCGTCATAGGCAACTGCGGCATCGCGCGGTGGAGCTCCATTCTCAAACTCGACTGCTGCGGCCACATAGGCGGTTTCAGTTGCGGTGCGCGGCATCTGACCGGGCGGCAAGGCGAGCATGGCCCAGTGTTCGGAACGCGCCCAAGTATGCTCAAAAGTCGTCAGCGGCAGAACCTGCCTCTGTTCCAGACCGGAACGCAGGATGATCTCTTTGCGCTCGATGTCGTATCCCACCACCACCGCGTAGTGCCACATCGGATACCAGCTCAACGCCAGATTTTGCAGCACGATCACCGGATGGCCGTTGGCGACTTCAGCCAGCATGTCCTCCAGTTGCGGAGCCAGCTCGTAGGCCAGCAAACCGTTGCGCCGCGTGGCGGCCAGCATTTCCACTTGCAGGCTACCTTTAAGTCCCGGCAGGTAGAGTTGCGCTTGCAGTTGCTGCGGCGTCACTTCGACACCGTTCGCATTCATCACCATGGCGAGCGATGCCGGGCCGCACTGGTGGCTTTCCTGCTGGTAAAACGGGACGGTAATCAGTTCAATATGTTGCGGCAGATTTCCTGCGTGCGAATTGAGCAGCGCCTGTGTCTGCGGGGTGGCACAGCCGCCCAGACAGCTCAACAGAAAAATGCCCGCACTAAATGTGATACTTGCGCAGCGGAACCACCTCTCCCGAATACGTGAGAGTGTGGCAATCAACCCGGATTGTTCATTGGCTGTGATCCGTTCCATGACTATGCTCCCTTACAAAGGGAAACCCCCGGTTGAACTTGCCAACGAATATTTGGGATCAGTGAACCGAACGTGTGAACGGAAACACTTTGGTGAAACCCAAAATATCGGTGATCAGCAGAATCACGAAAATGGTCAACAGCAGACTGATGACGTCGCCGCCAGCCGGCATCTTGTCCAGCTTGCCCGCGATTTGCTGCACTTCCTGGTCGCTCAGTACAGCCACGCGAGCATCGGCGGTGTTGGCATCGATACCCTGCTTCTGCATTTCTTTGCGCACATCTTCGCGCGCAAGAAAAGAGCGAATACGTTCCCGGTTCGTTTGGGATTGAGCGGACGCAGACACCTTGTCCGTCCCCACCATTGTGGCATTCGCAGACTGGAAGGGCATACCAAGGCTCAAAACACTGACTATCAGCAAGCGGCTGGTCATGCGCATAAAACGTGTGTTTGTGTTCATTATTTTCTCCTGATTAATTTTCAGCATATAAGACGGACGCGCTTTCATTTCACGCGGACAACCGGTTCAACGCAAATACACCGACTCGACTTTGTACTTCCGATACAACACATAGCTATGTAAAAACCATCCCAAAAAGAAACCGGTCATCAGCGTAAAAAATATCAACAACGCACTGGACATGGACACCTTCCAATACAGAAAGACGATCTCGACTGCGGCGACATTTTGAGCGATAAAGATAACCGCCAGACTTGCCAGAAAAAGTATCAGCACAAGTTTGATATTCATTTTTAACTCCTTCAGAAACTCTTGAGGAACAATTCCCGTAATTTCCTTATCCCATCTTCATCCACGGCAATCCGTGCGGTGTCGCACATACTCCCCAATAATCCCAAAGACGCAATCAAAACTAAAATCCGAAATAGACCGAAATATGCCCACGGAAGTCGCCCGCTTTCTGGTTCCCTCCGCCATTCAACACCCGCGCCAAGTCAAAGCGCAGATTGAGGTCTCTCTGGATTTTCCAGCGCATCCCGGCACCGGCGCTGCTGATCGTTTCATTTTGTGCAGTTTCGCCGGATAGCGGATTGTTGGCCGCTCTGCCGAGGTCGCAGAACAACACACCGCGCAGGTTGCCATCACCGTGCAGCAGTTTGCCCGTCAGGTTGGGTGAATAAAATTCCAGATTGGCAAATACACCGAGGTCGCGCGCAATCTCGCGCTCCAGAAAGCCGCGCACTGCGGTCGCTCCGGCGATGCTGAATTGCTCGCCTGATACGAGTGCGTCGGAGGTGTACTGAACGTTGAAAGCGGCGTGAGCCTGCCAATTGTTCTCAAAGGCGTTCGTGATGCTGGCGCCAAAACGAAGTATCTTGTAATTGGCGGACGCGCCACTGCCGCCATTCGGACTCGGGCGCGCCGCATTGAAATCACTATCCCGTCCATTGGCAGCACCGGGAACATTGTGCGATACAGCCACATAAAAATCCGAGATTCGTCCGGGTATTTCCCAGTTGCCGCTGTAGGCCACGCTGATGGGGCGCACGGTGACATCCACCGCAGTGGGCCCGCACCCAGCCGAGCCGAAACTGCCGAGTGCGCATTCATTCTTGTAGGCACGATAATCGAGACCATAAACAATGCGGTGCACATACTCGCCTTGCCTTGCCAGCAACTGGTTATAGCGCAAGCCATAAACAGTGCCCTTGCCGGAGAAAGCCAGCGGTCCGGCGACAGTTTGCGTCGTGCCTGCGCTAACATCCGAGTAGGCAGCAATGAAATCCATCGAGTCTCCCCGCGCATAAAGCGGCAGTCGATAGCTGCCGCTGTACAGGCTGACTTGACTCCATTTTCCGGGCGAGGTGACGTAGTTGAAGGTGCCCACCTGGTCGCGGTTGAAAAGGTTGGCATGTTGCACACCGACTCCCAGTCGATAGCTACCCGTTTGCTGGTTGCCGGTATTGTCAAAGGTGATGAAAGTCTTGAGCGGACGCACATCGACGAGGTTGACGGTGGCATCCACCACAGCCTCTTTTTCTCCGGTGCGCAACACGATGTCCACTTGCTTGGCCGGATTTTCGTTGACCAGTTGCGCGTTCGCAGATATATCCACGACACGCGGCGGCACGCCCTCTTGCAGAGCCGGGAGGCTGGCGCGAATGTTCGCATTCTCAAAAAATTGGTTGCCCACAATGGTGACTTTGCCGATGCGCGCTTCGCTGACCAACAGCGTGACAATCCCCCCGTCGAGATTCTGCGCGGGGGCAACCACGCCCACCACGCTATACCCCGCAGTGCGATAACGCCGCTTGAGCGTTTCAATCGCATTCTGCACATCGCTGTACTCGCGCTGCTTGCCGGTGAATGGCTTGAGTGCCGATTCAATTTCCTCCGGTTTGAGCAAGGTATTACCAGTGATATTGAAACGATCAATATCGAAATGCTCGGTTTGCGGCTGGGCCATGCAAGGTGCCGCTGTCAGCAGCACCAGCGCAAGAACGATGCAACAAATGATGCCCGGCGTGTCGCTCTTTTCCTGAAATTCAGTGCTGCTCATTTTTCAGCTTTCTCAGATTGCTACGGTGAATTCAAGGCATCACAAATAATTCAAATTTCGCAGATTAGTAAGTTTCACAAACCCCTCCCTCAGCAATGCCCTCGCAAATGTTCAAGCGTCTTCTTAAGCGTGAGCTCAAATCATTCGTGCCTCTTATCACGTCGAATCCCGGATCGGCGTTATTCGGATTAAGCGAGATATGCCAGAAGTTACCCGGACGGTAATAAGACTCGGTATTGATCACACCGGCAAACACAACTTGCCCAGCGTTGAAGCCCAGAATCGGTTCGGCGGCTGCCCCGGTGATAGTGAGGTTGTTGCCCGCAAAACTGCTCAAGGTGTAATTGCTGCTGTTGACAGCGAGGCTTCCCTGCGTGATGGCGTACGGCCCACCCAATGCACTCTCGCCGGGGAGGCGCGTGAGCGCGCCCGAGAGCACGGAACCTGCCGTATCGGCGATGCCGAGTGCCGGGTTATTCACCAGTCCCGTCACGCTAAAGGTCAATGCCGGATCGATCGTGCCGAAGAGTTTGTTCTGGGGATTCGCGACAACGTTGAGCGCCGCCGGCGTGATGGCCAGGTTGTTGCCAGTGTAGGCAATGGTGTAATTGGCGTTCGAGGCAAGGGTGTTTTGGCCGATCGCGTAAGAGTTGACGTCTTCTCCGGCAGCCCGTGATAACACGCCGGTCAGTACGCTACCTGCCGTGTCACCGAATTGGAAGGCGCCTGTGGTGTAGGTCAGGGCAGGATCGATCGTCCCGTACACCTTGCTCTGGGGATTCGCCGTTACCGCCAAGGCGGCTTTGTTGATGGTGCTGGTGGTGTTGTCGGTGTAGCTGATGGTGTAGTTGCCGCTCATGTCGGCATTGCCTGCATCCTTGAGCGTGACGCCGGAGGCGCGCACGACTTTGTTGCCAAGACCGAAGTTCTTGTCGAGGAAGGTCTGGCTGCCTGCGCTGTTCACCACATCTCCCGCTCCGGCGATGACGCCGACCGTGCCCGTGCCGGTGGCCGTGAGGCCGCCGTCGTAGGTCTTGGTGACGGCGTTGGCGGTCACCGCCAAGGCGGCTTTGTTGATGGTGACCGGTGCGTTGGCGACGTCGAGCGTGGGCAGCGCGTAGTTGCTCGCGAGGCCGGTGCCGTCGAGCAGGGTGATGGCGTTGACGTACTTGTTGGCGGTGGGCACATGCGCATCGTTGGCGGTGGCCCCTGAATAGGTGAGGGCTTCGCCGGAGATGCCGGTGGCGAGAGTCACCGCGCCGGTCAGATCGGTGGTGCCATCATAGGTCTTGGCGGCCGAGAGCGTGACGGTCTTGGCGGTGATGCTCGCCGACAGGTTCGATGGCTTGAAGAGCGAATATTTATAAGCCTCCGTGCCGGTGATGCTGTAGTTATTAGTCAGCGAGAGAATTTCAGTGTGCACGTCCTTGTTGCTGAAGTCGGCGACGCTGCCGCTGCCAGCAAGAGTGACAGTATCACTACTAGCCGGGGTTATTGTCGCGGTTCCAGTAAGAACCGCTGTAAAGTTGCCGTTATAGGTCTTGTCCGCACTCAAACCCGTCACGTACAGGAGCATGTAAGTGTTCAGGGCACCGATACCGCCGGTGATAAAAGCACCGTAGGCCGTCTTGTCGGTATCGTAGTTCGCGTACAAGGTCGGGTTGTAGTAGATATTGGTGGTCGGCGCATTGGCAGAACCCCCGCTCCCAAAAATAACTGTGCCGGCACCGGTACCGTCATTGCCGGCACGCAGTTCAATCGCGGAAAGAGCACCGGGGGCAACGAGTGCGGCATTGACGTTCACGTTATTTCCAGCGCTCAGCGTGATCGCGGAACCGGCGCCGTGGGCGTTGAGCGCGCCATTGACGGTCACGTCATGCCCGGCGGTCAGCTTGATTGCGGCACCCGCAGTGTCGGCGTTGAACGCGGCACTGACGAGCACGTCATTTCCAGCCTTTAGCTCGAGTGTTTTAGCGGTGCTCCAAGTGATTACGGTTGACACGGTGATGTTGCCGGTACCTGCGGCAGCGCCCGCAGAGGCATCCACTAAAACATTACCAAGCGCAAGTGCGTTCGTGAGGGTCGTTACGTTAAGGATTGAAGTATCAGCTGTACCGCTGAAGGGGGATGCAGTGCCCGACATACCGGAATCTGAACCAGCGCTAATCGTGATATCCGACGGATCGAGCAGCAGCGTGCCCGCTTTGCCCGCCGGCGCTAGCGTGTTCACTACCCCCAGAAAATCGAGGTAGTGCTTACCGGACACCTCGACAAAACCGCCGTCGCCGGAATTCGCGCCACCGCGCGCGCTGATGTTGCCGTAATAGCGGGTGGTATTGTCCGCCCAGACCGCCACATTGCCGCCATTTCCGCTTTGGATCGCGTCGGCCTTGATAGTTGCATCGGGCCCGACATAGGTCGCGGTGGCGTTCTGCACATTGGAATTGGCACCATGGAAGTCGCCACCAATAAGCACCGTGCCGCCACCAGTTTGCCCCGATGCGTTGACTGACGCGTTATCCATCAACCCAACCTGGTTGCCGAGAATCTTGATCGTGCCACCTTCGCCTTGAGTACCTTTCGCTTCGACTGCACCCGACACCAGCGTGGTGCCGGCGTCTGACTGAACCGTTATCGCGCCGCCCTGTTCGCCGTTGGCGCTGATGCGGCTACCGGCTTCGAGGGTCACATCCTGCTTCGCACGCAGGACAATTTTGCCGCTTGCGTCCTTCACCACTTGATCGGCATTGATGATGCCCGAGTTGCTCAGTGCCGCACCGTAGATGCCAACCTCACCGCTTTGCGCAAGAATCTGGCCGAGGTTGACTGCGGCGTTATTGCTCGCGGTGATTTCAACCCGCACTCCTGGCGTGCTGGTATCGAAAATGTTCACTGACTGCCCGGCAGCCAGAATTACATCGCCCTGCGGGCTATTGATGATGCCACTGTTGCTCGCATTGGTGCCGACCAGATACACGCGGCCACCCGTAGGCGTGGTGATGCTGCCCTGGTTGTCCACATTACCAGCCAGCGGATTGGAGGTGAAATTCAATCGCCCTGCGAGAAAATCCTGATCGCTCAGATTGAGCGTAGAAGCCACCAAACCGGCCACGTCAATGCGCGCACCCTGTCCCACCAAAATGCCGCTGGGATTGATTAGAAAAACCTGTCCGTTGGAACTGAGCGTGCCGAGAATGAGCGAGGGATCGGCACCGATGACGCGATTGAGCACACTGGAAGTGGCGCTTTGCTGAACGAAGTTCGTGGTCTCGCCCGCGCCAATTGAAAACCCCTGCCAGTTGATAATTGTGCCGGGGCTATTGGTGATGTTGAGCGTACTGCCCTGCGCGGCAAAGCTGGCCTGTCCCGCAACCACGCTGGGGTCTATGCCGTTGGCCAGCGCATGACCTGCAAAGACACACGCAACCGCCACTGCAACTGCTCGGCGTCGCCACAAAATCGAAACCTGTCTGTCATAAATATTCATTTCGACATTACCCGCCTCGGACGTACAAAACGTTGGAAGCGATTAGTTGAAATAGTGCTGACGGCGTGGGCACATATAACGTGCCCACCCAAAACTTTACTTAAACTTGGATTGAGCCTCAGTCACGCCCTTCTTCAAGTCTTCCCAAACTTTGTCGGCAGTCACTTTGACTTGCTCCCATGCCGCGCCGCTGGATTTTTCCAGTTCGTTCAACTTTTCCGATGCCGCGCGATGTTTGGCGCGCAGTTCCTGAAGTGCCTCGGCGCGTTTTACATTGACGTCAGCACCGGCGTTTTTCGCCTTGGCTTCGAACAGTTCGATTTGCGCGCTCCATTCCTTCAGTTGCGCCGCCATCTTTTGTTTGTAAGCGTCTTCAACTTTCATGATCTGCTCCTTCAATGTTTGGTAACGACTCAAGCATCCGTCACACCGGCGAAGGCCGGTGTCCAGCGATGTTATTCAACATGCCTTTGGGGCTTGTCCTTGCTGCGCAAGGGCTTCTTGTATCGCTGGATTCCGGCCTTCGCCGGAATGACGGCATCTTTATTTTTTCGGCATAACAACGAGTTGGTTATGCACCCTGCTCACGCCTGCCACCGCGCCAGCCATCGCTTGGGCCAGGTCGCTATTGGCTTGCGAGTTGACCGAGCCGCTCAAGGTCACTTCACCTTTTACGGTGTCCACACTGATTTGCAGCGTCTTCAAACCGGACTCGGCAAAGTAGGCCGCTTTGATCTTGGCGGTGATGCCGGCATCGTCCATTGCCACACCGGCTTTGTTGCCTTGCTCGCCCATCTTCACTTCGACTTTTTCGACTGTGTCGTTGATCTTTTGGCCAGCTTGATCCATCGTTCGGTCAATGTTTTTGCCGGCTGTTTCTGCCGGGCCCGGCTTGTCACATGCGACGAGTCCCGCAGCGAATATCAGTGACACGCCGATCAATTTGAAACTTTGTGCTGCTTTCATTTTGCTTCCCTTCAATTTTTTACACACACCAACAACAACGGACCCCGGCGAAAATACCGGGGTCCGCTATGGCCGTTATTTGGCTGCTGGCTGGTAGTTGTAAATGATGTTGATGCGGCGATTTTGCTGCTGGTCATCCAGCGTCGTGCCGTAGGAAACACGGCGGGTCGATCCGAATGCGGCTGTGGAAAGACGTGCGCGAGGGATGCCCAATTCGTTCACCAGATAATCCACCACGGCCTGTGCGCGTTGCTCGGACAGTGTCATCGCCTCTTCGGGAGATACCGTCTCTCTCTCAGAACCAACGCCGAGGAATCTACCGGCGAATCCTTCTACGGTCGCGGTAACCGTGGGGTTCCCGTTCATGAAATTCGCCACTGTCTGGAGCTGGGGCGCGTACGTGGGATCAATCTCGGCACTGTGTGGTTCAAACTGAATTTCCAACGCCATGGTGAGTCGGTCAGCAGCCACCTTGAGACCCGCAATATCCGGGGCACAGGCGACGACCGCATTGATGCGGCGATTCTCCTGCCGCTCCTCGCGGGTGTTGTTGCCGTTGATGGGACGGGTTTCGCCGTAGCCCACTGCGGTCAGTCTGGAAGGGTCGATCTTGAAGGTATCAATCATATAGGTCACGACGCTTTGCGCGCGGCGCTCCGAGAGTGCCATGTTGTAGTCGGCTGCTCCCACGTTGTCGGTATGTCCTTCGATCAAAGCGGTGGTGTCTGGATATTTCTTCATGAAGGTTCCCAGCACGCCGAGCTTCTCTTTCTCCTCGCGCTGCATTTCGTCCTGCTTGATCTCGAAGGTGAAATCGAGAATGCTGCAATACTGCTGGGTTTTTACCTTAACGGGCACGACGACCGGCATGACGACCATCACCGGCGCGGCGGCGCTGATATGTGCAGGAGTTGCGACCGGGCATTGTTTTTTGCCGAAGCGATAAACCAGACCGAGCGAGAACATATTGATGTCGCCATGGTTGCCGATGGCATCGTTGATGCGGTAGCGCTCTGCTTCAGCGCGCATACCGAGCGACTCATTAAAATCGTACTGCATCCCCAAACCGTATTTGTAGCTCAGCTCGCGCTTGTAGGGGCTGGGATTGGTGAGCAAGGTCACCGCGCCGGTGCCGCTGAAATTATCCCGAGCATCGGCGTACTGCAAACCGATCCGGCTAAACACGGAAAGCTTTCCCTTGAAAGGGAAATACCCTCCAGAGATAGGCAGGGAGAAGATGCCATCGAGATTGATGCCGTCGAGCTTGATGTTGCCGTTCATGGTGCCCGCCGGGCCTGCCGTGGTCGCTGTATAAGCGAACTTGCCGAGGTTGAAATATCCCCCCTCAAACGCGATGTTCTCGTTGTACTTGTAACCGCCAAACAGCTTATAGCCGATGTCGCTGTTGTCACTGGAGATCGTGGTTGAGGTAAAGCCCGCACCCAGCAACTGGTTGGTGATCCGCGCATCGTCGATCTTCGACCAAGTCTGACCCATGCTGCCGCCGCCGTACCAGACTCCATCTTCCGCCAATGCCAGCGGGCTACTCAAAACTGCACACCCGACCAGACCCAGAGTCCCGACCACCCTTACTACTAGTTTCATGTTTTTCATGTTTATCTCCAATAAATTTGGTGCAACTCATCGAGTGCCGCCAATTAAAGTTACCTGCCTGCGGTTCGCTCCCCCTTTGCGAGAAGACCTCCGGTGAACTTGTGCTGCCTTCAGATCAATTGCCTCAAACACTACGGTACGTTAATGGTGATTGGTGTCTCGGGCGGCGTGGTAGTCATCGTAAATGCGCCTGCCCCGGCCGCACCTGCCAACAATCTGCCTGTCACCGTTGAACCGCCTGAAATCGAGAGAGTCCCACCGGCCAGAATATTTCCATTCCAAGTCGTTCCCGTTCCGATGGTTGCAGCACCACCGATTACAAACCAGACATTTTTGGCCTGAGCACCTCGGATCAAAGTAATCTGGCTCGGATTGATGAGAATGCCGGAGTCGGTAAAATCGGTGTCCACCTTAATGATGAAAATAGCATTCGCATCATTCACGGCATCAATCTGGCAAGTCCCACCAGCCGCTAAATTAAGCACCGTCTCATGATAGACACCAGGTACGAGTGTTTTTCCGGCTAGCTGACCGCTAAGCGAGCTTGTAGCGAAAGTGTCCACTTTGTTCTTGCCCTCGATCCAGGCAATATTCAAGTCGTTGGTGACCGAGTTTGCCGTGCCGCCGTTGTCGAAAGGATCATTAAAGAAGTAGATCGAGCCGTTCACCGTCATGCCAGTCGGACTGCTGTATGTCTTGACCGCACAACCCTGCGACGCACCACCGGCTCCGGTAGAGTCTGTACAACTGGGATTTGGATACAACGCCACATCGCCATTAACCACGGTGACACCGCTTGAGGTCATGCCAGCACGCGATGCAATGCCGAAAGAAGCGGCGCCTCTCAGGTTGATGGCAAGCGGCACCGTCACTACTGCGGCGGCTGTCCTAAACGTCCATGGATTCGGCTTGGGAAGTCCGCCCACTGCCGGTACAACCAGTGCATTGCCTGCAATGTCTTTGGCACCATTGCTGACCGTTACCGTGTAGTCGGTATCCAGTGTGAGGCTGGTCAACGGAGTGAACGTGGCGATGTTGTTCTGCACATCGTAAGCCACCGTTCCCGCTACCGCATTGCCGGAAACTGTTTCTTTCACCGTGAAGTTCGCGGTGACCATCGTCGCCTGATTCATCGCTTCACTAAACGTGGCGTTGATCGTATTGCCGACGGGAACCAGAGTGGCAAGCGCAGCCGGATTAGTGTTGGTGATGGTGGGCGGGATGATGTCTGCTATCGGACCGGTGGTCCAACTCCAAGGATTAGGCACCAGTCCGGCGGCCAATGGATTAGCACTCAAATCCGTGGCTGCTGTGGTGATGGTCGAGGTGTACTTCATGTTGGGTTGCAGATTGATGGTGGGCTGAAATGTCGCAGTGTTGCCCAGATAAGTCACTGTGCCGGGAACGTTATTCCCGCTCACAAATTCCTTGACCGTGTAGCTGGTTGCCGGAGAGGCAAGCGTGGTTGGGTCCATCGCTTCGCTGAATGTTGCCGTATCGACCCGGTTGACGGCCAGGCCAGTCGCGCCGTTTGCAGCACCGGTGGAAATGATTTTCGGTGCGGTGGTGTCAGCTGTTAAGCCCGTGTTGAAGCTCCACACATGATTTGCTGCCATCGCTGTGCCGATTTGATTCTTGACCAGCGTGGTGACAGTTGCGGTATAAAGTGTGCTGGCCGCAAGCGCCGTGGTTGGCGTGAACACTGCCGTTGATCCGGCGTAGGTCACGGTGCCCGCTACTGCTGCTGCCAATGGCCCAGTCACCTTGAAAGAGGCCGTGGTGATGGTTGCAGCATCCATCGTCGGCACGCTGAAGGTGGCGGTGATTCTGCGATTGATCTGCACGCCCGAGTCGCCGTTGGCCGGGACGGTTGAAGTCACGGAGGGGGCGCCGATGGTAGCAACACTTGGTCCGCCCAAGATCGTATGACTTCCCCCGTTACCGCATCCTGCCATGAACGCGGTCAGCAGCAAGGCTGAAAACCACGCCAGCGGTTTTGAAATGTTCAAAATATTTTTCATTTGTTTTTCCTCATTGTTGTCTATTCCAGAAATCAATCGGTGCAACCGACTCATCACTTCCATCTGCTAAATTCTGTTGTGCTTCGCCAATGTTTGACGTTGAAATACGCTGCAATCTTGTGAGCCGCTGCTTGATCTTTTCCAATTCGAATTTCCGTTAAATGAAGCTCAAGCAACTCGTTACGTTCGCACTCTTTATCCGCCTTTTGTGCATGGCACTCTGTTCACTAACGCACATTAGAAATAAATATTTGAACTCGTTTAGCCTGAACTGCAGGAGACATTGCAGATTGTGAATTCGCTCATTCATGAAAATACATGAGCTGCCTGAAGATGCTCGTCAATACTTATTCTCCATGCAGCGCATTATGTAGATCGCCTATTGACGGGTGTTCCCGCGAGGACGAGTTTTCGAATAAGTAGGATGTGTATCGCTGCGCTCCATCCATCCTGCAAAAGGGCTGCAGCTAAAATATCCATAAAAAAAAGGCCGTCTTGCGACGGCCTTTGTTCACTGCTTTACATCACCTTCGCATGCTTTACGGTGCCGGTTGGGTGACCGGATTCTGTTCAAGTGTGACCTGAGAATCTGCAAACAGTCTGCCGTTTACCACTGCGCCGGTTTTTACGATTGCCTGCTTGGCACTCAAGATATCCCCGTTGAACGTGGAGTATGTATTGAGAGTTGCACCGGTAAGGCCACCGACCTGCCAGAAGATGTTCGAGGCTTTGGCTCCACCGATGAGCACCACCTTTTTACCCGTAGCGAGGGTACCGCCGGCAGCGACAGTGAGATCACCCGATATCTGGAATATCCAGACAGCGTGCGTGTCGCCTTGGGCATCGAGGGTGACATCCGTATTGACGTTAACGCCAGTTGACCATTTGTAGAGTCCGGGGGTGATGGTCAGGCCGCTGATATCTCCAGCACCCAGCTCTGTCGCATTAGGCAAACTTCTTCCCGCAGCGTCGGCGTACGCAGTTCCCATATCGAGAATCGCGTTGTCCACCAGGGTCTTGTTAGCTCCCGGACCAGGCTTAACACAAGAGCCGCCGACATAGGTAGCATCGACCGTGTAGATGAATCCGGTCATTTCTGCACACGTTACGCCAACAAATGACCCAGCTGCCGGACTCACACCAATATTCCCGGTAATAGCCGACGCAGGAACATCGGTGATCGTTGTTTTTGCCAGAATCACGAAATTCTCCGCTGACAAAAGATTTACCGGCGCCTGACCAAGGAACGGAACGGGCGTTGTGGTAAAGCTCCATGCCACCGGATTGGGCATTGGCAAATTGCTTCCGCTGCTGGCGCTTCTGGCTGCGGTACTCACCGTGGCGGTATAGCTGGTGTTCGGATTGAGGGCGACCGCTGTTGCAGTAAAGGTCGCAATCGTATTGGTGACATCCAGAGTGACGACACCGGGCACGTCGAGGCCGAGTGTATTGTCCCTGAGCGTGAACGTGCCAACCGGGGTGATCGTTGTCGGATCCATCGCCTCATTGAAGGTTGCTGTCACCAGCTTGACGGTCTGAACATTGCCGGTGTTATTGGTGCTGGTCGGAACATTGGTGTCCCCGTTAGTTGGGCTCGATGCAATCACCGTTGGATTGGTGGCTGCGGCACCTGGAGAGCCGGCAATTCCCGGGATTACAGTCGTCACTGTGGCCACGGTGACGGTGACGGTGTAAGTCGCCGTTGACGCGTCGCCCGCTGTGACGATGTACGCCACCGGATTGGTGAAGTCATTCGCCGTGGCGGTGCTGGTTTGCACTGTCGCTCCCACCTTGACCGTGCTGCCTGTGGAGCTGAAGGTCGCAACCAGTGCGGTGACGGGAGTTCCATTCGGTACAGTCACGGCGATGGTCTTGGCTCCTTCGTTGATCACTCCCGTTGCACCTGTGTATGTGGCGAACGAGAAGCCGGTCATCGCTTTGGCTGTACTCGGTGCGATGGTGACAGTGACGGTGTAGGTTGCTGTTGACGCATCAGCCGCTGTAACGATATATGCCACCGGACTGGTGAAGTTATTCGCGGTGGCGGTGCTGGTTTGAACCGTTGTACCAATCTTGACGGTGACCCCCGTGGTGGCAAAGGTTGCAACCAAAGCGGTGACGTTGGTTCCATTCGGCACGGTCACTGCGATAGTCTTGGCCGGTTCGTTGATCACTCCCGTTGCACCTGTGTATCCGGCGAACGAGAAGCCGGTCATCGCTTTGGCTGCGCTCGGTGCGATGGTAACGGTGACGGTATATGTCGCTGTGGTTGAATCAGCCGCTGAGACGATGTACGCCACCGGACTGGTGAAGTCGTTCGCGGTGGCGACGCTGGTTTGCACCGTTGCACCGACTCTGACAACAGCACCTGTGGTGGTGAAGGTCGCAACCAGTGCGGTGACATTGGTTCCATTCGGTACAGTCACGGCGATGGTCTTGGCTCCTTCATTAATCACTCCCGTCGCCCCGGTGTATCCGGCGAACGAGAAGCCGGTCATCACTTTGGCGGTATTCAGTGCGGTGGTAACAGTGACGGTATAAGTCGCTGTGGTCGCGTCCGCTGCTGTGACGGTGTAGGCTACTGAACCGGTGAAGTTGTTTGCAGTGGTGGCGCTGGTTTGAGTTACACCGGCCACTTTGACACTGGCTCCCGTCGTAGTGAATGTCGCAACCAAAGCTGTGAGGTTAGTGCCGAAAGGTACGGTCACGGCGATGGTCTTGGCCGGCTCGTTGATGACACCTGTTGCTCCGGTGAATCCGGCGAACGAGAAGCCGGTCATCACTTTGGCGGTATTCAGTGCGGTGGTAACAGTGACGGTATAGACCGCCGTTGTTGCGTTCGCTGCGGTGACGGTGTAGGCCACTGAACCGGTGAAGTCGTTTGCGGTGGTGGCGCTGGTTTGAGTTACACCGCCCACTTTGACACTGGCTCCCGTCGTGGTGAATGTCGCAACCAAAGCTGTGAGGTTAGTGCCAAAAGGTACGGTCACGGCGATGGTCTTGGCTGGCTCGTTGATGACACCCGTTGCTCCGGTGTATCCGGCAAATGAAAAGGCCGTCATCACTTTTGCGGTATTCGCTGCGATGGTGACAGTGACGGTATAGACCGCTGTTGTCCCGTCTTGCGCGGCCACGGTATAGAGCACCGGACTGGTGAAGTTGTGCGGTGTAGTACCGCTCACTTGAGTGGTATTACCGACCTTGACGCTGACTCCGTTGGCGGTATAGGTCGCCACCATCGCGGTCACGTTGGTTGCATACGGCACGGTCACGGCAATGGTCTTGGCCGACTCATTGACCGTTCCTGCAATTCCGTTAAGCGAATAAGCAGTGATCTCTTTGCTCACCGAAGCGGCGCTGGAACCGCCAAAGATAGAATTACTGCCGCCGTTGCCGCAGCCTGCCAATAACCCAGCGATCAGAAACGCCATGATCCAGAACAAAGGCGTATAGCCGATTGTCAGAATGTCGTCTATTGACGACCAAGTGGAATGTTTAGAGGGACCATGTGTCAGATGGTGTGTAGAACTTTCAGCAGTTCCAGCAGTCACGCTTTGATAGGTGTTCATTTGTTTCTCCTCTATAGTTGATCCGGCAAACCATCGGTGCAATTGACCGATCACTTTCCGGTACTCATCCTGATGTACTTCGCCAATATTCGTAGTGGACAGACTTCGCGCCTTTGAAACCTCAACTGAGTGTTCCCCGATTCAAAATCGGATCAACCAAAAAAGGCTTACGTCACACTCGCGGCATTTATCCGCCTTTCGATCAAGCCGCTCTGTTCACTAGCGCACATAGAGATGAAATTGGTTAAGCCTGCTTGCCTCAAACGCAATTGAATGGGGCGCACCGTGTGCGATAGCGCACAGAGCACTTTGGCGGGTAGCGGGAAAATCGCTGTGACATATTAAGAATAAGGATGTGCAATATGTTGGACGAAAAACAAAACATCACCGGCGAAAACGTGGATGAGGGAACCGAAGTCATCACCGTGACGACGCCTGAAACACCCGGCGAGTCAGTCAAGGAGTCGGCAGTATTGGTACGCGCCTCGCGCTACTTGCGCATGAACCTGTCGCTCGGCCTGCTGGCGGTGATCGCGGTCGTGGCGGCGCTGTATTTGGGGCGCACGTTCTTTGTGCCGCTGCTGATCGGCATAATCATCAGCTACACGCTCAGTCCGGTCGTGGGTTGGCTGAAGATCTGCTACATACCGCGCCCGCTGGGCGCGGCGCTGGTGCTGGGCGTACTGGTCGGCGGCCTGACGTGGGTGATTTTTTCGTTGAGCGATGATGCGGCGTTAATGATCGGCAAGCTGCCAGAGGCCACGCGTAAATTGCGGCAAAATCTGATTGACACACGCATCGGCACTACCACGCTGCAGAACATGCAGGAAGCCGCCAAACAACTTGAAGGTGTCACCGCCGACGCCAGCGCCGAGCCGGGATCAAGAATAGACATCACGCGCGCGATCGAACCATCTGCCTGGCTGCACGAATATGCACTGCAACAATCCGCGTTGATGTTTGCGGTGGTCATGCAAGCGCCCATCGTATTGCTGCTCGCTTATTTTCTGCTCGCTTCCGGCACGCACTTCAGGCACAAGCTGTTGGGCTTCGTCGGCCCATCGCTTACGCGCAGGAACGATGCCAAGGAAATCCTCGATGAGATCAATGTGCAAATTCAGCGCTACCTGCTGAGTATGCTGGTATCGAATGTATTGGTCGGCATCAGCATCGGGATTTTGTTCAAGACACTGGGTGTGGAGCAGCCGGGTATGTGGGGTCTTATTGCCGGCATATTGCATTCGATCCCATATCTGGGGCCGGCCGCGCTGGCGATTGCCAGCGGTATGGCGACCTTCCTGCAATTCGGCTCGCCGCTGCACGCGTTCGCCATTATGGGTGCATCGCTGCTGGTGACGGGTGCGGTCGGACTCGGTTTTACCACCTGGCTGCAAAGCCGGTTTGCCCACGTGAACGCCGCCGTGCTGTTCATCGCCTTGTTGTTCTTCGGCTGGTTGTGGGGAGCATGGGGTCTGCTGCTCGGCGGGCCGCTGGTTGCCATCGTCAAAGTAATCTGCGACCGGGTCAATGAACTTAAGCCGATCGGCGAGTTGCTCGGGCGTTGATTCTTGAAGTGACCTTGAGTGTTACAGCGAACAGAGCGTGTATTGAATAAGGTGGATGATTTTTTCAGTGTCATCTTGAGATCGAGAATCTTCAATCAGAGGTATCAACCACCATAAAGGAGCCTGACATGAACTGGGATCGAATCGAAGGAAATTGGAAGCAGTTCAAGGGCAGCTTCAAACAACACTGGGGCATGTTGACTGATGACCAGCTTGATGTGATCGCCGGTGAGCGCGAACACTTGGCCGGAAGAATTCAGGAGTCGTACGGTATCAACAAGGATGGTGCGGACAGGGAACTGCACACTTGGCAAGCACATCATAAATTGAACGCGCCAACCAATGATGCGCGTGTTCCATCACTACGAAGCAAGCTGCATCTAGCTTCTCATTGAGTCGGTGAAACTGCAAATATAACCAGGAGGTATTCATCATGAACATCATCAATAAATTGGCAATGAATGCAGCAGTCATCACGCTGTTGCTCGGCATGACGGGATGTACCGTATTAGGTGCCGGAGTCGGTGCTGCAGCCGGGGCGGGTACCGGCGTTGGCGTGGTAGGCGGTGCGGTGATCGGCGGAGTCGTCGGCTACGCTGTCAGCCCATAACAACGACGTTCTACGCCCATAGGCTGCACCGGTTTTTTTAATTCCGGCGCGGCGGCATGCAGACACAACAAAAGAGGTTCATCAGACTTTCGCATGAAGAACTTGAGCCGGATACAGATCAAGCCCGCCGCAATGAAAGTAGATGGCGATTTTGAAGTGGTCACGGTTCCTGAATCCACAGGAACGTTTTTGTACGGTTGCAATCTTTGAGCTCAACCCTTCTGCCACTGCATTGGTGATGCGATGTTTGAAATGGGTTAACACATTCGGCAGTGCCGCGCGATCAATTTGGTCGCGTCAATCATGGACTGCGAGCGGCTATGCGTCGCCCAGTGATTTCATCGCTTTCAGAACTTCACGCCCATGCCGCAGACGTGATGCAGATCGCCTATTGACGGGCGTGTGCGTGGCTGTTGCCGACTTGTCGGCTTTACAACCACGTCCTACCCCTTGCGGGTGTGCGGGGCAGTTGTTGCTCTTCGTGCCCCGTTTAATAGTGTTATTGCGCAGTACGTACGACAGCGCACAGAAACAAATCGTCGAGTGTCTCAAAGTGCCCCTCCCGATTCTTCGACTCTTGTGCTGCTGAATTCCCTATCCATTAAAAAAGAAATGAGAGGCGACAAAATGCTTCAGAAAGAATTGAACGAAGAGAATAAGGAAATTAAAAACGTGGCCTACGAACTGTATGTGAAACACGGTTTTAAGGACGGTAATGACTATGTGGATTGGCTTGAGGCGGAGCGGCTTTCGGGCAAGCACTATCCATTGATACACATCAAGAAGAAGCCGAATTTGCTGGCGGTCATCATTGGAATATTGTGCGTGATTGTGGCGATACTTTTGTTCATGCTGTTGAAGCCTGCGCCGAAGATGGAGCTGTCGCAAAAAAGCTTGTCCGAGTTGAAGCTGATGATGCTGGTGCTTGATCCCAAGGCGAATGAGGAAGTGGTGGTTTTCGGCGACACGTATTTTGATTTCAACCAGTCAACGTTGACGGCTGCAGCCAAGGCGCTGCTGGACAAAAATATTCTGGTGTTGAAAGACAATCCAAAAATGAATGTGCGCATTGCGGGTTATACGTCGGCACAAGGCTCGGAAGAGGTCAATCAAAAACTGAGTGAAGCCCGCGCAAATATGGTGATGAGCTATCTGACCGAAAAGGGAATTACGGCGGAACGCATTACCACTATCGGCTATGGCAGAACAAAGCCTGCGTTGTATGAGGTATCTCCGGCTGACATCAATTCGCCGGAAGCCAAGGCGAATATGCGGGTACTGTTTGAGATTGTGGTGAAGTAGTTGTTATCCTAAAGAAAGGTTCTCATCATGCTCTATACCATTGCGGCTGTTTTAATCATCTTGTGGCTGTTGGGAGTTGTCACTTCCTACACGTTAGGCGGCTTCATTCACATTCTGCTGGTGATCGCGATCATTGTCGTATTGCTCAGAGTCATCAGAGCATGATGCACTCTTGAGCTGAGCGTGTCATGGCTGCCTTATGTCTGGCAACGCACAGACCGCTTCGCGCTTGCCATCTAATGTCTGCACTGCCAGAAATGGAAAGTGCCAGTCCGGATGCTTTAACACGCAAGGGAAGCAACATGAAAACAATCTACAACATCAAATCGCATGCGGTGAAGAATTTCCGGTTGCCGATAACGACACTGCCGCCGGTCGCCAGTTGAATCGTCGCGTGGAGATCATCATCTCCGACAGTAATGGCAAAGTCAGTTCAAGCTAAGCATAATTTTTATCCTCATGGGGAGTACGCAAAATGTCATTGGGAACGATTCTCTTAATCATCTTGATATTGATGCTGATCGGTGCGATTCCGGCATGGCCACACAGCAGGTCGTGGGGTTATGGTCCGAGCGGCGGACTTGTTCTGGTTCTAACCGTCATCATCATTCTGCTGCTGATGGGACGATTGTGATGAATTCGTAGAATTATCGAGAATAAATAAACGGCTGTATCAAAACGTCTCATTTACTAATTTTAGGAGTGAAATCATGAATAAAAAAACATTGAATGCCCCCAATTCGTTACTGGCGATCCCCAAGGAAAAACTCATGGATGATTTGCGTCTGGTGATGGCGGATGCCGAGGCACTGCTGCACGCTACCGCCGACCAGGCCGGTGAAGATGCCGATATCGCCCGTGCCCGTATCCAGAAGAGCCTGCAAGCCGTTAAAGCAAGCCTGATGGACGCCGAGGACGCAGTGATAGAGCGCACCAAAGCGGCGGCAAAAGTCACGGATGAATACGTCCACGAGAATCCTTGGAAAGCGATCGGCATCACCGCCGCTCTGGGCTTGATTGCCGGAATGCTGATCGCACGCCGCTAGATCATGACGCAACCGAGCGGACTGCTGGAGTCGCTGAAACGCTTAACGGGCACTTTGCTCGCCATCGCTCAGACGCGACTCGCGCTGCTGTCCAACGAGTTGGAAGAAGAGCGCTTGCGTATCCGGCAAATGTTTTTTTTCGGCAGCATCGCTCTTTTCTTCTTTGCCATGTTCATCATGCTGCTGACGGTATTTGTAGTGGTGCTGTTTTGGGACAGCTACCGTCTGCTGGTGTTGGGCGGCATGGCAACAGTATTCTTCATTGCCGGTTTATTGGCGTTGATCGCATTGCGACGCGCGGCACGTGAAAGAACAAGATTATTTTCATTCAGTATTGCCGAGTTGTCTGATGACATCGACCGGCTTACACCGCGATCATGAATAAACGGCTTGCGCTGCTCACTTATCATCGCCTTGAGCTATTGGAGAATATCGAAGCTCAGCGCATGGATATGGCTGTGATCTTCCGGCATCTGCAAACGCCATTGGCTGTGGCGGATGTCGGGGTTAAGGCAGTGCATCTCATCTACAGGCATCCCGCATTAGTGGCTGGCGTGATCACTGCGTTTGTGACATGGCGTCGCAAAGGCATTGTCGGTCTTGCAAAAAATGGCTGGCGCTTGTTGTACCTCTATCCCTCCGCCATCTTCTTGGGCTTGAAATACTTGACCTCCCGCACAAATGAAAAGGGTTGAGGTATCTCAATAGGAGTAGGGGGATTGCGGCTTAAGGCCGCTATCCCCTCCGTCATGCTTACACTTTTTTCATCCACAGGATGCAACCGCCATCTGGATTGACTCTTCCTTTGACGCGCTGGCAGGTATTCGACCCGGCAATGAAATTCGCGCAACCACTGCATTTCTGCTCACCTTTGGCATGATCCTGATACTGCACACTCTTCTTTGATACTTTCTTGATCGCAGCAGCTTCCGCAGCAACTGCCGGGGAACTGAAAACTGCCAGCGGCAGCAACAGTCCGCAACCAACCGCAAACGCGCCGCGCAGAACATCCCTGCGTGACAGGGATGTTTCATTCAAATTGGATTTTTTCATATCGATCTCCTTATGTCTGGAACACTCAAGATTTTTTTAATGATGTCAGCGTCCGACGCGTGATGCTGTGCGTTAACGCACATTTAAAATGTTGGCTTATGTGCGTTATGGCACGGAATAAGAACGGCTGACGGAGCATTGTGAATACCTAATCACATCCGATACAGGGGTTCACAATGGCTTCGATCACGACACAGGATGGTACGGAACTCTATTACAAGGATTGGGGTGCAGGACAACCCGTGGTTTTTAGTCACGGCTGGCCGCTCAATGCCGATGCTTGGGAAAGCCAGATGTTTTTTTTGGCATCACGCGGTTATCGCTGCATTGCCCACGACAGGCGTGGTCATGGCCGTTCCAGCCAGCCGTGGTATGGCAACGAGATGGACACTTATGCTGATGATCTGTCTGAATTGATCGAACAATTGGATTTGAATGTCATCATGCTGGTGGGGCATTCCATGGGGGGCGGGGAGGTCGCCCACTACATTGGCCGCCACGGCACCAAGCGCATCGCCAAGGCGGTATTGGTAGG
>CAINCU010000002.1 GCA_903847155.1 uncultured Gallionellaceae bacterium | reverse complement strand
AGAAACCGAAAACCGGGGCAGCGCCGTTCCGCTGCATGTGAAAGGTTACCCTCTTAAACTCGATGCATTATTGTCTTGACGGAGGGGTCCACTGTACCACCGCTGGATCGTAGCCAGTGCCGCTTCGGCAAGTGGCTAGATACCTATGGCATGAGTCGACATGGCGCGCAGCCAGTTTTTCAGACCATCGAACTGTTGCACCAGCAGGTGCATACACTGGCGGTCGAGCTGCTGGAGCTTCAGGCCCGTGGCCGGAACTTGGAGGCACTAGCGATGCTTAGAGAGCTGCATGGACTGCGTGACGCTTTGCTTGAGCAGTTGAAGACGCTGGTGCAAGAAACCGACCATAGGCATATAAGGGAGACTGGGCTCGGTTGAGAGCCATCGTAGTCTATGAACACTCTTTGACGGGAAGCGGACGGTCGATCTACGCTGGACTGTATGACCGCATGGGTTATCTCCTGCCGTTCGCGAAAAGTTTTGGTTAAATTCACATGCCACAAGCGGTCATTCAATCATCAAGTTGTATTTTCGTCTCGCGCCGATACCTGACCTTCTTCTCTACCTTGTCGGCAACATAAGCGGCGAACTCGCCGACGTTATCGTAACCTTGCGCGATGACGAATTCCGCCAGTGAGTCGATCATGTTTCTGGCCTGCTCGACCTCGGCTAAGCTGCGCCCGCAAGTAAGGCAGGTGATGCCGTCGTCGCGGCAGTCGGTTTGGCCTTTGCAGGGGGTAAATGTGCTCATGTCGGGTTGCCTTCCATGTTGAAGTTCATCAGCGTGATTTTACCGGTCAACTTCTATTCATGGTTCGACAAGCCTGTTCTAAGCTTGTCGAAGGGCTCGGCACGAACGGAGCGCTATATCTGCCGCACCTTGATATTCAACGTCTGAATCCGATAAGCAATCTGCCTCGGTGTCATGTCCAGCAACCTCGCGGCTTTGGCTTGCACCCAGCCTGCCTGTTCCAGCGCGGCGATGACTTTTTCTCTTTCATCAAGGTCGGGATCATCGAGATTGACGTTCTGAATCGTGCCTCGGCTGGCGGAGATCTTTTCGTCGATGCCAGTGAGCAGGATGGCGTCGCGGTCGATGGTGTTGCCTTCGGTCATTACCGAGGCGCGTTCCAGGCAGTTCTCCAGTTCGCGCACGTTGCCCGGCCAGTCGTGGTGCATCAGGATGCGCAACGCGGCATCGGTCAGGCTGAGTTGGCGGCCCTGACTGGTGGCGATTTTTTCCACAAGGAAGCGCGCGATCTCGGGAATGTCTTCCATGCGTTCGCGCAGCGGCGGCAAGTACAGCGGCATCACGTTGAGACGGTAGTACAGGTCTTCGCGGAAGCGGCCTTTTTCCACTTCGGCTTCGAGGTCGCGGTGCGTCGCGGCGACCACACGCACATCGACCTTAATGGTGCGTGTGCCGCCGACGCGTTCCAGTTCGCCTTCTTGCAGCACGCGCAATAACTTTGCCTGGAACGAGGCAGAAATTTCGCCGATCTCGTCGAGGAACACCGTGCCACCTTCGGCCTGTTCGAAGCGGCCTTTGCGTTGTGCCACGGCGCCCGTGAACGCACCTTTTTCGTGGCCGAACAATTCCGATTCCAGTAGCGTTTCCGGCAGTGCCGCACAGTTGAGTTTGACAAAGCTGCCGCGCGCTCTTGGCGAGTTGTAATGGATGGCGTTGGCGATCAGTTCCTTGCCGGTGCCAGTCTCGCCGCGTATCAGCACCGTGGTGTTCCACTTCGCCACCAGCCGCACCTGTTCGAAAATGCGCCGCATGGATTGCGTATGGCCGATGATGTTGTCGAAGCCGTATTGGCCGCGCACGGTGCGCCGCAGCACGTCGCGCTCTTCCACGATCTCCAATTTTTCCTGCGCCACTTGCTGTGACAGGCGCACGCTTTGCCCGATCAGATTGGCCACCATTTCCAGAAAACGCTGGTATTCGGTCAGTTGTTTGTGGATGCTGGGCGCGGGCTGTGCAGCCAGCACGCCCACCACTTTTTGCCCGAGGCGTATCGGCACGCCGACGAAGGCGCCCTGAGGGTTATAGATGCCAAGTCGCGACAGGAAACGCGGCTCGTCCATGATGCAATCGACCACGATGCTGTTGCCGGTTTTCAGAATCGTGCCGACCACGCCCTCGCCGGGCAGGTAGCTCACCTCTTCGGTCACGGTGTCGGACACGCCATACACCAGCGACACCTGCAACTCGCCGCTGGCCGCATCGAACAAGCTCACCATGCCGCGTTCCAGCGCCATGCCCTCGTGCAGCGCATCCAGCACGCCTTCCAGCGTCTGTTTGAAGTTGAGCGAGCGCGACAGCACGCGGCTCACTTGGTACAGCGTTTCCAGTTCGGCGTTCAACATTTCAGGATTTATGTGCGATTCAGACATGGTTGCCTCCGTTCGCAAACGGCAATTGCACGCGCACGCGACATCCCGTGCGGTATGACGGGTCGATGTCTATCGTGCCGCCGTGCTGATTGACCACATCCTGCGCCATGGCGAGCCCCAGACCAAGATGATGCTTGGCCGTACCCTTGGTGGTGAAGAATGGCTGGAACACTTTGTAGCGCAATTCGTCGGCGATGCCGGGGCCGCTGTCTTCGATCAGCACTTCGACGTGGTCGGCGCGCACGGCGGAGCTGATGCGCAATTCGCGCTGGCCGCCGCGCCGCGCGTTCAGCGCCTCGACGGCATTCGACACCAGTTGCTTGAACAGGTTGGTCAGTTGCGCCGGATGTGCGGACAGCGTGGCGGGCGCGTTCGACGGCTGCCATTCCACCACGATGCCCGCGCCGAGCAGACTGGCGGTGGTGAGCTTGAGCACGTCCACCAGCACATCGTTGATATCGAGCAGTTGCAATGCTTCGCTGCTTTGGTCGGGAATGCAGGCGCGCAGATTGTCCAGCGCCTCGCGGCTTTTTTGCAGCGCTTCTTCCAGCGCGCTGGAGGCAGGCAGATCGCCGTTCGCATCGCGCCGCCGCTCCATCATGTTCGCCACCGCGCTCAACATATTCAGCGGTTCTTCCAGTTGATATACCGCGCCCGCCAAAGTCTCGCGCAAACCCTGAATGCGTTCTTGCTCGGAAAGTAATGCGCGCAGGCTGTTGATGCGCAGCGCTTCCTGTTGCTGCTTGAGTTCGCTGATGTCCTGAATGGTGAGCAGCAGATAGTGGCGGCGCAGCGGTTCGTAAAACGCATCCGCGCCGACATCGTGTTCCTCGAACCACGACACCGCGCAGGAGAACCAGCGGCAAGCGTGGTTGGGCATGGCGATACACACCTCGCGCGCCGCGATGTTGCGGTGCTTGTCGTAGGCTTTGCTGAAGGCATCGCCCATCTGTTCGCGCAGCGCGGCGAGCAATTTCAGCGCCGGTTCCTTGCCCAGATCGCCGATGAGTTTTTTGTATTCCTGATTGTCCAGCAGCACGCGCTCTTTCTCGTCCAGCAGCACGATGGCGACCTGCGCCGCATCCACCACAGACTCGATCAGCGTCTTCTGGTTCTGCACCTGACGCTCCAGTCTATGCACCTCGGTCACGTCGCGGTGCATGCCGAGATAATGCGTGGTCATGCCGTCTTCGCTTACCACCGGCGTGATGGTGACATCGGCCAGATAACGATTGCCGTCCTTGCGCTT
>CAINCU010000001.1 GCA_903847155.1 uncultured Gallionellaceae bacterium | reverse complement strand
TTTCTTGGAGTCGTTACCTGACAGCCGAAGAGGCCAGCGTTCCTTTGCGGGCCATCGCTTCTCAGCACTGTCAAGCGGCGAAGTGAAATTTGTGATGACTGAAATTTGCCATAGTTGTATCGATGCATTCTATGGCTAGCCTCCACTGGTATTTACTATCAGTGGATAAGGTCTTGCACGCAGCAAAAAAACGTCAGCGCCCCCATGAGCATTCGAGTCATTGGCTTCTCATGGGCGGGAAAATCCATCATTGCGATGCGTCTGCGTGGGGATAGGCATCACCTCCTCACGCTCGAAGGTGGCAACGTTCGTCACGGTTTGACAACGTGGGTTTCTGTACAACAGATACCGACCTTGTTGAGAACATCCGGCGCGTGGTCGAGGTTGCACGACTGATAGTGTCTGATTTTCAACGTGTCGTTTACGAGAGCAATTTGCTGATCTGGTTGATTGGAACGTGTGGCGGGACTTTTATTATAGTCGTTGCCGGATGATTTTCGACGCGGAATGTGATCAAGTTACCTCCGCTGCGCGTGTTGCGGGCGGATTATTGAGGCCTCATTCATCGAATGCAAGGGCGAAATTTTGGAATATCAAGAGCTTCGATTACAATGCGCACCCATTGTCTAGCACCAACCACGAGTTTCGCTTTGGCGAGACATTAAGTGAGGCTTGAATGAAATTTGCAAATATGCCGCTATTGGCTGTGTGTCTTGGATTCTTGTTGCTTGGTTCGCAGCGTGTACAAGCCGCCGGTTCGGCGCAATTGCTCCAGCAACTGACTCCTGATCAACTACAACAACTGCAACAGTTGTCACCCGAGCAACGCGCAGCACTGATGCAGCAGGCCGGAGGCAATGCTAATCAAGCCGCTACCAATCCTGCAACAAACAATACACAAAAGGAGCCGCAACAGCGCAACGTTGGCGTGGGTCGCTTGGAAAGTGAAATTAAAACCGACGCGCCAGATGAAAAAAAAGACGCACTGGATAAAAATAAATCAGACAAGAAAGATAAGCACGCAACCAAGGCTGATGCCACGGTAGATCAGGAACAATCGCGGCAGGCCGAAGACAAAGATAAAATTCACTTTTCATTCGAAGAATTCACCCGCGAATCCAAGCCGCTGAAAGTGAGCACAACCGATTTGCAGCAATTCGGTTACAGCCTGTTTGCTACGGATCCTACCACCTTTACTCCTGTCACCGATGTGCCTGTACCACCGGAGTATGTATTGGGGCCGGGCGATGAGATCAAGGTGCAATTGTTCGGCAAGGACAATAAGGAGTTGGCGCTGACGGTGGATAGACAAGGCGCAGTGTCCTTTCCGCAAATCGGTCCGATTTCAGTTGCTGGTCTTAGTTTTGTTCAAGCCAAAGCCTTGTTGGCGGAACAGATCAAGGAAAAAATGATCGGCGTATCCGCCAGTATCACGATGGGGCAACTGCGCTCTATTCGCATCTTCGCTTTGGGTGATGTATTTCGTCCCGGTTCTTATACAGTCAGCGGTTTGGCCACTCTTTCGAGTGCGCTGTTTGCGTCGGGTGGTGTAAATAAATCCGGCTCATTGCGCAATATCCAATTAAAGCGCAAAGGCCGCATCGTGACCACGATTGACCTTTACGATTTTCTATTGCGCGGCGATACCAGCAAGGATGTGCGCCTGTTGCCTGGCGATGTGGTATTCGTGCCTCCTATTGGTAAAACAATAAGTATTGCAGGCGAAGTAGTGCGTCCGGCGATCTATGAAATGGGTAACGAAACGACAGTTGCTGACATGCTGAAGTTGGCGGGTGGTTTGATGCCCAAGGCCTATCTTGAAAAGGCCATGATTGAGCGGATAGATGCCAAAGGAGAACAAAAGGACATCAATTTGTCTTTGCTTGGTAACGGTGCCAATGTACCTGTGCGCAACGGCGACGTGATAAAAGTGTTTTCCGGGACGGATTTTGAGAGCAACCAGATATTGATGATCGGTAACTTGAAGCGGCCTGGAAAATATGCTTGGGAAAACGGCATGCGTATTTCTTCGCTTATCACCTCCTTGGATGACTTGCTGCCCGAGACGTTTATGGATTATGGCGTTATCGAGCGCGAAGCGAAAGACACTCGCGAACCGATGATAATTCGCTTCAAGTTGGGGGAGTTATTAGTGCCCCAAGCCAAGGATGGCGAGTTGGATTTGCCATTGCAGGCGCGCGACCGTGTGTATGTGTTCAAGCGCTCGAATTTCCGCGAGAAGCCGAAGCTCAGTATTCAGGGCAGTGTCAAAACACCTGGCGGGTATGAATTTCAACGCAATATGCGCTTGACCGACTTGGTATTGGCAGCAGGCGGTGTGCTGCGCGAGACGGATATGGGGTTGGTTGAGATTTATCGCACCAATCCGCAGACACGCGATGTACACCTTATCAAGGTTAATTTGGCACTGGCGATGGCATCGGATAAGGTGAATGATATTCCGCTGCAAGATTTGGATCGCGTGGTAGTGCATTCAATTTACGAGAGTAATGAGCACAAGCAGGTGGTCGTGATGGGTGAGGTTCACAATCCTGGAACACTTGAGCTCGGTCTTGGCATGCGCCTGTCCGATTTGGTGTTCGCTGCGGGCAATGTGACCGAAATGGCTTTTCTGAAAAATGCCGAGATCACGCGCTATAAGGTAGAGAATGGAATCAAGCGCATATCCGATCACATCACCGTCAATCTTGAGGCAGCTTTGAAAGGTGATGCGCAAGAAAATGTGCTGTTGCAGCCTTACGATGTGTTGAGTGTTCGTCGTGTGTCGAACTGGCGTGATGCCGAGCAAGTGGTAGTCGGTGGAGAAGTGGTTCACCCCGGAACATATCCGATTGAAGAAGGCGAGACACTGGCCTCCCTGCTCAAACGCGTTGGCGGCTTTACCGACACGGCTTATCTGCCAGCGGCTGTGTTCACCCGCGAATCGGTACGGCTGGATCAGCAAAAGCAAGCGGATGAACTGGCGCACCGGATGGGGAGTGAGTTGTCGGCGAAACAAACTGCAGCATCTTCGTTGAATGATGAAGCGCTAAAGGCACAGACACAACAAGCATTAGAATCTGGAAAGCGCACACTGGAAGAATTCAAAGCAACTCAGGCCACTGGTCGCGTGGTGATCCATTTGGAAAATGTTGCCAAGTTGGAAGGCGCAGAGTTCAATGTGAGATTACATGACGGCGACAAATTATTTGTCCCCAAACGTCCTGATGAAGTGTTGGTGGTGGGCGAGGTGTATAACCACTCGGCTGTGATGTTTGATCCTAGCTACAGCCGCGACGATTACGTCAAGCAGGCCGGTTTGACACGGATGGCCGATGCTTCCGGAATTTATCTGGTGCGTGCCGATGGGCATGTGGATTCTAGTAGCGGCGGATGGTTCTCGTGGCAGGGCAAGATACAGCCGGGCGACACCATTGTTGTTCCGCAGGACTTGGCGCGCATGAATGCGTTGGATATTGCACTTGACTGGTCGCGGGTCACCATGCAGCTAGGTACCACCTTGGCTGCGATGAAGACAGTTGGGATTTTAAAGTGAGCGGGGGTAATGATGGGCAGCATGAACTGCGCGCTGACATGGACGACGAGATCGACCTGCTGGAGCTGTGGCGTACGCTGCTCAAATACAAACGCCTGATCCTGCTGGTGACCTTCGGCGTGGCTATCGTTGCGGCGGGGGTATCCCTGTTGATGCCAAACATCTATCGCGCCGAGGTGTTGCTTGCTCCGGCAAATACCGATGATGCCAAGGGCGGCGGATTGTCTGCGGCGCTGGGCGGCTTGGGCGGCTTGGCTTCCATGGCTGGTATATCAGTGGGTGGGGGTGGTAGCACCGAACAAAATCTTGCGGTGCTAAAATCGCGCGATTTCTTGTGGAAGTTTGTGCAAGAGAAAAAACTGATGCCCATCTTGTTCGAGGATAAATGGGACGAACAACAGAAGAAATGGAAAGAGACTGACCCCAAGAAACAGCCGGGGCAGCTTGATGCGCATCGGCTATTGATAAACGGCATCTTGAGCGTTGATAGGGATAAAAAAACTGATTTGGTTACTGTCTCTGTAGAGTTGAAGGACGCCGCATTGGCGGCTGAAGTTGCCAACTCTTTGGTGGAGCAGCTGAATCTATACCTTGCGCAACAATCCATCACGCGCAGTGAAAGTAACCTCCAATATCTGAACGAAGAACTGATGCGCACGCAGATCGAAGAGATGCGCAAGATTCTCTTCGATCTGATTGCTACCGAGCAAAAGAAAGTCATGCTGGCTAATACTCAAAAAGACTTTGCCTTTAAAGTGCTGGATAAGGCGGTTGAGCCGGATAAAAAGATCAAGCCAAAACGTTCGCTTATTGTCATCCTTTCGGCATTAGTCGCAGCCTTCTTGACGATCATCTATATTTTCTTCAAGGAAGGTATCGCCAAGCGACGAGATGAGGAAAGCAAAGCGAAGGCAGCGTGATGCGTACTCTCAAGTAAAATAATAAATTGAAAGGTGTTTTATGAAGGCAGTGATCCTTGCAGGTGGCTTGGGAACGCGCATCAGCGAAGAAACGTCGATTCGCCCTAAACCGATGGTCGAAATCGGCGGCAAGCCGATCTTGTGGCACATCATGAAAATATATTCCGCCCATGGCATTAACGAATTCGTGGTGTGTTGCGGCTACAAGGGGTATGTCATCAAGGAATATTTTGCCAACTATTTTCTGCACATGTCGGACATCACATTCGATATGCAGAACAACCAGATGCAAGTGCATCAGCACAATGCCGAGCCGTGGAAAGTCACTTTGGTCGATACCGGTGAAGAAACCATGACCGGAGGTCGATTAAAGCGGGTAGCGGATTACGTAAAAAATGACGAACTTTTTTGTTTGACTTATGGTGACGGTGTGTGCGATGTCAACATCACCGACCTGATAACGTTTCACAAAAGCCAAAAGGTAAAGGCCACTTTGACCGCTACCTTGCCCCCTGGGAGATTTGGAGCTCTTGATATGCAGGGAAACAAAGTCAACAGTTTTCGAGAAAAGCCACAAGGTGATGGCGCCATGATTAATGGCGGATTTTTTGTGTTATCGCCCGAAGTTATCGACTATATTAGCGGAGACAAAACAGTCTGGGAACGCGAACCCATGGAGCGCCTGGCTGAAGAAGGAGAACTGGCGGCATTCCACCATAATGGATTCTGGCAGCCGATGGACACCTTACGCGACAAGATGCATCTGGAAGAACTGTGGCAATCCGGCAAAGCGCCATGGAAGGTGTGGAAGTGAACCCGGCATTCTGGAAAGACAAGCGCGTCCTGCTGACTGGACACACCGGTTTTAAGGGAAGCTGGCTGTCGCTTTGGCTGCAATCCATGGGTGCGCAGGTTGCAGGTTATGCGCTCGCGCCGCCGACGAACCCTAGCTTGTTCGTGGTTGCCAATGTAGAAAAAGGTATGACCAGCATCATCGGCGATATTCGAGATGTGAGCAGGATGAGTAATGTGTTTGTCGAACACAAACCCGAAATCGTAATTCACATGGCGGCACAACCCCTAGTGCGCTATTCCTATACCCATCCTGCAGAAACATATGAAGTGAACGTCATGGGGACAGTCAATGTATTGGAGGCTGTTCGGCAGACGCCAAAAGTGCGAGCGGTGGTAAACGTGACGACAGATAAATGTTATGAGAATCGTGAATGGATTTGGGGCTACAGAGAGAATGAGGCCATGGGTGGCTTCGACCCATACTCAAGCAGCAAGGGTTGCGCTGAGCTTGTGACTTCAGCATATAGGCGATCATTCATCGAGCCAGCAGGGGTTGCACTGGCTAGTGCAAGAGCAGGCAATGTGATTGGTGGTGGCGACTGGGCGGCAGATCGCCTGATACCGGATTTCCTGCGCGCAATGGACGCAGGGAAAACACTGGAGATACGCTCGCCGCAATCCACTCGTCCATGGCAACATGCACTGGAACCGTTGGCGGGATATCTGCTGTTGGCAGAACGGCTCTATACGGACGGCATGCCATTTGCTGAAGGATGGAATTTTGGTCCGGAAGATGAAGATGCGCGACCTGTGCGCTGGATAGTCGAGCGGCTGGCAGAAATGCGAAAAGACGTAAAGTGGCAATGCGATGAAAGGCAGCAACCCCATGAAGCAAATTACCTTAAGTTGGATAGCAGCAAGGCACATGCACAGTTAGGGTGGCATCCACGCTGGAGATTGCGGGATGCCTTAGAAAAGACATTACAGTGGCACGAAGCCTGGCGAAAAGGTGAAGATATGCAATCAGTTACTCTGGCACAAATTGCAGATTACCAGTCCACTAAAATAAACGCTTGAGACTATGTCACGTTTTGATTTTATAGTCACACCGTTGAGTGGGCTGGTGTTAGTACAGCGCAAAGCCATAGAGGATGATCGCGGTTTTCTGTCGCGCTTCTACTGCGCCGAGGAATTTCGGGATGCGGGCATTAACAAGGCGGTGGCTCAGATGAACCATACGCTCACGCGAAAAAAAGGTGCCGTGCGCGGCCTCCATTTCCAATACCCTCCACACGCTGAAACAAAGCTTGTGAGTTGTTTGAGAGGCGAAATCCTAGATGTCGCCGTCGATCTTCGACCGGACTCCCCTACATTTTTGTGCTGGCATGGAGAAATCATTTCGGCCGCAAACAGAAAGAGCCTTCTCATCCCTGAGGGCTTTGCCCACGGATTCCAGACGCTGACAGAAGATTGCGAGCTGATATACCTGCATACTGCGTCATACCATCCAGAGGCGGAGGGTGCGCTCAATGTGGCCGATCCAAAGCTGGGCATAGCTTGGCCATTGCCGATTACCGATCTTTCTGCACGGGACCGCAGTCACACATTTATTGATGAGAATTATCAGGGAGTTGTTCTATGAAGTGCCGTCATTGCCAAACTGAATTAACACAATCTCTGATCGATCTAGCCACATCGCCGCCATCCAACGCTTATCTCTCTCAGCAAATGCTGCACGCGCCAGAAAAATATTTTCCACTGCGCGTGTTGGTGTGCAACCAATGCTGGCTGGTTCAGACTGAGGACTATGCAGGGGCAGACGAACTCTTCTCGTCGGATTATGCATACTTCAGCTCGTTCTCGACGACATGGCTTAAGCACGCAGAAAAATACGTCACCGATATGGCAAATCGATTTGGATTGAACGGGAGTTCTCATATCGTCGAAGTAGCGGCGAACGATGGCTATTTGCTGCAATATGCAAAAGCGAGCGGGATTCCCTGTCTGGGTATCGAGCCCACGACCAGTACCGCTAACGCGGCACGCGCCAAAGGTATCGAAATCGTTGAAGAATTCTTCGGGGTAAAGCTGGGGCAAGAACTTGCAACACAAGGAAAACAGGCCGACCTGACCGCAGCCAACAACGTGCTGGCGCATGTGCCGGACATCAACGACTTTGTCGGCGGATTTGCTGCGATACTGAAACCGGCAGGTGTATCCACTTTTGAATTCCCCCACCTGTTGCGCCTGGTTTCCGAGAACCAGTTCGATACCATCTATCACGAACATTATTCCTACCTTTCATTGACGGCGGTAAAGCGCATTTTCGAGTGCAACGGTCTGAGCATTTTCGATGTGGAAGAATTGGCCACACATGGCGGAAGTCTGCGCGTCTATGCGCAACGCAAGATTACGGGCGAGCGTGACGTGAGCCAAAATGTCGCCAAACTCCTGGAACGGGAAGCGGCAGCAGGTATGACCAACATGTCGTTCTATGCCGGTTTCCAGGACAAAGCGGATCGAGTGAAGAATGATTTTCTGTCATTTCTTATCGAAGCAAAGCGAGCAGGAAAGACAGTGGCCGGATATGGTGCTGCCGCCAAAGGCAATACACTGATGAACTATGCTGGTGTCCGTCCAGACCTGATGTCATATGTCGTGGATCGTAACCCTGCCAAGCAGGATAAATTCCTGCCGGGTTGCAGGCTCCCGATCGTTGCTGAAGAGCATTTGAAACAAACCCGCCCTGATTATGTCGTGATCCTGCCGTGGAACCTGCGGACAGAAGTAGTCGAGCAATTGGCATACATTCGGGAATGGGGCGGCCAATTCGTCACAGCCGTTCCTTCACTCAAGATAAGTTGAGGCGCATCATGAAAGTGGCGGTGACAGGTGCCAGTGGATTTGTCGGACGACATGTGCTGACAGAGCTGATCAAGCACGAGATGGATATCGTCGCAGTTACCCGCGATGCCTCGCGGTTGAGCGCCCTAGGTGGTTCGGTGCAGGTGGTGGAGATGGATATCGCCAACCCTGTACCAGACAGCTTCGAGCGTCTAGGCAAGCCGGACGTATTGATCCATATGGCCTGGGACGGATTGCCTAATTACAAATCGCTGCATCATTTTGAAACAGAGTTGCCCAAGCAGTATCAATTTCTTAAAACGATGATCCAGTCCGGACTGCCATCACTGCTGGTGACGGGAACCTGTTTTGAATATGGAATGCAGTCTGGTGCTCTTGCGGCATCGATGCCGACCAATCCGACTAATCCTTATGGATATGCCAAGGATGCATTGCGGCAGCAGCTGGAATATTTGAAGGTGACTAAACCGTTTAATTTGACATGGGGGCGTTTGTTCTACATGTATGGCGAAGGTCAACCGAATACTTCGCTTTACCCCAAGTTAAAAGAAGCAGTGTCACGCGGCGAACAGGTTTTCAACATGTCGGGCGGCGAACAACTTCGCGATTACTTGCCAGCAAAAGAAGTTGCGCAACAGATCGTCATGCTGGCAATGGCGCAAGGCGACGTCGGCGCGGTTAATATTTGCTCGGGAAAACCTATTTCCGTACGCCGATTGGTTGAATCTTGGCTAAGTGAAAACAATTGGGAAATTAATTTGAACCTAGGTCATTATCCTTACCCGGATTACGAACCGATGGCTTTTTGGGGGCAACCCTCGGAAGCGTTGTTATAAACATGCTGACAATTAAGCACCTGAAGATCAATTTATTGATCATAGTAATTCCGCTTGTTACTCTAATATTACCTTACGCCGTTTATTTGGGTTTTGACAGTGAACAATATTATTATCTTTTTGGTGAACGAAAGTCGGTAGTTTCATTTTCAACGGTGGCGCTGATTCTTCTTGTCGTCGCGTCTTTGGTAATTGGTGGGAATGTTTGCCTCATTTTAAAAAGACGGTTTAGTAACTGTGGCGTACGTGTCGTTGCATCAGAACGATCCGCGGTGAAATATGTAATTTTGGTATTATTATTTTTGGTGATAGCCGAATTGGTTGAATGGCTCACCTCTTTGTACTCATTATTCAGTCAATTTTCTGCTGAAGAATTAAAAAGATCAATAGAGTCGCCCACCTTCTATTTTGCTTCAGACATTGCGCTTCCGATTTGCTCTTGGGTACTTCTAAGTGCCAGCCCGGGATCTAAAAACAATAAGTACGCTTGGTATTTATTTTGCGTAATGCTTATCACGGCACTCGCCGAAATGGCGCGCTTTAGAATTTTGCCTCTTTTTATTTTATTTTTCCTCATCAAGAAAAAAGTTAGGTATTTGATTTTTGCACTGCTTGGATTGTTTATATTAACTGCAGCAATTAGGGGGGATGCACTGACATCGGTCGTAAGTTATGTGATACCAAACTATGAGAGACTAACAAGAATTGTTGAGAATCGACTGACATATCCATTTAATGATTCACTTTACAACTGTTGCGCTGCTATTGTTCAGCCGCCGATTCTCAAGCGTTTTTTTCCAGAGTTTGAGCCGGAATCCAGATTTATCTATGTATTTGAGCAAACTCGTTCTTTAAATGCTTATGGGCTTAATGGTTTATTAATTTGGCCGACGGCTATTGGTTATGTTTACACCGATCTTGGATGGATTTCGTTGCTCTACTTCCTTATTTTTGGATTCATGTTTGCCACAGTTGCGGCGGCAAGCCGTGAGGGGTATGGGTGGGCCAATGCACTATTTCCATATGCGTTACTCGCATATGGTGGGCTTGGGATGGATAATTTTATTATGTATCCAAATGTTGATATCTATTTGTTTTGTGCACTACTGATTTATCTCTACGAAAGGATGGTTTCACGAAGGGCCTACTTATCTCACTGTCCGATTTTACGCACCCACATCTAGGAACCCCTCGTGTCATGTTCTTTCAATTAGTTAAATCAGGTTTGTTTGCATTATTAAATCAGGCATTTCCGTTGCTTGTTATTATCTTTGTGGGATTTCATAAGGCTGAAAACTACAATATTGCTGTTGTGATATGCAATTACGTTTACCAACTTATGACACCTACCCTTATATACGCGGCCCGTTCATTACCTTTGGATTTTCGCCGACGCCTTAGTAATGGATTCGGCGTTGGATTTATCGTATTGACTGTTCCGGCCATTTTGCTCCTTAAGCTTCCGACGGAAGAATTGTTGGTCGTTACGATAATAATGCTACTTTCCATTGCATGTTCTGATTTGGCGATGAGGCTATATGTTCTGGAGGCGCAACTTGGCAAAGTTACCAATGCCGCGAAAGTAGAAATATTGGCAGGTATTACGCATTTAGTTGTTGCGGTTCTTGCAGTGGTATACGGGGAGAGCTTGTTGCTAGCGTTCTCTATAGGTTTCCTCTGTAGGTATGTAATACTTTTTCTTCTTCTAAAGAAATTAGTGCCGAATTTCAACGAAATTACAGGAGCGGCAAAAGGTAATTGGAGGTCATGTGATCGAGAATCGGTATTCTTGCTGGTTAGTTTGTTCTTGGCGCATATCGGCGCATTCTACTCGGTGTTGCTTCCATTTCTTATCTCCAGTCAAAATTTGCAGGCATTCGGTAACGGTTTTTTTAATTTCTTGATGACGCTGT